>CAYNYF010000007.1:0-71717 GCA_964401385.1 uncultured Planctomycetaceae bacterium | reverse complement strand
CTCGCTCGATGGCACCTGCTGCCGGAACTTACACAAGACTCTTGACGCTATCCGCTGGAGAGCTTCCGGGCGATCGGGGCGTTTCATCACAACTTCATGGTGCTGCCGGCTTTGCTGAAAGGGGACAACACCGTCCGCCTCCGCCTGGCCAACCGCGAGGTTCTGAAGGCCAATCCGCTGTACGTCGCCTACGTCTTCGACCAGGTCGACGGCCGCTATGTCTACCGCCGCCAGCGCAACTTCACGTTCGCCCCCGACCGGCTCGCCGCCGAAATCGACACCGGCCGGAAGCACTGGCCGCTGATGCGCGAAATCCGCATGCGCTGCGGAGTGCCGCTGCCGGAGGTCGCCCCGGCCGTGGAGACCGGCGAGTTGGACTGGTCGGCCGCGGCGTGGGATTGGGCGTATTGGGGCGTGAACTTCTGGAACGACTTCGAGCGCGGCGACCGCCACGGCTGGCGCGGGCGGCTGACGACGAAGAACACCTACGACGGCAGCGACTTCGCCCTGGACAACTCGCTCATGCGCGACGACGGCGCGCGCCAGCTCAAGCTCATCCGCCACGGCGCCTTCCTCAACCGCGACAGCAAGTTCCGCTGCCGGCTGTACGTCGACAAGGTCAAGGACCTGCGCATCTACAGCCGCAACCAGGGCGACAAAGTCTACTACGAGAAGACCTTCACCGGCTTCAAGCAGGGCAAGTGGCAGAGCTTCGAGGTGCCCATCGGCGAGCTGGCCGACCCGAAGGACCCGACCAAGAAGGCCCAGAACGGCTGGTTCATGGCCAATATTTACATGGTCGTCCAGCCGGCCGAGGGGGCCGCCAGCAAGGACGTGCAGCTCCTCGTCGACGACGTCATCTGCTACGACGGCAAGCTGGTCTTCGACCCCTTCACCGACGCCGACGCGCCCAGGAAGGCCCTCGGGAAAGACCCCATCTGGACGGCCGGGCCGCCCAAGGGCAAATAGGACCGGTCAGGTAAGCGGCCGGCCCGCCGGGCGCGGAAATCCCGATCACTCCTTCGGCCCGACGAGGAGGCACTTCATCTGTCGCTGGTCGCGGAGGACGAGCTTGCCGTCGGCCAGCGCCATCGGGGCCCAGATGTTCCGCCCGGAGAGGATTTTGGTCTGGGCGATCTCCTTGTAGCCGGCGGGGTCGGGCTGGACCATGTGCAGCGTGCCGCCGCGGCCGTGCACGACCAGCAGAAGCCCGTCGGCCAGGATGAGGCTGCCCCGCTCGAAGTGGGGCCGCCGGCCGGTCTTCCACTTCACCTTGCCGTCCAGGTCCATGCACATCAGCCCGTCCGCCTTGGAGTTGGTGTTGCAGTTGATGTACAAGTGCTCGCGGTACAGCAGGGCGTTGTGAAGCTGGGCGCCATGCTCGGGCACCTTGAAGAGCTGCTCGACGGCGAACTTGCCGTCGCTCTTCCGCACCTTGATCATGGCGCTGCCGGCGTTGTAGCCGCCGGTGAGGAAGATCCGCCCGTCGCCGATGAAGGTGGGCGAGGGGATGGGAATCGAGCAGCGGTAGCCGCCGTAGCTCCACAGCAGCTCGCCGCTGTTGGCGTCCACGCCCGCCACGCGGCGGTTGCCGACCATGACCACCTGCTCGACGCCGCCGATGGTGGTCAACGCGGGCGAGGTGTACGCCATCGGCCCGAAGGGGCGCGACTTCCACAGCAGCTTGCCGGTGGCCTTCTCGAACGCGGCCACGCCCACCGACCCGCTTAGCGGGGCCACGATCACCGAGTCCTCATGCAGCAGCGGCGACTGGGAAACGCCCCAGTTCGGCCGCTTGCCGCCGAAGTCGGCCAGCAGGTGTTTCCGCCAGAGCGGCTTGTGCGTGGTTCTGTCGATGCAGTGGAAGTGCCCGAACGGGCCGATGGTGAAGATGTACTTCTGGTCCACCGTCGGCGTGGCCCGCGAGCCGTTATAGTCGAGCTTGCCGGGGGCGTCGTAGGCGAAGTTCCACTGCTCCTTGCCGCTGGCCAGGTCCAGGCAGCGGAGGACGTCCTGGGCGTCGTCGACGCGGTCCAGGATGTAGACCTTTCCGTCGCGGATGCTCGGCCCGCCGAAGCCGACGCCCAGGTCGACCTTCCACAGGACCTTCGGCCCGCCTTCCGGCCAGGGGCGGGCCAGCTTGACCGCCTCGGGGGCGATGCCGTTGCGGTTCGGACCCAGGAACTGTGCCCAGTCGCCGCCCGCGGCCGCCACCGCGAGAACTGCCGTTACCGTCAGAGCCACCGTCACCGTCAGCAGAAAGCCGCGCATGAACTGCCTCCGAAATCAGGCCAAGGTCGCAGGCCTCCATCCGCCGGGGGCCGGCCCAGCCACCCGGCCGGGGCGGTAATGTTAACATCTTAGCCGGCCAAGGCCAGACATTCCCACCGTCTTTCCAAAGCTTTGCCCCCGCCCCTCGCCGCCCGCCCCGGCCGGCGCGGCGGGCGGGCCGCCGGCAGGTTGACAAAACCGACTCATGTGCATACAATTGCACGGAGTGCACGTCCGCGGGCACGTGGGCAGAACTCCTGGCAGGACCTCGACCCGGCCGGCGACTGCGCGGGCGCCGCCCGGCCGAGGCAGGAAAGCATTTCGAAAGGAGCAGGAAAAATGAAACTGGTGTCCAGGGAGATGGTTGAGAAGGCGGGCGTGAACGTGGACGAGCTGCTGGACCTGCTGGTCCGCAACGCCGCGGCCGAGCTGACCACGTACTACTATTATACCGTTTTGCGGGTGAACCTGATCGGGCTGGAAGGCGAGGGCCTCAAGGAGATCGCCGAGGACGCCCGCGTGGAGGACCGCAACCACTTCGAGGCGCTGGTGCCGCGGATCTACGAGCTGGGCGGCAAGCTGCCGGAGGACATGAAGGTGTTTCACGACATGTCCGCCTGCCCGCCGGCGTCGCTGCCGAAGGACCCCACCGACGTCAAGGCGGTGCTGGAAGTGCTGCTGAAGGCCGAGCAGTGCGCCGTCCGCGGCTACACCCACGTCTGCAACGTCACGGCCGGCAAGGACCACCGCACGTACGATCTGGCGCTGGCGATTTTGCACGAGGAGATCGAGCACGAGGCGTGGTTTGCCGAGTTCCTGGCCCACGGCCCGTCGGGGCACTTCCGCCGGCGGACGGTGGGCGAGTCGCCCTTCGTCTCCAAGTTCCTGCACGTGTAGGGCGGGCACCCGCCAGCTAGCGCAAGCAGGCTGGTGCTTGCCCGCGGAATGTAGGGCGGGGCTACCGCCCCGCCAACCTTACCCGCGGAACGTAGGGGGGCATGCTTGCCCGCGGAATGTAGGGCGGGCACCCGCCGCGCGGGCAAGGGGAGGCCGCGATGAAGCTCTTCACGCCCGAGGAGCTTGCCGGCTTCGACGGCGCCGACGGCCGGCCGGCGTACGTCGCCTACGACGGAAACGTGTACGACGTCAGCGAGAGCTTCCTGTGGAAGGCCGGGGCCCACCAGGGCGGACACCGCGCCGGCAGAGACCTGACGAACGACCTCGCCCGCGCCCCCCACGGCCCGGAGTTCCTCCAACAATTCCCCCTCGTCGGCCGACTGAGCCAGTGAACCTTAGCGCGTTCCATAGGCGCTACGATCCGCAGCCTCGTCCAGGTTCCGGTCTATAGAACTCCCGCTCTTAGCAGACAGGCCTCTGGTTTCTTACGCAGTCCACCCACGAAGACTTGCACAGAAGATCCTTGCCTTCCGCGCGCATATTAGGGAAGATGCTCTGTTGAAACTACATGTCAGCATTTCCTGACGACAGGGACGAAACGCGGCAATGCCCCACAGCAACGACACGCTAGCGCGGATCCTAAGAGCACTTGACTTGGGTTCATCCGTCGCGGAGCAAGACACCCTCCTAGAGAACGCTCGTGTCGAAACCTCGGTTTTCACCGACCTCTTGGAGGACAGAGTGGACCTGATTCCCGGCACAAAAGGATCCGGGAAAAGCGCGCTCTACCGCATATTTGTCGATTTCCTGCCGGAGATGCTACTCGAGCGTAAGAAAGTCATACTCGCCCATGGCGTCCAGCGCGCGGGTGACGAGATCTTTCACGCGTTCAGCGACGAGTTTGAAACTATGACTGAGGAGGACTTCCTCGACTTCTGGTGCGTTTACCTGATCTCACTTGCCCACGAGCACTTTGTGAAGCGTCCTCGATACAGTCGGTATCTGCAAGGCTGCGACGAGGAGCTTTCCAATTTTCGTAACGCCTGCCAGCTGGCCAGAATACCAGAGTTTGAGAAGCCACGAAACCTTCGAGGAGTCTTGGAGTGGGCCATTGCGGTCGTAAGAAGCTTCAGGCCCATCGTCCGTTACACATTCCCGGATAACGGTGGAACCCTCGAGCTTGATATGTTCGGGAAACCGGTCACCACCGAGGATACATCAAGGACAGATCAGACAAGTGCCGTCTTGCCGAGACACGTCGGCGGCATACGTGATACCCTCGAGTCGGTGCTAAGGAAGGCTGACCTCAATCTTTGGCTGATGATCGATCGCTTGGACGAGATATTCCCACGTCGTTCCGCTGTTGAGACCCGTGCCCTCCGCGCTCTTCTCAGGACACTGCGCATATTTGAATCGAAGCAGATAAGAGTCAAAGTATTCTTGCGCGATGACATACTTGAGCAAATAGTTGCCGAAGGGAACGGATTTACCGCCCTGACGCACGTCACGGCGAGGCAGGCTGACACCCTGAAATGGTCCGAAAACCAAATCTTGACGATGATTGTAAAGAGACTATTCGCGTGCCGCGATTTAGCCTCGTACCTGAGCGTTGAGACAGCACGACTGGAGGCTAATCAAGCCTACCGCGAGGAGCTCTTCTACCGAGTCTTCCCGAAGACAGTTCACCGTGGGTCACGCCAGAGCCCCACGCTGCGCTGGATCTACACCCACACCCAAGACGGAAAGGGAGTTGTCACCCCGCGCGACGTCATAGATTTGCTCACCAAGGCGAAGCAGCGCCAGCAGGACGATTTCAACGCTAACCCGTCGGGCACCTCTGCTGAAATAATCGGAGCTGCAGCTATCCGATACGGGCTGAAAGAACTTTCAAAGCGTAAGCGGGAGACGTACCTGGAAGCAGAGTTCCCGCACCTGTGGACGTTCATTAAGAAGTTCGTCAAGGGCAAGGCGGAGTACACTGCAAGTGCAATGGGCGCAATTCTCGGAACGAACTGGCAATCTGTCGTCGATGACCTAGTGTCGGTTGGTGTTCTGAGCCTGGAGGTGAAGCGCAACGGCTCGAAAAGTTACACGATACCCTTCGTCTACAGAGACGGTCTTGAGGTAACCCAAGGGAAGATGAAGTGAAGACTCTCTTCAAAGGGTGGGGAAAATGCCTGCCACCCGCCTTGTCTGCGTGAGCGCCCGGCACGGAAGCCAACATCCGGGCGCATTGGGCAGGGAAGTCTCCCTGCCCTACGGCTCCGCGGGCAGGCGTACCCGCCCTACGTTGCGCGGGGGAGCCGTCGCCACATCGGCTTTACGGCCTTGTTGGCCTCGGCGGCGGGGTCCAGGGCGAGGTAGAGTGTGAACTTCCCGCCGAGGACGTGGGCGATCAGGCCCCGGCGACCCGTCATCCCAAGGACAGCAGGCTTTCGACGGAGATATCTTCGTCAACGGCCTCCCAATGAATCCCCACGCCGCCGCCGATCAGGCGCCACTGCTGCCGCTGCTCATTGTCGGCGTCGCGGAGACGCGGGAACCACTCCAGGGGCGCAGTGATCTCACGCCCGTCGGCCAGAACCACAGTGAGGGAATCGGCAGAGAAAGACACGCTCGTGGCGAGCGGCTCTATCCTAATGTCCGAGATGCTCATCCCACTTCTCCTCAAGCATCGCCCGGTTCGCCTCGACGAGTTTCCTGATCTCGGTCAACTCGTGGCTGCGGAAGCCCCGGTTTCTTGCCAGCGACACCGGCTCCAGCCAAAACTTGGCGTACGCCCCCGCCTTCTCGACGTGAACGTGGAGGCGTTCCGATCCTTCCAAGCTGAAAAAGAAGAACCGGTAGCCCTTTGCTCTGAAGGCCGTGGGCACAGATAGATTATACTCCCGCGTCGGCTACCCGACAACCGAAAGCCTTGCCAACGGCGTGGGTCTTGCTCCACTCCGTTCGCCCCTGAGGGTGAGGGCCAGCAGCGCTCGGGGCAAACAGGCGCGAAAGCGGCGCCGTCACATCGCCTTCACGGCCTTGTTGGCCTCGGCGGCGGAGTGCAGGGCGAGGTAGAGCGTGAACTTCCCGGGCAGGACGTGTGCCGAGAGGCCGCGGAGGTTCAGGCCCGTCTCGGCCAGACGCTTGAGAACCCAGGTGAAGACCTCCTCGTGCGTCTCCACGGCCAGACGCTGACGGATCCTGCTCAGGCTGCAATGGTCGGGGGTCGATTCCTTCAGGCCGCAGCCCGGGAACTCCCGAAGCGTCAGACTATCCGTGCAACCCCAGGCGATCCCACGCTCCGAGTCGATCCCCTCGAAGTAGCCGATCAGCAGCATGCGGAAGTACACCCCAGGCGGAATGCTCGGCCGGGCCGGTCAATCGTGGCAGAACGGCTGACACGGCCCCCTCCACAAACCCGTCGAAGCCGTGCTCTCCCGGCAGTCCATTCAGCTTCCGACAGAAAGGATGCCCCGGGGCCTGGGGCATCTCGGTTACCGCCACCCACAGCTCCGGCTGCCGTTCCCTCGCCCGCTTGCCCATCGCCACGTGCGCGTCCTCCTTGACCGCTTCAAGGATTACCATACCGTGCGTCTCAAGAGGCCTTTCTCCACGGGCTGCTAACCTTGAGAATCGTGTTGGCGTCCACGCCTTGTCTCCTTCCAGGAATCGGGTTCCTGGAAGACGCCACCGGCTTGCGGCATAGATTCTCTTGAGCCTTCGTGGCGTTGTAGTACTTAGGTGTCTGTCCGGCGGCGACTTTCATTCGAAAATTGATTGCATGCCGTCCGAGAAAGGCTATAATTCGCGGCGATCATAAGGTGGCTTGCCTCCGCCAACATCGAGGGGTGGCGTGGGGCTTGTTATGAGGAGCGGGCTCCCCGGCCGGCTGAATCGCAATCGAAAGGAATTGTCATGGCCGACGAACAGCAGGCGTTGCGAAAGGTTAGCTGGAACGAGGTCTTCAGTTTTCCTCAGATCTTCAAGAGCTTCAAAATGGCGGTCCATCCCAGCAAGCTGCTGCTGGCCTTGCTGGCGATCGCCCTGACCTGGGCCATAGGGCGGGTCGTCATGGACCCGATATGGTCGGGCGCCTCCGAGACCAACCGTGTGCCGAGGAACGAGGCCTGGGCCCTGTGGACTGCCCCCAGCCGGAGCGCATTCCTGGAAGCCAAAAAGACTTGGCGCGAGGAAACCCGAGTCTTCGCGTTGCAGGGAATGGTTGGGCAGCTCACGGACTTCGTGAAGCTGGAGGAGGGGATGACGGCCAAGAAGGACTTTGAGGAGGTCTTCGAGCTGGTCGGCGAAGGCAGCCGCAAGGCTTACGAAGCCGCCGTCGAGGACGCCGATAAGGCCTACTCGGAGCGGGTAAAGCAGATTGGAAAGGAGGATGCGGCCGCCAAAACCCGGGAGGAGAAGAAGGAAGAGGCCAAGGAGGTCCTGCTGGCGGGTAAGCGGACCGCGCTGACCGAATATATCCAGCGCAAGGCCAGTCTGAGCGGGATCCGGGGGGGGCGGATCTTCGCCAGCTTCCTGGATTGGCAGGGGTATTGCCTTGCCAATGCCTTCTCCGCGGTGACGCGGGCACGGTTCACGGCCGGGGTCGGGCTTCTGTATCGGAATCACGGCTCGATGACGCCGGTCGGATACGGCGCGCGGGCCAGGCAGAATCGGCCCGACTTCGTCGAGGCCGGGGCCGTCCAGGATCCGGAGAGGTACGGGCTGCTGGCTTGGCTGATGCTGATGGCCTGGGGCGTATCCTGGATGTTCTGGATGTACCCGGTGTATACGATCATCTACGTTGTGGTTGCCCTGGCGCTGTGGGCGCTGCTGGGCGGGGCGATCTGCCGCATTGCCGCCTTGCACGCCGCTCGCGAGGAAAAGATCTCGATGGTGGCGGCGGTGAAGTTCAGCCTTTCCAAGTTCCTGAGCTTCTTCGGGGCGCCGCTGCTGCCGCTCGGATTCATCATATTCCTGGGCTTCTGCATCGCCCTGGCCGGCCTGGTCGGGGCCATTCCATGGGTGGGCGAGTGGCTGTTCGCCCTCCTGTTCTTCCTGCCGTTGCTGGCCGGGCTGATCTGCGCGTTCCTGACGATCGGCCTGGTCGGCGGGTCGCCGCTGATGTGGCCGACCATCGCGGTGGAGGGCTCCGACGGCTTCGACGCCTTGAGCCGGTCCTTCAGCTACGTCTTCGCCCGGCCGTTCCGCTACGGGTTTTACTGGCTGGCGGCGGCGGTATACGGGACGATCTGCTACCTGTTCGTGCGGCTGTTCGCCTTCATCTCGCTGCGGACGGTTCATCACTGGGCGGGATGGTGGATGCGGGCCGACGCCCGGCCGGAGTACGCCACCGGGGGCGGCAAGCTGGACGTCATGTGGGCCCAGCCGACCTTCAGCCAGTTCCATGGGCCGATGCAGTGGGAGGCCATGAACGGCTCCGAGGCGGTCGCTGCGACGATCCTGATGTTGTGGGTGTATCTGGTCAGCGCGGTGGTGTTGGCGTTCCTGGCGTGCTTTGTCTTCTCGGCCGCCACGAACATCTACTTCATCCTGCGTCAGAAGGTCGACGCCACGGACCTGGACGACGTCTACGTTGAAGAGATCGAAGAGGCCGAAGCGCCCCCCGAGGAGCAACCGGCCGAAGAAGCGCCCGCCGAAGAAGCGCCGGCCGAAGAAGCGCCGGCCGAGGAAGAGCCTGGCGAGGAAGAAGGCGGCGAGAAGAAATCCGAATAAGCCGGCTTGGCCGGCAGCGACGTCTTCCGCGGCGGTCCGTCATGGGCCGCCGCGTTCTTTTGCGCGGGCTCGGGCGTGCCGGCTATGGCCGGTCCGCGGCTATGCGGGCAAGTTCCTTTCGGCAAAAGCGGTCGGTCATGCCGGCGATGTAGTCGCAGGCGACGCGGTGGGGCCCTTCGCTGTCGATCCGGCGGCGATAGCGGGCGGGCAGCAGTGACGGCGAGGCCAGATACGCCCCGAACAGGTCGGCGATGATCCGCCCCGCCTCGGCGTCGTGGCCCAGCGCGACCGGGTGGCGGTAGACTTTCTCCAGCAGGAACCGCCCCATTTGGTCGACCTGCGGCGCCAGCTCGGGGCTGAAGGCGGCGCATCGTCGAGCCGCCGACTGCACGTCGGCCGGGGAGGCGAGCCGCATCTCCCCGATCTGCCGGCGCGTCTGGTCGATCACGTCGTCGCAGGCGACGGCCAGGACGTTGCGGCAGGCCCGGATGCGTTTGTGGATCGTGTGGGCCGACGGCATCGCCGCCGCCGCCATCTCCCACGCCCGCCGCCACAGCGGCAGCTCGCCGAGCTGGTCGAGGTCGATCCACCCCGCCGCCAGGGCGTCGTACAGGTCGGCCGAGGTGTAGGCAATGTCGTCGGCCAGCTCGACCAATTGGCCCTCCAGCGGCGCCTGGGGGGCGTTGTCGGCGGCCGCGGCCGCCGGCCCGTCCGGTCGCCTCCCGCGCCGCTCCAGGCAGCAGCGGACGGCGTTTGTCAGGTTCAGGCCGTGAAAGTCGGGGTAGGGCCGCTCCAGGTAGTCCACCACCCGCAGCGTCTGAAGGTTGTGCTCGAAGCGCCCGTGATCGGCCATCAGCTTATCCAGGGCCGCCTCGCCGGCTATGGCCGGTCCGCGGCTATGCGGGCAAGTTCCTTTCGGCAAAAGCGGTCGGTCATGCCGGCGATGTAGTCGCAGGCGACGCGGTGGGGCCCTTCGCTGTCGATCCGGCGGCGATAGCGGGCGGGCAGCAGTGACGGCGAGGCCAGATACGCCCCGAACAGGTCGGCGATGATCCGCCCCGCCTCGGCGTCGTGGCCCAGCGCGACCGGGTGGCGGTAGACTTTCTCCAGCAGGAACCGCCCCATTTGGTCGACCTGCGGCGCCAGCTCGGGGCTGAAGGCGGCGCATCGTCGAGCCGCCGACTGCACGTCGGCCGGGGAGGCGAGCCGCATCTCCCCGATCTGCCGGCGCGTCTGGTCGATCACGTCGTCGCAGGCGACGGCCAGGACGTTGCGGCAGGCCCGGATGCGTTTGTGGATCGTGTGGGCCGACGGCATCGCCGCCGCCGCCATCTCCCACGCCCGCCGCCACAGCGGCAGCTCGCCGAGCTGGTCGAGGTCGATCCACCCCGCCGCCAGGGCGTCGTACAGGTCGGCCGAGGTGTAGGCAATGTCGTCGGCCAGCTCGACCAATTGGCCCTCCAGCGGCGCCTGGGGGGCGTTGTCGGCGGCCGCGGCCGCCGGCCCGTCCGGTCGCCTCCCGCGCCGCTCCAGGCAGCAGCGGACGGCGTTTGTCAGGTTCAGGCCGTGAAAGTCGGGGTAGGGCCGCTCCAGGTAGTCCACCACCCGCAGCGTCTGAAGGTTGTGCTCGAAGCGCCCGTGATCGGCCATCAGCTTATCCAGGGCCGCCTCGCCGGCATGGCCGAAGGGCGGGTGCCCCAGGTCGTGCGCCAGCGCGACCGCCTCGGCCACGTCTTCGTTGGCGCCGATCGCCCGCGCCAGGGTCCGGCCGATCTGGGCGACCTCCAGGGTGTGGGTCAGCCGCGTGCGGTGATGGTCGTCCTCGTGCGGGACGAAGACCTGCGTCTTGTAGTCCAGCCGGCGGAAGGCGGAGCAGTGTATGATCCGGTCGCGGTCGCGCTGGTAGCAGCTTCGGTAGGGGTGCTCGGCCTCGGGGTGCTTCCGGCCGCCGCTGTCGGCCACGCGCAGGGCGCAGCCGATCAGTTGGCTTTCCTGACCGGCGAGAGGGTCTCTTGAAATCTCATCGGCCATACACTGCGCTCGGCAGTTTCAGTTCCTGGCCGGCCCGGAGCAGTTGTCGGCGCAAGTCTTTCAGGCTTTGAGGAATAATCCGCACGTCCCCGAGCACGGCCATGAAGTTCGTGTCGCCGCTCCATCGCGGCACGACGTGCAGGTGCAGGTGATCCGGCAGCCCCGCCCCGGCACAGCGCCCGATGTTGATGCCGATGTTGAAGCCCCCGGCGCGGATGGTGCGGCTCAGCAGCTTCAGGCAGTCGCGCGTGAGTTCCATCAACTCCCGCATCACCTCCCCGTCGAGGTGGTCCATGGAGCCGACGTGCTCGGACGGGGCGATCAGCAGGTGCCCGCCGGTGTAAGGGAATTTGTTCATCACCACCAGGCACTTGCCGGTCCGCCAGAGCAGGAGGTTGTCCTCCTCCCGGTCGGTCTCGTCGCGGGCGCGGCAGAGGAAGCACCCGTCCTGCCGATCGTCGAGGGTGCGGATGTATTCGATTCGCCAGGGGGCGTGAATGTTGATCTTTCTCTCTGCGTTGTGCGAGGGCTCACCCACGGAGATCACTATATCCGGCGTGGGCGGCGGCAGGCAAGCGTGCTTCGCCGAAGCCGGCGAACTGTCCGGCCGGCCAAATGCCCGGCGGCAGCGGAGTTGACATGGCCCCGGAGGCGTGCTAGGGAGGGCTGTGGAAGTCGGTTTGATTGGCACGAAGGAGCTGATCATGTTCTCGAGAACGGTCTTTGGAACATTGGTGGTCCTGGTGGCCGCCGGGCTCTTGGCCCAGACCATCGCAGTGTCAAAGTTCCCGTACACGGGCGTGGTTGCCGGCAAGGACGTTTACGTCCGCTCCGGTCCGGGGCAGGCCTACTATGCCTGCGCGAAGCTGTCGTATCCCGCCAAGGTGCGGGTGGTCGGCGAGGCGAACGGCTGGGTCGAGGTGCGTCCGCCGCGGATCTGCTTCAGCCTGATCTCCAAGGACTACGTTCGGCGCGACGGCAACGAGGGCACCGTCACCGGTACCCATGTCCGCGTCCGCGCCGGCAGCGCGGTCACGCCCGCTCGAACCGACAGAATTCAGGGACGCCTCAACGTCGGAGACAAGGTCACCATCCTGGGCGAGCTGGGCGATTTCTACAAGATCGTGCCGCTGGCGGGCGTGCACCTGTGGATCGCCGCCGACTACGTCAAGGCATCCGGGGCCGAGTCGCTCACCACCATGCCCACACAGCCGGCAGCGCCGCCGACCACGCCGACCACGACCGTCGTCCTGCCTGCCCCCGTCATGGACGTGCTGGCCGAGGAGCGGGCGCAGTTCCAGGCGGCCGAGCGGGAGCTGAACAAAGAGTTCGAGAAGCCCGCGGCCCAGAGGAATCTGGCGGCCCTGGTGGACAAGTACAAGGCGATCGAAGTCTCCCCCGACAGCCCGCTGATGCCCTGGGTGAAGGCCCGGTTGCAGTATCTCCAGGACGAGATTGCCCAGGCCGCCGATGCCAAGATCGTCGAGCAGCTTATCCGCGAGACAGAGACCACGCGGGCGAAATGGGCGGCCGAACGCGAAAAGATCCAGGCGGAAATCCCCAAGGTCCGGCGGCGAAGGGTGTACGCGGTGGAGGGCGTGCTGGCCCCCAGCGGCCTTTTCCGCGGCGGGGCGACCGGGCCCAAGCGCTACGTCCTGCGCGATCCTGACAGGGCGCTGATCCACGCCTACCTTCAGTGTACCACGGGCGTGGTGGAGCTTGACAAATACGAGGGGTCGTACGTCGGCGTCGTTGGCACTCCGCAGCTCGATGCCGGCAGCGGCTTGTACGTCGTCGAGGTCGAGCAGATCGTCGTGCTGAAGACTCCCGCGCCTCACCCGCGCCCCACCACGACCCGGCCGGGTCCCACCACCCGACCCGCTGCCACCACTCGACCCGCTGCCACCACCCGGCCGGCGGCTACCACCCAGCCGGCTGTTACCACCCAGCCGGCCGCGACGGCCGAGACGATCTCGGTCGTCGTGCTAACCCCGACCACCGTGCCTGCCCCCAAGGTTGAGGTGGTTAAGCCGGTCAAGCCCAAGCCCACCAAGCCGGACGTCCAGGAATCGCCGAAGACTGGCGATTCGGCAGAGTCGCTGCCGGCGACCGGGCTGCCCGTGGCCGGGCCCACCACCAAGCCGTCATCAAGACCGGGGGTAAATCCGAAGGAATACGAATAGGCCGTAAGGGCGTCACTTCGGCGAGCACGCGACCGATCGCGAAACGGGCCAGTTGCAGCTTGCTCCATGCGTTGGTTTGAGCGGATCGGCCTTAACGGCTCGCCATTTGCCGCAGCGACGGGCGAAGGTCTGTTCTGATGTAGCGGTGCAGGGCATCGCCCGGACACGCCGTCGCGGCGTTGGGGGCGTCCCGGTGACCGATTACGTGCAGGGGATCGATCGCGTACCGCCGGGCCAGAAAAGTCACCAGCTTCTTCAGCGACCGCAGTTGGGCCTGGGACGGCAGTTTCTCGCTGAAGTCCCCGACCAGGCAGACGCCGATGCCGTAGTTGTTGTAGTCGTTGTGGGGGGTTCCGCCGCAGTGGGCGCCCCACTTCTGCTTGCGCCATCGGGAGCCGACCTCGACCTGCCCGTCCCTGCCCCCGTGTCCGTTGGTGATGACGAAATGGTAGCCCAGCTCATCCCATCCCCTCGCCCGGTGCCAGCGGTCGAAGATTTCGGCCGAGCCCGCGTCGCTGGCGCTGTGGTGAATCACGATCCATCGCCACGGGCGCTCATACACGCCCGGAATCCACGAGCGCGGCACGCTCCCGGAGGCTCTCGGCGGGGGCGCCTTCGTAAGCTTGACCTTCGGCGCGGGCCGCGCGGGCCGGCCAACGAAGATCGAATCGGACGGCAAGTCCGGAACGACCACACGGGCGCCGGTCTGGCAGCCGGCGAGAGCCAATAGGGCAAGCGCAGCCACATACACCACCCACACGCGAGGCATCCTCACTCCTTTGGTCTGCGTGACCGATGATCCTATTGAGCTATCGGCCAGACGGCGAGCGATTCTTTCGTAATTGCACTTTCGCCGCGGGCCGACGCCGGTGGGGCCGCCGGCGGGGCAGAAGCCGCTTGGGTTGTCTCGGCGGGGCGTGATATAATCACCTTTGGAAGAATTTTAGGGAAGCTTTTGATGTCGGACCAAGCCGAGTCATCTTTGGGGTCTCCCGTGGAACTGGGAGAGGGCGATCGAGAGGGGCGGTGCGTCGTGGCGCGGTACGGCCGGATGGGGCATATAGGAATATTCGGCCATGAGATGGATCCGCCGCCGACGGGCTCGAGAGTGGTGGTTCGAAGCGAGCGCGGGGCCGAACTGGCTCAGGTGCTGATTCACCTGGGCGGCGAGTCGGGGCCGTGGTCTATTAGCGACGAATCACTCGGCAGGTACCTCCAGGCCAGCGGGCGGGAATATCCCCTCAGCCGCGGCGGAAGAATTCTGCGCGTCGCCACCGCCCAGGACCTCAACGATCAGCAGCACCTTGACCACTCCGCCAGCGAAGAGGCCGCCTTCTGCCGCCAGCGGATCGGGCAGCTCCGCCTGGAGATGAAGCTGATCTTCGTCGAGCACCTGTTGGGCGGCGAGCGCATCGTCTTCTACTTCGTGGCCGAGCAGCGCGTGGACTTCCGGGAGCTGGTCCGGGAGCTGGCTGAGCGCTACCACACGCGGATAGAGATGCGGCAGGTGGGGGCGCGAGACGAGGCCCGGCTGCTCGCCGACTACGAGCGTTGCGGCCGACAGTGCTGCTGCCAGAAGTTTCTCAAGCTGCTCAAACCGGTCTCGATGCGGATGGCCAAGTCGCAGAAGGCGACGTTGGACCCGGCCAAGATCTCCGGTCGTTGCGGCCGGCTGATGTGCTGCCTTCGGTACGAAGATCGAACGTACGAGGAGTTGCAGGCCAGGCTGCCGAAAAAGAAAACCTGGATCCGCACCGGCGACGGCGTGGTGGGCAAGGTCCTGGAGGTGCAGATCCTCGCGCAACTGGTTCGCCTGGGGCTGCCGGACCAGGCGCAGGTCGTCGTCGCCAATGAGGACATCGTCGAGCGCGACGTTCCCGAGCCGACCGGGCCGCCGACGCTCGCTGAGCGCAGGGCCGCGGCCGCGGCGATGGCGAAGAAGCCGCCGCAGCCGGTCGAGGAGTGGGAGCCGACGGGCGATTCCGGTTCGGCCGAGCCGGATGCGCCCGAGGAGGCCGGTCCGCCGGAAGGCGGGCGCAGCGCGGAGCAACCCGCCTCCGCCGGCAAGTCGTCCGGGCGTCGTCGCCGCCGGCGCCCGCGAAAGAACAGGGGCCAGCGCCGTGAAGCGCCCTCGGCGTCCTCGCAGCCGGCGACGCCGCCCTCCGGCAAGCCGCCGCAGGCACAGTCGGCCGGCAATAGCCCCGGCAAGAAGCGCCGCCGCAGACGAAGGAAAAGACCCGGCGGCAGCAAGCCCTCCGGGCCCGGACCGCAGCCATAGGGAGAATCCGCCCGAGCGGGCCGCTGACTTGCCGGCGGCCGCGACCTTCTTCACCTCGACCTTTCGCCCCAGGCGGGTCCGTGGGGAGTATGCGACCCGAAGACCGCCTTCTCCGTCGTAGGTTGCACAGGGGAATCTCGCCCTGCCGCCGGCCTCGGCGCTCGGCGCCGAAGCTGAGCGTGCCCGATGGGCGGCTGAGCTTCTCCGAGTCTTGACATTTGCCCGCCGGCGGCGATGCTGTGAAGCGGATCGTATCAGCGAGGTGGCGAGAGCATGGCCGAGAAGTTCTACATCACGACGCCGATTTATTACGTGAACGACTCTCCGCACATCGGTCACGCCTACACGACCGTCGCGGCCGACGTGCTGGCCCGCTACCACCGCGCCATGGGCCGCGACGTGCACTTCCTCACGGGCACGGACGAGAACGCCTCGAAGGTGGCCGCGGCCGCGGCTGAGCGGGGCGTCGATCCGCAGCAGCACTGCGACGAGTTCGTCGTGCACTACCGAAACCTCTGGCGCGATCTCAACATCGCCTACGACGACTTCATCCGCACCACCGAGCCGCGACACACGAAACGCGTCCAGAAAATCATCAAGATGCTGGAGAAGCGCGGGCAGATCTACCTGGGCAAGTACGAGGGCTGGTACGACCAGGGGCAGGAAGAGTTCGTCACCGAGACCGCCGCCCGCGAGAACGATTACAAATCGCCGATTTCCGGGAAGCCCCTGGTGCGGTATACCGAGCCGAGCTACTTCTTCCGCCTGAGCCAATGGACCGACAAGCTGCTGCGCCACGTCGAGGCCCACCCGGAGTTCATCCGGCCGGAGTCGCGGCTAAACGAGGTCGTCAGCAAGATCGCCGCCGGCGTGGGCGATTTGAGCATCTCCCGCTGTACGCTGAGCTGGGGCATCGAGATGCCCAACGACGCGGATCACCGCGTCTACGTCTGGATCGACGCCCTGAGCAATTACATTACCGCCCTGGGCCATCCGCCGGTCGGCGACGGCGAGGACGGCGCCCGCTGGAAGTATTGGCCGGCGGACGTGCAACTGATCGGCAAGGACATCCTCTGGTTCCACGCGGTGTACTGGCCTTGCATGCTGCTGGCGCTGGACCTGCCGCTGCCGCGAACCGTCTTCGCCCACGGCTGGTGGACTGCCGAGGGCAAGAAGATGTCCAAGAGCCTGGGCAACTTCGTCTCGCGCGAGGTCATCGCCGAGCTCTGCGCGGAGTACTCGCGCGACGTGCTGCGGTACTTTCTGCTGCGGGAGGTGCCGTTCGGGCTGGACGGGGACTTCTCGCGCGAGGCCGTGAAGGGCCGGTACAACACCGAGCTGGCCAACGACGTCGGCAACCTCCTGAGCCGAACGGTCAACATGATCGGGCGGTACTTCGAGGGCCGAATCCCCCCAACGCAGCAGAAAGTCCTGCCGGGCTCGCCGGAAGGCTTGACCCGCGAGCTTGCGGGCGAGGCCGAGAATGCGTCCATCGCGGGCCCGCTGAAGCGGCTGCAAGAGGACGGTCCCGCGGCCATGGCGGGCTGTCAGTTCAGCGAGTACCTGCGGGCCGTGTTGGCGCTGGCCACGGGGGCGAACCGTTACATCGACGCCACCGAGCCGTTCCGGCTGGCCAAGGACCCCGCCCGGCGCGACCGGCTGGGAACGATCCTTTACACCTGCGCCGAGGTGGTCAGAATCGTGCTGAGCTGCCTGGAGCCGTTCATGCCGGAAAAGGCCGGCGAGGGATTGGCCCAGCTCGGCCTGACGGCGGCCGATCCGGCGGCCTTGTCTGAGCGAGCCAGGTTCGGCCGGCTCGAGCCCGGCACGCCCGTTGTCAAGGCGGACGTGCTGTTCCCCAGAAAGCAATGACTGAGAAATCCGGAAAGAAGCCTCCCGAGAAGCTGCTGCTCGAAGTCGTTCGCGCGGATGGGCGGTATCCGCTGGATGCGTTCGCCTTCCTGTACGAGGGCCTGGCTCGGGCGGCGAAGGAGGTTCACGGCGAGGCCGGGAAGGCCGGCCGGCCTCGCCACGTTACCGGCCAGCAGCTCTGCCACGCCCTGCGCGAAGAGGCGATGGAAAGATGGGGACTGCTGGCGAAGACGGTTCTGGCCAAGTGGCGCATTCACGCCACCGTGGACTTCGGGAACATGGTGTATCTGCTCGTTGAGAACGAACTCATGGGCAAGACCGAAGAGGACAGCCTGGAAGACTTCCGCGACGTCTTCGACTTCGACGAAGCCTTCGGGACGGGGGAGATCCTCAAGGAATAGGAACGCCGATGGCCCGCGGAGCGAGGAAAGCTTCAGGCAGTCGCGCCCGGTCCGGCCAAGCCCGGCAGAAGGGCCCTCGTCCGGAAACGCGCGCGCCCGAGCCGGTGGACGTGGTAAGTGGAATTCCGGACCGCAGCGCGTCCCGCCCGCTGTGGGCCTACGTCGTTCTTGCCCTCATCTTCCTGGGTTGGCTGGCCTTCCTGGTGACCTGTGGCATCGTGGGCGCGCCCTGAGCGGACTGCAACAATGTTCGAACAATGGACCTGCCCACCTCCCTGCCCACTTCCGGAAGGCAGGCGGGCGCCAGGCGGGCGCCAGGCGGGCGGGCAAACATTCCTGTGACCAGCCTAGCGCGGAATTTTTTCTGGCGGGTTAACGGACGGCGGGCGGCGGCGACTCAACGCGTGAGTTCTTCCAGGTTCGGCTCGGGTGAGACGCTGAGAACTTGCGAAGGTCGCCCCCGGCGATCGTTGTAGTCGCTGCGTGTGTGCCGAAACTTGATGATGGCTTCGTGGGGCGATCCGGCCTCAACTTCGGCCGTGCGGCGCTCGTTTGCCACGGAATAATGCACGCGATACTTCATTGACCGTCTCCACGGATCCTCCGTTGGCGGAACATCAACAGGCGTTACATCGGTCGATGGAGGCTGACGCTTTTCCTTGAAAACTCTACGATTTGCATTTCGATATGGCAAAAATGGGTGGCCGGCGCGGCGAAGCGGGCATCTCTTTGCGCCGCGGCGGGGTTGTGCCGGCGGCCGCGCCGAAGAATAATGAATTGTCGCGAGGAGGAAATCGCAATGAAGCAGGCCGTCATGGTCGCGCCGGGGAAAATTGAATTCCGCGCCGCCGATGCGCCCGTCCCGGGCGCGGGCGAGGTGCTACTGCGGATCAAGCGGATCGGCATCTGCGGCTCGGACGTGCACGTCTGGCACGGTCGGCACCCGTACACCTCGTATCCGGTCATCCAGGGGCACGAGTTCGCCGCCGTGGTCGAGGCCGTCGGGGCGGGCGTGACGGGCCTTCGGGCCGGGCAGAAGGTCACCGCCATGCCGCAGATCGTCTGCGGCACCTGCCGGCCGTGCCGGCGCGGCGACTACCACATCTGCGAGAAGCTCAAAGTCCAGGGCTTTCAGGCAGACGGAGTGGCGCAAGAGCTGTTCGTGACCGGGGTTGAGAAGGTCATCCCGCTGCCGGCCTCGTTCAGCTTCGAGCAGGGGGCGCTGGTCGAGCCGGTTTCCGTGGCCGTTCACGCCGTCGGCCGCGCCGGCGAGGTCGTGGGGCGGAACGTGGCCGTGCTGGGGGCCGGGCCGATCGGCAACCTCACCGCCCAAGCCGCCCGCGCCGCCGGGGCCAACGTGCTGATCACAGACTTGAGCGAGTATCGACTGGAGGTGGCGCGAAGCTGCGGCATCGCCAGCACCGCCAACGCCGGCGCCGAATCGCTGGGCGCCGCCGCCGGGCGCGTTTTCGGCAAGGACGGCTTCGACGTGGCGTTCGAGTGCGCCGGCGCCGAGCAGGCGATCTCCGCGGCCGTCGAGAACGTCAGCAAAGGCGGCACGATCGTCGTCGTGGGCGTGTTCGGCGAGAAGCCGACGGTGGACCTCGCCCTCGTGCAAGACCACGAACTGACGCTCATCGGCACGTTGATGTACAAGAAGGAAGATTACGAAGGCGCCGTGGCCGCAATCGAGGCCGGCAGGATCGTCACCGATCCGCTGGTGAGCAGACACTTCGACTTCGCGGACTTTCTCGGCGCGTACCGGCACATCGACCAGGCCGGCCCGAAGACGATGAAGGTCTTCATTGACCTCTAGAGCGCTGTGTCTCCGAGCGCGCCGGCCGCGCTTGCGGCAAGGACCGAACATATAGGCGCGGAGTCCGCGCTCTCGTGGTTTGATGTGTTTGAGATTTGCTGCTTGGGATTTCGCGCATGCGCGCTATTGCCGCAGCGCGTCGATGATGCCGCCGGCGATGGCGTCCGCGACGTCCTGGCGGTGTCCGCCCGTCGCCAGCCGGCGTGCCTCGGAATCATTGGAGAGATATCCGATCTCCACTAGCACGGCCGGGCACGTCGTCTGCACCAGCACGCGGAAGTTGGCCCGGCGGACGCCGCGCGAGCTGATGCGTTTTTCAGTCAGCCGCCGGTCAATGCAGCGGGCGAGCGCCTTGGACTCCCCCGACGCCCCGCCGGCCAGATACAGGGTATGCCCGTGGGCGGCCCGGCTGGGGGCCGAGTCGGCGTGGATGGACACGAACAGGTCCGGCCCGGCCTGGTTGGCGATCTCGGCCCGCCGTTCCAGCGAGATGAAGCGGTCGTCCCGGCGGGTCATGATGACTTTGACGTTGGAGACCGACAGTTGCCGCCGGACCAGGAGGGCCACCGCCAGCACGCATTCCTTCTCGAACATCCCGTTGCAGCCGATGGCGCCGGGGTCTCGCCCCCCGTGCCCGGGATCCAGAACGACCGTGCCCAGGGAAGGCCGTTTGACCGGCGGCGGCCTGCGGCGTGCAATGCCGGGACGGGCCGGGCGGAGGAGCGGGCGGATCGTCGGCGCGATCGAGCCGGGCACGAACAGCATTCCATTGACTTTGACGATCGGTCCGTGGTGGGCGAGCCGGGCGCCGTTGAGGAAGACCGCTCCGCCCGGGTCGGCGAAGATCGTCACGGCGTTGGCGCTGTCCCGCAGCGTGGCGCGGTGCTCGCTCTGCTCGGCCAGGCGCAGCTTCAGCCGGCCGGCGAGCTGGTAGATGCTGATCGTCTCGGCGGGGGCTTGGAGAATCTGATGCGCCGGATGAAGTCGCTCGGGGCCGTTGCAGCCGGCCGCAAGCAAAGCACAGCAGAATAGGCAAGCGGTTCCAGCGGCCCCTTTTCGCACTGCTCTGCTCAATTCCTCTCCTGGCCAAGCTTCGGCCGCACCATATCGGCGCCTGCCTCGACGGGCAAGGGCAAAAGCAGGCACCCCAGGCCGGTCGCTGCCCCCAAGCCGACGTCGCGGCTCTCGGCCGGGGCGCCCGGCAGGAGTACGGCGCCATGGACGCCGGCATGCGCCAAACCTAGCACAACCGGCTGATCGTGCTGGTCAACCCCACCGTCTGCAGCCGCCGCGGGCATTCACCGTATGAGCATTTCTGGTACCGACACGATCGCAGCCAGCACGGCTCGGGATACTACATCTACCTCTCCCCGCCGGACACCGTTGTCAACCGCGGGCGTTGATCACTTGGCCGGTGGATCCGTTGACCGGGCGCGATCAGAGAAGTTCTGGCGGCCCCCGGGCTTGGATGTACTCGGCCTCCAACCGAGCCCCCGTCGTGCGCAGCAGCCGGAACAAGCGCCATGCCATCCAGAATGACCAGAGGCTAAGGGGCAGTACGAGCAGGCCGAAGCAGGGGAGACGGGCATTCCAGCTCGTCGGCGAGGGCTGCGTGGTATGGCTTGGCTCTGTGGTTTGGGTGGCCTGGCTCGAGCTACGCGGCCTTGGCTTCAGTAGGCCGCCGGAAATGCCGAGCGCCCGAAGCAACGGTAGGATCGCCAGCGCCAGTAAGATGATGCAAAGGATTCTCATCCAGCGGAAATGCTTACCCAGTGTCGGATCGCCCAGGCGCCGGGCGAGCAGCTCGCAATACCGGGCGCCGGCGGCAGCGCTGATCGCCGCGAGGGTCCTGCAGGCATGAGTGATGGTGGAGAGCGTCGTCGTGTCCATCGGTAGTGCGTCTGGGCGAAAGGACCGCGCAGCGAGCAGGACATACCCGCCCGCGCTGCCGAGCATGGTCAGGCGGCAGAGCCATCGTAGGCGTTGAAGCCAGCCGCGCCTGCCCGGCTCCGGGCAGGTCAACAGCCAAATGCTCACTGCCTGGGCGATCGACGCCAGCATGGTCCACGCCGCGCGTGACGCCATTGCCCCCGAGACGACCCACGCAACCCAGATCCCCATCGTTGCTAGAATGAGAACTATCCCGATCACCAGCGCGCGGCTGACGCGGCGCAGCCAAGCGGCGGTGACGGATGGGGCGTCGGCCCAGGGGAGCGGGGGCGGCCCCAGCGGCGGCAACGTTGGCAGCTCCGCGCTGTTCCTGCCCATCTTTCACTTCCCCCAATTCAATCAATGGCGCTATCGCTCGAAGTGCACCTTCACACTCGCGATCCCGTGGGCGGGGACGGCCACGCTGAAGGCGTTCTTGCCCGCCTTGGCCGTTGAATTCTTCACCGGTCTTTCGAGCAGGTCGACCTGCACGGCCTCCGCGGGCCTTCCCCACAGGGTTTCGTCCACGACCACCCTGGCGTTGGCGGCCCGGCCGTCGGTTTCGTACAGCCGGAAGACCACGGCGTCGTCTGCCTCGGCCTTCTTGACCGACGAGAGGACGATGTTGGCCGGCCGGATGGACGAAACCGCCGCACCCGCCGCCGGCAGGCGGCCCTTGTGAGCGTCGGTGCTGACGACCTGGAGCGGGTGGTTGAAGCTCGCCCCCAGCCGCACGAGGTCGCCGGTCGGCAGGGGCTTGCCGTGCGGGAGCACCGCCATGCGAATGGTGTGCTCGCGAATCTCCGGCAGCGGGTCGGGCTCGTAGCTGGAGCGGATGAGCGTCAGCCGGAGGGTCGATCCCTCCAGCGAGTGCCCGTACTTGCTGTCGTTGAGGAGGGCGCAGCCGGCCGTCTGCGGACCGTTGTTTCCGACCACGTCGGCCCAGCGCAGGGCGGGCACCTCCTGCCCGGCGATGAGGTCGCGCTCGATCGAGCCGAACGGAATCTCGTAGCGCCCCTTCGCCTGCGACAGGGCCAGGGGAAAGCGCATTCGCAGCGAGGGCGTGCCGATGCTGCGATCGCCGCGCTCGAGCCACATGGTTTCGACGGTGATCTCCAGCCACGGCTGGCCGGCCTTGAGCGTATAGGTCACGGTCACGTCGGAGGACCGCACCCTCGCCCTGGCGGCGAGGCTGGCCACGCGCGGGCCCCGCTGGACCCATTGAAGGCTCTGAACCGCCAGCGGGTACAGCCGCGTCTGCGTCTGGCTGATCGTCCAGGCCGACATCCCCCTCGGCCGTTCCAGGATGTATTCCAGCACGCCCAGCGGGCTTGCCTTGTCGGCCAGGTCCTTTCCGGTGGTCTTGTCCAGCAGCTTCACCACGCCGCCGGTGAGGGAGTCGAACTCCACGGCCAGCAGTTCGTTAGCCATGGCCGGGGCGGTCGGGGCGTGCGGCTCGTGGCGGATGGGCACCTCGTAGGTGCTGACGGCGCCGGTCACGTCTCCGGCCGATCCGGTCTCGACGGCATAGGCGGCGTGGCCGAGGGCGTCCACGGCGGCGGGGAAGGCCAGCTCCACGAACTTGTGCCCCCAGTAGTCGCCGGCGCCGATTCTCTGGGCGCCGATGACCTTGCCGTCGCGCCCGCGGACGACGAAGCTCTTGCCGCCGGTCCGGCCGGGCGAGCGGCCGTCGTCCACGTCCCATACCGTCGCCTGGACCACTTCCCTCCGCTGCCACGCCGTCGGATTGAAGATGACCAGCGGCCGGGGGCCGTCGCTGACGTGGGCGGCCTGGGAGAGCCCCCCGACCATGGCGCCGCGACCGGCGCCGGCGCCCATGGCCGTGCTCTCCCGGCCCGGCGGGGGCGCGGGCAGCTCGGCCTGGGCGAAGGAGGTGTCCACCGCCGCCGCCAGGGCGCGGTACGAGTGGGTCTTGATCATGCTGGTGGCGGCCGCGACCTTCTGGAAGAGCCCCACCTGATACTGTCGGGTCCAGTGCACCCCCGAGCCCGGCAGGATGTCGTGGAACTGCCCGAACAGGACGTCCACCCAGGCCTGGCGCAGGGCCTCGGCGGGGTAGTCGCGTCCGACGGCGCTGAGGGCGAGGGCGGCGGCGGACTCGGCCTCGAGGCAGTAGTTCTCGCCGAGCCGGTTGGCCTGCTTGATCGCCGACTGACTGGTGTAGCAGCCGGTGAACTCGAAATTGATCTCCTCGTCCAGCACCGGCCACTTCCGCCCGCGGGCCTCCAGGATCTCGTAAAACTTGCCGGCGGTGCCCAGGCGGAAGTTCGGCCAGATCGGCCAGGAGTTCATCTCGCGCGCCCGCAGGATGTCGCGCCGGGTGGGGCCGCCGCCGTGATCGCCCACGCCGTAGACCCACATGTAGTCGTTGATGCCGGTCTTGGCGCAGAAGTCGATCATGTGCCCGATGACCTGCGGGTCGATCTGCCCGTTGTAGCCGGTTCGGTCGAAGTAGACCAGGACGCGCGCCCCGTCGGGCCCCTGCCACCAGAACACCGGCGGCCTCTCCGGCATGCCCGCCCGGCACATGTAGTACCTGCGCGCCGCCCCGCCCGTGATGATCGTCGGGATCGTATGGGCGTGGCCGAACGTGTCGCACTCCCAGTCCAGCGGCACGTCCTCGGGCTCCAGGGCGAACAGCTCCTTCATGGAGCGCCGGGCGTAGAGCATGTGGCGGGCGAGGCTTTCGCCGCAGGCGAGGTTCTTGTCGCCCTCCACCCAGTGCACGGCCGTGACCTCCCAGCGGCCCTCGGCCACGCGGCGGCGAATGGGCTCCAGCAGCTCCGGGGCGTAGTCGCACACAATGGCGTAGACGGAGGCTTGGCTCTGGGAGAAGCAGAACTCCGGGAACTCCTCCATCAGCTTCAGCACGGTGACGAACGTGTCGTTAGTGACGGCGACGGTTTCCGGCCAAGACCACATCCAGTTCATGTCGATGTGGGCGTGCCCGACGCAGTGGACGGTGTAGGTCTTGGCGGCCTCGCCGAGAGGGGCGAGGGTCTCCTCGGCCGTACGCACCGCCTTGTTGAGGCGGTTGAGCCGCCCGGAGGCGACGGCCTCGGCCACCGTCCGCCAGGCCCGGTCCATCAGCTTTTCCCAGGCGGCGGCCTTGCGGGGCTGCAACCTGGCAAGGGCCTCGGCGAATTCCATCTCGGCCAGGAACCTCTCGGCCATGTGGCTCCTGCGGGAGGTGAGATTTGCCAGGTCGCGCCGCAACTGAATGCTCCTGCTTTCGTCCATCGTGACGATGCTCCTTTGCATCACTTCCGGCCGGTCTCGACGGGCTGGACCCTCTTGCCTGTTGCGGCGCGGCCAGAGCCCCTGCCAGAGGCGGGCGGCGATCCACTGATTAACCGATCCACGAGCTTGTGTCACCAGTAGATGTAGCGCCGGAAGTCGTGCTTCTGTCGGGTGGGGAGTTGTTCCACGTCGGGGATGAGGTAGCGGTTGTCGTCGACGTCGATGAGGACCTTTCCCTTTGGGCCGAAATCCACGGCGTTGTTGTGCCGCCCTCGCATCATGAAGCTCACCGGCCCCTTGTCGGTGTCCACCTCCATGTTGATGTAGCCGTACTTCCATCCGATGTGGCGGATCCTGGTGATGGTGTGGACGAAGAACCGGCGGCGCAGGGCCTCGCGGATCAGCTCGGCGTCGTCCGGCGGGAACTCGCCCAGGTCGCGGATGATTCCGATTTCAATGTCGCCGGCTTCGCCGCCGGTGTAGATCAGCGAGATGTACCCCTGGGGGTAGCCGACGGGAAAGCCATGGACCGCGTAGACGCCGCCGTAGATTCGCTCGTCCTTGACGGTCACGTGCAGGGCGCCGTGGCTGCCGAGGTGGATGCGGCAGAGTTCCGGCGTGAGGAAGCGCACCTGCGTCGGGTCGGGCGTGCCGGCGTCGGGATTTTGGTTGGGCTCGGTCATTTCTTTCGCCGGTCCTCTTCGGCCAGGCGGTCCACCGTGGGCTCGCGGGAAAGCTCCGTCTGGATCTTCACCAGGCGGTGGTACAGTCCCCCCCGTTCCATGAGTTCCTCATGGCTGCCTTGCTCGACGATTTGCCCGCCGTCCACGACGAGGATGTGGTTTGCGCTTTTCAGCGTGCTGAGGCGATGGGCGATGGCGATGGTGGTTCGCCCGGTCGTGACCCGCCCCAGGGCCTTCTGGATGAGCTGCTCGCTCTCGGTGTCGACGTTGCTGGTGGCCTCGTCGAGGACGAGGATCTTCGGGTCGTACAGCAGCGCCCGGGCGATGGAGACCCTCTGCTTTTCGCCGCCGGAAAGCCCCGCTCCGCGCTCGCCGACCCAGGTGTCGTAGCCGAGCGGCTGGCGCAAGATGAAGTCGTGGGAGTTGGCGACCTTGGCGGCGGCGATCACCTGCTCGGGCGTGGCCTCCCGCCGGCCGTAGGTGATGTTCGCGTAGATCGTGCCGCGGAACAGGAAAGGCTCCTGGAGAACCACGCCGATGCTCTTGCGCACGTCCTCGATGTCCAGCTCGCGCACGTCCACGCCGTCGATGAGCACCCGCCCCTCATCCACGTCGTAGAAGCGGGCCAGCAGGTTGACCAGCGTGGTCTTGCCCGAGCCGCTCTTGCCGACGATGCCGACGTACTCGCCGGGGCGGATCTCGAAGGAGACGTTCTTGATCACCGGGTCGTGACGGCTGTAGCCGAAGGTGACGTTCTCGAAGACCACGCCGCCGCGGGGCGCCGGCAGCGGCTTGGGGTTTTCCGACTCGACGATCTCTGGCGCGGTGTCGATGATTTCGAACGTCCTCTGCGAGGCGGTGAAGAAGCGCGTCAGCCAGTCGGTCAGTTGCGTCAGGTTCGTCAGCGGTGCGTAGAACATGCCCAGGTAGGCCGAGAAGCCCACCAGGCCGCCCAGCGTGAGCCCCTCCTGCCGGATGATTTCCCCGCCGCCGACGTACCAGGCGACCAGCCCGCCGACCTGGAACAGAAACGCCATGGAGGGGTTGAAGATGCTGGTGGCGTACGCCACGTTCCGGGAGGAGTTGCGGTAATACCCACTGGAGCGGCTGAATCGCTGCTGCTCCCTGTGCTCCTGCCCGAAGGCCTTGACCACGCGGATGCCGGAGAGGATCGAGCTGAGCGAGCCGGTCATCCGGCTGCGCGAGTCCCACACCCGGTGGTAGCGCGGATATAGCCTGCGCCAGTAGAAGGAGCTGGCCAGCAGAACGAACGGGGCCGGCAGCAGCGTCCACATCGCCAGCTTCCAGGAGATGCTGAACAGCATCACCCCGGTGACGGTGAGCATGACGATCTGCGCGAGGAAGCCCTGGGTGACCTGGCGGACGAACTGTCCGAAGACCTCCGTGTCGTAGCTGACCCGGCTGATGAGCCGGCCGACGCTGTTATTGTCGTGGTAGTTCACGCTCAGGTTGGTCAGCCGGCTCAGCACGGAGTTGCGCATGTCGTGGGTGATCTGCGTGGCGACGAAGCTGGACAGCCGCCCGTTGACCATGCGGCCGATGCTCGCCAGCACGCGCACGCCCAGCCACGCCAGCACCAGCCAGAACAGCCACATCTCTCGCGTGGCCAGGGGGATCGGCTCTGCCGGGGTCAGCAGGGCCTTGTCCACCAGCAGCTTCTGAAGGCGAGGGGGAATCATTTGCAGGGCGACGACGACCATCAGCAGGGCGAACATCAGGATCGCCCAACCGGTGTAGGGCTTCATCAGCCGCAGCACCCGCGTCAAGATCGCGCCGCGATCCACGCACCGCGGGCAGGTGTCGCCCTTGAAGCGCAGGGTCATGCCGCAGATGGGGCACTTGCGCGGGTCGTAGTCGTCCTCCGGACCGGTGGAAGCCTCCTTGCCGGCCAGCCAGTCCTGGAGTTTCTTGGAGACCTTGTGAAAGGTGTCCGCCTGGGCGTTGGAATAGGCCAGGATCTCGACGTAGATGCCCTCGACCAGGGCTTCCAGGAACCCCCCGCCGACGCCCCGGCGGGTGCGGATTTCCTTGAGGGCCTGGCGGGGGATGTCCAGGCGGATCGGCCTGGGAAATCCATCCCGCGGGTGGGCGACGGTGAGCAGCCGATCCGACTCGGCCAGCAGGAAGACCCGCTCGTATGCGCCGGAGAGGTTCAGATCGGCCTCGGCGGACAGCCAAGCCTTTGAAGGATCGACTCCCTCCTGCCGCAAGAGCTCAGCCAGCTCCTCTGGGAGTTGGCGGTTTAGTAATGCCGAACGGCGGACAGACATCACCAGCCTGTTACTCATGGGTCGCCGCCGGACCGCCGCAGCCGCAGCCGGTGCCCATCGGGGCGAGAATACTAACCTCCAAGATGCGGCAGGCCAGTATTTTCTGAAAGTTTTTCAGCCGGTGCCCGGCTTTTCCTGAAGCTTCCGGTCCTTTTCCAGGGTCTTTTCGGCCTGGGCGGACTTGTGCTGCTTGAGCTTCTCGGCCAGGGAAGCGTCGGAAAGGGCAAGGATCTCGGCGGCGTAGATGGCGGCGTTGATCGCGCCGGCCGCGTCCAGTCCGGTGCATCCGACCGGCACGCCGGGCGGCATCTGAACCGTCGAAACCAGGGCGTCGACGCCCGCCAGCGGGCCGGAGGAAACCGCCACGCCGATTACCGGCAGTTGCGTCCGCGCCGCCACCGCCCCGGCCAGGGCGGCGCTCATGCCGGCGGCGGCAATGATGACCCGGATGCCGCGGTCGGCCGCGGAGGCGGCGTACTCGTCCACTGCCCCCGGGCTGCGGTGCGCGCTGAGCACCCGGGCTTCGCATTCGATGCCGAAATGTCCGAGCTGCTCGACGCCTCGCTGCATGACCGCCCAATCACTGTCGGATCCCATCAACACGCCGACGAGGGGCTTTGCCTGAGTCATTCTAGTCCTCGTTTTCGTCCGCTCGGCCGAAAGCCGGGACGCTCCAGGTCCATCAGTATGTCCGATCCGGCTCTACGCGCCAAGCTCGGCCGCCGCTTCCAGGAAGGCCACGTAGTTGGCCACGTACTGCGGCGGCGGGGGAAAGGCGAACGGCGTGCACGTGGGCGTGGCGATGTATCGCCTCGCCGCTGCCCCCCGCCCGATGGCGGCGACGATGCGGGCGACATGGTCTCGCATCCGCTGCGGCGTGGCCGTGAAGAAGTCCTGGTCCTGGACGTAGCCCATCAGCGCCATTTGGTCGCCGACGGCCGCGCGAAGCTCGCCCAGGTCGATGTCTCCCTGTGACGGCGGCTCGATGGGCTCCAGCACGTCGAAGCGGCACTTGAGGATCTCCGGCAGGGCCAGCCGCACCCGCCCGTGGCAGTGCAGCGATACGGGGAAGCCATGCTCGTGGATCATCGCCACCAGCGGCGATTGGTACGGCGTGACGACCCTGGCGAACAGTTCCGGGCGCATCAGCGGCGGCGTGGCCCACTCCGGCCCGCAGGTGTAGAAGAGCACGTTGGGGCGCGGCCCGGAAAGCACCTCCAGCAGGGCGTGCAGCTCGTCGCGGGTTGTCCTGAATGCGCGCTCGATCAGCGCCATGACCGGGGCCGGGTCGGTGTGAATGCGGATCAGGAAATCCTCCTGGTCGAAGAGGCCGGCGACGCTGCCGAACGGGTCGCGATAGTCCAGGTACGCCACCCCGGCCCGGCCGATCTCGCCCACCATCGCCAGCAGCTCGTCGATCTCCCAGCGAACCGGCTCCGGCCGCAGCGAGAGGAAACTCTCGACGTCCGCGTCGGTCTTGAGGTAGTGCTCGACGCACCGGGCGGGCTGCCCGCGGCGATTGCGGAACACGCGGCGCAGGGTGCCTCCTGGAGTCGCCAGGGTCTCCGTGGTCAGCTCCTGGTCGCCCTCGACCGCGCGGGCCACTTGCGGGGCCGGCATGCCGCCGGCGCGTCTTGCCCGGAGCTTGCAGAGCATTCCCGCGCCGGTGCGCCGAATCGCCTCCAGTATCGGGGCGTACTCCGGGCAGGCGGCGTGCCCGCCCCAGGAAAACCCGTGACAGTTGTAGGTGGCGAACGGGAGCCGATCGGCCGGCTCGCCCCGGACGGCCGCCCACATTCGCTCGGCGGGGCTCACGTGCCCTGTCCCTTTCCCGACCCGGAGCCCTGCCCGGCGGCGCCGGCGGCACCAAACCGAAACGCCACCTTGACGGACCGGTGGGCGCCCTTGTCGATGGCGGCCGTCAAGGCGCGCTTGTACTGCGACAGGTCAAAGGTGTGCGTCAGCAGGCAACTGACGTCCGCGGCGCCGGAGAGCATCAGCTCCTGGACCAGGCGGTAGGTGTGGAGCTTTCGTCCCTGGCGGTCCTCCTCCCCGCGGCCGCAGGAGCCAACTACGTTCAGCTCGCTGAACCAGACGGGCGTCATGTCCGCCCCGCGGCCGTGGCCCGTGCCGACCATAACGACCTGCCCGCCGGACCTGGCCCATTTCAGGACCTCCTCGATGGCATCCCCGCTGCCGACGCACTCGAAGACCAGGTCGTAGCCGCCCGAGAGCATGTAATTGCCGAATCGCGCTCGCACCACGCGCCCGCCCGTGCGCCGGGAAATCCCCTCGAACCGCTCACGGGGGCGGCGGGGAAGTTGGAGCGCTTCACTTGCGCCGAATCGCCGGGCCAGCTCCGCCTGGTGCCGGTGGCGGGCGATGACGTCGATGCCGCCGCGGTAGCCCATCGCCCGCAGCGCCCAGACCACGCCCAGCCCCAGCACGCCGGCGCCGTAGACCAGCACCTTCTCGGCGGCCGACACGTCGGCCCTGTTGACGGCGTGGACGCTGCACGCCAACGGGTCGGTGAGGACGGCCTGCTCGTCGGTCAGCCCCGGCGGCACCTCCACCAACTGGGAGACGTGGGCGACGAACCACTTGCTCCACGAGCCGCCCACCGGCCCGCAGTAGCCCAAAGACGTGCCCGGCGGAAGGGCCGATGCCCCGTCCCCGTCGGCGGAGAAATTCTCGCAGGCGCCGAAACGCCCGGCCGCACAGGCTTGGCAGGGCGGGTCGATCCCGCGAGCGCGGCAGGGCAAGCCCGGATCGACGCAGACGCGCTTGCCCAACCAGTGCGAATCCGCCCCCGGGCCGACCTGCTCGACCACGGCGACGTTCTCGTGCCCCAGCGTCGCCGGCAGCGTGGTGAACGATTGCAGGAAGGAGTTCGGCGGCTGCCGCTGCATCAGGATGGCCAAGTCCGAGCCGCAGATGCCGCCCAGGACGGTCCGGCAGCGGACCCAGTCGTCGGCGGGAAGCGGCGGAACGGGCAGCTCTCGCAGACGCAGCCCGTTCAGCCGGCTCAGCACGCATCCGCGCCAGAGGTGCTTCAACCACAGGCAGGTCGCCCAGCCGACGGGGTTGACACCGTAGACTAAAGCCTTCATGGCGAATACAAATACAGGCGGGCCGGACCGCTGGGAAGATGATTTTGCCACGGGTTGCGGCGGCAGGTAGGATGATCCGGCGAACTTTCAGGAGAGGAGACGCTCCCGATGCGTAACGGCAGGACATCGCGGCCTGAGGCCCGCCCGGCTGGCCCGGCCGGAAGGGCCGACAAGATCGTTTCTGGCGGGAGCCGGCCCGTTCGGAGGCTTCGATGGAAGGGATGGGTGCTGATGGGACTTCCGATCATTTCGTTTCTGCTGCACGGCTGCGGGGGGGCGGTGACGTTTCCGGAAGAGCCGATCGTGACGAGTCCCGCCCTCGCCGGCTACGACACCGACGGTGACTCGGCGGCGGACTTCTTCTGCCTGTTCGATCAGTCCGGAAGGATCGACCGCATCGGATACGACCGCGACGGCGACGGCCAGCCCGATCGGATCGTCCACCTCCGCGCCCTCGACCCGCGGCGGTGCCGGCACCTGGTGGTGGTGCTGGACGGAATCCCCTTCGACGTGGTCAAGGAGTTCTACGAGTCCGGCCAGCTCCGGCTGTTCGACCCTCCGGCCGTGGTCATCCCCCCGTATCCGGTGATGACCGACCTGGCCCTGGAAGACGCCTTCGGCTACATGCCGTGCGCCGGATACGAGGCCAAGTACTACAGTCACAGCAGGAAGACAATTGTCGGCGGGACGGGGGACTACCTGGGCGGAAAGAACGAGCCGTTCGCGAGCATTATCGACTACCGCGGCCCGACCCTGGACGACGCCCTGGTGTATCTGCGCCCGAAGCGGCTGTTCCGGGTCGAGCTGGACAAGATCAAGCGCCTGTGGGACCGGCGCGACCGCATGGAGGTGGTGACGTATCTGGTCTCCACCGCCGGCCTGGGCTCGCGCATGGGAAAGGAAGGCCAGCTATACGCCCTGCGCCAGTGCCAGCGGCTGGCGCTTCAGATCCTGTACGAGAGCGGGGGCCTGGTGAAGTTCACCTTCTTCGCCGACCACGGCCAGACCAACGTCCCCTGCAAGCCCGCCGGCTTGGAGAAGCACTTGAAAGAGAAGGGCTGGCGGCTGGTCGGCCGCGTCCGCGGCGACAACGACGTGGCGATGGTCAAGTTCGGCTTGGTGACGTACGCGGCCTTCAACGCCCGCAACGTAGCCAGGCTCGCCGCCGATCTGCTGGAGTCCGATGCCGTCGAGCTGGTCAGCTACGCCGAGGGCGACGCGGTGGTCGTCGCCAGCCGCGACGGGCAGGCGCGGATCCGCTCCGCCGACGGTGAGACCTTCCAGTACGACCCGATCGAGGGCGACCCGCTGAAGCTCGCCGAGCTGGCTTCCGGCGGCGTCGACGGCAGGTCGCTGCTGAAAGCCACTTCCGACGGCAGGCATCCGTATCCCGACGCCCTGTACCGGCTGTGGCGGGCCCACTTCGCCGGGGCGGAGAATGTCCCGGACGTGATCGTCAGCCTGGACGACCGCTACTACAACGGCTCGGGCTTCTTCGCCGGGGCGGTGACGATGGCCTCGACCCACGGCGGGCTGAACTGGCGGAACTCGGCCACCTTCATCATGTCGACCGCCGGCCGGATCCAAGGCCCCCTGCGCAGCGAGGACATCCCCGGCGTGATGCAAGAGCTTTTTGACCGGCCGTTCCCCGCCCGGCGCTAACCGCGCTGGGTCAGAACGGCCTTCTGCTTCCGGATCTGCGCGATAGTCGCTTGGAGCTTGTTCAGCTCTGCCATGAGCGATCCGGCCTGCTTGGCCAACTGCTCCCGCAGGCCGGCTTCGTTGACGGCCGCCAGCTTCGCTTTCACCTCGGCGAGCGCCCTTTGAGTCGCTGCCATCCTCACCGTGCGGTCTCTGAGCAGTTTCTCCAGCTCGGGCAGCCCCTTGCCCGCGATGGCGGGCGCTTCGGAGCTGCCGTCGGCAGCGCCCGTCCGGGTGCTGGGGCTGGAGGTCGCTTCCTCAGAGGTGGCGGGCTTTGCCGGCTCCGCGCCGACGAACGCGCCGATCTTGCCGACGAAGATCTTCATGGCCGGACCCGGCTTGACCTGAAAGCCCACGTAGTCGTCGGCGAGCTTGCCCCCGATCTTGGTGCCGGTGCGAAGGACGAGCTGGACGTGTCCGAGGGAATTGGCGCTGGACTGGCCGGAGGCAACGTCCGCCGGCACCACTTCCACCTTGCCGAGCTTGGTCTGGATGGCCCATTTCTTGTCGGAGAACGTCCCGTACAGGACGTCGCCGTTGCGGAGAGTGAGCTTGGACAGGCCCGCCGGCTCCAGTTCCTCGGCGGCGAAGAGGATTCGCCCAAGCTGCCATCTGGGCAGCTCCGCCGACGGCCCGAGCTTCAGCTTCAGGCCGATCCGCTCAGCCCCGAGCAGCCCCGCCAGCAGCGAGCCGTTGCGGAAGACGGCCCGGTGCAGGCCGCCGCCGGGTGTGTCCATTTCGATGGCGGATAGATCCTCCGCCGCCAGGTCCAGCGCCCCGTGCGAGGTCAGGAACGCAAAGCGCAGCCCGGAGTCGTCGAACGCCAGCCGCTCGCCCCGCCGCAGCAGCACCAGCGAATCGGTCGTCCGCACCTGCTCGGGCCTTTTCTCCGAGATCTTGTAGGCCGCCTGGCGAATGCCCCTGGGCGGGACCTTCAGCTCGGTTCCCCCGGGCAGGCGGATGGCGAGCGGGCCGTTGGTCAGCTCCCCGGCGACCACCTGCCCGCCGGCCAGCACCAGCTTGACCAGGTCCTTCTCGGCCGAGCGGCTCACCAGCCCGATCACCTCGCCCGCCGGAACCTCGATCGCCCCGAAGCCGGTCCGCAGCGCGTACTTGGCGGTGGTGATCTGCCCGCGGATCTCGTCGCCGTTGCGCAGGCTCACCAGATCGTACTTGTCGCTGCGCTTCAGCTCGATCTCCCCCAGCAGCAGCGACGCCCCGGTCATGTTCAGCAGGATTTTCCGCAGGGGCGCCGGAACCAGCGCCAGTTCGCGCCTGGGCTTGAAGTCCTTGAGAAACTTCACGGCCGATTCGTAAGGCCGTCTCTGGGCCTCGAAGAAGCATATGGCCACGGTCTTTCCGGCGGGGACCTTTATACTGGCGTGATAGTAAATGTTGTCGTTGCTGCGGTCGAACTGGAAGGCCGGTTTGAACTTGGCCCCGGGCGAGCCGAAGACGTGCACGATCGCCGGGCGCGAGGAAGTTCTCGAGGAGCCCGCGGTGACGATGCCCCAGTCCTTGTCGGTCAGCTCCGCCGCGCCGGAGCTGGTGTACGTCTGGCGGGTGGATTCGCCCATGTTGAAGTAGTACTTCAGGGAGGCCGTCACGTCCTTGTCCGAGCTGCTGTTCTCGAAAATGTCGATCCAGCGGCAGTAGCCGGCCTGGACGTTGATGCAGACGCGGCGGTAGATGGCCAGTCCGGCTTGTTTCCAGGGTCCGATCTCGACTTCGGCGCCGTCCTGGCTGAGCTTGCCGGTGCTGTAGCCGGGAAAGCTGGCGCCGTCGACCTGCAATTGCATGCCGGTGTCGTAGGCGTCGCTGGTGCCGTCGGAGATGGTGCCGTTGCTGGAGATGTCCCAGCGGTAGCCGGAGGCGTCGGTCAGGACCCACATGAAGGAGGTCGTCCGCCCCGAGGCGATGTGGATGCCGCCGCCGGCGGAAGGACTGCCAGCTACAATGGCTGCCGCCGGCCGGCTCATCGGGGGCCGCTGCCCTGAAGCCGGGTCGATCGCCGCCGTCAGAGCGACGGCGACGGCCAAGGCGAATCTCAGTGCGGGTGTCGGTTTCATGGTTTCTGCAATTCTTCCCTGTTGTAGCCCGCAGCGCTTTGGCGGCGGCAGATCGGTCACCGCAGCAGGACCTGGCGGGGGCCCGGCATCGGGGGTCCAAATGCCCCCGGAAGCGGGCCGCCCGCGGACCCGGCTGGCGTCTCCGACCCGATGCGCTCCAGGATCACGGTGATGCGCTGGCGGATCTCGGGGTCGGCGTCGGTGAGGTATTTCTTCAGCAGCGGCACGATCTTGCCGCCCATCTCCACCAGCAGCCGCTGCGCCTCTTCGCGGTCCTTGTAGCTGGCCGCGGACAGCATGGCCACGTACTTCTCGACGCGCTTGACGACGTCGTCCGGCGGCAGGGCTCTCGGCGAGGTTAGGGCGACGATCTGCCCGACGTGCAGGTCCAGCACCGGACCGGGCTCGATCTCGAAGTGCAGCGCCTCCTGTTGAATGTGGCCGCGCAGCCTCGAGCCGTCCCACAGCGTGATGGCTATCCGCGTCGGGTCCACCTCGTCGAAGCTCATCGCGGCCACGTTCTTCGGCTTGACGTTCACCGTGCCGAAGTCCGTCACCACGACGTACGCCTCGTCCGAGAGCCGCCCGTACAGCTCGTCCTCGTTGGACAGCCTGGCGCAGGCGAGGTCCGGGTTTTCCTTGGTCTCGGCGGCGAAGCGGATGCCAAGCACCATGTCGCGGGAGATGTTCAGCTTCGGTCCGAGCTTGAGCGGCAGGATGATCTGCTCCGGACCGAGCAGCCCGGCCAGCTTGGAGCCGTTCAGGAACACCGCCCTGTGGACGCCGTGCCCGCCCTGGTGAAGGCGGACCTCCAGAAGCTGCTTGCTGTCCAGCGGGACGGTGCCGTGGCGGGTCTGGAAGGTGCACTTCAGCAGCTCCGGGTCGAAGGCCAGCCGGTCGCCCGTTCGCAGCAGCAGCAGCGGGTCGATCATCGACCATTCCGCGGGCTTTTCCTTGCTGATGCGGTAGGAGCACTGCTTGATCCGGGAGAATGGGATCTTCAAGTCCCCGCCGGTGGGCAGGGCGAAGTGCAGCAGCCGCTCTTGCAGCTTGCCACTGAGTACCTGCCCGCCGACCAGAACGGCCTGGACCAGCTCCTCCTGACCGGGAACGCAGGCGAAGCCTACCACCTGGCCCGCCGGCAGAATCAGCCTGCCGTAGAAGGCCTCCAGCACGAATCCCTCGTTGGTCATGCGCCCGAAGACGGCGTCGCCGTTTTTCAGAATGACCACGTCCGAGGTGCCGCTGCGCTCCAGCTCGACGTTTTCCAGCTCTTGTCCCGTGCGGAAGTTAACGATCAGCTTTCGCACGGCCGGGGAGAGGTCTTTCAGGGCCTCGGAGGCGCGGAACTTCTTCATGAGCCGCTTCAATTCCTCCGTGGTGCGGCCCTGGCCCTCGAAGTAGCACAGCACCACCGTGCCGCGGGCGGGCACGGTCAGCGAATAGCGCACCCGGATGCTGGAGCCCTGGGTAACAACACTCGGGCGCAGCTTGCTCCGCGGGCCGGAGACGATGTGCAGCAGGGACGGTCGGCCCCGTTGGTGCTCGGTGATGAAGGCCCAGTCCTTCGGGGAGTAACTGCCCGCTCCCGAGGAGCTGATGACCCCCGAGACGCTGCCGTTGACGGAAGTGTAGATCTCGACGGGGATGGTCTGGGCCGAGCCGGTGGTGTTGACGAAGATGTCCAGCCAGCGGGCCAGCCCCCGATCGCGGTAGACCTTGCATCGACGGTAGATCTGGCAGTTGTTGCGGTTGTAGGGTCCGATTTCGATTTCGTCGCCGGCGGCGTTCATCCAGCCGCGCCCGTTGGAGGAGACGTTCGAGCCGCTGATGCGGCAGTACAGCCCGCCGCTATAGATGTAGTTGGTGCCCTGCCCGATGCTGAGGTAGTACTGAATGTCCCACCGGTATCCGGCGCCGTCGTTGAGATAGGTGGTGAAGTTGACCCGCCTGCCCTGCGGGATGTGCAGGGCGCTGCGCGCGGGGCGCTGTGCCGGGGCCGCCGAGGCGGCCAGCAGCGGCAGCGCCAGCGCTGCCCACCCTCGGAGCGGACCGGCGCGGCGGATGCGGCGCTTCGGGCGTGGGCAGGTGCGCCCGGACTCGGCGGATTGCGACGGCAGCCTCAACGTACAGCTCTTGCACATTGCCGGCCCTTCCTCTACAGGGGCCTCGCCGTAAGTTATTTGCCCAGCACCACGGCCCGGCCGGTTCCCCAGCGCGCGTAGATTATACTCTCCCGCATTCAGACGTGTAAGGACGGAGTTTGTTTCCGGTTTTTCAGGTATCCCCCGAGATCGCTTTGCCGGCGGCGTGGCAGGCTCGCGGCCGCCGCAAGAGCCGGCTATTTGATCGCCGCCAGCACGAGGGTGACGTCGTCCTCGGGCGGATCCTGCTCGTCGAGGATTTCCTGGAGGCAGCGTTCGGCCACGCCGGCCTTGGGGTCGGTGATGCGGAAGGAAGCCAGTCGTTCGACCAGCCCCTTGGTGCCCAGCATCTGGCCGGCCCGGTTTCGCATCTCGACCAGGCCGTCGGTGTAGAGCCAGAGGGTGTCACCGCGGGCGATGTCCACGTGATTCATCGGCTCGCCCATGAAGACGTTGGCCTCCACCCCGATCGGCAGGTGGGCGCTCCGGAGCTGGACGATCTCGCCCGTGCCGGCCTTCCGCAGCAGGGCGGGGGGATGCCCGGCGCCGCAGTAGCAGACCGTGCCCGCCAGCAGGTCGAACTGCATGCCGAACAGCGTCACGAAAATACCCAGGTCCGAGAAGCTCTGGTAGATGAAACGATTGAGCCTCTCGATCATCTCTGTGGGCGGGGCGCCCTGATTGATGATGGCGTACGCGGCCGAGTGGACCCGACTGGCTACCAGGGCCGAACCGACGCCGTGGCCGGAGACGTCGAAGACGGTCAATCCCGGCCGCAGCGGATCCTTGCGATGAATGTAGACGTAGTCCCCGCCGACGCCGATGAGCGAGACGTGCTTCAGGTCGATCAGGATGCGCTCGGTGAGAAGCGGCGCCGGCAGCAGCGAGGCGTGGATGGTGGCGGCGACGTTCAGGTCGCGCTGGAGATCGGCCTGACGTTTCTGAAGCGCCTGGTTGGCCGTCCGCAGGGCCTCGGCCGCCCGCTCGCGCTCGGTCACGTCGCGCCCGAGAAACTCAAGCTGGGCCACTTCGCCGCCTTCGACGACGGGCGTGATCCTTCCCTCGATGACCCTCTCGCCCCCGGCCCCGTCGCGGATGCGGAACAGCAGCTCCCTCACCGCCGCGCGCCGGCTTAGCACGTCCTGCATGGCATCCAGGACGGCCTGGCGGTCGGCCTCGACGACGGAATCGGCCGCGTGGGTTCCCACGCCCGGATACGCCGCCGCCCGCGGCGGAAGCTGCGAGCCCTTGTTGGAAAAGGACACCACCCCCTCCGGCTCGATCAGCATCAGCAGGTCGGACATGTTGTTGACCAGTTTTTCGTAGCGGCCGCGCTGCTCGGCGAGTTGCGCCAGCAGCTCGTCGTCGTCCTTTGGCCAGCCGAATCTGCCCATGCCGCGGCTCCGCAGCCCAAACACGCTCTTGCCTCATGTAAGTCTATCAGGCTGCGGCGATACTTTCCGCCCGCCCCGCCCGAACGGCGCGATCTCGATGGGCCGCCCGGACTTGCGCCGGCGCTATTTCCGGACCTCGACCTTGGCGATCCTGAAGTAGCCCAGGCTGGTGAGCATCTGGAAGAAGCTCTCCGGGTTGCCGTTGCCGACGGCCAGTGTGATGTGTCCGGGCTCGAAGCCGTTCATCGCCCCGTCCAGATCGACCCACTTTCCGCCGACGAATGCCCGCGCCCAGGCGTGCCCGCCGAAGACGTGCCGCAGCCCGCCGAACTCCTCCACGTACGCCATGCCCATGACCACCTGGGCGGGGATGCCCAGCGCCCGGCACATGGCCGCCAGCAGGACGGCGTGCTCGGAGCAGTCTCCCTGCTTGCTCTCGACGACCTCGGCGGCGGTGGCGTAGCCGATGGAAAGGCTCTTCTTGCTGACGTATTTGCGGACGAAGGTCTCGATCCGCTTGACGGCCTCGGCGGCGTCGGTGGCGTCGCCGACGGCCTTGCGGCTCAGAGCGATGACCTTCCGGTTGTCGCTTTGCAGGAACCGCGTCGGCTTGAGCGCTTCCAGGGCGGCCTCGTCGCTGCCCTTGTATGGGAACTTCGACCCCGCCGGCGCCGCGATCGAGCGGACGGTCACGATCAGCGTCCCGTTCTCCCCCGGCCGAACCGTCTGGCTGTCGGTGGCGGGCAGGGAGATCTTCTTTCCGCCGATCGGGGCCAGGTGGTAGGTGATCGACTTGGCCGACCGCACGTCCTTCAGCGGGACGGGGCTGGCCAGCGTCAGCTTGTCGAACGCCTCGAAGGCCTCCGGCTTGCTCAGGGCGGCCTGCTTGCTACAGGCGATCACTTCGACCTTCATGCCGACAACGGGCACGACCGTCTTCAAGGCTTTGTAGTCCTTGTTCACGTAACTGGTGGAGGTCATCTGGCCGGTGGGCGCCTGGATGATCGTCTTGACCTCCGTGAGCTTCACGACGCGCCCGAGCAGGTCCACGTCCTGCGTCGGGCCGACTTGCACCTGGCCCGTCAGCGACCCCAGCAGCGCCCCGGCGAACATCTTGACGGTGTAGCTGGTTCCCTCCGCCATGCCCTTTTCCTTCTGTAGCCGGAGCAGGCCTTCGCTCATCAGCGCCCCCTCGGGCCAGTCCATCGTTCGTTCCTGTTTGTTCTGGCCGGAGGAGATCTTGATGTGCAACTTGCCGGTCTTGTCCACGGTCCCGGCGATTTCCATGGCCATGATGGCCATGTCCTGGACGCTCTTGAAGCTCAGCGGCTTGCCGTCGACGGTTTCGACGTGGATTTCCTCCTGGCGAATGGTCAGGGGCATGCCGGCTCTGCTCAGCGTCATCTTCATGACGTCGGTGGTGGTTACCCTGCCGGCGGCGACGATGCGGCTGTGGGTGCCGTGGCCGACCTTCTTGCCATCCATGAGGACGGCGTAGTATGCCGTCTGGGCGTGCCCGGCCGCGGGCAGCGCCACCAGATGAGCCAACAGGCAATACAATACGGGTCGCAGTTTCATGATCCGGTTCCCTTCCGCTTGCTGATTCGGCGTCACGGGCCGCCGAGTTCCTGACGGGTCGCCGTGGCAACTGCCCCGAAACCTCCGGGCCCGCGCGCCCGAAACGCTGATCCTGTGGCCCCATCGTAATGGTTCCGGCGCCGGTTATCCAGAGCCGCCTGCCCGTCGGCGGAGCGGCCCGCGGGTTTGGGCTTTTACCGTCTCGCTTTGAGCTTTATCATGGCGGTCATGCCGGCGAGCGGTCCCTTGCGTATCGCGGTGGTCTCTTTGGGCTGTCCCAAGGCGCTGATCGACAGTGAGAAGATGCTTGCCTTGCTGGCCGAGGCGGGCTGCCTGGTCGGCGCGCCCACCGACCAGGCGGACGTCATCCTGATCAACACCTGCGCCTTCATCCCGCCGGCCCGGGAGGAGGCCATGGAGGCGATCCGGGAGGCCCTGGAGAAGAAGCGCCAGGGGCGCGTCCGGCGGGTGGTGGTGACCGGCTGCCTGCCGCAGCGCGAGGGTGGGAAGCTGCTTTCGGCCGTCCCCGAGGTCGACGCGATCGTCGGCCTGTTCCATCGCGACGAGATCGTCTCGGCCGTGACCTCCCGGCAGAGCCCTTTCATCCGCGTCGGCCGAATCGGCCGGAAAGACTGCCCCGACGACCGCGGTCGGCTGCGCCTCACCCCCCGGCACACCGCCTACCTCCGCATCGCCGAAGGTTGCAGCACCGGTTGCAGCTTCTGCTCGATCCCCGGCATTCGCGGGCCGCTGCGGTCCAAGCCGATGGACATCGTGCTCGACGAGGCGGCCGAGCTGATCGCCGACGGCGCCATTGAACTCGTTCTGATCGCCCAGAATACGACCGCTTACGGCAGCGACTTCGACGACGGAACCAACCTGGAAACGTTGCTGCGGCGACTGGATGCGCTGCCGGGGCTGCGCTGGCTGCGGCTGATGTACGCCAACGCCGGCAGGCTGACCGAGCCGATCATCGACGCCATCGCCGAATGCCCGCGAATCGTGAACTACCTCGACCTGCCGCTCCAGCACATCTCGGACAAAATCCTGAAACTGATGCGCCGGCGATACGATCGGGTGCGCGCCGAGAGCCTGCTGGCGACCCTGCGCCGGCGCGTCCCCGGGATCAGCCTGCGGACGACCTTCCTGGTGGGCTTCCCGCAGGAGAGCCCCGGGCAGTTCCAGGAACTGCTGGAGTTCGTCAGGGCCGCCCGTTTCGAGGCTATGGGCGTGTTCACGTACTGGCCCGAGCCGGGCACGACGGCGGCCGGACTGCGTGGGCAAGTCAGCCGGCAGGTGAAGACCCGTCGGCGGGAGCTGCTGATGCAGGCGCAGCAGGAGATTGCCTTCGCCGCCAACGCCGCCCGCGTCGGCTCGAAGGTGGCGGTGCTGGTGGACGGGATCGACCCGGCCGGGCGCTGCGTCGGGCGGCACGCCGGGCAGGCCCCGGAGGTGGACAGCTTGTGCATCCTCAGGCCGGCAGGGGCCGGGGTTGATCGGCCGGCTTCGGGGGCCGCCGCCCCGCCTGTCGGCAGGATTGTCGAAGGGAAAGTCGTGGACTTCGACGACTATGACCTTATCGTGAAAGTCGACGCCGGAGCGGCGGACGTCGTAAACGGATAGTCTGTCTTGTCGAAGGTCGCGCGGATGTGCGGGCGTCCGCCGCGTGCGCCCGTCCAGCCGCCGTAGTGAGAATTGCATGGATTGGAACCTGCCGAATCGGCTTACCGTGGGGCGACTGGCCGTGTCGGGCGTCTTCTTCGTCCTGCTGGCGATGTACGAATTGCCCGGCGACGCCAGCCACCTCCTGAACGTCTGCTTCGCCCTGTACGTCGTGGCCAGCATCACCGACGTGCTGGACGGGTACTTGGCGCGGAAGTGGAACCGGATCACCGCCTTTGGGCGCGTCACCGACCCGTTCGTGGACAAGGTGCTGGTCTGCGGGGCCTTTACCCTTCTGACCGGCAGCAATTTCAGCTTCGCCCTGAGAGAGGGGCTGGTCGGGCGGTTCGAGAGCGGCCTGCCGCCCTGGCTGACCGGCAACATGGCCAGCGGCGTCCAGGCCTGGATGGTGGTGGCGGTGGTGGCGCGGGAATTCGTCGTCTCCGGGATTCGCGGCTACAGCGAGGCGATCGGCCAGAAGTTCGAGGCCTCCGTCTGGGGCAAGCTGAAGATCACCGCCCAGTCGATGGCCATTTGCGCGGTGCTCTTCCAGCTTGCCAATCTGCCGAAGACCCCGTGGGCGGTGAGCGTGAGGCTGTTTCTGGTGTGGCTAGCGGTGATCGTAACCGTATTTAGCGGGCTGGCTTACGTAAACAGGGCCCGGGGGCTGCTGGCCCCGGAGCGGGCCTCGGACAGGCCGCCGGCGCCTCCGCCGGACCGCCGCGAGGACGGAGACGATGCTCCGGAGGCATGATACGGCGCCGGGAGATCTGCTTCGGTGCGGAAGCTGATTCTGACGGGATTTGGCACGGGTTACCTGCCGGTGGCCCCGGGTAGCTGGGGCTCGGCGGCGGCGGTGGGTGTGTTCCTTGTGGCAGCCTGGCTGACTCGGGCGAACGTCTATGCCATTGGGGCGGCGATGATCGTGCTGGCCGTCTTGTCCTCGGCCGCCTGCTTGGCCTGGGGCAAGTTCGCCGAGAGCGCCTTCGGCCGGAAAGATCCCTCCCAGTGCACCATAGACGAATGGGCCGGCCAGGCGGTGGCCTTGTGCTTCCTGCCGATTCGGGGGGGCATTTCCGGCGTGTTCATCGTCGCGGCCGCTGCCTTTGTCGCGTTCCGCATCCTGGACGTGCTCAAGCCCCCGCCGGCCCGCGGGCTCGAGAAGCTCCCGGCGGGCTGGGGGATACTCACCGACGACCTCGTCGCCGGCGCATACGCCAACATCGCCTGCCAACTATTCCTGAGAGTCCTGCTGCGATGGTAGGAAACTCTTCCGCCTAACCGCCCGGAACGGGCGATCTCCTCGGCGGGGGGAGCCTCGTCTCGGCCAGGAACGCCCCGAGCGTGGACAGGATCGGCAGCAGAAAGAGCCGCCACAGACTTCCGACCAGGAACGGCCAGAGGAGCCTGCCGGCCTCGACGATGCCCGCCCCTCCCGGCCGGGAGTGTCCGGCCGCCGCGAGCACGCCCAGGGTCGTGTTGGCAATCCCGTAGACGATCGCCATGGCGACCCCGACGCCCAAGCCCATCAGGATGCGCTTGCTGACGGCGGCGCCTCCGCCGGCCCCGGCCGCGACCGCTCCCGCTAGAAGCGGCGGCCACACCGCCAGCCACCACATCGCCCCGGGCGCCGGCACGTGGCCGCGGGACAGCATAAACAGCACTTCGATCAGCACGAACGCACCCAGCCCGACCAGCACGCACAGGGGAAGATGCCAAAGCCTGGGCCTTCGGCCGCGGCGGGCCTCGTCCTTTTCCCGAAACCGCCGCCGCAGCGTCAGCAGGCGGTTGTAGAAGGCGTCGAAGACGCCGTGCTCCAGCAGCGCCCCGCGCTCGCCGAAGACGGGCACGACGTGGGCCGCCCCCGTCGCCCACCGCCCGGCCATGAACCGCGCCAGCGCCGGGTACCGATACGCCATCTGCACTGGGAAGGCCAGGTACCCGATGTATTTGAAAAAGCCCAGGAAGACCGCGATGTTGTAGTCCTTGAAGTTCCGCTCGCGCAGCACCAGGCCGACCACGTACAGCCCGCGGACCAGCGAGCCCGGCGAGATGGGCGTTACCTGGAAGGCTCCCAGGATCAACCCCGCCCGGATCGTCGCCTCGGAGAAGGAAAGCTCCGGGTGTTGCAGCACGTAGGTGATCGCCACCGCCACCGAGACGATCTGCGTGACCGGCAGCGTGCAGACGTGGACGGCCAGGCTCTTGAGATATTTCTGGATGAAGGGCTCCCGGATGCGGGCGGTGATGTGGTCGGCTTCCTGGTCGGTGAGCATGCCGTTGGCGCGGCCCTCGGCCACCATCTCGCGCAGCCACTGCTCGCGCAGGGCGGGGTTGAAGTACAGCCGCACCGGCCGGGCCACGAGCCGCTTGACCGCCGACCAGGCGAAACGCCGATCCGTCAAGAAGCGATGCAGCCTCGCCGGCATCCAGGCGAGCAGGACCGTGTGGGCGAAGATTCTCACGGGGCTGCCCAGCAGCTTCATTGCCCGCTCGGCGCTGACGCGCCCGCCCCGGTGCCAGTCGGTGAGCATTTCGGCCGCCAGCGCCCGCACGGCCCGGCGGAAATAGCCGGGGCTTGCCAGCATCCGCCCGTAATGCCGGCGCAGGTCCGCTCGCCCCCACAGCCGCCGCCCCAGCGTGGCGATGAGGGCAAGGCCGATGCCCGCGCCCGCGGCCAGGCCGGCCAGGGACCAGCTCAGCCTGCCCGCCGCCAAGAACCAGATCAGCACGCCCGCGGCGCCCGCCAGCGACGCCAGCGGCGCCAGGCCGAGCAGGGCAAAGAGTATCGTGCCGAAGCGGCTTGCCCGCAGGCGGTCGGCGGCGCGGTCGTCAACGATGCCGCGGGACCGCCAGCCCGTCACCATGCCGCGTAGAATGCCCGACCACAGCCGCCCGCTGTACAGCAGCCGGACGTGATGGTGGGCCACGTCCGGCAGCGATTCGCGATACTCCCGCTCCAGGACCTTCAGCTCGTCCAGGGCGTCGCCCAGGTCGGCGAAGTCGGCGGCGTGGGCGTCCACGAACCGCTGGAGCTTGCCCATGTCGCCGCGGTCGAACTGCACCAGCGATCCGCGGGCGATTCCCTTGCCGATGAGCTTCACGTCGGCCGGACTCATCGGCAGCAGCGGCAGCAGCGCCAGCCCGGCGCGGAAGTCCACCGCCGTCAGGGCGGCGGCGGGGTCGGCTTCGTCGCCGCGGCGCTTGAGCACGTTGGGCTGGCTCTTGGCCGTCCACCATTCGTACTGGCGGGCCAGCTCGCCGGCGCCCATCTCGTGCAGCAGCGCCGTCAGCCGCTGCATGAACGCCCGCTTCGCCCGATACTCCGCCGAGCCCAGCCGCTCCGGCGGGACGGACTTACCCCGCAGCCAGCGCTTGCGGTCGTCCAGGCGGTCGTCGGCCTCGAAGCGCCAGTCCCGCCCGTCGACCCACTCGCTGATCTCGCCGCAGCTTCCCAGGCCGGGATCGAAGAACGTCGCCAGCACGTCCACGACGGCGCGTTCGCCGCCGAGGCCAATCCGGGCGCCCCTTCGGATGAGCTTCTGCCAGATGGCCCCGGCCCGGGCGGCCGCGGGGTTGACCTGGGGGGCGAACGCCCCCTGGAAGCCCGCCCGGAACAGCGCGTCGCGGAACCTGCGCTTGGCCGACGACGGCGGCAGCAGGATCTTCACGGCGCAGCGGGCGTCGACCTCCAGGCCGTCGATGTGCTCGCCCTCGGCCGAGAGGACTCTCACCCGGTACACCTGCCCGGCGAAGCCCCCGCCGACGAACTCCTCCAGCCGCAGGCGCACCCGCGCCCGCCGCCGCGGGGCCACGCCGGCCACTTCCAGCGCGAGCTCCGTGCCCGGATCGTATCGGCCGATCCGCATCGGGCGCAGCACCCGGGCCTTCTCGAAGGCCCGGGCCAGCGCCCGGCAGGTCTCGACGGAATACGCAACGGGCACGCACTGTCTCCTACCGGCCGGCGGGCCGCAAAGCCGTTGTTGTCTTTATCGGCACGCGGGCGGCAATGGTATTGTCAACTGCCTTTCGCATCCACCCCCAAGCCGCCGCCGCGCTCCGCCGGCTTGTGGAACGCCGGCCGGGCTGCCACAATATCGGCGTGCCGGACAGGGGAAAGCATCTGGAGCCTTCGCCAGCGACGCGCGCGGGCGCGGCGTCAGTGACGATACTGACCGGCCCGGCCCGGTGCGGCAAGACGACGGCCGTGCTGGAGCTGTACCGGCGGCGCATGGACGAGCTCGGGCGGGCGGGATGCCTTCTGATCGTGCCCAACGTCCCGGCCGCCGCCCACATGCGGCAGCGGCTGCTGGAGCTGTCGGAGACGGGCGTGCTGATCGCGCCGGCGGTGACGACCTTCGCCGGCCTGGCTGCCGGCATTCTGTCTGCCGCGGGCCGGCCCGCCCGCATCCTTAATACTGTGCACCGCCGGCTGCTGCTCTGGAGCATCGTCAACCGCCCCACTGCCGCCGGCGGGCTGCGGGCCCTGGGGCCGCTGAGCGACGCCCCGGGGCTGGTGACGGCGTTGGACGCGGCCATCGCCGAACTCAAGCGGGCGGCCGTGGAGCCGGAGGCGCTGGCAAAGGCCATCGACCCGTCCAGCGGCAAGGACGCCGACCTGCTGAGCGTGTATCGGCGCTATCAGGACCAACTGCGGAAGGCCGAGCGCTTCGACGTAGAGGGGCTGATGTGGCTGGCCCGCGACGTGCTCGCCCGCGACGAGGGCGCCCCGTTGGGCTATCCCGCCATCGCGGCCGTGGGCGTCGACGGCTTCACCGACTTCACCCCGACGCAGTTGGAGATCCTCTCGCTGCTGGCCCGGCGCGTGGACAGCATGCTCATCACGCTGCCGTTCGCCGCCCAGCCGCGGCGCCGGCGCATGTGGTTCTGGACGGAGCGGACGCTCCAGCGGATTCGCCGGGCGATTCCCGGCTCGGAAGTCACGGCCGCCGAGCCCGGCGGCGATCCGTTCGAGAGCCTCTTTGACCTGCCCGGCGGCAAGAAAGGGCGAGCGCGTGCCTCCGAGCCGGCAAGCGCCGCGGCCGCGACGGGCGGGCCCGCGATTTCGGTGACCGTCCTGGCCGCAGCCGACGTGGAGGCCGAGGTCCGCGCCGTCGCCCGCGCGGTCAAGGCCGATCTGGCCGGCGGCGCCGAGCCCGGGTCCGTCGCGGTGATGGCGCGGGACCTGAGCGGCTACGAAGAGCCGATTCGGCGGATCTTTGCCGCCCACGACGTGCCCGTCGCCTCGCGCCCGACGCGGCTGGACGCCTGCGGGGTGGTGCGGTTCATCCTGCGGCTGCTGTCGCTGCCGCCGGCGTATGCGTTCCACGACGTGCTGGCGGTGATCCGGAACAGCTACTTCCGCCCGGGCGCTCTGGGAGCCGGCCTGGACGCGGCAACGGTGGCGACGGCGGAGATGGCCATCCGCACGGCCAACGTCCTGGGCGGGCGGACGGAGTATTCGCGGGCGTTCCGGCGGCTGGCCGATCGCGCGCGAAGCGGCGGCGAGGAGTTCGCCGAGGACGAGGAGACGGTGGCCTTGGGTCCGCTGTCCGCCGACGCCGAAGCCATCGAGCGGGCCGGGGCGATGCTGGCGGCACTGATGGCGCGGCTGGATCGGCTGGCCGCGCCCGAGGACGTCGGCGCGTACGTCCGGGCCGTCCGCGAGCTGATCGGCGAGCTACAGCTCCCCGCGGCCGTGGTGGAAAGGCTCCGAATTTCGGATGAGTCGCCCGCGGTCGGTGTCGAGGACGACGCGTCCGTGGCCGCGGACCTCCGGGCCCTGCGGGCGTTCGACGAGCTGCTGGAGGACCTGACGGAGGCCCCGCTCTCCCCGGCCGGGCGAAGCCGCGCGGAGGAGCTGACCGAGCTGGTCTCGCGCCTGGCCGAGGCGGCCGTCTGCCCGCCGGCCCGCGCCGAATCGCTTGCCGAAGTCCTGGACGTGCTGGACGGGCGGTCGCTGCGCTTCCGGCGGGTGTATCTGCTCGGGGTGAACGAGCGGGCGTTTCCGCGGCTGGCGCAGGAGACGTGCTTCATCGCCGAGTCCGACCGGTTGGCGTGGGCCGCCCGCGGCGTGGCTTTGGATAGCCGCAGCGACCTGATCGCCCGGGAGATGCTGCTGTTCTACCTGGCGGCGACGCGGGCCGACGAGGCCCTGACCGTCAGCTTCCTGACGGCCGAGGCGTCCGGCCGGCCGCATGCCGCCAGCAGCTTCCTGGAGGAACTGGCCTCCACCGGCGAGCGCCAAGGCGCCCCCTGCCGGCGCGAGCGGATCGGCCCGGGCGAGTTCGTGCCGCCGCCGGATGAGCTTTCCTCGCCGGCCGACGCCTTCAACGCCGCCGTCTTCGCCGCCTTCAGCGACGAGGCGGAGGCCAAGTATCGCCCGGCGGCGCTGTTGGGCTGGGCCCGGCGGCACCGCCCTGAATGGCTGCGCCGCGCCAGCTTCGGCATCTTCGCCGCCGACCGCCGCTGGCGGGCGGGCGAGGTCGACGCCTTCGACGGGCGGCTGGACGATCCGAAGCTGCTGGCCGGGCTTGGCGAGCGAATTCCCGCCAAGTGGACCTTCTCCGCCAGCCAGCTCAACAGCTACGCCCGCTGCCCCTGGCAGTTTTTCGCCCGGCATCTGCTGCACCTGGAGCCGCTGGTGGAGCCGGAGGCGCGGATGACGCCGGCGGCGATGGGCAGCTTCTGCCACGCGGTGCTGTGGCGGGTGATGACCTCGCTGCGCGAGCGGGCCGGCGGGCCGGTGAAGCTCGCCGAGACCGACGAGGGCGAGCTGCGGGCCCTGCTGGCCGAGGCCGTCGAGGCCGAGAGGCGCCGGCTGGCCGACAGGGCGATGTACTCGGCCTTGTGGGACGTCCAGACCGGATTCTGGCGGGAAATGCTGTGGGCGTACCTGGCCGATCAGCGGCAGGCGGTCTTGCCGACCGAGGCGGTCTGCTTCGAGCTGGGCTTCGGCCTCACCCAGCGGCGGGCCGGGCGGATGGACCCGGCCAGCAGGCCCGAGCCGGTCGAGCTGGACGCCGGCGGCGAGCGGATCCGCCTGGAAGGAAAGATCGACCGCGTCGATCAGGTCGCACCGGACGCGGCCCTGCTGGCGGTGGACTACAAGTCCGGGCGCTTGCCGGCCGGCAAGGACATCCTCAGCGGGCGCGACCTCCAGCTTGCCCTGTACGCCGAGGCACTGGAGGCGATCTTCGATCGGGCGTGCGCCGGCGGGGCGTATCACGGCGTGCGCGAGAACGCCCAGCGCTATTTCGCCAGTGTCGGAGTGTCCCGCGGGCGGATTAAGGAGGATGCGGAATACCCCGAGAAGCTGGCCTTTGCGATGAACGCCGTCGGGCGATGCGTGCAGGGCATGCGGGCCGGGCGGTTCGACGCCCTGCCGGGCGGCGACTGCCCGAAGTGGTGCCCGTATCGCCAGATCTGCCACTACGCCAAGCACCGTGCCCGGAGCAAGACCGGCGGGAGTGGCCCGGGCGAGTCGGATTCGGAGGCCGGCCATGAGTAGGCTGCCGCGACTGACCCCGCGCCAGGCGGAGGCCGCCGTCGAGCGGTCCGGCGACAGCCTGGCGTTGACCAGCGGCGCCGGCTGCGGCAAGACGCTGGTGCTGGCGCGGCGCTTCACCGAGCTGGTCATGCGGACCGCCGGCAGCGGGCAGAGCCCCTTCGAGCGCTTCGTGGCGTTGACCTTCACCGACAAGGCGGCGCTGGAGATGGCCGCCCGCGTGCGGGAGGTGCTGCTGGAAGGGCTGCGGCAGAGCCGAAGCGACGAGGACCGGCAGCGGCTGGCCGACTGGATCACGGAGCTGCCGGTCGCCCACATCTCCACCATCCACAGTTTCTGCGCGTGGCTGCTGCGGCGGCACGCAATCGAGGCGGGCGTGGACCCGGACTTCGCCGTCTGTGCCGACGAGCTGGTGACCGCCCAGATGCAGGCCGACGCGGCCGATCAGGCCGTCCTGGCGGCCGCGGCCGAGCGCCGCGAGGACGTGCTGGAACTGCTGGCGCGGGCGGAGCTGCGGCGCGTCGTCGGCGACGTGATGACGCTCATGTCCCACCGCATCGCCTGGGAAGACCAGGATTGCTCCGATCCCGACGCGACGCTGGCCCGCTGGCGGGGCGTCCGCGAGCGGCTGCGGCGAGAGGCGCTGGCCGCCCTTAGCGGCGACGCCGCCGCCCGCGACGAGCTGAACTACCTCACCGCGTATCCTTGCAGCGATCCGGCCGACAGGCTGCTGGCCTACCGGGAGGAGAAGCTCGCCGTCATCGCCAGGATGCTTCAGCGGCCGGAGTCGGTCGCCGCGGAGGACGTGGCTTCATTGAAGGATAAGCCCGGCGGCATCGGCGGCGCCAAGGCCTGGGGCGGCAAGGACGCGCGGAAGCAGTTCCGCGACCGCCTGCGCGACTTCGTGGGGCGCTTCGCGGCACTGTCGGTGTGGTTCGAGGACCTCGGCGGCGCCGACGCCGAGGCCGCTCGATGCCTGGCGACGCTGACCGCCCTGGCGCGGGAGGCGATCGGCCGCTACGACCGGGCCAAGCGCGGCCAGGGCCTGCTGGACTTCGACGACCTGATCCTGCGGACGCGCAGGTTGCTGCGGGAGAATGCTTCCGTCCGCTCGGGCCTGCGAAAGAAGTTCTCCCAGATGCTCATCGACGAATGCCAGGACACCGACCCCCACCAGCTCGAAATGCTCTGGGGGATCCTCACCGACGGCGAGAGCCCCCCGCCGGGCAAGATCTTCATCGTCGGCGACGTGAAGCAGAGCATCTACCGGTTCCGCGGGGCCCAGGCGGAGGTTTTCGAGCGGCTGTGCGGCCGGTTCGGCAAGGCGCGGATCCCGCTGACCGAGACGTTCCGGGCCCACGGTGCCGGCGTGGGGCTGATCAATCACGTTTTTTCGCGGCTGATGGGCGACGGCTACGAGGAGATCGTCTCCTCGCGGCGGGAGCTGCCGCCGGGAGCGAGCGTGGAGATTTTGCTGGCCGATGCCGGCGAGCAGCCCAACGCCGAGGCCGTCGCCGTCGCCCAGGCCGACGTGGTGGCCGGGCGGATCGCCGAGATAATCGGGCGGGGGAGAACCGTCTTCGACCACGGGAAGAAGCAGTGGCGGCCGGCGCGGGCCGGCGACGTCGCCATTCTGCTGGCCCGCAGGACCAACAGCCTGGCCTACGAGCGCGCCCTGCGGCAGCGCGGCGTCGCCTACTACGTCGTGGCCGGCACCGGCTTCTTCCGGCAGCAGGAGGTGTACGACGTCCTCAACGCCCTGCGGGCGATCGACAACCCGTTCGACGACGTGGCCCTGTTCGGCGCGCTCCGCAGCGCGATGTTTGGGCTGAACGACAACGTCCTGCTGCACGTGGCCCTGGCGGCGAGCCCGCCGTACTTCCAGCGGCTTGCCGCCCCGGAGGTACTCGCCCACCTGGCGGCGCCGCAGCGGGAGCAGCTCCGGTTCGCCCGCGACCTGCTCGGGCGGCTGCACCGCGGCAAGGACGCCCTCGGGGCCGCCGGCCTGATCGAGACGCTGCTGAGCCAGACGGGCTACGCGGCCGCGCTGCTGAGCCAATTCCACGGCCGGCGGAAGCTCGCCAACGTGTATCGGCTGCTGGAGTCGGCCCGGTCGGCGCAGAGCGCCGGGCGGATGACGCTGGCCGATTTCGTTCAGCGCTACGGCGAGCTGGTGCTGGCCGAATCGCGCTACGAGCAGGCCGCCGTCGCCGGCGAGGCCGAGGACGTCGTCCGCATCATGACCATCCACAAGGCCAAGGGGCTGGAGTTCCCGGTGGTGGTCGTTCCCGACCTGAACGCCGGGCGGATGGGACCGCGCGGGCCGCTGCTGTTTCGCCGGGACTGGGGAATCGCCTACAAGCCGCCGGGTCTCGTCGAGGACGATGACGGCGGGGACGCCGCGGGTGAGCCGCTGTCGTATCGCCTGGCCAAACAGGCCGAGCGGGACGAACTGGCGGCCGAGGACGTCCGCAAGCTGTACGTCGCCGTCACGCGCCATCAGGACCACCTGATCCTGGTCGGCGCCGACTGGCGCGACAGGGACGGCCGCTTCCGCGACTCGGGCAGCTACCTCGCCCAGCTCGACGGTGTGCTCGACGTCGCCGGCGCCCTGGAGCGCGGGGCGGACCGGATCGGCTACGGCGACGGCTTTTTCGCCCGCCTGGCTCGCATCACTCCGAGCGCCCCGTCCCGCGGCGGAGGGCGGCGCCGGCCGATCGGGCGGAAGATGGCGGCCGCCGCGGCGGACGCGTCTCGGCTGGCCGACGCCCTCACCCGGGCGGGCAAGGCGGGCGAGCTGGCGCTGGTCGGTCCGCTGCCGGAGGCAGGCCCCGCCGGCAGGATCGCCGCGACGGCGCTGGTCGATTTCGCCCACTGCCCCATGCTGTACCGCTGGCGCCACGAGCTGCGCGTGCCCGTGGACGTCCTTGCCGGCGGCGGTGCCGGCCCGCCGTCGGGAAAACTGCTCGATGCCGCCACCGCCGGCACGGTCTTCCATCGATGCATGGAGCTGGTGAATTTCGACTGCCTCCGGTCGCCGCGAGCGGGGGAGGTCGCCGCCCACGCCCGGTCCCTGGTGGGGCGGGCGCTGGCCGAGCGCGAGCTTTCCGTCGACCCGGCCGAGCTGGCCGGCGAACTGACCGAGATGTTGGGCCGCCTGGCCGAGCATCCGCTGCTGGGCGAACTCTGCGGCGCCGGCCGGCGGCTGCGCGAGCTGTCCTTCCTCTTCCGCGGGCCCGGGCTGGACGTCTCCGGGAAGATCGATCTTCTCTACCAGGACGCCGGGGGCGACTGGCACGTGGTGGACTACAAGTCCGATCGCCTCGCCGCTGCCGACGTGGGCGCCCGCGCCGCCCGGTATGAGTTGCAGATGATGATGTATGCGGCCGCGGCCGCCGGGCACCTCGGGCAAAACGTCGCCGACGCGACGGTGTACTTCCTCCGGCCGGGGCGCGGGCACAGCTTTGCCGTGGGCGGGGCGGCGCTGGCCGGCCTGGCCAGGCGCCTGGGCGAGCTGGCGAAAAACCTCACCCGCTCGCGGCGGACCGGGCGGTTCGCCCGCCGCCCGTCCGGCGGCGGCGCGGAGCCCTGTGCGGGCTGCGCCTGCGCGGGGTTGTGCGGGCGCGCCAGCCAAGCGGGCCGCAGCGATGTTTGAACAGCGGACCCGCCCACGGTTTCCACACATGCCAACGAACGCGAACACGAATGACACGCCTGCCCGCTACCTGGCAGGCGGGAATTCTCACGAATTGCACGAATTGGGCAGAGCTGCCTCAAGAAAAGGAGGCCATTCGTGGAATTCGCCGTAATTGGTGTAATTCGTGGTATGTTCCGCCGCCCCCGCAGACGTATCCTCGCCTCCTCACACTGTGCCTGCTCACCTCCCCGCCCACCTCCGCCAGGCAGGCGGGCAGATATTCCTGTGGCCAGCTTAGAGCCGCGCGGGGGCGGACTTTGGCCGCAACGGGGCCGGCTGGTGGCGGTTAAAGGAAGTGGATGGATAATATATTCCGGCTCGGGTACAATCAGCTTTAGCGAATCATAGACATAGATATCATAAACCAGGGAGGCGGTCATGATACTGCACATCATCCGCGCCATCTTCGTGGTAGTCGTTCTCGCCATCGCCGTCAGCTACGCCACCACGCCCGAGGTGCGGGAGACCTCCGGCCCGGAAGGGCTCTCCCCGGACACCAAGGTCACGCTGGTCATTCTGATACCGGTGGCGCTAGCAGTTATGTTGATGCTGGTGGACGTCGGCACCGAGCGGAAGAGCCTGAGCGGCATCAGCGGGCTGTTTTTCGGCGTGGTCGCCGGGGCGGTTTTGGCCTACATCCTGGGGCTGGTGGTGGACCTCGTCGCGGCCGTGTTCCTTCCCCAGCAGATGCCGGTGGTCGCCGCCGAGCCGCCGCAGACGGCCGCCAGGGTCGAGCGCCGAAGCGACTTGCCCGCGACCCTTCCCGGCAAGGAGCTGGACGAGGGCGAGAGACTTCTCAGCAGTCGGCTGCAAAGCCTTCGCCAGGAGCTGGCCGATCTCCGGCGCGAGGTCCGCACCGAGGAGACCGGCGGCTGGCGGCACAGATCGGCGCTGGTGGCGATGATCAAGCTGCTGGTGGGCGCGTGCACGATCTACCTGTGCGTCTCCTTCGTGATGCAGACCAAGGACGACTTCCGCTTCATCATTCCCTACGTGGAGTTCGCCCGGCACACGCGCGGGGTGCGGCCGCTGCTGCTGGACACGTCGGTGATCATCGACGGGCGGATTGCCGACATCTCCGACACCCGCATCCTGGCAAGTCCCATGATCCTGCCGCGGTTCGTGCTGGAGGAGCTTCAGGACATCGCCGACTCCTCCGACAAGCTCAGGCGGAACCGCGGGCGGCGCGGGCTGGACATGCTCAACCGTCTTCAGTCCAACGACAAGATCCAGATCCGCATCAGCGAAGCCCGCGTGCGGTCCGTCGAGGAGGCCCGCGGCGTCGACGAGAAACTCCTGGCCCTGGCCCTGCACCTGGACGGGCGGGTCGTCACCAACGATTACAACCTCAACAAGGTCGCCCAGCTCCGCGGGGTGGAGGTGATCAACATCAACGACCTGGCCAACGCCCTGAAGCCGGTCTTCCTTCCCGGCGAGGCGCTGACGGTGAAGATCATCAAGGCCGGTGAGGAGGTGGGCCAGGGGGTGGGCTACCTGGACGACGGCACCATGATCGTGGCCGAGCAGGGGCGGGAGTTCATCGGTCGGGAAATGAAGATCACCGTCACGTCGGTTCTCCAGACCTCGGCGGGGCGAATGATCTTCGGCCGGCCGCACAGCGAGGCCGGCGCGGAGTCCTCGAAACGGTCGCGGCGCTGAGGCATCGACGCCGGCGGGCGCTCAGGCACGGGAGGAAGCCACGGCCGAGGCGATGGCGTGCGTGGTGATGTGGCTGATGGAGACCAGGATTTCCCCCAGGCGTTTTTGCTCGGCCACCTGTCGGCAGCGGCCGGTCAGCTTCACCCGCGGCTGGCCCGAGGGCTCGTTGCTCACCTCGACCTCGGTCCACCGCATTCCGGGCTGAAGGCCCGTTCCCAGAACCTTCAGCACCGCCTCCTTGGCGGCGAACCGCCCGGCCAGGTGCTCTGTCTGGCGCTTCTTGCCGCGGCAGTACGCCAGCTCCACCGGGGTGAAGACGCGCTTCAGGAACCGATCGCCGTAGCGCCCGACCATCTCGCGCAGACGGGCACAGTCGACCATGTCGATGCCGTGTGCCAACGCAGCCATGCACCCAATGCTAACTGCCCCGCGGCCGGGGGTAAAGCCCCGCGCGCCCGCCGCCTCAGGCGCCGTCGATGAGCCGGCGGATTTCCGGGGGAAGGAAGGTTTCCTCAATCTGCTTGCGCCCGGCGAGCGCGGTCGCCACCACGGCGATGCGGTCGGGCACGGAGGCGGTCGGGTCCAGGAAGAGAATTTCCCGGTCCCGCAGCCTGACCAAGGCTCCGCCGGGGTGGACGTCGTCGCCGTCGGCGCCGCCCGGCGCACGCCGGATCCTGATGCCGACGGACTCGGCCAGATCCAGCAGCGCCCGCAATTTGCCGTACTCGTCCATGCCGCCGACGCCTTTCCGCTATCAAGTTTATCGCTGGCCTTTCCGATAAGTATAACTGATCGCCGGAACCAGTCAGAGTTTCAGCTCTAGTAAGCGGGCACATCATGACCAGCGCTGTTACTGTCGGCGTCGTGGGGCGGAACCGTCTCGTCGCACAGCTTCGCGATGAGGTCCGCGCCCTCGACGATCAGCTTCGCCGGGCGCAACGGCTGGTGACGGTCGGCACCATCACCAGCATGATCGTTCACGAGATCAACAACATTCTCACGCACGTCATCGGCCGGCTGGACCTGGCCGATGAAGGCGACGAGACGAGCTGCCGGAGCTCCCTCCGCCGCGCTCGCAAGGGCTACGACAGCGCCGCCGCCATCTGCCAGGCGCTGCTGCATCTGACCTGCGACGACCCCCAGCAGGTCCAGACCATCCCCGTCGCCCAACTCGTCGAGGAAACCCTGGCGGCGATGGCGCGGGCCCCGTCCAAGGACGGCATCGTTCTGATTCGGAAGGTGTCGCCGAAGTTCCAGATCACCACGCGCCCGGTGGAGCTGAAGCAGGTGTTGCTGAACCTGCTGCTCAACGCCCGCACGGCCGTGCTGAAAAAGGGCGGGGGCCAGAGCATCAGCATTTCCGCCTCCCGCCGCAACGGCGAGACGTTCATTCGCGTGGCCGACACCGGCGTAGGAATCCCGCCGGAGAATCGCCAGCGCATCTTCGAGCCCTTCTTCACCACCAGGAACGGCGACGGCACCGGCCTGGGCCTGGCCGTCTGCCGGGAGATCGTCCAATCGCTCAAGGGGCGGATCAGCGTTCGAAGCCAGCCCGGCAAGAACACCTGCTTCACCATCGCCCTGCCGTCGGACGGACCCGACGCCAAGCGCCGCTGAGGCCGGCGCCCCGCCGGCGGCTTAGCGCTGATAGATCGGCAACTGCCGATAGCTCACGGCGATCGCCAGCACCCCCATGGCCGTGGCGTAGCAGGGCCCGCCGCGGGACTCGTTGGCCGAGCCCTGCGGCCAGGAGCCGTCCTTCCGCTGGAACTTCAGCATCATCTCGTACATCTGCGGGGCGAACTGCTCCCAGTGCCGCCCGCCCAACTGGAACATCCCCTGGGCGCAGTAGTACAGCCCGTAGTAGAAGAAGTTCGCCCCGTACCTCCTCGCCGGGTGGGCCAGAATCCAGTCTCCCCCGCCGATCGCCTCCTTGCAGCGGTGCTTGCCGCACAGCTCCAGGCAGGTCACGGCGGTGCCGGTCCGGGCCAGGCCGGAGGCGGTCGAGCCCGGCTGGTAGCAGAACCCCACGCCCTTGCCGGGCTCTTTGGCCCCGCCGGAGGCGTCGCGGCAGCTCAGCACGAACTTGACGGCGTCGTCGATGGCCTTTTTGGGGACGGGCGCGCCGTTGTTCCGGGCCGACCGCAGCGCCATCAGCGCCCAGCCGGTGCAGGAGATGTCCGCGTCGCGGCTGGTCGCCTGATAGCGCCACCCGCCCTGATGCAGCCGGTTCTGTCGCTTGATCTTCTGGGCCGTCAGAATCAGCCGGACCGCGTGCGGCAGGGCCTTGTCGATCCGCTGCTGGCGCTCGGCGTCGACCATGCCGGAGACTTCCGAGAGCATCAGCGTGGAGATGGCGTGGGAGTAGCCGAAAGGCCCCTGGGAGGAGCTAGCCGCCAGCAGGCCGTTGGGCTTCTGCGCGCTGAGGACGAAGTCGATGCCCCGGTTGATCACCTCGCCGTAGGGCCCGGTGCCGGGGGTGTAGCCCTTGGCCAGGAAGGCCATCACCGCCAGCGAGCTGACGGCGGTGTTCTTGCCGATGCCGCTGGGCCAGTAGCCCTGCTTGTGCTGGGTGCGGGCGAGGTAGGCCAGCGCCCGGTTAACCGCCTGCTCGATGGGCTGGCTGTACTTGGCCAGCACCGCCACCGCCTCGTCGGCGGCCGCCTGCGGCGGCGCCGCCAGCAGCACGATCGTCAATCCGCAGCAGACGCTCGCCAGCGCTTTTCGCGAGGGGGTCATTTCTTCTTCGGCTCCTGCGGGGAGGTTTCCTTCTCGGCGCTGAGTCTGGCGATGGCCTGGAAGTATCGCTTGATCAGCCCGCGATACTCCTCCGGCCCGCCCAGCCGGGCCGACTGGAGGACCTGGTCCCGCAACTGCCCCGGCAGCCGCGCCCAGTCTTCCAGCGTGATGCCCAGCTTCGCCAGTTGCGGCGCGGTCAGGTCGGGCAGGGCCGCCCCCACCCGGGCGTTGGAGCTGAGCGCCATGCCCTCGGGGCTCTGGTTGGGCCAGCCGGCCATCGGCATCACCCCCATGGACATCGCCCGGCGGATCGTCCCGGCGGCCAGTTGTGCCATCAGTCGGGCGGCCATGGCCGCGTCGGAAAGCTGCCGGCTCTGGGAGGCCGAGCGGGCCGCGTCGTAGGCCTCGGCCAGCTCGCCGGGGAGGGCGTCTTCACCTTCCGGCGGCCGCTGCCGGGCCCGCCTGGCCTGTTCGGAGAGCCGCTGCCCGAGCCGGCGGAGGGCCCCGGCGGCCCGGCCCAGGCCCGCGGCCGATCCCTGCTGCGGTTGCATGGACTGCCCCGGCTGACCGGCGCTCATCGCCCGCTCGGCCGACGATTGCGCGGCGGCCGCCTGCTGAAGGGCGCCGGTCGCCTGCCGGGCCAGTTGCCTGGCGGTGGCATCCGGCAGCAGGTCCCGGATGTGATCGTTGATCAGCTCCGCCCCCTGCTGGAGGTCGGCGGTGCCTTCGCCGATCTGCTGCTGCCTGCTGGCCAGCAGTTGCCCTCGCCGCCGCCCGGCCAGGGCCGCGGCCTCGTCGGCGACGCGCTGCTGCCTGCCGGCGAGGTCGCCGGCCTGCTCGGCTAGTTCGGCCCGGCGCTCGGCGGCGGTGGGCCCTTGCTCGGCGGCGACCTGGTCGGGCTCCTGTCCGGACGGCGTGGCCGCCTGGACCTGTCCGGACCGGCCCTGTCCGGGCTGACCGGAGCCCTGACCGGAATCCTGCCCGCCGTGCCCGGACTCTTGGCCGCCGTGCCCGGACTCTTGGCCGCCGTGCCCGGACTCTTGGCCGGCGTGTCCGGACTCTTCACCACCTTGCCCGGATTCTTCACCACGCTGGCCTGACTCTTCGCCGCCGCCTTCCTCCGGCCGGCCGAGGCGCCGCTCCATTTCATTCATCAGGTTGGCGGCTCGGTGTCCCGACTCGGCCGCGGCCGCGAGCTGCCGCCCGCCCAGCCGACGCAGCGCCTCCGCCGCGGCGCGGGCGGCCTGCGTGTCGATGCGGTCGGCCTGCGGGGCCTGCTGGCGGACGTCGTCGGACAGCTCGGCCGCCTCGCGCGCGATCTGCTGCTGGGCGGCCTGGAGGCGCGTCAGCTCCTGCCGATCCAGTTGGTTCTGCCCGCGGGCGAGCTGGCCGGTCAGCTCGGCGGCCCGCGCCCGCAGCCGCTGCTGCTGCTGGGCGAGGGACGCCGCGGACCGCGCGATCTGGGTTGCCTCCGTGGGGCGGGTGGGGTCGACCTGCTGCCGGGCCGCCTGGGCGATCTGGCGAAGCTGCCGCGCCGCCGCCTGCTGGGCCGGCTGGGCCTGGGCGGGCCGGCTCTGGGCCAGCTCGCCCGCCGCCCGCTGCATGTTGGCGGTCGGGTTGTGCTGGCGCATGGCCGCCTGGGCGGCGGGGGTGGCCTGCTGGGCCAGCCGGCTCAACTGCCCCACCTGGTCGGTGAGCTGCCGCTGTCGGCCGGCGGTGGCCTGCGCCTGTCGCGCGGCCTGCTGGCCTGCGTGGGCGGCCTGGGCGGCGTCGGCGGCGGCCTGCTGCTGCGCCTGTTGGGCCTGGGCGGCGTGGGGCGCCTCGGCGGCGGCTGCCTGGGCGGCTTGCCTGGCCAGCTCCGCCTGCCGACGGGCGAGCTGCCGGGCGGCATCGGCCTGACGCGAGGCCTGCTGGGCCCGGGCCATGGCCTGGCGAGCGGTCTGGGCGGCGGCCTGGTCTGCCGGCTGAGCCTTCGACCGCTCCGCCGCGCCCTGCGACGCCTTCTCGGCCGCGGCCGAACGCTGGGCCAACTCTCCGGCCATGCGCTCGGCCTGCTGGGCCGCCTGCTGGGCATGGGGCGCGGCCGCCTGCGGGCTGGCCTTCCGCAGTTGCTCGGCCGCCTGCTGCATTGCCCGCGCCGGACGCGCCTGCTGGCTGGCCGCGGCCGCCTGCTCGAGCTGGCCCGCCTGCTTGGCCAGGGCCTCCTGCCGGCCCGCCAAGGGAGCCTGCCTGCCGGCGATCTGTCCCACGATCTGTCGCTGCCTTTGCTGCTGCTGCTCGGACGTGCGCTGGGCGGCTTGGCCGGCCTGCTGTTGCCGGACGGCCTCGCCGGACTCTCCGGCGAGCTGCTCCTGCCGGCGGGCCATGCGCTCGGCCGCGGCCGCCAGTTGCTGGGCCGCCCGCTGGGGGTCCGTCCGAGCCAACTGCTCCCGGGCGGCCTCGGCGATCCGGTGGAGTTGCTGCTCGGCCGTCCTCTGCGACGGGGCGGCACGGGCGGCGCGGCTGCGGGAAAGCTCCGCGGCGGCCCGCTGCATGCCGGCCGTCGGGTCGTGCTGCCGCATCGCCGTCTGCACCTGCCGGTCGGCCTTCGCGGCCAGGCGCTTCAGTTGCGGCACCTGCTTGGCTAGCTGCTGCTGGGCCTGGGGGGCGCCTTGGAGCTGCTGGGCGGCCTGGCGAGTCTGCTTGGCCGCCTGGGCCTGCTGGGCGGCGGCCTGTTGTCCGGCGGCCTGGGCCTGGGCAGCCTGCGGCGCCTCGCGGGCTGCGGCCGCGGCGATCTCCCGCGCCAGTTGCGCCTGCTCCTGGGCGAGTTTCCCAGCGGCGGCCGAGTGCTGCTGTGCGGGCTGGACCTGCCCGCGGGCCTGCTGGGCCGCTTGGGCGGCGGCCTGCGATGCCTGCTGGGCCTGCTGTGATTGCTTCTGGGCGGCCTGTGCGGCCTGCTGGGCGCGCTGGGCGGCCTGTTGGGCTTGGGCGGCGGCCTGCTGGGCGGCGGCGGCGCCGGTCTGCTGGGTGGTGGCCTGGGCCTGCTGGGCACGTTGTGCGGCGGCGGCGGATTGCTGCTGGGCCTGGGCGGCGGCCTGTGCCGCCTTCTGGGCGCGCTGGGCAGCCTGTTGGGCTTGGGCGGCGGCCTGCTGGGCGCGCTGTTCGGCCTGCTGCGCAGCCTGCGGGGCGGCCGCGGCGCGCCGGGCAAGTTCGCCGGCTAGCTGCTGGGACTGTCCGCCGGCACGGGCGGCCTGGGCGGCCGCGGACGCGGGGTCGCCCTGGCGGAGGCTCGTGGCGGCCTGCTGCATGGCCTGCGCGGGGCGAGCCGGCGCCGGCGGGCTCGTCGGCTGCTCGAGTTGCCCTGCCCGCTGGGCCAGGGCCGCCTGACGCCGCGCCAGCCCGGCCAGGCGCCCGCCCACTTGCGCCAGCACCTGGCGCTGGCGGGCGGTGGCCTGGGCGGCGGCCTGCTGGGCGGCTTGGGCGGTCTGCTGATGCGGCGCCGCCGACTCGGAACGCTGCGCGAGCTGTGCCTGCTGGTCGGCCATTCGCTCGGCCGCGGCGGCCAGTTCGGCGGCGGCGTGACGCTGGAGTTCGGCCTGTGCCTGCTGGGCGGTCTGGGCGAGGGCCTGCTCGGCGGCGGTCTGCATGGGAAGCGCCGTCGCCGGCTGCGTGGTGGTCAGGGCCCCGGCGGCGGCCTGCGCCTGGTGGGCGGCCTGTGTCGTGGGCTCGACCGACGGCGGCACCGGTCGGGCCTGCTGGGCGAGCTGGCCGATCTGCCCGGCGAGGGTGGCCTGCTCCGCGGCGAGCTGCCGGAGCTGCTGCTGCGTCTGCCGGACGGCTTCGGCGGCGGCGGTGTGCTGGAGCAGCGCCTGCTGCCGCCGCTGGAGCCGCTCGGCCATCTCCGCCAGGTCGCGGCTGCGCTGCTGGTTGCGGCCGAGGGACTCGTGCAGGGCGTTGGGTGTCTGGCGGACAAGCTGGCCGGTGTCGCGGGCGACCTGCTCCTGTGCCCTTTCCCATTCCTCGCCGCTCATGGCGCCGGCCGAGTCGTCCCCGCCGGCCGGGGCGGTCGCCGGCTGCGTGGTGGCCTCAGCCAGCTTGGCCGCGGCCAGCGCCTCCTGCCGCTCGGCCAGCTCTTGCAGGGCGATCGCCCGCCGGGCCAGCTCCGTCAGGACGTCGAACTTCTTCAGCAGGTCGGAGACGATCGCCAACGCCCGGTCGATCTGGAAGTCGGCCTCGTCGGCCTGTTCGGCCCGTGCCTTCTGATTGTCGGTGACGACGATCAGCTCGGAGCTGTCCACCGCCTTGGCGATGTTGGCGTCGGCGAGCTTGCTGAGCGTCTGCGACAGTGTCGGGTATGCGCTGCCGGCGGTGACCTCGGCCAGGGCGCGGGTGTCCTGCTCGGCCGTGACCAGGTGCTGCCGCATCTGCTTGATCTTGGCGACGGTCTTGTCGGTGAGCTTCTTCGTGGCGGGCATGGACCGCCGCAGCGGCTCGGAGAGCTTCTTGGCCTCGGTCAGCTCCTGGTAGATCCGCTCCAGCGTCTGGCGGACGCGCAGGTCCAGCGCCATCTGCACCTGGAAGACGTAGCCGGGCGCCTTGACGTCCAGCTCGATGGTCTTCTGCGCGGAGACGCCCTCCTGGGCGCCGCCGAGCGCGTCGGGGCGGTTATCCCAGGCGCGGAGCTGGAAGGTGATCTTGCGTGCCGAGGACAGCTCCAGCTCCGTCAGGTTCAGCACGGTCTCCAGCTCGCCGGGGTGGGCGGCGGGGCCGGTGGCGGCCTTGCGCATGGGAACGGGCATCGCCCTCTCGGCGCCGCCGTCGATGGCGACGACCAGCTCGGCCCGGTCCAGGCCGATCTCGTCGTAGACGGTGTAGCCGATGGGCAGCCGGTCGGCCGGCTTGAGCTTCAGCTTGTCCTCGACGGGGCTGACGATGCGGGCGGCCGGCGCCGCGTCGGCAATGGCGGCGATCTGGCCGCCGGCTTCGCCGGTGTAGCCGTGGGCGTCGGTCAGCACCAGCCGCCAGCTCCCGGCGGAGGGGCGGGACAGCGCCTGCACGAAGCTGTACTCGCTCTCGCCCAGGCGCGTCAGCTCGGCGGGGCCGTCGTTGACGAACAGCTCGGCGGCGGCCACCGGCTTGTTCAGCCGCACGCGCACGGTCGCCACGGTCCCGACCGGCGCCTCCAGCCGGCCCGTGCCGGGCGTGGGCGGCAGGTCTTCCCGCCCGAGGTAGTCGGGGTAGTCGTACGCCACCTCGATGCCGGCCGCCGCCGGGCGCGGCTCGACCGTCGCCTGGTAGTACCGGCTGCGGGCGTCGCCCACGCGGACGCGGTAGCGCATCGACTTCTGCAGCGGCGGCGTGGTGTAGGCGAAGGTCTTCTCCGGCCGGGCGCCCCCGCCTTCGATGCCGCCGACGGGGCCGGGCAGCAGGTTCATCCGGACGACCTGGTGCCCGCCTTCCGGGCGGGCGACGTGCACCTCCGCCCAGCGGGCCTTGGCGGCCTTGCCCTTGGTCAGGGAGACCGTCACCTCCAACCGCTCGCCCGCCAGCACCGTGCGGTCGACGCCGGGGCTGATGATCAGGTCGCCGGCGTGGAAGTTGGGCAGGTTCAGGAACGGCAGCAGCCGCTTGGCGAATTCGTTGCGCATGCCGCGGGAGGTGGCGCACAGCACGACGATGACCGCGCCCACCGCGGCCAGGGCGATCAGGAACGGGCGCGCCCTGCGGAAGGTGACCTCGCGCCGCGGGCGGACGCTGCGGGCGTCCTGTCCGGCCTCGGTCGCCAGGGCGTGAATGAGGGCTTCGGAGCCGCGGATTTCCGGGGCGTCGGAGCTGTGGAGCAGTTCCACGGTGGAGCTGATGCGCTCGTGCAGCTCCGGGTGGTGCTGCTCCACGACGCGGGCGATGCCGGCCAGGGAGAAGCTCCTAGCCAGGGGGCGGACGAGCATCACGAACGCGGCGCCCAGGCCCGCGCCCACCCATAGGCAAGTCAGGGCATACTGCTGCCAGGCCTCGAAGAAGGGCCATCGGACGGCGATGACCACGGTGACCAGCATCGCCAGAGATGCCGCCGCCAGCGTCGCCAGCGCCCCGCGGAGGGCGATGGCCGCCCGCGCCCGCCAGATCAGCCGGCGCAGCTTCGCCTCGATCGGGGCCAGCAACTGCCCGTTTTCTGTCGCAGCCCGCGTCATGGCTTGGGCCTCCTTCGTTCCGATCGCACACGCCTGACCGTGTGCCGCCTTTTTCGGGGCCCCCTGCCGCGGAATTCCGCCGGGGCCCTCGGCCGCATCGGCCGCCGATCTATGCCAGACCCACCCTCTTGCGCAATAGCCACTCCGCCGTCGCGGCGGCGCAGAACAGTCCGAACAGAACCCACGAGTCCCAGAGGGCGAATTGCCTGCGGTGCGTTTGCTCCACTTTTCCGGGCGGCAGGCTCTCCAGCAGGCGCCGCGCCTTGTACGGGCGCAGCAGGCCGCCCTCGTGGCTGAGCCCGGCCAGCCGGCCCAGCAGGTTGGGGTTGGCGGCCAGCTCGATCTCCTCGGCCGGGGCGGCCGGGTTCACCGAGATCTCCACGGAAAGCTTCTCCAGCCCGTCGCGCTGGAGCAGGGCCTGGGCCTCCGGGCAATCGAGCTCCAGCCGGTAGCTCCCCGCCGGCAACTCCTCCAGCGTGGCCGTGTAGATGCCCGGGGAGTCCTGGACGTATCTCATGGGCACGCGCCCGATGAGCTTCTCGCCGGCGAAGACCTTGACGGCGGCGCTGGCCTGGGTCATGGGGGCGTGGTCTTCCTGGAGGATCTTGGCCCGAACGACCGGGCGGGCGCGCGGGGCGTAGCGCGTCTTGTCGCTGCCGAGCTTGACCAGGTCGGTCCCGGCGGGCAGCTTGCCGGCCGTCGCCCACCGCAGCACCTGGCCCCAGAACTTGTGGTGATACGTGTCGCCCATGCGATACCGCAGCCGCCAGGTGCGGTCGAAGCTCAGCATCATCACCTTGCCCAGCCCGTAGGGGGCCACCGCGATCAGGGCGCGGGAGCGGCGGAACTCCTGGCGGCGCCGGGCGATGTCCTCCGGCAGCGTGGCCGGCGGCGGGGGCTTTCCCGTCAGCCACTTGGGGGCGTCGGCCTCCAGGGCGTAGGCCAGCACGGTGGCGGTCTTCTTGGCCTGGAGGAACGGGCTGCGCCAGAACAGCGGCGGCAGCGATTCCCAGATCTGGGAGGACTTGGCCGGCTCCACGTCTTGGCGGAGGATCACGTGGTCCTCACCTTCCGGCGTGAGGGCGATGCGAAAGCCCTGGCGCGGCAGCCTGGCGGCCGCTTTGGGCGGGGCCGACAGCTCCACCGGGACCAGCTCGGACAGCGGCGTCCCGGCCAGGTCGCCGGGCATGGACTCCTTGCCGGCGATCAGAATCAGCGTCCCGCCGCGGTCGGAGACGAACCGGCGCAGGGCCTCCACGTCCTCGCCGGACAGGTCCTTCTCGGCGACGTCGCCCAGGAAGATCACGTCGAACTTGAGCCACTCGGCCTCGTCCTTGGGCAGCAGCGTCGCCTCCTCCTGGCCGCGACGGCGGCGGCTGACGGAGGCGTGCACCTTCGGCCGCGGGGGCTGGCCGTAGAACCGGTCGGGCCGCAGCAGCACGTATTGCAGCGTGACCGTCTTGTCCCGGCCGGTGAAGAGGTTCTTGAGGTAGCGGAACTCCCACCGCGGGCGCGAATCCACCAGCAGCACCTTGGTCTTGTCGTCGGTGACCGACAGCGTCAGGGCGTAGGAGTTGTTGTCGGTGAAGACCTCGTCGGGATGCTTGCTCAGCTCCAGTCGATACGAGTGCAGGCCGACCTTCTTGGGCTCGTCGGCCAGTTGGATGTGCGTGCGGTAGACGTCGCCGGCGACGCGGATGGTCTTGAAGTCCACCGGCCGGTCGCCGTCGTACAGCGTCGCCCGCACCTCCTTGCCCGCCAGGCCGTCCAGCTTCAGCTCGGCGTCGATGAACATCCGGTCGGCCAGGTAGACCGCCTCGGGGGCTTCGATGGCGATGATGGCGGCGTCGGTGGGGGGCTTCTCGGCGCCCATTATGATCCCCCACATGGCCGAGCCCTGCCCGCCGAGCTGGCGGGCGACGGGTTCGGCCTTGAGGTTGCCGTTGTCCTGGCCCTCCGAGAGCACCACCATGGCGGCGAGCTGGTCGGCGCCGACCTCGGCCAGCGCCTTGCCCATGGCTCCGGCCAGGTCCGTCCTTTGTATGGCGGGGTCGTCGGACCTGGCGGTTCCGCCCGTTCCCGCCGGCGCGGTGGCGACGTGGGCTGCGGCCGAGGGGATCGGGTCGGACCAGCCCTTCGCGTCAACCTCGGCCAGCTCGCCGGCGAAGGTGTAGATCTTCAGGTTGTACTGCTCGGCGAGCCTGGCCAGCAGGGACTCCTCCTGCTCGTCCTTGTCGGGCAGCGTCGGCCGGTGCAGCAGCGTGGCCTTGGCCAGCTCCAGCCGGGAAAGCCCGGCCACGGCCTCGACGGCGGCGCGGTCGGAGCCGCTGAGCTGCTCGTACAGGGACCTGTCCAGCTCTTGGCCGACCTTCTCCAGCAGCGGGGCGGCCTTGGCCAGCTCCTTCACCGTCCGGCGCAGGTCGCTCCGCAGGCGGCCGAAGTCCGCCGCCAGGGTGTCCACATGGTCCTCGTGCGTGCGTGCGGCCGCGTCCACCAGGCCCGGGCGGACGTGCGCCGAAAGCGTGGCCTTGGCGCTTTGCAGGTCCGCCTGGAGGTTCTTCGGAAGCTGCTTGAACTCATCCAGCAGCGACTGGACCGCGTCGGTCTGCTCGGCGACCACCTGCCCCCAGGCGTTGAACCTCTCGTGCAGCTCCTTCCGCCGGGCGATGAGCTGCTCGCCGATGGCGTCGCTGCCGGCCTGGGAAAGCCGGTCCAGCCAAGCCAGCTCGCCCACCAGGGCGGCCTGGACCGCGCGCAGGCTGTCGGCGTTGTCTTCCAGGTGATACGGCCGGCGGGCCGGGCCCACCGAGAACGCCTCGGCCAGGCGCAGCTTCTCCTGCGGCGGAAGCTGGCGGTCGGAAATGCGCATGGAGGCGGAGGTGTCCACCAGCAGCGCCAGCACGCGCTTTCTCATCTCCCGCCGGACAGAGACGAACACCGGCTGAACCAGCATCAGGATCACCAGCCCCAGCAGCCCCAGCCGCAGGCCCGTCAGCAGCAGGCCCGTCCGCCGCGGGACGATCTGCCGCTCCAGCCGGTACAGCCAGATGACGGCCTCGGCGCCGCAGGCGGCGATCAGCGCCACCGGCCAGATCGACCAGTTGGTCGCCAGCAGGAAAATTCGCCCGGCTACCTGGAAGCCCAGCCAGATGCCGCCGAAGGCCAGCCCCACGCGCCCGGTGATCAGCCCTGCCTGGCGGAGCCTGCCCAGCAGCGCCGGCCTGCCGCCGTCCGGCTCGCCCGCGAGCAGCCGCACGAGCCCGTACGACCACAGCCACACGGCCGCGGCGGCGACCACGCCCAGAATCAGCAGCCAGCTCGGCCAGGCCGGCGAAAGCACGAAAAATGCCAGTGCCGGGGAGGTCATGGCGTCGGCGCCTCCTTGAGCTGCGGCCGCGGCGGCGCGGGCTTACCGGCGCCCCGGCGGAACTGCTCGGCGTCGACCTGCCTGGCGCCGAAGGCGACGGGCGCGGCCAGGTGAATCCTGCGCCGGACGGTGATGGCGCGAGTGGCGAGGATCTCGACCACCAACAGAACCAGCACCGCCAGCGCCAGGTAGCGCCAGATTTCGCTGCCGGGCGCGTCGCCGGTGATGGCGGCGGTCAGCTCGCTGAGGCTCTCGGCCCGCGCGAGCTGGACGAACTGCCCGGCGCGGTTGTAGTCGTCGTCGCTGAGGGCTTCCAGTCGGCTCTCGGCCGGATCGGCCAGCACCACGAAGGGAATGCCGCCGGCGCCGGCCGGGCCTTTGCCCGCCACCGCCGGACGCGTCGCCAGCTCGCCCAGGGCCGGGTCCGGTATCGTCAGCCGGTGCAGGCCCGGGCGGACCGTCAGGTAGGTGGCCTGCCACCGCCCCTTGCGCTGCTGAAGCTCCGCGTCCACCGGCCGGCCGTCGGGGGCCATGACGTGGGCCTTGTCGCCCTTACGCACCTGCCCGGGCACGGTGTAAACCAGCCGCTGGCCGGGCTCGACGTTCAGCGGCAACTGCGACGGGGCGGCCAGGTAGTACAGCAGCTCATGCAGCATCGGCACGAAGCACTCGCACTCGTGCACCGGCAGGTCGGAAAAGTCCGTGTTCAGCGGCAGGGCGAGGGTGATGACGAATCCCCGCGCGTCCCTGCCCTTGCGCTGCACCATGAACGGGTCGCCCGTCTCCAGCAGGGCGGCGACCGCGACCGTCTCGTCGTTCTCGGGCGGGACGAGCACCCAGTGGCGTTTGATCCGCGCCGCCCCCAGGTCGCTGACCGACGGGTCCGACAGCAGCTTCAGCGCCGGATGGTCGATGGTGTTCACGGCGACGTGGGCGAACCGCTCGGTGCCGGCGCCGCCGGCCTGGTCCTGCTGGATCTTCGCCAGGCGGCAGCCGGTCAGCGGCTTTCCGTCGGGTGCGGTCCAGTTGTCGTAGAAGTCCTTCTGGACCTTGCTTCCGGGGGCGATCAGCAGCCCGCCGCCGGCCTGGACGAACTCGGCCAGCTTCCCGGCCGCAGCCGCCGGCAGCCGGGCCGCGTTGGCCAGGACCACCACCCGATAGCCGGAGAAATCCTTTACCGAGGCGATGTCCATCGCGTTGACGACTTCTGCCCGGATCAAGTCCTGACTGTTCCCACCCGCCTCGTTCCGGCCGGAGGGGTTGCCCTTCGCCGGCGGCGGGGTCATGGCGATCTTGAGGAAGTCGCCGTCGCTGGCCAGCGGCTGCGTGGAGGACTTGCCCTGGACGATCAGCACCGGCAGCGTGCGCAAGACGTTCACCACGCGGGTGGTTCGGTTGTCGGCGGGCAGGTCGTCCTTGCAGACGACGCGCGCCTGGACGACGTGCGGGCCGGGCTGCTCGAAGCGCGGCTCGAAGACCACCGAGCTGGAGGCGCCGTCGGCGATCTCGTCGATCGGGCGGCTGTCCATAAGCTCCTCGTCGATCCAGAGCTCGACGGCCTCGCACTGGATACCGCCGACGCCGGTGTTGGCGACGGTGGCGGTGACCTTGACCGCCCGGTCGGTGCCGATCACGTCGCGGGAAAAGCTCAGTCCGGCCGCGCAGGCGTTGGACCACTTCTCCGGCATCTCCAGCGTGCGGGCGATCACCAGCGGCCGGGTCGGCAGCGATTCGCCGGCCTCGGCGAGGAAATGCCACCTCTGCGAGGCGGCCAGGTCCCAGCCGAGCCGCTGGCCGTCGGTGATGAGGACGATCTTCTTGGCGGGGTTGGTTCCGGCCGCCAGCGATAGCGTCGCCGCCCGCAGCGCCTCCAGCGTGTCCATCGACCCGCCGGGGGCGGTCAGCTCGGCCAGGGCCTTACCGACGGCCTCGCGGTCCGACAGCGGCGACGGCACGATCGCCTGCGGCGCCGGCCCGCCCAGGATCACGCTGACGGCGTCTCCCGGCCGGCAGGCCTTCACTACCTGGGCGGCCTCCTCGATCGCCCGCTGGAAGTTGCTCTGCTTCTCGCTCGCCAGGGTCATGCTCAGCGAGCCGTCCAGGACGATGGCGATGTCCTGGTCGTCGGCGCCCTTTCCGCCCAGCACCTGCCCCGTCCGCAAAAACGGACGCGCCAGCGCCAGCGCCAGCAGCCCCAGCAGCAGGCAGCGCAGGCCCATCAGCAGGATTTCCTCCAGCAGGATGCGGCGGTTCCGCGAGGCCACCGATTCGGCCAGAAACTGCATCGCCGCCCAGTCCACCACCCGCGCCCGGCGGCGGTTGAGAATGTGAATGATGATCGGAATGGCCACCGCGGCCAGACCGAACAGCATGATGGCGTTGAGGAAGGTCATTGTTTACTCACGCAACAGGCAACAGGGACCAGGCACCAGGCACCAGGGCGCAGAAGCCAGAAGCCACCCGACAAGCCTTGGCGATTCGTCAAGTGCGCCTGGAAGAATCAACTTGCTTCCCTCAAGCTCTTAATCAACGCGTACAGGAGTTTCGAACACTCGCCCGTATCTTCCAACAACGACGCCGCCTGTTTGTCCGTCAGGTAGGTTAGCTCCTTCGCCAGCAGTACCTGAGTTTCGACTTCGTAGAGGCTGCCACGGGCCGTGTGAAGAAACCGGACGTAATCTCTGCGGCTCCCGCGTCCGTATCCCTCTGCGATGTTGCTGGCAATGGATGTCGCTGCCCTTCGCATCTGCTGAGTCAGGCCGTACACTTCCTCCTTCGGGAACAGCCGGGTCGCTCCGTATATGCGCTTTGCCAGCGCCATGGCTTTCTGCCAAGCGATCAGATCTCGGTAGCTCCGTATCTCGCTCATGCGGTCTGTTCTTGCCGTCTATCCTGGTCCCTGGTCCCTGCGGTCCTACCGCGCTCTGGCCATCCTGCGCGCCAGGTAATGGGCCAGGGCCACGTCGAAGCTGTTTCGGGTGGACAGTTGGACGTAGTCGATGTCCATCTGCCCGCAGGCGATCTCCAGGCGGCGGACGAAGCGTTTCAGCCGCTGGAGGTACTCGCTCTTGACCGCCAGCGGGTCCAGTTGCAGCCGGTGATCCTGTCTTTCCAGGTTGCGGAAGACGCTCCAGCGGTCGAAGGGGAAGGTCAGCTCCTCCTCGGCCATTACGTGCAGCAGCAGCACCTCGTGCTTGCGGTAGCGAAAATGATGCAGCGCCCGGAGGACCTCGGCGACGTCGTCGAACAAGTCGGAGATGATGACGACCAGCCCGCGGCGGTGGATGCGCTCGGCCAGGTCGTGGAAGACCTCCGCCAGGCCGCTCTCGGCGCCCGGCTCGGTGACGGCCAGCTCCTCCAGGATCACCCGCAGGTGCGAGGCCCGGCTGCGGGCGGGAATGTAGCGGCGGACCTTGGTGTCGAAGGTGGCCAGGCCCACGGCGTCCTGCTGGTGGATCATCAGGTGGGCCAGCGAGGCCGCCAGGAACTGCCCGTAGCCGAACTTGCTCAGTCGCTCACCGCGGTGCCTGGCCGCCAGCCGGCCGGCGTATTTCATCGAGCCGGAGGCGTCCAGCAGGATCAGCGCGCGGAGGTTGGTCTCCTCGATGTACTGCTTGATGTAGTAGCGGTCGGTCCGGCCGAAGACGCGCCAGTCCAGGTCGCGGATATTGTCGCCGGGGACGTACTCCCGGTGCTCGGCGAACTCCACCGAGAAGCCCTTGTACGGGCTCTTGTGCCTGCCGGCGACGAAGCCCTCCACCACGCCGCGGGCGATCAGCTCCAGCCGGCCGATCTTCGCCAGCGCGTCCGGGTCCAGCAGACGCATGTACCCGGGCTGTCCGTTGGCGGCTTGGATATTCTGTCGGCTCATGCGCTTTCGATCTGCTTGCGGAGTTCGATTACCGCCTTCGGCAGCTCTTTGGGAAAGTCCTTCCAGTTGGCCTCGATGGAGACGCGCCCGTCGTAGCCGATGTCCTTGAGGGCGCGGAAGTAGGGTCGGTGGTCCTCGCCGCCGAAGCCGACGGGCACGCGGCCGACGGCCTCGGCGCAGTGGGCGTGCACGATCAGTTCTCCGGCCCGGCGGATGGCGTCGGCCGGGTCGCCGTCCCTGGCCATGTGGTAGGTGTCGGCCAGCAGGCGGATGTTGGCATGGTCGGCGCGGCGGGTCAGCTCGGCCCCTTCGTCGACGGTGTTGACGATGTTGGTCTCCGCCTTGTTCAGCGGCTCGACGACGAAGGTCACGTCGTGCTCGGCCGCGATCGGTCCCCAGCGCTTCAGGTGCTCGACGAGCTGGTCGGACGCCCGGCCGCGGTCGAAGCCCTCCGACACCCGCCGGCTGCCGCCGGAGCCGAAGACGATCATCTTCAGGCCGACCTGCCTCGCTCGCCGGCAGACCACCTCGATGTAGGCGGCCACCGCCTCGAAATCGACCTCCGGCCCGGTGGTCTTCAGCTCGCCCGGCAGCAGGCAGTTGACGGCCTCGACGGGCACGGCCGCCGCCTTCGCCGCCGCCAGCCGCCCGGCGAAGACCGAGTCCTTCTCGGCCGGGCACAGCAGCCCCGCCACCGTCGGCTCGACGAAGCTCAGCCCGTCAACGGCCCGGGCGACGTTCTCCGGAGATGTGCACACGCCGATTCGCATTCCTACCTCACTTACTTCCGGCCCCACGGTCCCACGGTCTTCCGGTATTGCGGCCTGCCTACCTGCCGTAGGCAGGCAGGTCTCACTGCCCTTACGCCACCGCCTCCTCCACGGCCGGGCGAATCTCCGCCAGCAGGCGCCGGACGATCTCGTCGGAGGTGATGCCGGCGGCCTCGGCGTTGAAGGTGGTGATGATGCGGTGCCGCAGCACCGGCGCCGCCATCGCCTGGATGTCCTCGGTGGTCACGTGATACCGCCCGTGCAGGATGGCCCGGGCCTTGCCCGCCAGGGTCATGTAGATACTGGCCCGCGGGCCGGCGCCCCAGTTGACCAGCTCGTTGACGAAGTCCGGCGCCTCCGGCGTCGCCGGGCGAGAGGCCCGGGCCAGGTCCCGGGCGTACTGATACACGTGGTCGGCCACCGGCACCCGCTGGACGATCTCCTGGAGTCGCAGGATCTCCTCGCCCGTCAGCGCCACCGCCAGCTCGGCTTCATAGGCGCTGGTGACCTGCTTCATGATCTGAATCTCCTCCTCGGCGGTGGGGTAGTCCACCAGGATCATGAACATGAACCGGTCCAGTTGCGCCTCCGGCAGCGGGTAGGTGCCTTCCTGCTCGATGGGGTTCTGCGTGGCCAGCACGAAGA
>CAYNYF010000006.1:58705-75491 GCA_964401385.1 uncultured Planctomycetaceae bacterium | reverse complement strand
TGCCCACCTCCGGCAGGCAGGCGGGCCGGCCAGGCCTACCCGGTGGCGGCAGGCAGGCGGGTCGTTGCGTTCAGGACCAGGCAACACAGGGTGGCATGCTTCTGCTGCAGAAGCATGGCACCAACCAGGCAGGCGGGTCTTTGCGTTCCTCGGCGGTCTGGGCGCTGGCCGGGGCGCTCGGGCGGAGAAACCTTTTGTCTCCGGGCGCGGCGATGGTATAGTGCCGGCCGACGGAGAGCCGCTTGCCTAACGAGGACCAGCAACCATGGATGGATTCGTTCATCTCCACGTTCACTCGGAATACTCCCTCCTGGACGGCGCCAACCGGATCAAGGACCTGGTCAAGCAGGCGGGGCGGATGGGCATGTCCGCCCTGGCCCTGACCGACCACGGCAACCTCTTCGGGGCGGTGCGGTTCTACAGCGCCTGCCGCGAGGCGGGCATCAAGCCCATCCTCGGCATGGAGGCGTACATCTCCCCCACCGACCGGTTCGACCGCTCGGCGCGGAACATCTCCTCGGCCGCGTACCACCTGATCCTGCTGGCCATGAACGAGACCGGCTGGCGAAACCTGATCAAGCTGTCCAGCCGGTCATACCTGGAGGGCTTCTACTACCGCCCGCGGATCGACCGGGAGCTGCTGCGGGCCTTCGGCGACGGGCTGATCTGCACCACGGCGTGCCTGGGCGGGGAGGTGCCGGCGGCCATTCTCGCCGGCCAGAGCGAGCGGGCCGAGCGCATCGCCCGCGAGTACCGCGACATCTTCGGGCCGGAACGATTCTTCATCGAGATTCAGAACCAATCGCTGCCCGATCAGGACGCGGTCAACCCGCTGCTGGCGGAGCTGGCCGAGAGGCTCGGCGTGGGCCTGGTCGGCACCAACGACGTGCACTTCCTCACCGCCGAGGACAAGCCCAGCCACGAGGTGCTCACGTGCATCGCCACCGGCAAGACGCTCTCCGAGGGCGGCGCGATCGAGTACTCGCCGGAGCTGTACCTCAAAGACCCGCTGGCGATGCGTCAGGCGCTGCACGAGTGGCCGGCCGCGGCCGACAACACGCTGCGGATCGCCCAGATGTGCAACCTCGAATTGGATTTCTCCGTCAAGCACATGCCCCGATACCACACGCCCGACGGGAAAAGCCCCGAAGAGTATCTCCGCCAGGTGGCCTGGGAGGGCCTGAAGCGGCGGCTGGGAGACAGCCCCGATCCGCAGTATCGCAGCCGGCTCCAGCGCGAGCTGGAGGTCATCGAGGGCAAGGGCTACAGCTCCTACTTCCTCATCGTCCACGACTTCGTCCGGCACGCCCGCGAAAACGACATCCCCTGCGGGGCCCGCGGCAGCGGCTGCGCGACGCTGCTGGGATACTGCCTGGGCATCTCCGAGGTCGATCCGCTGCGGTACGGGCTGCTGTTCGAGCGCTTCACCGACCCCCAGCGCGAAGAAGACCCGGACATGGACATCGACATCTGCCAGGAAGGCCGGGCCAGGGTCATCCAGTACGTCCGCGACAAGTACGTGCACGTCGCCCAGATCATCACCTACGGCACGCTGAGGGCCCGGGCGGTGCTCCGCGACGTCGGCCGCGTGCTGGACATGCCGCTGGCCGAGGTCGACGCCATCGCCAAGAGGGTTCCCGAAGCCCTGGGGATGACCCTCGACGGAGCCCTGGCCTCCGAGCCGGCGCTGAAGCAGATGTGCCAGAGCGACGAGAGGGTGCGCGAGCTGTTCGATCACGCCCGCCGCCTGGAGGGCCTCAGCCGCCACCCCGGGGTGCACGCGGCGGGGGTGGTGGTGGCCGACGAGCCGCTGGAGAACCTGGTGCCGCTGTACAAGCAGCCCGACAGCGGCGACGCCGTCACCCAGTGGGACGACGAGACCGTCATGAAGGTCGGGCTGATGAAGATGGACTTCCTGGGGCTGCGGACGCTGACGACGATCCAGCGCGCCCGCGAACTCATCCGCCAGCGCACGGGCAGGGACATCGACCCGGAGAAGCTTCCGCTGGACGATGCGGAGGTCTTCGAGCTGTTCTGTGAGGGCAGGACCGACGGGGTGTTTCAGTTCGAGTCGGAAGGAATGAAAGGCGTCCTCATGCAGATGCAGCCGTCGCGCATGGAGGACCTGATCGCGGCCAACGCCATGTATCGGCCCGGGCCGATGGAACTGATTCCGACCTACTGCCGGCGCAAGAAGGGCGCCGAGGAGATCCCGGCGATCCACCCGCTGGTGGACGACATCCTGGCCGAGACCCACGGCATCATGATCTACCAGGAGCAGGTCATGCAGGTGCTCAACCGCCTGGGCCGGCTGGGCCTGAACACCGCCCTGACGCTAATCAAGGCGATCTCCAAGAAGAAGGAAAAGGTCATCGCCGCCGAGAGGCCGAACTTCCTGGCCGGCGCCGCCGCCAACGGCATCGGCGCCGAGGAGGCCGAGCAGCTCTTCGACCTCATCCTGCGCTTCGCCGGCTACGGCTTCAACAAGGCCCACTCGACGCGATACGCGATCGTGGCCTACCAGACGGCCTACTTCAAGCGCCACTACCCCTGCGAGTTCATGGCGGCGCTGCTGACCTTCGAGAGCGCCGACACGGACAAGGTGGTGCAGTACATGGCCGAGGCCCGGCGCATGGGCATTGGCGTCCGCCCGCCCGACGTCAACGCCTCCGGGGCCGACTTCACCGTCAGCGGCGAGGCCGAACCGCTGATACGCTTCGGCCTGGCGGCGGTCAAGGGCGTCGGGCAGAAGGCGGTGGAGGCGGTCGTCGCCGCCCGCCAGAGCGTCGGCAGGTTCCAGAGCCTCTACCACTTCTGCGAGCACGTGGACCTTCGCCTGGTCAACCGGGCCACCATCGAGGCGTTGATCAAGTGCGGGGCGTTCGACGCCTTGGGCGCGCACCGCGCGGCCATGCTGTCGGCGCTGGACCGCGCCATCGAGCTGGGCAACGCCGCCGCGGAGGATCGAAAAAGCGGGCAGCTCAGTTTCTTCGGCGCCGAAGGCGCCGGCGACGAGAAGAGGCCGGCGCCCAGGTTCCCCGACGTGGAGCCGTTTTCGGAGGCCCAGCTCCTCCAGGCGGAAAAGCAGACGCTGGGCTTCTACGTGACCTCCCACCCGCTGGTCAAGTACGGTCGGGAGCTGGAGTCGCTGGGCTCGGCCACGTGCGCGACGCTGGCCGAGCTGAGCGAGGGAACGCCGGTCACGCTCGGATGCATGATCGCGTCCGTGCGGCCGCGGGTGACCAAGAGCGGGCGCTCGGCGGGGAAAAGGATGGCCATTCTCACCGTCGAAGACCTGACCGGCTCGCGCGAGTGCGTGGCCTTCCCCGAGACCTACGAGCGGCTGGGCGACCTGCTGCGGGCCGAGGCCATCCTGTTCCTGTCCGGGACCGTCGACCGGCGCCGCGAGGTGCCACAACTCATCATCGATAAGGCCATCCCCATCGAGGAGGCGATCGGGCACCTCACCGGCGCGATCACACTCCGATTGGAAGAGGCCCTCCAGCAGGAAACTCTGGCAGAGCTGGGTGAGATCCTGCGACGCCACCCGGGACGGTGCCCCATCTACCTGGAGGTGGCCCCGGCCACCCGGGGCGACGTGCGGGTCGTGGTGCAGTGCTCCCAGGAATGGCTCGTGGCGGCCGACCGGGGGCTATACCGGGAACTTTGCGACCTGCTCGGGGAGGAGAACGTGCTGTTGATCCCAAGACGCAACAACGGGACCAGGGGAAATGCATCTGCCCCCGGCAACGGAGGCCGGCGATTCTACAGGGCCGGCCGTCAGCGACAGCAAAGCGTCTTCGCCCGGACCGGGCAGGAGCCTGGATAGGCGACCTCCAAGCCCGGACGAAGAAGCTCGGGGAGTTTGCAGCCGACGTGTCGGCTCTGGTGTCGAATCAGCGTTCGGCAAGGAAGGTGAGCTGGCCGCTGCGGCCACCCCGCAACCAGCCCAAGCCTCGATGCGGCCCCAGGGCGGGAAAGCAGGTCCCGCCCCGTTTGGAAGGACGGTCAGGATGCGATTATCAACCGGCACGTTGCCCCCGACCACGCGGCGATCCCCCCCCGCCTTGCCCCGTTCGGTCCACGGCCTCTGCACCACCGGGCAGGTTCTGAGAATCCACCTATCTCCCGGCTGCCTCGGGCAGGCCGCCCTGGAGCTTCTCCTTCATCAGCCTGCCCAGTTTGAACCGCACGGTCCGTTTGGCAGGGACGTCGACGCGCTCGAGGGTCTTGGGGTTCTGAGCGACTCTCGCCGCCCGCTGCCTCGCCTCGAAGACGCCGAAGTCGCGGAACTCGAGCCGGTTGCCGCGCGTCAGTTCCTCGATGATCTCGTCCAGAAAGCCCTGGATGACCTTCTTGACCAGAACATGCTTGGCGCCGGTCTGATCGGCAATGCGGTCGACTAGTTCTTTCTTCGTCACAGTGTGCATGGGCTACCCCTTCGCATCACGATTTATTTTACAGAACGCACAGCGTCCGCCGACCCAGCATACTCATCAAAGCAACAGGAAGTGTTCTCGCCAAAGCTGCAACTCATAGTACACTAAAGACTTCGTGCCATCAAGCAAAATGTTTTCAATCGTTTTTTCGGCCCCGGCGCGGGAGGCGAACCCACAGGTCAATCCCGGTAAGGCCCGCCGGGACGGAACGCCAGTCTGCTGCCCGTGGGGATGTTGCCCTGCTCTTCGAAGATCAGCAATTCGTTTTCGCCCTCCAGCCACGGCTCGGGCAGATAGTAAAACTCCTGGGGCCCGATGTTCCAGAAACGCCCGACGTTGTGGCCGTTCAGATAGATCTGGCCTTTCTTGGCTCCGCTGATCCGCAGGAACAGCGGCACCGGCGACGGCGTGTATTTGAAGCGGCAGCGATACCAGGCCGGCAGGCCCTTGCCCACCAGGCGCCCGCCCTGCTCGGGCATGTGCCACTTCCTGTAGGTCCACTTGCCGCCGGCAGAGACCGACTCAACGAGCAGGTGCAGCTTCATGTTGTCCAGGGCCTTGGGGTGCAGCTCGCCCCAGCCGATCAGCAGGAGCTTGTTCTTACCCTTCTGCAGCTCGTTGCCCAGTGTCACGTCGCCGTAGCCGGCGCTGTTCGGGAAGAAGCCCGTCTGCCGGCCGTTGCACAGGATCACCAGCTCGTGGGGCAGATCCGTGTAGGACAGGTGGACGGGGTGGAGCTTGGGCAGATCGAAGCCAATCTCCGCCGTCCACATGGGCTTGGCCTCCAGCGCCGGCAGCATGTGGGCGAACATCCTCGGCACCATGCGCCTCGAGAACTCCCCGCCCACGCGGATCTTCGGCTTGCTCGGGCGGAGTGGCTTGGCGTCCCAGACGTGGCCGTACAGGCCCTTCGGCTGGCCGAGCTTGGGCCCGGAATTGACGCGGCCGAGATTGTCGATCAGGAAAACCACCAGGTTCGGCCCCCGCGAGAAGGCGGCCGGTATGGGCCGGCGCGTCGCTGCCTCCCCGCGACCCCACAACCCGGCCAGCTCGCCGTTCACGTAGACCGCGGCCCGGTCCTCACAGTCCGGCAGAAACAGGTGCCGCTTGGACGCCCGGTCGGCCCGCACCTCCAGCCGGCACCAACCGTAGCCGTAGTTCACGCCCATCGCGGCCAGGTCTTTCGGGCGGTCCAGCTTGACCCACTCCAGCTTTCCATTGATCGGCTCGTCGCAAACGCACACCCTCGAGAACGTCCCCAGCCGCGGCGCCGCCACCTTGCGGGCCTGAGCCGGCCGGACCTTCTTCCGGGCAATCTGGCCATCCGCGGAGATGATGGCGTACTGCTTGCAGCCGCTGCCCGGCGTGACCTGGTCGAGGCTCTCGCCGACGAATTCTGGCCCGACGACAAGGCTGCCGTCCACGTCCCAGGTCCTCTGGGCCAAGTCGGTGTTGACGATGAGGATCTTCTGGCCCTGATGCTCCAGCAGCTCGGGCTCATCTCCGGCCGGGACGGGCGTGCGAATCTCCCGGCCGTTGATCGAAATCCGCCCCTCCCAACCGGGCGGGCCGTGGAAAACCAGGATCCCCTCCCCGAACATCCCCAGCGGCATAAGGTTGGCATAATCGAGCTCGATGTCTTCCGTGAGCCGCACCTGGTAGGGAATCGCGGCCGCCCCGATGGCCTCAAGCGAGACGTCCAGCTCGTTACCATCGGGCAGGGAGACCCTTGCGCTGGTGATATCGTCTTTTCCGTTGTTGGTGACGACGGCGATCCGGCCGGAAGCTCCCGCTACGTTCAACACTTCAGTGCCGTCGTGCACGGTCACCGCCGGCCCGACCATCCGCGCCTGCGCGAACACCTGGCCGAAGTGACTGCTCAGCATGTTCACCAGCTTGGTCAAGTAGTACTTTTCCGTCAGCCGGCCGCCCTCGGCCAGGGGGGCGTCGTAGTCATAACTGGTGGTCTGATAGGACGCGTCGTTGGACGAAAGCCGGCTGCCCCAAAACGCGAAGTTCGTTCCCCCGTGCCACATGTAGTAGTTGATCTGGCTGCCGCAGCCGAGAATCTCCAGCGCGCGACGGGCGACCTCTCTGTCGTCCTTCCTCTGATGCGGGGCGCCCCAGGAGTCGAACCAGCCGGTCCAGAATTCGGTGGTCAGCATCGGCGCATCCGGCTGGGACGCTCGCAGGTGCTTGAGCATCTGCACCTCTCGCCCGTAAGTGTTGCAGCACTCAATCGTTTCCGGAACTCTCGGCTCGGTCAGGAAGTTGCAGGTAATCACGGGGATATCGAAGCCGGCTCGCCGGTACAACTGGCTGATAAACTGGCAGTAGTTCAGCCGATCCGGCATGGTGGTGTAGCAATACTCGTTCTCGTTCTGGATGAGGATGATGTTGCCGCCGCGCGTCACCTGCATCTCCGCCAGGCGCGGCAGCACCTGCCCGAAGTACTTGTCGAAATAGTGCATGTAGGAGGCGTTGGCGGTGCGGTAGGCGATGCCGCTCTTGGTGCTCAGCCACGCCGGCAGCCCGCCGAAGTCCCACTCCGCGCAGATGTAGGGACCGGGACGAAGAATCACGTACAGACCCAGCTCGGCGGCCTGAAGCACAAACTCCGCCAAGTCCCGATCGCCGTCGAAGTCCCACTGCCCCTCTTCAGGCTCGTGAAAATTCCACGCCACGTACGTCTGGATGCAGTTCAGGCCCGCGCGCTTGGCCTTGAGCAAGCGATCTCCCCATAGCTCGTGCGGAACGCGGAAGTAGTGGATGGAGCCGCTGCACAACCAGATCCGCCGATCATCCAGGAGGAAGCTGCGGTCGTCGTACGTAACGGCAGGCATGGCGACGAGCCCTAATAAGTGGCGCTAATAACCGACCTTGCGACGGCAATAAGACCAGGATTAGTGTACCGGTTGGCCCCCCGCTTGCAACAAAAAACGCCTTCTGCGCAGATTTTCGAACTGCCTGCTACGCTAACATCTTAGCCAAAAATCACCTAAATTGTCACAAAAACACCAGATTTAGGCGAAAGCCCTTTGGAAAGTTCAGCTAAACGATTTCCTGGGCATCACTTAGGGCAGACGGCCTCGGCCCGTACGGCAGGAATCCCACGCGCCCCCACACAACCAGGAACGACCGTTACTAAGCTCCTTTGGGAACAAAGGTTCCGAAAATCGACGCAAGCCGCCGGCCAAACATATCGGCTGGTTCGGCTCGACTTGGGCATTCGGCAAAATTCAGGCCCGCCCAACCGCCCCACAGGCGGAGCTAGACCTTTTCCCCACAAGACAATAGGCTTACCCCACCCGCCCCTAAGCCTGCAAGACGCCGGCCCTCTGAAGGGCTTCCAGAACCAGCCGGTCAAACGGGGCGGACGTGGGGGCCTGAACGTACACCGCCCCCTTGGCCAGGCACGCCTTCTCCACGCCGCGGACAAACCCGCGCCAGCGCTCGGCGTACGCGGCCAGGACCGCCTCTGAAATCTCCAGGCTCATCCGCCGATCCGTCTCGACACACGCCAGTTGCGACGGCCCCGACAGCTCGGGCGATGAATCGCTGCGATCGGCAACGTGCAGGACGATCACGTCGTCCTTGCGCTGCCGCAGCAGCGTCAGCGCGTCCGACAGCTCCTCGCCCACCTCCAGCAAGTCCGACACGATCATCACCGTGCCGGTCTCACGATATCGCTGAAGGTACCGCTCGACGCTTGCGTGCAGGCGCGTGCTCCCCCCGGCCGGGAGGGCTTCCAGGAAATCCAGCACCTCCAATATCTGCCCCCGGTTCCTTCCGGTGTGGAGACCGTCGGAAAGGCTATCGGCAAAGGGCAGAATCCGGACCCGATCGAGGCTGGCCATGGCCACGTACGCCAGGGCCGCGGCCGTGCGGCGGGCGTAGTCGAACTTGCGTACCTGCCCCAGCCCCATGGAGGCGGACGCGTCCAGCAGGATCGAGACCTCCCCCTCGCTGTGCTCGTGGAACAGCCGCAGCAGCAGCCGCTCCATGCGGGCATAGTACGCCCAGTCCATGAAGCGGATGTCGTCGCCGGGGGCGTAGGCGCGATGGTCGGCGAACTCCAGCCCGTCTCCCAGCCGGCGAGCGCGGCGCTGGCCGGCGGCGGCCGAGGACGCCGAGACCCGCTTGGCGATCAGCCCCAGCCGCTGAAGCCGACGCAGGAATTCATCGTCGAATAGTTTCCTGTCCGCCATGAACCGCCCGCCGCCTCAGCCGCCCTCGGCGCGGTTTCACCATGAGATGCGTCCGCCGAACACGGAGGTCACATGGCACTCACGCTACCCCGGGCGAATCCGGCCTGCAACGAGAAACCGCCGTGTCCCCTCTAAGCGGACCGCAACAATGTTTGAACAGTGGCCCCGTCCACGGTCTCGACACATCGCAACGAACCGGAACACGAATGACACGCCTGCCCGACAGCCCTGCCCGCAAGCTGCCAGGCGGGTTTCAGGCAGGAATCAGGCATGGCTCGCCGAAGAAAAGGAAGGCATTCGTGAAATTCGGCGTCATTCGTGTAATTCGTGGTCTCCCCGCCGCGCGGCCGAGACGCATCTTTGCCTGTTCACACTGTGCAAACATTCCTGTGACCAGCTCAGCGAGGCAGTTGAACAAATCGTTGAGCCCTTAATGACGCGCGGTGAATGCCTGTCCGACCCCACCCCCGGCCCAAATGGCTTTGTTTGGTAAAATCGATGTTCTGAGGACGGCTACTCCCTGGTCAAATCTCCTTCATCCTGCCGCCGCTGGTGGGATCGTGTCCGCGCAAGCCGTGCGTTGAGCCGCGCTGGTTCGGTCGGTTGGCTTCGATCTGCTTCCGGCCCGGCATTTCTTTCTCTCCCGACGGCCTGCCCCCGGGCGGCCGCGCGGAGCTCACACCCGCTCCACACTCTCCCCGCGCGTTCACGTATGCGCGCGCAAACGCTTTCCCAAAATCCGACCGCTCGGCGCAAATCCCTTTGGCACAAGCGACAAATAATTTTCGGAAAATCGAATTTCCCCGGCGGCAGCGTTCGCATTTGCGCGCGCATACGCTTTGCCATGCCGGATTCGCCCGGCCGGAGCCCGGGGCGGCGGATGGGCTCAAGCCGTCGCGGCCGGAGGCGAGCTTGCCCGAAGCACCGCAGCGTTGGGTCTTCTTTCTCAAAGCACCCCGGGCGTTGCGAATTCCCCCGCCGCGGCGCAGAATGCATCCCATGGCCAAACGCAAGGGCAAGTCCCGGCGCCGCGTCAAGGACTGGTCGCGGCGGCACCGCCAGGAGGACCTGACCTCGCTGGACGCCGCCGAGAGCGAAACGCTCCAGCCGGACCGGGTCAAGCTGCCGGCGTTCCGGCTCCAGCGGGGGCCGGGCGAGTCGGAGCTGGCCGACCGCCCGCGGGCGGAGGGAATGGTCACGGGGCTGTTTCCCGGCGGGGCCCGCGTCCGCCTGGGCGAGGAGGACCTGCTTTGCAGCCTGGCCGGCACCTTCCGCCCGCCGCCGGGCTCGACGGCCCTGGCCGTGGGAGACCGGGCCACCGTCGCCCTGACGCCCCCCCAGCACACCTCCGGGGACAAGGAAATCGACAAGGACCGGGCCGACGGGGTGATTCTCTCGCGCCAACCCAGGCAAACGGCGCTATCCCGCCCGCAGCCGACCAGCAGCAAGCGCCGCGGACGCCACGACGAGGACCTGGCCGAGAAGGTCATTGCCGCGAACATGGAAATCCTGCTGATCGTGACGTCGATGCGTCAGCCGCCGATCCGGCCGGGACTGATCGACCGGTTCTGCATCGTGGCCGAGCGCGGCGAAATGCGGCCGATCGTCGCAATCAACAAGATCGACCTGGGCGAGCCCGACGAGGGCCTCATCGCCGAGCTTGCCGCCAACGACGTGGCGGTGTTCTGCTGCTCGGCGTTGCAGCGGAGGGGGCTGGAGGAGCTGCTGGCCGCCTTGCGGCACCGCAGCAGCGTGCTGGCCGGGGCCTCCGGCGTGGGCAAGTCCTCCCTCATCAACGTCCTGGTGCCGGGGGCGAACGTGCCCACCAAGACGATCCGGATGAAGGACAAGCGCGGTCGGCACGCCACGGCCGCGGCCAAGCTGTACGAGCTGCCCGGCGGCGGAATTCTCGTCGACACCCCGGGCGTGCGCGAGCTGGCGGTGGAGATGGACCAGAGAGAGTTGCCCTGGTACTTCCCGGAGATGGCGGCCCTGGCCGGCGAGTGCAAGTTCAACAACTGCACGCACACCCACGAACCGGACTGCGCCGTCCGCCGGGCCGCCGAGGCCGGCCGGATCCCCCCGCGCCGCTACCAGAGCTATCTGAGGATCCGGGAAACGCTGTAATGGTGGATTTGCCCCTGGCATGGGGCGAGCGTTTCTGGTATGATGTAGATGGAAGGGACGACGGCTGATTGGGATGTTGCTGCTGCGGCTTCATTCATTTGTCCTACCCCCTGGGCCGCCTGGAAGTCCGGCACGGCCTTCAATCAAACTGACGATGTATATGCATGGGTAGTGCGCTCCCGGCGACGGCAGCGGGGGGCACGACAATGGTTGACAACGTCGAGACATCCAACGGATTCCAGCGAGCCCTGGAAGGCCTGGCCGAGGCGATCGCCTCGCGCAAGATCGAGCCGATCTGCACTTCCTACCTGGCCCTCCGCGGCGAGGCCCGGGGGATGAAGGTGGCCGAGTTGCTGGACCGGGTGGACAAGGCTTCCGAGAACGGCGCCCGGTCGGTCATCATTTCGGCCTTCAGCCACCGGCGCTGCTACATGTGCGAAGACGGCACCACGACCTGCCAGAGCTGCAAGGGCAGCGGGGCGGTGGCGGGGGCCGCCTGCCCGCAGTGCGACGGGCTGGGCGTTGAGACGTGCAGCTTCTGCATGGGCAGAGGCTGGTCCGACCGCGGCGAGACGCCCGCGGAGATCCGCGAGGCCGTCCTGAAGCGCCGGATCGCGCACCTGGAAAAGGGCATCCAGCGGCTGGCGAAGGTGGCGCCGAACACCTGGAAATCGGCCAGCGAACTCCCGGGCGAACGGAAGGCCGAGCTGGCAAGCTGGCTGGTTCGCCTACAGGCTCGGCTGACGGACGTCGCCCAGTCCATCTCCAGCAACGGCGACGAGCGGGCCGCCCGCTACGGGGCCCTGGCCGGCCAGGTCGATAAGCTGATCGCCGCCCTGCGCGTGGAAAGCGACTACGACCTGTCGGACGAGGACGTCTAAGCCGGTCACAGGAATGTTTGCCCGCCTGCCTAGCAGAGGTGGGCAGGCAGAGCGTGACCAGGCGAGGATGCGTCCGCCCCGCCGGGGCGGGAGACCACGAATTACACCAATTACGGCGAATTCCACGAATGACCTGCTTTTCTTGAGCAGAGACTGTTTAATTTGTGCAATTCGTGCGAATTCGTGTAATTCGTGGACTCATTCGTTGGGATGCGTACAGACCGCGGACAGGTCCAGTGTTCAAATATTGCTGCGGTCGGCTTAGTTGACCCGCACCAGCCCGCGCGCGCGGGCGTGCTCCCGCAGCCGCTGAATTTCCCGGCCCTTCGGCATCGCCAGCAATCGGGGAAACTCGCCGGCCCGGAAGGAGGGGCGGTACTGCCCCATCACGTTGATGGCGCATCCGGGGGCGGTATCGGCCACCATGTCGATGGCCTTCTCGCTGTCGGCGACGTCGGCCGGCATCACCAGGTGGCGGACCAGAAGCCCGCGGACGGCCAGGCCGCGATCGTCCACCTGTAAGGGACCTACCTGGCGGTACATCTCCGCCAGCGCCGCGCGCGCCACCCGCGGGTAGTCGCTCACGCCGGAGTACTTCCGGCCGGCCCGGGCGCTGGCGTACTTGAAGTCCGGCATGTAGATCTCGATCAGCCCTTCCAGCAGGGCGAGCATTTCCACCGATTCGTACCCCCCGCAGTTGTAGACGATCGGCACCGAGAGGCCCTGCCGCCGCGCCAGCAGGATGGCCTCCATGATCTGCGGGGCCACGTGCGTGGGCGTGACCAGATTGACGTTGCTGCACTTGCGCCGCTCGAGCTGGAGCATGAGGGCGGCGAGCTGTTCGCCCGACGTCTCCACTCCCCCGTCGGCGTGGGAGATGTCGAAGTTCTGACAGAAGACGCAGTCGAGGTTGCAGCGCTGGAAAAAGATGGTGCCGCTGCCGCCGGGGCCGACCAGCACCGACTCCTCGCCGAAATGCGCCCCGGCCGAGGTCACCTTCGGCCGGAGGCCCGTACGGCAGAAACCGTTCTGCCCCTTCGCCCGCTCCGCCCGGCACTCGCGCGGGCAGAGACGGCACGGGCTCAACAGGGACCAAGCGGCGGTTAGAACGTCGCTGAACATATCCTGTTAGATTCCAGCGCCGGCCCCGGCCGAGGCCGCCCGGCCCGCCCGCCGGCGAAGGCACTCACGGCGTGTCCGGCCGAGCCGGCGGCTTCTTCCGAGGCGAAAGAATCGATTTGAAGATCGTCTCCATGGGGGCCGTGAAAATGTCCGTCGTGCCGTTCAGAACCGACGTGGTCGTGATCAACACCGTTCGCAGCCCCTGAATCAGCTCCGGGGGCAGCAGAGTGGTGAAGTCGACGTTGCCCTTCAACGTGCCCCGGTATACCAGGTCGAGCAGAATGATCGCCGCCAGCTCCCCGGAGGTGACGCCCTTGTCGTCCTTGCCGCGGATTCCGGTCAGCTCGATCGGCCCCGGCAGGGCGACCTCGACCAGCTCCCGGCCGGTGACGCCGCTGCCGATTCGCACGGTCGCCTGCTCGATCACCAGCTTGTCGATGACCATCCGGGTGGGCGGCTTTTCCGGCTCGGTCGGCAGCTTGCGGCGGACGTTTTCCATGAACACGCGCACGTTGGCGCCGCCGGGGCCGGCCTGCACGTTGACCACCGGCGCCGTCACCTCCAGGCGATGGACGTGAACGGGCTGATTCCACAGCGAGCCGAGCCGCACCTTCAGCTTGGCCCGCTTGACCGCGAACATGTCCCCGTCGGCGAAGCCTTTGGGGTTCTTGATCACCAGGTCGTCGATGCGGATGCGGCCGCTGAGCAGCGAGACGCTGGTGTGGCGGATCGTGCAGTCGACCTCGCCAAGGTGCTTGATGCCGCCGGTCAGGGCCGCGGTCGCCAGGTGGTCGATGTAAATCCAGGCCACGACGACGGCAATCACCACCAGCACCACCAGCAACGCCAGGACCAGCAGAATGCGCTTCAACACGGGCGTTTCCTTTTGCTTTCAGACGTCCGGGAACATGGTACGGTTCCCGGCGTCTCCGTGAAAGCCGCCGGTTGGCGGCTGGGTCGAGCCGGGCGGCTTCACCGGGCGAGCACCTCCGCGGCGCCGGCGTCGGTCAGCCGGGCGTGGAGGTCGTCGGCGACCTCCCCCGCCGTGGCGGAGCGGGCTTCCGCGCGAACGATTCTCTCGCCGCCGGCATCGGCCGCGATCGCCACGCCGCGCCAGTCGGGCCCTTCCGGCCAAACATGCACTCCCACGGCCGAGCGGCAGGTCGCTCCCAGGCGACGGACGACCTCGCGCTCGGCCGACACGGCCGCGGCCGCCTGGGCATCGTTGACGGCCGAGAGGACCTCTCGCGTGGCCCGATCGGCCGCCAGGCATTCCACCGCCAGCGCGCCCTGGCCGGCGGCGGGCACGAACTGCTCGACCGGCAGCGGGCGGAGGCGCCCGGCCAACTGCCCGCTCAGCCCAAGCCGGTTCAGCCCCGCCATCGCCAGGATCACCGCCTCGCATTCGCCCTCGCGCAGCTTGCGCACGCGGGTTTCCACGTTGCCCCGCAGCGGGCAAAGCTTCAGGTCCGGACGAATCGCCAGCGCCTGGGCGGCCCGGCGGAGGCTGGAAGTGCCGACGCGAGCATCCCGCGGCAAGTCCGCCAGCGGCGCCCCGTCGGCGCTGACCACCGCGTCGCGGGCGTCTTCCCGGCCGGGGACGGCGGCGATGATCGTTCCCTCGCTCATCTCGGCCGGCAGGTCCTTGGCGGAGTGAACGGCCAGTTGCACCTCGCCCCGCCGCAGCGCCGCCTCCAGCTCGGCCGTGAACAGGCCCTTGCCGCCGATCTCGCTGAGGGTTCCCCTCGCCCGGTCGCCGCGGGTGGAAATGCACACCAGCTCGACCGCCACCGGCAGCGCATCGCCGACCAGGCGGGCCTGCGCCATCGCCAGGCGGCTGGACCTGGTCGCGATCCGCAGCGGGGTTGCCCGGTCCGGGCCGAATCGCACGCGCGACTCCTCACCCCTCCAGGCCTTTGAGGTCCGCCGGCAGCGGCGGCACGTCCACCGGCACGCCGCCGTTGCGCATGCTGCCGGTGGCGCAGACGCCCGCGGCCACGGAGCGCCGCCCGGCCACGGCGGTGGCTCTGGGCTCCACGCCGTCGAGGACCACGTCGACGAAGTCCTGCGCTATCTGCGGGTCGGCCCCGCCGTGCCCGCCGAAACGCGACGCGCATTCGAAGACCTCCGGCGTGGTGTTGTTCTTGCCGGGGATGCGGCGGAAGAGATACACCTTGCCCTCGGGCTCGTCGGACTCGATCCGCCCCTCGGTGCCGATGAAAGTGTAGTTGCGCTCGTAGTCGGGGCTGAAGTGGCACTCCTGGTAGGCGGCCTGCACCCCGTTGGCGAACTGCATGATCATGACCGAGACGTCCTCGACGTCCACCTCCTTGCGGAAGGCGCACAGGTCGTCGCGGCCGTGCCAGCGCTCGGCGTTCTCGATGCACATGGGGGCAATCTCGCAGTCGCGGCAGCGCAGGTCGTTGGGCTTGTCGCCGCCGTAGTGCATCAGCCGCCCGAACGCCGCCGTCCGCACCGTGTGCGAGCCGCACAGCCAGTGCATCACGTCGATGTCGTGGCTGCCCTTCTGCAGCAGCAGGGCGGTGGTGTTCTTGCTGTTGGCGTGCCAGTCGTGGTAGTAGAACCTGCCTCCCCAGCCGACGAAGTGCCGCGTCCAGGCGGTCTGGATCCGGCCGATGGCGCCGGCGTCGATCAGCTCCTTCATCTTCAGCACGAAGAACGCGTAGCGCATGTTGAAGCCGATCATCATCCGGGTGCCGGCCTTCTGCCAGGCGCGGAGGATCTCGTCGCAGTCCTCGATGGTGATCGCCAGCGGCTTTTCACAGAACAGGTGCTTGCCGGCCTGGAGGGCGGCGACGGCGTGCTCGCGGTGGAGCCAGTCGGGCGTGCAGACGGCGACGGCGTCGACGTCCTTGCGGTCCAGCACGCGGCGGTAATCGTCGGCGACGAAGGCCTTGGGCAAGTCTGCGGCAAAGGCCTCGCGCGCGGCCGGCGCGGTGTCCGCCCCGGCCACCACCTCCGCCCGCTCGCACTTCATCCACAGCTTGTACATGGTCCCCCTGCCCCCGGTTCCAATCATGCCCAGACGCATCTTGTCCACGGAAAACTCCTTCCAAAACCGGCGGCACGGAAAGCCTCCAGGCCTCCCGCGCGGGCCGGGCTTGCCGCGGCCGGCCCGGGCCGCTACTGGTACTTCTCATAACAGACGATTTCGTCCAGCGACTTGCGGTCCTTGGGCCGGAGCTTGTCGGCCGGGTAGCCCAGCGCCATCACCTCGATGACCTTGGCGTCCTCGCCGATGCCCAGCACCTGCCGGACCTGGTCCTGGTGAAACGCCCCGATCCAGCAGGTTCCCAGGCCCTCGGCGGTGGCGGCCAGGGCGATGTGCTCCATGGCGATGGCCACGTCCACCGGGTCGCCCGGGACGTCGCAGGACATGGTCCGGTCGGGCGCGAGCCCCACGCCGGCGATCACCACCGGGGCCTGCCCGACGAACTTCTGGTCGCGGCAGGCGGCGATGAGTTTCTGGCGCGTCTTGGCGTCGCGGACGAGAACGAACTTCCACGGCTGGCCGTTGGAGCCGGAAGGTGCCAGCCGGGCGGCGTCGAGAACCCGATCCAGCTTGTCCTGCTCGACGGGCTTGTCCTGATACGCCCGCACGCTGTAGCGATTCCTGATTGCCTCGTACAGTTCCATCGGCTCACCACCTCCCGCGCTGAGGGCCTCTTATCCGACCTCGGCGTCCGCGCCCTCCGTCTCCGGGCGGCCCGAACCGCCGCCGCTGTATGCTTCCTTAAGGCAACAGGGAGCATCTTGCAAGCGCCTGCCTGCTTGCCCTCCCGGCCAGGCGGTCAGGGAGGTGCGATGAAGGATAGTCGAGGCGCGGGCTGTAGGCCACGGCTGAAGCCCTTGTCCTTACCCACATCTCCCGGAGTCCAAGGCTGGGCGTACGTCCTGGTCCTGAAGGGATCTGTGAAAATAGCCCAGCGATTTATCGGTGGGAACCTGTCCCTGAAGGGACTTGTGAGAATAGCCCAGCGATTCATCG
>CAYNYF010000006.1:6693-58605 GCA_964401385.1 uncultured Planctomycetaceae bacterium | reverse complement strand
ATCGGTGGGAACCTGTCCCTGAAGGGACTTGTGAGAATAGCCCAGCGATTCATCGCTGGGAACCGCCCAGCGCCTCGAGGGGCGAGTCCCGTAGGGACGGTTGAAGCTGTGCGCGGGCCAAGACGGTCAGCCGTCCCCAAGGGACTGGGGTTCCGGTTGCACGCTCTTGCCCAGCAATGAATTGCTGGGCTACTGTCGGCGGTCCCCACGGGACCGAGCCCCTGCGTCAAGGCCGGCAAGCAACTGTCCGACGCCGAAAGATGTGCGTAAGGACAAGGGCTGAAGGCGCAGGCGATTGGCATCCTGCCACAATCGTGCATCGCACCCGCTCAGGGGCGCTGGGCGCCGGTCGCGGTAAGCTCGATGGCGTAGACGCTGTGCCGGGCGGTGATGTACAGCGTCCGCCGGTCGGGACCCCCGAAGGTGCAGTTCGCCGGCGTCTGGGGGAGAAGAATCTTGCCCAGCAGGACCCCCTCGGGCGTGATCGCCCAGACGCCGTCGCCGGCGGTGCTGTAGAGCCGGCCGCGCATGTCCACGCGGATGCCGTCGGGCACGCCGGGGTCGATCGTCGCCAGCACCGCCCCGCCGCGGAGGGTGTTGTCGCCGGCGACCTCGAACATGCGGATGTGCTTGCGGTCGGAGCTGTCGGCGACGTACAGCAGCTTTTCGTCGGGGCTGAAGCACAGCCCATTCGGCCGGTCGAAATCATCGGCCACCGGCGTCAGGCCGCCGCCGTCCAGCCGGAACACATAGTTGTGCGGCTGGGCGATCTGCTCGGGTGAGATGCCGTACGGCGGGTCGGTGAACCAGATCGTGCCGTCGGACTTGACCACCACGTCGTTGGGGCTGTTGAGCGGCTTGCCGTTGAAGCTGTCGGCCAGCGTGACGACCTTGCCGTCGCCTTCCGTGCGGCTGACGCGGCGGTTGCCGTGCTCGCAGGTAATCAGCCGCCCCCGGCGGTCGAGGGTGTTGCCGTTGGCGTGGCCGCTGGGCTTGCGGAAGGTCTCCAGCCCCTCCGGCGACCAGGCCTTCATCTCGTCGGCCGGGATGTCGCTGAAGATCAGCCGCCCTTCCCGCTCGACCCACACCGGCCCCTCGGTGAACTCCATCCCGGAGGCGATCTCGGCCAAAACCGAGCCCGCGGCCACGATCTTTCGGAAATCCTTGTCGTAGATCTCGAACTGTGAAGATGACTCGCTCATAAAGATCCTCAGGTGACGCCGCTGACCGTCTTGGTCCGCTCAGTACACGAACATCGACCCGTCCTGCCGCCGGACGAGGGGCATGTAGGCCGGCTTGTAGGGATACCTGGCGGCGGCCTTCTCGTCAATGTCCACGCCCAGGCCGGCCGCCTCGTTGGGCAGGGCGTAGCCGTCATCCAAGCGGCAAGGTGAATGCAGCACCTCGCAGATCTGCTCGAACTTGTGGAAATCGGACCACTCCTGCACGCCGAAGTTGGGAATGGCCACGTCCAGGTGCACGGCCGCGGCCTGGCCGATCACGCCCAGGTCCATCGCCCCGTGGAAGGCCGTCTTCACCTGATACGTCTCGGCGACGGCGGCGATCTTGCGGGCCTCGGTGAGCCCGCCGACGTGCAGCGGGCCGATGCGGATAAAGTCGATGAGCTGCTCGGTCAAGAGCGGCAGGAGCTGCCAGCGCGAGTGGAACAGCTCCCCCATCGCCAGCGGCGTGGCCGAGGCCCGGCGAACCAGGCGAAAGCTCTCCGGGTGCTCCGGGCGGAGGAGGTCCTCCAGGAAAAACAGGTGGAACCGCTCCAGCTCCCTGGCCAGGCGGGCCGCCTCCACCGGCGAGAGCCGCTCGTGGGCGTCGTGGCAAAGCTGCACGTCGTCCCCCAGCTCGCTGCGAAGCCCTTCGATGAAGCCGACGATCGAGCTGAGATACGGCGCCGGCTCGAAGATTTCCACCGGCGGAATGCCGCCGCGGGCGGGCTTTTCCAGCCGCAGCGTGCCGGACCCGCCGTAGGGCCCCTGCTGGATGCGGACGACCTTGCTGCCGCGTGCCAAGTGCTTTCGCACGTCGTCGACCGCCTCGCGCACGTCCCGGCCGGAAGCGTGGGTATACACCATCGCCCCGCGCCGGCAGCGCCCGCCGAGCAACTGGTAGACCGGCAGGCCCGCGACCTTGCCCTTCAGGTCCCACAGGGCCAGGTCGATCGCCCCCAGCGCGGCCGCGTACACCGGCCCGCCGCGGAAGTACGGCCAGTGATACACGAACTGCCAGACGTCCTCGATCCGCTGGGGGTCCATGCCGATCAGCAGCGGCGCCATGTGCTCGACGGCCTTGGCGACGACCGGCTCGTTGCCGTTGAGCGTTCCCTCCCCACAGCCGTATAGCCCATCGTCCGTGTACACCTTCACCAGCAGGAAGTTGCGGTCGTTCGGGCAGGTGAGGATGACCTTGATTTCCGTGATCTTCACTTGCGGCTCCCGTTCATTGTTCCGGACAGGCGGCGCGCCCGCCGGATCAGACGTAATGTCCCGGCGGGGTGAGTTGCGCGACCAAGCCGCCGTCGACGTAGATGGTCTGGCCGACGATGTAGGACGATTCCTCGCTGGCCAGGAACGCCACCACCGAGGCGATCTCCTCGGCGTGGGCGAACCTGTTGATGGGGATCAGCCCGGTCCTCTCGGACGTTTCCCACTTGTAGTCCTCGCGGTTGCGAGTCGCTCCGGGGGCGACGGCGTTGACGCGGACGCCCTGGCGGATGAGGTCGATGCCGACGCTGCGGGTGATGGCGTCCATGCTGGCCTTGGTGATGTCGTAGGCGAGCATGCGGTAGTGGCTGCGGAGGGCGCCGATGGTGGAGATGTTGACGATGGCCCCGCCGCGGCCGGCCATCGCCTTGGCCGCCCGCATGGTGCAGTACATCGCCCCGTTGACATTGGTGTCGACGAACTGCCGCCACTGCTCGTCGGTCAGCTCCAGCGTGCCGGGGGTTCCCGCCATCCGGGCGGCGTTGTTGACGAGGATCTCCGGCGGGCCGAAGCGCTCGGCCGCGGCCGCGAAGAGTGCGTCCACCTGCCGGGCGTCCGAAATGTCCGTCTGAACAGCGTGGCAGTCGCCCCCGGCCGCGCGCATCTGCTCGGCGGTCGCCTGGAGGTCCTCGACCGTCCTGCCGGCGATGGCGACCTTCACCCCTTCCCGCGCCAGCCGGGCGGCGATGAACTTGCCGATCCCCCGGCCGCCGCCGGTGACGATCCCCACCTTGCCGCGAAGGTCCGCATACAGCGGACCCCGCGGAGGGAACTGCAAATGGCCCGTCATAGTCGGCCTCCGACGATCTCCGGCCGGCGCCGGAAACGCTGAATCCTTCACGCCCGGGCGGCCGACGCCGGTCCGGTGCCGCTATCTGGTAGCGTGCGGGAGAGTTTTTGCAAGCGCCAATTCCGCGGACATTGGCCAGCTTGCCCCTTCCCCTTGGCCGGGGGGTCTGTATGCTGTTCTGAGTTTTGCCGCCTGTGTTGGAGGAAGTTTCGTCATGGCACGGTCAACATCCGGCAAGCAAACGTGGCGCAAAGGCGTGTCCTTCGGCGCCGCCGGCCGCCTCGGCGCCCACGCCGCCGGCTTCGAGCCGGCCGAGAACGGCTACCTCACTTACCAGACCGCCGGGCCGTCGTTCATGCTCATCGGCGCGGACCGGCTGGTGATCGGCGGGCTCCAGCTCCCGCCCCGATACACCGTGGAGGAGAAGACCCGATCATGGACGCTGCGTGTGGGGCGGTACCGCGCGCCCGCCCAGCCGCCCTCGGCCGCGGTGAACCTGCAAGTGCTGATGAGCGCCGTCTCGCCGGCCGTCACCTTCGCCAGCCGCACCGACGCCGCCTTCCGCTGGCGCTGGCAGGTGCAGCAGTCGCCGCAGTGGTCGGCCTTCCCCACGGAAAGCGGCGTCACGATCGCCCACTACTCAAGGGGCTATCCGCTGCGGGCGGTCTTCGATGCCGACGCGGCCGAGCGCTTCCGCGCCGGCAGGGCGGGCCCCGGCCAAGCCCCGCCCGGGACGAAGCTGCGGTGGACCTCGCCGTGGCTTATGACCTTCGACCCGAACAATCCGCGGAGCGTTCCGGTGCTGTGGGTCTTCCACGGCCCCCGCCCGCGGCACGTCCAGGTGACCACGTACGAGTACATGGATTTCTACTTCAGCCGGCCGTTCCAGCGGATCAGCATGATGCCCCTGTACGGGGCGGCCGAGGCCGACCGCGAGGAGCTGGCCCGCTTCCGCGGCGGCAAGGGCCTGGGCGGGCTGCGGGCCCGGTGCGATTTCTGGGCGGAGGTGCTGCCCCGGCTGCCGGACGAGATCGACGAGCACTTCCGCATCGATGAGCCGGCCGGCACCATCGAGGTCCGCAACGTCGGCCGGCGGCTGGACCGCAAGCGGCCGGGCGTGTGCCCCGTCCCGCCGTTCCTGGCGGCGGCCGGCAGCACGCGGTATCCGGTGAGAATTCAAACGAAGCTACTGCGCGGCCCCCGCGCCTGCGGCGAGCTTGCCACCCATTACGGGCCGTACCGCCTGGTCACAGGCGGCGAGCTGCGATACACGATGCCGCTGTGCCCCTACCTCGACCGCGTGCTCTCGCCGGTCCGCGTCGTCAACGACCGCCGGGCGGCGGGACTGACCCGACGGCTGCGGAGCTACTTCGACGATCCCAAGTACACCTACGGCGGCGACGGCACGTACGACCCCAGCAGCCTGCTGGACATCCTCCACAACCTCCGCGTGCTGGCGTGGGCGGCGTGGTCGCTGCCGGAGGACCAGCGCCCCGCCGCGCGGGCGGCGATCGTCCGCGACTTCGCGAAACTCTTCGACGAGCGCTCCTACATCTACTACCGCGAGCCCGTGACCGGCCGGCGGTTCGCGCGCGACCCGAAGATCTTCGACTGGTGCGGCAACATCAGCTACGACATGGACTGGTACAGCGGGATGAACCTGGCCGGCCTGTTCGCCGGGGTTTACTTCGGGGCGATCGACGCCGCCGCCGTCCGGCGGAAGTGGAAGCTCGTCGGCCGGATCGCCGCGTATTTCGAGATCTTCCAGGACTGGGCGACGATGGTCCCCTGGACGGACATGCGCGGCGAGGTGCTCAACATCGACTGCTGCCGCCACGGCATACAGGGCATGATCGGCCTTGCCCGGCTGGCCGGGCGGTTCGGCTTCCGCCGCCAGCGCGACAAGGCCGCCTACATCGCCTCTCGCTACATGGTCTTCCTCGCGGCCGAGCACGCCCTCACGGAGTTGTACGAAACCGGCCGCGTCCCGCTCCGGCTGTGGGGGCGCGGCAGGGAAGGCATGACCCTCGGCTTCGGCGGGCTCCGCGAGAGGGACGGCGCGCCGTCGAAGATCACCTCGGCCGTGCGCAACCCCTACACCCTCAGCCCGCTGACGCCGGAGCACATGCTGTTCCTGCGGGACTACGGGCCGGTGGCCAAGCTCCGGAAGTACGAGGCCGAGGTGCTCGACAAGGAGCTGCCCGGCTGGGACACCCGGCCGGCGAAGGTATACTTCCGCGGTCGGCCGCCGGGCAACATCGAACACAACGCCGGCGGCTATCACTTCTACATGCTCGATCCGCACCTGTTCCTGCGGATGCTGGTGCTGGACTGGCCCAGCCGGAAGGCCCTGGGCAGGGTCAAGGAGCTTTCCGGGCAGGTCATCGCCACCGCCCTGGTCGCCGACGCCCCCAAAGTCCTCTGCCCGGCCGGCGCGACCTTCGGCGGGACCACCTGGGACGCGAAGCGCCGCGTGCTGACGATCCGCGCCGCGGCCGGGAGCGCCGGGCGGCTGTCCTGGACGATCCTCTGGCCGCGCAAGCCCGTTTCCGTCGACGGCCCGCCGGGTGCGCGAAAGCACTTCCGCGACGGCCGGCTGACGCTCTCGGCCGCCGTCCGCGGGGAAATCACCTGGCGCATCTGCTATTCCCGCCGCCGCACCAAATGACGCGTAGGGCTGCCGGCCCTTCACCGATGGCCCGCACGCAGAACCTCACCCTGTGCGTGAGAACCCGCCTGCCCTACGGCTAAGGCAATCGGCTGTTTTGCGATGATTTCTTGGGAATCCAGTTGACACGATGGTTAGCGGAACCGATAATATGTACAGAATGCACGGAACGTACATTCTGTACACGTAAGAGGTGTCGCGATGGCCACCATGAATGTAACCGACGCCAGAAACAACTGGTCCGACTCAGTTGACCGCGTTGCTCATCACGGAGAACGGATTGTCTTGCGCCGGCAGGGCAAAGACGTAGTGGCGCTCGTCCCGGCCGAAGATGCCAAGCTTCTTGAATTGCTTGAGGACAAGATTGATCTGGCCGACGCCTACCGTCGCCTTTCCAATGGGCAAAAGCCTATTCCTTATGACCAGATTCGAGCGGAGCTCGGGCTCGACTGATAAGCTGCTGTAGGCTCTTGTACACATCTTTCCGGTCGCCGATCTTAAGGACGAGCACAACGATAGCGGTTTCCCGAATCTGATAGATAATCCTGTAATCGCCACTCCGAAGTTTCCATAGCCCCTTCAGCTTCGTTCCCGTCAGCCGCGTTGCTTTCCGTGGGCGGGGGTTGGTGGCCAGGCTGATGATCTTGCGGTCGACCTGCCGCTGGAACCTCCGCTGGAGCGCCGCTAACTCGGCCCGTGCCTGCGGATGCATTTTAATGGTGTAGACCACAATCCACCGTTAGCCGGCCAGCTCTGCCTGTCCCAACAAGCGCACGAGTGGGTACTTCGGCAATGACAGCTCTAGTCTGCGTTTGAAATCGCTCCAGCCGCTTGCGGCTCCCATCAATGCGATCACGCCGGCAGTCATGCCAGACCCCTTCCCCCGGCCCCAGTTGGCCGGTGCTGGCATTCTGCCCTCCGGGAGCAGTCGCGTCAATGGCCAAGCGTAGGGCTTGCTCTGCCTGCCGGCATGGTCTATCATGTTGCTTCTGTGCCAGGCAGGGGCCTACAGGAGGTAAATAAAGGTATCGCCTGCCGCGTAAGATTCCATCTCACGGCAGGTTAGCCGAGGCAACCCCAACTTGGTCGGTGAGGCAGCTCGTCGCGCGCTTGCCCCGTCCCCCGCAAAATCACCCGGATTTTTCCGGAGCCCGCGCCTACCACAGGTAGACCCACTAGCTTATGCGGTTCCTCATCTGTTGCTTCTCCTCTCCGCGAGCAGTGGACGCACCGAATTGGTTAACAAGTTCCTCCAGCAGCGAATGCGTCCTGGCAACATGGTCCAGTAGCTCATCAACCAACTCTGCATCAAAGAGCTCACCTGTGAAGAACGTCGACGCTTCTCGATACTTGGTCCAGCCGTAGCTTTCAAGGTAATGCCGAACCATCGTCGCACAGGCTTCGCGGTCTTCGGGGAACGGGAAGACGACCTGAAGTTCCTGGGTCTTCTTGATGAACTGCCGTATGCGAAACGATTTCGTTATGAAGAGCCGACACTTCATCAGGGGTCTCATGACCTGCGGTATTTCCTCTATCGCTGCCTGTTTGATGGCCGAAAGGCCAAAGGAGTCCAGATAGTCGAACGTCAGGGCGAGATAGCACCTCAGCGCAAGGGCATACAGCACCGCACGGTCTCCGGCTTTTTCAGACCTGACGTATTGGTGGCATCTTCCAGCAATGGCGAATGCTTCCGTGACAAGCATCCGGGCGAAGTTGTCACGCACCTCCGCGGGTAGTGCGATTTCTGCTCTGCTCTCCCGCAGGCCCTTTCTGCGCGAAGGGGAGTTGATGCGCTCCACGTAACTAAGCCAAGCAATGTGGACGGCCTGCACTGCGAGATACCCCACAACGACTCCCATCAGGCCGGCGTACCATTTGAAGCAGAACAACAGCGCAATCCCTCCGACGCAGAGAGAGCCGCCCAAGATGGCGGAAACACGATGCGGGCCGTAAGCTCCTATCGGCCTCAATATGAAGGGCATGTCCCGCTGGCGGAAGTTCTCCCACATCAGGTAGTAGCCAAAAAGAAAGCTCCCAACCAAGATAAGGACCGCTCCGAGTATCAGAAAGAGCATGAACCTGATCTCCTGCCCGCTCGGAGTTGTCAACGGCGGGCCGGTCACGCGCCATGCTATCCTCTTGGTACACAGCGCCGTTTCTGGTCACGGCGCTCAACAATGCTGCTCAACTCAAAGGAGCCGATGAGAATGCGAATGACACCCCCGAGCAAGGACCAGTGGCCCCAGGCCTCAACGAACATAGCGGTCTCCCATGCCGTACCTTCCAGTTCCCGCATTCCTGAAGGCGGGTTCATTCCTCCTCCAACAGGGTCAAGGTCCCTCCGGAATCGACCGGTTCGTCCTCCGCATCCTCCGCAGACTTCTTCATGGCGAGTCCGCACAACCCGAAGAAGAGAAGCCCCACCAAGATCGCGCCTATATAGCCAATGCACACACCGGGATAGAGCCAGTTCCCGTGGGAGATGAATAGGACGCATGCCCAGATGCTTGCGATCACCGGCAGAAGCATCGCAGCGACCGCAAGGAAGACGCTTTCATAGTGGATCGCTATGATGGCAACGGCCCAGATATGCAAGCCGATGCCGGCCAATTGAATGAGGCAACCTATGGTAATTGCTGTCCCTCCACTCAGCAGGCCGGCAGCGCCAAAGAACCATCGTTTGATTTTCATGGGTCACCCTATGGCTTGCACACCTTACATGCCCGATGGCCGTCGGCAATGGCTTGGTCCCTGTTGTCGTAGCCCACAAGATTCTCGGTGCTGATCTTCCGCGCCCATCGGCATGACGAGACGTGGAACGGGTCCCGGAGGATGCTGGGCACATATGGCTTGCTGCCAGCGGCATCCGCAGTCGGCGTGGCCCTGCCCGATTTCTCAGACTTGCCGCAGCCCAGCGTCAACACCAGGATGAACAGCCCCACGCAAAGAAATCTGCGAAGGCCAGCACTCATGCTGGACCCCTTCCCCCGGCCCCACTTGGCCGGTGCTGGCATTCTCCCCGCAGGGAACGGGCGCGTCAATGGCTAGGCTGCCCGGCACCGCCGTATTTTCTCCGCGCTGCGGGCGGTCGACCCCTGCCCAAGCGGCGGCAGGCAGGGATCAACCGATCAACTGATGAACCGATTCACCGATCAACCGATCCACCGGCAGTTCGCTTGCCCTACGCCCTTGCTCTGCCCGCCGGCATGGTCTATCATGTCTTTGCCGTGCTAGGCGGGGCGGTAGCGGAGCCCTGATTCCCGAGAAATCGGGATGACCCGCAATCCGCTATAGCGGGGCTGAACGCTCCGCCGAGGTGTTCACTCTGGTGGACCACCCCGGCCGGCGGATCGGCGATGAAGGCTGGGTCCTCTGCAATGCCGGGCCGTGAACCTGGTCAGACCCGGAAGGGAGCAGCCATAAGCGTGCATTCGGCATGTGCCGGAGGGCTGCCTGGCTGGAGCTAGTCCGTCGGTTGGGACCCGTTGGAGCGCATCGAAGCGGAGTGCACGGCATTTTTTGACAATGACGGCGCCCGGAGCGACCGCCGGCCGCCGACTGGGCGATATCCGGCAGGAAACGGAGAAGGGCAGAGATTCATGGCCGACTATCTCGTGCTGGCCAGAAAGTACCGCAGCGCCACCTTCGACGAGGTGGTCGGGCAGGAGCACATCACCACCACGCTCAAGAACGCCATCACCGGGGGGCGGGTGGCGCACGCGTTCCTGTTCACCGGCACGCGCGGCGTGGGCAAGACCACCATGGCCCGCATCTTGGCCAAGGCCCTGAACTGCCTGTCGGTCGAGCAGCCGACCCCCGACCCCTGCAACCGCTGCGACGCCTGCCTGGCGATCGCCCGCGGCGATGACATGGACGTCATCGAGATCGACGGCGCCTCCAACCGGGGGATCGAGGAGATTCGCGACCTCCGCTCCAACGCCATCTACCGCCCGGCCCGCTGCCGCTACAAGATCTACTACATCGACGAGGTGCACATGCTCACGCGGGAGGCCTTCAACGCCCTGCTGAAGACGCTGGAGGAGCCGCCCGCGCACGTGTACTTCATCTTCTCCACCACCGAGCCGGAGAAGCTGCCGGCGACGATCCTCTCCCGCTGCCAGCGGTTCGATTTCCGCAACATCCCCACCGCCCTGATCGCCGCCCACCTGGAGAAGATCTGCAACTCCGAGAAGGTCAAGGTCGAAAGCGGGGCGATCTTCCGCATCGCCCGCGCCGCGGCCGGGTCCATGCGCGACGGGCTGAGCGTGCTGGATCAACTGCTGGCGGCCGGGGAGGGAAAGGTCCGGGAGGCCGACGTCGTCGCCGTCCTGGGCACGCCCCCGGACGAGCGCACCACCTCGATCGTCTCGGCCGTCGCCGACGGCAACCCGGCCGCGGCCCTGGAAGAGCTGGACGCGCTGCTCGCCGGCGGCATCTCGCTCGAATCGGCCATCACGGCCGTCGGCGAGATGTTCCGGTACATGATGCTGGCGGCCGCCTGCGGGCCCGACAGCGAGCTGATCGAGCTGCCCGAATCGCAGAAGAAGGCGGCAGCGGACCTGGCCAAAAAGCTCACGCTGCCGGCGCTGGTGCAGGCCGTCACCATCTGCCAGAACACCGCCCGGAGCCTCCGCGGGCTCACCTCCGGCCGGGGATTGGTCGAGGCGGCGCTGGTCCGGCTGGCGGCGGCGGAAAAGTTCGTCGACGCGGCCAGCCTCATCGAGCGGCTGGAGCAGCTCGGCTCGTCTCCGGTACCGGCCGCCCGGTCCGCCCCGGCGGCGAGGCCCCCTGCCGGCAGGGCGCCGCTCAGGACCGGCGAAAAAAAAAAGGCGGTAGCGCCCGCCGCTCACGAGGCTGAGTACATCCCCACGCCGGCCGAGGCACCTCTGGAAAACCCCCAATGGGAGCAAGGCTACCTCCGGCAGCACTGGAGCGAGGTCGTGGCGGCGCTGGCGCGCAACCGGGCCGGACAGCCCTCCGGCCTGCTCGCCCCGGCCCAGGTGCTCGCGGTCGAGGGAGACATGCTGCGATTGGGCTATGACCGGGCCCACGAGACGATTCGCCGCCGCTGCGTGGATCGCATGAACGAGCAGATCACCTCGGCGCTGGGAAAGCTTTTCGGGCGGGAAGTCCGCTGCGAATACGTGCCGGTGGACTCACCCGCCCGATCGACGCCGCAGCCGATGAACACGGCGCTGTCGACGGCCGAGCGGACGGCACTGAATCAGGACCCCGCCGTCAAGGCCGTGCTGGACTTCTTCGACGGCTCGGTGACAAATATCCGCCCGCAGGCCCCGCCGCCCGACCGGGCCGAGGAAACAAAGCAGTAGACACCGGGCGCGAACGCCGCCGGGGCGGAGTATGTTTCGGGTGCATGGGTTTTGACTTTGGAGAGGGAAGCGCGGATGTTCAGCGATATCGGCAAGATGTTGAAGCTGGCCGGCCAGATGAAGACGAAGCTGCCGGAGATGAAGGCGAAACTGGCGGCGACGGAGTATTCGGCGGAGGCCGGCGGGGGCGCGGTCCGCGCCACCGTTAATGGCAGCATGGGCGTGGTGGGTATCAAGATCGACGAGAGCCTGCTGGCCGAAGGCGACGCGGAGATGCTGGCCGACGTGATCAAGGCGGCCATCGCCGCGGCCCAGGCAAAGGCCGCCGACGCCACCGCCGAGGCCATCAAGGAGATGACCGGCGGCGTGGACATCCCCGGATTGGACGGGTTGCTTGGATGACGGGATACTCACAGACAATCGAGCGTCTGATCGCGGAGCTGGGCAAGCTGCCCGGCATCGGGCCGCGATCGGCCGAGCGGATCGCCTTCTACATCCTGAAGGCCTCTGAGGGCGAGGCATTCGCCCTGTCCGAGGCCATCCGGGACGTTAAGACGAAGATCCGCGCCTGCAAGGTCTGCTTCAACCTCACGGACAGCGAGACCTGCCCGATCTGTGCCGACCCCCGGCGGGACAAGTCCACCATCTGCGTGGTGGAACAGCCCAAGGACCTGCTGGCGCTGGAGTCCACGGGCGTTTACCACGGCGTGTATCACGTGCTGATGGGCCACGTGGCCCCGCTGGAAGGCATCGACCCCAGCGACCTGACCATGGACGCGCTGGTGGCAAGGGTTCGCTCCGGCGGGGTTGAGGAGATCATTCTGGCGACGAATCCGGACGTCGCCGGGGACGCCACGGCGCTTCACCTGGCGGAGGCGCTGAAAGGGACAGGTGTGACCATCACGCGTCTGGCGAGGGGGCTGCCGGCGGGCGGACAGATCGAGTACGCCAGCAAGTCCATCCTCACCGAGGCGATCAGCCAGCGCCGGAAGGCGTAGTGAGACGCGAGGCCCCGGCCGGCGAGAATGCGGCGCGGCACAACCAGCGGGGCCCGTTCGGGTTTACAGTAGGGAAGCAGGCGCTGGAGGCGGAGGTACGCCGTGAAGGCACGGGTTGGACTGTTCGCGACGCTCATCCTCGGGGCCGCGTCGGCCCGCGGGGCCGATCCGTTGAGCCGGGTCCAGGCCCTTCGCCAGGAACGCACGGACGACAAGGGGCGCATTTCAGTCCTGTACAAGTTCGACGCCAATGCCGACCTTCACGTCTCCCCAATCGAGCAGGCCGCCCGGCGAGGCAAGGAGGCCGCCGAGGCCTGGCAGCTCTTCGAGAAGTCCAAAGAGCCGGTGGCCGTCATCGCCCGCAGCCCCTACGGCGGCGGCGAGACGCCCAAGAGTTATTGGCCGGCCGGGGTCAAGCCGGAGCTGCTGCGGTGCCTCGTCCAGCCGCTCAACAAGGCCGGGCTGAAGAAGGTGGTGCTGCCGGACCTGCCCGTCGAAGCCGGCGCCGGAGAGGTCGATGCGACGGCCGAGCCGGCGAAGCCCTGGCCGCAGGCGGGCTTTCCCGAAGACTACGAATTCGCCCTGCTGGTGGGGCTGCACCACGAGCCCATCCCCTACGTGGGCGGGCGGCGGCAGGCCGACGGAAAGCCCATCTACTCCCGCGGCAGCCGGGTCAACGCCTGGGCGATCCTGTTTCACTGCCGCACGGGCACGGCGTTCTGGTCCACCACGGCCGCGGTCCGCGTGGGCTATCGCGGCGTGGCCGACCCGCTCAACCTCGCCGCCGAAACCGTGCTGGGATACCTCGACTTCAGCCGGATCGGCACGGACAACATCCCGACGCACATCCGGAAGCTGCGGCAGGCGCCGGGCCTGAACACGATGGACCTGGCGGCGATGCTCGTTCAAACCCAGCGCGCCGACGCGGTCTCGGCGGTGATGAAGTTCGCCGTCGACCTCAGCGTCTACCGCACCAAGCCGCACGTCCTGCGATACTTCAACGAGCGCGGCACCGCCCAGGACTACCGGATCGACCCGGCGCAGGCCAAGGCCCGCAAATGGGTCTACGCCTCCCAGCCGGTGACGCTGCGCGTGCTGCTGATGGAGCAGCTTCGGGGGATGCGCGGCGTGCAGGCGTGCAGCCTGGCGGCCCTGATGCAGGTGGAGGAGGATTTCGAGATCGGCCCGCTGGGCCAATCCCTGGCCGGCCGGTGCCGCCCGCTCAACGGCGACGACGAGATCGTTCTGATCGGCGAGCTGGCCCATTCCGACCGACGGCGGATGTTCCGCCGGAACTTCACCACGGCCGTGCGCAACCTGGGCAAGTGCCGGGTGCACATCGACGAGGCCATGGCCGTGGCGAAGTTCTATGCCGATCGCAAGGTGCCTGCTCCGCCCAGAGGTAGAAGGCGCCGCCGCGACCCTCTCAAAGAGGCCGGCCGGGCCGCCCTCCTGGAGCTGAACCGGGCCAGGGTCGAGCAGCGGAAGAAAAAGGCCGCCGCCGAGGCGGACTGAGCGGTCGCGGCCACGGGCCGGATCGACCGCCCGGGCACGCTCGCGTTTCGTATCGTACTTTTGCGCCGGGACTACGAACGCGGTCCTATTCAGCGGCCGATGAACATGAGTAGAATGTAGGTGCCATGAGGCTGGACGTATCACATCAGCTCCGCTTGGAACAGCGGATGAAGCTCTCGCCTCGGATCATCCAGGCGATGGAGATCCTACAGCTACCGATGTTGGCGCTGCAGGAACGCATCGAGGAGGAACTGTCCTCCAACCCCTGCCTGGAGATGCGCGAGGCCCCGACCGAGGACGACCCTCCCGCCGAGGAGGCGACCGAGACGGTCGATCGGGGCGAAAAGGACCTCATCGTAAAGGACGAGCGCAGCCACAAGGACGACTTCGAGAGGCTGACCGACTACGGCGACGAGTACGCCGAGGACCTGGACTGGACTGATCGGCCCTCCCGGCCGGCGCGGGCCACCGGCGAGCGCGACAGCAAGCTGGACGCACTGGCCAACACGCCGGCGCCGGAGCAGAGCCTGATGGAATATCTCATGCAGCAGTGGGCCTTCGTCGAGGTCCCGGATGAGATCAGAGCCGCCGGCGAGGCGATCATCTTCCACATTAACGAGGATGGCTACCTTCGGGCCGCCCTGGAAGAGCTCGCCGGCGAGGACGAGTCGCCCATCCCCCTCGACTCGCTCCAGGCCGCCCTGCCGCAGGTCCAGAAGCTCGACCCGCCCGGCGTGGGCGCGCGCGACCTGCGCGAGTGCCTGCTGATCCAGCTCGACGCGGAGATCGGCGCCGGCGAGGCCACGGCCGAAGGCGAGAACGGCCTGTCCCTGCCGGACCTCGCCCTGGCCCGGCAGCTCGTCAGCGATTTCCCCCGCGAGATCGAGCTGAACCACATCCCCCAGATCGCCAAGCGGACGGGGCGGTCGGTGGAGGAGGTCAAGGCGGCCCTGGCCTCCCTGGCGCGGCTGGACCCGCGCCCCGGAAGGCTCATCGGGCACCGCAGCGTCCCCTACATCGTCCCGGACGCGAGCATCGAGCTGGACGATGACGGCGAGCTGCTCGTGAGCATGATCGACGGCGACGCCCCGGCGCTGAAGATCTCCCGAACCTACCTGAAGATGGCCCGGTCGCGGCAGACCGAGACCAGCGTCAAGGAGTTCGTTCGCCGCAACCTGCGCTCGGCCCAGTGGCTGATCGGCGCGATCCAGCAGCGCCGACAGACGGTGCGGCGGGTGGTCGAAGAGGTTTTCGACGCCCAGAGAGACTTCCTGGAGCGGGGCCCCGGGGCGCTGCGGCCGCTGCCCATGACGGAGGTGGCCTCGAAGGTGGGCGTGCACGTTGCCACCGTCAGCCGCGCCGTCGCCGGAAAGTACGTCCAGACGCCGCGCGGGATCTTCCCCCTGAGGATGTTCTTCTCCGGCGGGACGACCACGGCCAGCGGAGAGGACGTCGCCTGGGACGCGGTGAAGGCCAAGCTCAAAGAGATCATCGACCGCGAGGACAAGTCGCGCCCGCTCTCGGACGACCAGATCGCCCAGGCGCTGGCCTCCGAAGGCATCAAGATCGCCCGGCGGACGGTGGCGAAGTATAGAAATTTGCTCAACATTCCCCCGGCCCGCCAACGAAAACAATACTGAGGGAGAAAGGAAGCTGCTCGTGATGACATGCCCCTGTCGGTTTATGGTCGTCATGCTGGTTGCCGTCGGCGTCGTGCTGGTCGCCCCGGCCGGCTCGCAGACAACCCGTCCGGGCGCGCCCGCCGAGAGCCCCACCACGCGCCCGGCTGCCGCAATCCCCGGACCGTCGATCCAAATCTCTCAGCCGCCCGAATTCACCAAGCTCGCCGCCAAAGCCGGCAAGCTCAAGGGCGCGTACATCAAGGGCGCCGCCATCATCACCGGCGGAGAGGAAGGCCAACTGCCCCCGGAACTGCGGCGGATCGACTTCGAAATCTGGGCCCAGCCGCCGGCCGCGAAGCTGACGTTCCCCCCGCCCTTCTCGGAGGTCCGCGTCACCGACGGAAAGTTCGTGTACACCCTGCGAGAGGAAGCCGGCGGGAAAGGAAAGGGCAGGCGGCGCCTGCTCACCTCCGCCAACTACTACCACGCATTGGAGCTGGCGGCGGTGATCTGCGATGCCGCCAACGGCTACAAGAACCTCACCACCACCGTGCGGTTCGCCCCCATCGACTTCCAGTCCCAATACGCCAAGAAGCTCGGCACGCTGAAATGGTTCGAGCTGACCCCGGTCGTCAGGCCGACGCATCACCTGCTCACCGGCACCAGGACGGTCAAGGTCGGAATCGGCACCGACGACGGCTTGATGCGCATCCTCGTCGGCGAGCGCGAGCACAAGGAAAAGAAGTCCACGGTGACGGTGGTCTTTGACACCGTGCGCAAGGACCAGATCGCCGCGTCCGCGCTGAAGCTCCCCCCGGCCGCCGCCAAGGCGGAGTGGGAAGACGCCGACACCCGCAGGCTGATCTCTGTGCCCAAGAACATCATCGAGCCGCCCAAGCCATGACCTCGCGGCCAGTGGCCCGGGAATTGCACATCCTCGTTCCTCAGGCCGGCGCGGGCAGGCGTGCCCGGCAGCCGGCGACATTGCCCGCCGCCGGCGGGACACTGGCGGCCGCTGCCGGCGATTTCTCCTGGACGGGATTTGTCCGTGGCTGATCAGGTTTTGACCATCCTGAGCCGTCTGCGGCGGCGAATTGTCGCGCTGCGAACCGCCGAGGCGGCCGCCTTCGGCGCCACCGTCGCCGCCCTCGTCTGCGTCTTCGTCATGGCCGGCTGGGTGCTCGCCGGGCGGTACGCCCTCACCGCAACCGCCGTGTGCGCGGTGCCGCTGCTGGGCGGGCTGTCCGCCGCGGCGTCCCGGCGGCTGCGAAGCCGGCTTGCCGCCGAGCTCCTGCTGCGATGGTACGGCGCGGCCCTGCCGGCCGGAATCGGCGCGGCCGCCGTCGCCTGCACCCTGACCGGCGCGTATGCCCGCCTGCCGAAGAACGCGATCATCCTTCTCATTCCCGCCTCGGCCGCGGTCGCCGCCGCGCTGACGCTGCTGCGGAGGCCGTCCCTGCGGGCGGTCGCCGCCAGCGTCGACCAGACCGCCCGCCTGCGCGAGCGGCTCAGCACGGCCTGGGAGCTGTCCGAGGCCGGCGACGACTCGGCCTTCTCCCGGGCGGTTCGCAGCCAGGCCGAAGCCGCCGCGGGCCCGCGTGACCTGCGCGGCGTATCCTTCTGGCAGCGGACCTCCACGACGGTCGCGGCCCTCGGCCTTTCGGTCGTCGCGGCCGCGCTCATGCTGCCGTGGCAGCCGCTCCGCCGGCCGGAGGCCGCGCTCGAGCAGCGCTGGCAGCGGGTCGGCTCCCGCGCCGGCGCCTCGCTCCAGGAGCAGCTTGCCGCGCTGGAGCGGGAGGGCGTCGCCGACGCCGCCGAGATCGCCCCGACCGTCGCCCGCCTGCGCGAGCTGGCCCGGCGGCTCCGCTCAGCTCGCCCGACCGACGCCAAACAGTGGTCCGGGCAGGTGGTCGAGCTCGCCCAGCTCACGCGCGCGCTCCGTCAGGCGGTCGACAGCGGCCGGCTCGCACCCGCGGCCGCGCGGCGCCTGGCCGAACTGACCGACGCCCTCGACCAGCTCGCCGCCGAGATCGCCGAGGACATGGGCAGCCAGGTCGAGTACGCCGCCTCGGACGGCTCGCAAGCCGCCGCGCCGTCTGAGCCGTCGTCCCGGCCGGCGGTGCCCGGATACGCCACCGTCTACAACCCCGACTACGCCGCCTTCGCCCGGCCGCCCGCAACCGACACCGCGCCGGGCAGCGACACCGGCGAGCAGCCCGTCATCGCGGCCGCCGGGCAGGTGCCTTTCGAGCAGGCCTGGGCCGCCGCCCGCCGCCGCGCCGCCGAAGCGATCAGCCGGCGCGACGTCCCGGCCGAATATCGCCAGCTCGTCGCCGACTTCTTCGCCGCGGAGCGCTGACTTACCGGCGGCTTCCGCGCCGCCTGAGTCTTTCCCCTTTTTCGATCGTGCTCCTTTCGCCGATTCACTCGGCCAGGCCGGTCGGGTGGGCCTCCAGGAAGTCGGCGTGCCCGCCCCGCCCGGTGCGGCGGAGGTGCTCCACGTATGCCTGCCCGATCTCGCGGCAGTGATACGGCCCGCCCTCGGCCATCACCGTCCACATCGGATCGACGCGCGACTCGCTGGTCGCCATCATCTCGCCGGTCCACTGCTCGATCAGCGCCTGTCCGCGGTCGGCCAGCTCGCCCCGCCGCCGGGTGAGGTCGTCCAGCTCGTGCGGGTCGTCGGCCACGTTGAACAGCATCCGCGCGGGATAGTCCTTCAGCCCCGTGTGGTAGCTGCGGATCAACACCCAGTCGCCCCACCGCACCGCCCGCTGGCACGCCCAGCAGTTCTGGCTGAAGACAACGAACTCCCGCCCGCGGCTTTGGGCGGCGCCGAAGGCCTCCGCGAAGCTCCGCCCGTCCCAGTGAGCCGGCACCTGCCCGCCCAGCAGCTCCACCAGCGTGGCCGCCACGTCCGTCTGGTAGTGCAGTCCGTCGTCCACGCGCCCGCCGGCCGCCCCCGGCACGCGCAGAATCATCGGCACGCGCGAGGTGATGTGGTCGGCCGTGTGGTGGTCGCCGTACACACCCAGCTCGCCCTGGTTCTCGCCGTGGTCGGAAGTCACCATCACCAGCGTCTCGTCCAGCACGCCCGCCTCGGCCAGGGCGTCCAGCACCTGCCCGCAATGCTGATCGGCGTAGCGGATGCCGCAGTCGTAGCCGTCGATCCACCGCCGGTAGTCGTCCACGCTGGCGATCTGGTCGGGCATGCGCGGAAACTGCTCGCTCATCGGCCGCCCGCCGTAGCGCCCCGTCGGCTCCTGCGCCGAGCGCGGGCCGAAGCTGTTCCAATGCCGCCGCCGCACCTCCTCGGTGTACCAGCTCGGCGGCGGGTCGGCGGCGAAGGGGTTGCCGAAGGCCTCCGGCGTGCGATACGGCGCGTGCGGGTCCCACAGGTTCACGTGCAGCATCCAGTTGTCTTTCTTGGCGTTGCGGCGGATCCATTCCAGCGCGTAGGGCACCACCTCGTCCGCCCGCTCCTGCCCGCGCTTGCCCGGGTTGAACATCTCGCGCCAGCCGGCGCAGAACCACCAGGCCGAGTGCCGCTCGGCGAACGGGCTGACCGAGACGGGGTAGAGGCCCTGCCCGCGGAGGCAGTCGATGAAGCCCGGGCGCTGGTCGGAGGTGTGGAAGCGGCGCTCCCGGCCGACGGGGCGGATGTCCGCGGCCGAGCCGCCGTGCCCGACCACGCCGGTGTGGATGCCGAACTGCCCGGTGAACATGCTCGCCCGGCTGGGCAGGCACGGGGCGTCGGAGACGTAGACCTTCTCGAAGCGGACGCCCTCGGCCGCGACGCGGTCGATGTTGGGCGAGGTGTCGCGGTGATAGCCGTAGCAGCCCAGGTGGTCCGCCCGAAGCGTGTCGATGTCCAGGTACAAAATCCGCATGTCACTGCCTCCTCTGCCGCCGGGCCTGCCGGGCAGGAATTCCGCAATACCACAATCGAACAATAGCCCGCAAGGCGGGAGGCAAACAATTCGGCAATCCCACAATCGGGCAAATCCCAAGAGAGCCGCGAACGACGCGAACAAAGCAACCCGCCGGGCGGAATCCACCAATCGCACAATCGAGCAATAGCCCGCAAGGCGGGAAGCAAACAATTCGGCAATCCAGCAAATCCCAAGAGAGCCGCGAACGACGCGAACGAAGCAACCCGGCGGGCGGTGGCCGGCCGGAATGGACCAATCGCACAATCGAACAATAGCCCGCAGGGCGGGAAGCAAACAATTCGGCAATCCAGCAATCGAGCAATGGCCCGCAGGGCGGGCAGGTTCGCAAAGACTTGCCTGCCTGCCTGCCGCCACGGGGTAGGCCTGGCCGGGCGCGGTTGCCCGGGCGGGTAGGAACGCAAAGAAACGCAAAGATTCGCAACGATTCGCAACGATTCGCAACGATTCGCAACGATTCGCAACGATTCGCAACGGGGCCCAAATCCACAAACCGTTGGGCCGCAATGCCTTGTGGATTTGAACGTCCGATAACCTTGATTTGCTCGACTGCGTGCTTTCCCATCTTGCCTATTCTTCCCAGACAGCCGTGTGCCGTGTTCTGTCGTTGCCGTTGCCGTTCCCTAGTCCCAAGTCCCTGGTCCCTGGTCCCTCTGCCTTTCCCTGGTCCCTAGTCCCTTTGCCGTTGCCTGCTGCCCGTCCAGCCTTCGCAGCCGAAGCGTCTGCTTCGGCGGAGTAGGCTTGGCTGCTGCCTGCTGCCTCCTCGGGGCGTCCGGGCAATATTCCCCAAAGGGACGAAACCAAGCTGTACCATTCGCAACCATTCGATACCATTCGATACCATTGAGTACCGTTGAGTACCGTTGAGTACCATTGAGCACCGTTGGGAACCATTCTGAACCGTTCTGAACGGGTCGAAAATCCATAAGTCTTGTTCCAATAACACTTTGATGTTTCTTCTCTTCCATTAGCGCGAATTTGTTGTGATTCGCCTCATTCGCGTTGTCCATTTTCCCCATTTTTCCGACTTTTCCCGTTTCCTGCCGCTCCCGTCTCCTGCCTACTGGCTACTGGCTCCTGGCTACGTCTTCCGGCTCCTTTCTACTGACTCCCGGCTACGATCGCCGGCCTCACGGCCGGCGCGCATACGCGCAGCGCCCCCCTCCGTACTTACTTCGCGCGTTCACGTATGCGCGCGCAAACGCTTTCCCAAAACTGGTGCGGGAATGGCCAACTCCCCCCGGCCGCGGGAGATAAAAAATCTCACAAATCCCGCCTCCCCCCGGCCGGAGCGTTCGCATCCGCGCGCGCAAATGCTTTCCCATCTTGACGGGAGCATACCGGGCGGCGACAATCCACCATCCGGCCAAACGGGGCCGGGGGAAGGGGTGCACAATGCCAGAGTTTGAAGTGGGAGATGTTGTCCAGCTGAAGTCTGGTGGACCCAACGTGACAGTCCGGAGTCGCAACGAGATCGACGGTGACTACCACTGCCAATGGTTTGCGGGCAGCAAATTAAGTAGCGGGTGGTTCGTGCCCGAAGCACTCGTCAAGGTCGAAGAGGATGAAGAAGAGTAGTAGCGCTCGAAGCGGCCCCAGCGCTGCGGACGTTGCAGTGTGGATGAAGGGCGAACTCGAACGGCACGGAACACTCTATCAAGAAACTGCCGTATACTACATCTACCGCAACTTGGGGAAGGAATTTACGTACATCAACGAGAATGGCAACCTAGCCATTGGTCGAGGCGTGCTCCGGGAGTTCCGGAGGCTCACCGAACCTGGTGTGGTTTGGGAGCGCGCGGAGCGCTGCTGGCGCCGCCGGGCAGGCTACGATCCGCAGGCGGGACGGGCAGTGGACTGAGGGGCTATTGGAGGTTCTCTTCGCCAAGAGCCGGTGCCACCCGGGCGGAGATTGTTTTGGTTCCGGCGCGGGCTGGTCGAACGAAATTGCCCAGGGAATCCGACTGAGGAGACTAGGGGCTATGGGGACGGATAGGCCCGCGAACGAAGACCTACGGTGGATGCTGACAGACGCCAAATGGCTGTACCATCTTGGCAGCAAGAGGGGTTGCCTTTTGATGCTCCTGTGTGCGGTGGACGCCCTGGCGCGTCGGGCTCATCCACAGCTCTCGGGACGCGGCAACGTGGCTAAGCGTTTCTGCCGCTACCTGAGGAAGCACTTGGTCACGTATCCCCTGATCACGAGCGAGTTCACTGTCGACGTTCCCGGCAAAGGGGGGCTGAAGCTGGAGGACGTGCTGTACAAGTACTTACGGGGGGCACTAGTTCACGAGGGCTCCAAGCTTAGCCTGGACGAGTCGCCCGAACAGCCCGTGGTGATCGACTGGCAGGATCCACGCGTGATCCTGAACGGGTCCCACCAAGGCAAGCTTGTGCTCGGAGGAGACTGGATCATCAACGCGGTCGAGAGAATGGTCGAGGCCGCTATTGAGGGCAGACTGTTGCCGGAGGTTGATGATCGGGATAACCTGGACAGAAGTAACGACGCCACTTGACGACTCACTAGCCGCACAGCCTGCGTGCTTGGACGTACCTTACGACGCCGACTATTTCGCCAGGGACCAGAAGCTGTGGTCCTTTGGGCGCTTGAAGGGCAGAACAAGCGAGAGCCCTTCGCTCCTGCCCAGTATGCCCAGGTTGAGCCGGACCTGCGCGTTCGACCGGGGATCGGGTGGGTCTTCGAGACGGGCCTCTGCGGTAACGTCAACCACGCCCGAGCCGTTGAGCTTTACCTCACCCCCCGCCGCAGACTCGGCGTAGTAGAGCAACTGGAGCTCGCGCAAGGGGCCTTCGAGGCCCCCGAAGGTGACGGACCCGGAGCATTTGTGCTCGGGAAGAGTGATTGTGCCTCGCACGCCACGAAGGAAAAGGTATAGGCGCACACGAACGCTGACCTTGGGTGGCTCCTTATTTGTTTGCTTTATTCGCCCACTCACCTGTTCCACCTGGGGAACCGGATTGGCCGGCCATAATATGTCAAGCAGATCGCGCCGGCGTGCCCAGCGGAAGCCGGTTGCCTCGCGCCAGGGCACGCCACGGGCACCGCGGTCGCGGATGATCACGTACGGTGCGCGATCGCTGAGGAAATACAAGGCCATTACGGTCTTGTCTCCCCTCGGGACATCGAACTGCAGCGCAAGTTTGGGTGCAAATCCGTCATCGAAGTACTTCGTGACTTGTGCCCACCAGTTGCTCAGCTCAGTTGGCTGGGCGCCAGTCACGGCATGCCCTTTCTCATCGACGCCAATGAGCCACAGAAAGGGCTCGCCACCAGCAGCGTTTGCTTGTCCGCCAATGCGCTCTGCGGCCTTTCTGTGGTCGTCTGGCCACTTAGCTTTCAACTCGACAAATGAGTGTTCAGACGTTTCGTGCCTCTCAACGGCGTCGATAACACGGTTCGCCCACGCCTCGATGTCCCGCTTGTCCATGGCGTTCCCCTTCTGGAATGTAACCCGGCATGCCTTTCAGTACCCCCGCATTGTACCCGGTTATCTAGTCTGCTGCGCCCCTGCTTGCGCCGGGCGGGCAGGGATCAACTGATTAACCGAGGAACTGATCAACCGGGCGACTGCAGGGCGGCGCGCCCGCCCGCTTGACAGTCCCGGGCGGGCTGGGCTGTCCTGGCGAGCCGCGAGAGGGTAGAATCCGTTGATCGAGAAGCTTCGGATCATACTGGACGGGCGGCGGGGTGGGGCGGAGAACATGGCCATCGACGAGGCGCTCCTCCGCTTGGCGAATGGCGAGGCGACCGCAACACTGCGGTTGTACGGCTGGGCCGAGCCGACGCTGTCGCTGGGATACTTCCAGGCGGCAGGCAACTTGCCCGCCAGCTTCTTGGCGGGGCTGCCGATCGTCCGCCGCCCGACGGGCGGCGGGGCCATCATCCACGCCGACGAGCTGACCTACTGCCTGATCGTGCCCACGGGCGAACACAGAGACCCCGCGCGACTGTATCCCTGGATGCACGGGGTCATTGCCGCGGCGGCGGCCGGCCTGAATGGCTCGGGTGGGCGCGCCATGTTGACTATGCGCGACGGCGGCGCGCCGGGACAGGCGAGCGACCTGCCCAAAGGATGGCAGGCAGGCGGCGAGTTCTTCTGTTTCCGCCGGCGGGGACGGTGGGACCTGCTGGCCGGGGAGGCCAAGGTCGCCGGCTCGGCCCAGCGGCGGACCGGCCGGGCAATCCTCCAGCACGGCAGCGTGATCCTGGGCCGGTCAGTGCCGGCCCAAGGGAGCGGGGCGCTCTCCGAGGCGCTCGGCCGGCGGGTCGAATTTGACGAACTGGCCGCGGCCGTGATCGAGGTCATCCGCGGACGCAAGATCGAGGCGGAGAGCGGCACGTTGACGGCGGGCGAGCGGCGCCTGGCGGGCGAGCTGCGAGCGAAGCACGAATCGCCGCAATGGCTGCGGCGGAGATGAAAAGGAGATGCAGATGAACAAGCCGGCCGGGCCGAGCGGGCCCATTCCCATCATCATCGACACCGACATCGGCGAGGACATCGACGACATCCTGGTGGTGGCGTTCGCGCTGAACAGCCCGGAGTTCGAGGTGCTGGCGGTGACGACGGTGGACTGCGACACGGCCGCCCGCAGCCGCATCACGCGGCGGGTGACGGCGGCCTACGGGCGGCCCGAGATACCGGTGGTGGCCGGCTACACGCGGTCGATGCCGCAGGGCAACCCGCCGGTGCCGCCGCTGGACGGGGTGACGCAGAACGAGGTCGCCCCGACGGAGGCCGGCTTGCCGCCGGGCTCCCCGCTGATGGCCGATGAGCTGATCGCCAAGCTCGCGGCCGAGCGGCCGGGAGAGGTCTACCTGCTGACCATCGGCTCCATGACCAACGCCGGCATGGCGCTGACGCGGTTTCCGGAAACGGCCAAGAACCTGGCGGCGATCGTGACCAATGGCGGCCAGTTCGGCCCGGGCCGCCAGACGCCGGGGATCGGCTGGAACCTGCGATACGACCCGGTGGCGGTGGCCGCGGTCGCCCGCTCGGAGGCGAAGTGGGTGCTGCTGCCGGAGGGCATGGCCGGGCTGGGCGGGCTGACGGCCGAGGACGTCGAGAAGATCCGCACGCGCGGGCTGGAGACGACCGACGTGATTTGGCTGGCCATTCAGGAGTGGCGGAAGAACAAGCGCGAGTGCGGGCCGGAGTCGATCCCCCACGTGTCCGACCTCCGCACGTTCGCCTGGCTGCTGGGCGGGAGGCCCGGCGGCGACCTCGCCGGCGTGATCCAGACCCGCCCCGGGCGGGCGTACATCACCGTCGGACCGCGCGGCACGGTGGCCGAGCTGCGGGTCGAGCCGGCCGACGACGGGCCGCACGTGCTGGGATGGACGGCCGACGCCGAAAAGGGCGCGGCCCTGCACGATTTGTGCATGGAGAGGATCCTGGCCGAGCCGATCGCCGGAAAGAATTCCGCGGGGCAGTAGCCCCGCCCTACCGCCGGCCGGAAGGGATTTCGCGGGGCGGAAGCATTCGGCGGGGCAGTAGCCCCGCCCTACCGCCGGCCGGAAGGGATTTCGCGGGGCGGAAGCATTCGGCGGGGCAGTAGCCCCGCCCTACCGCCGGCAGTTTGTCCGGAGTTGCGCGTGACCTGGACCCCCGCACGCGGGTTCATAGAAGTGCACGCAAGTTGGTTTGGAGTGAGAGATGTCCATCACGAGTATGAGGCCGCGGCTGGCCTGTCTTTTCGTAATGTGCACGTTTGCGGCGACGGCGCGGGCGCTGATCAACCCCAACTTCACGCCGATCCACCTGACCGAGCAGTCGCACACCATCCTGGCGGCCAAGGTTCCCGCCGGGAAAATCGCCGACACCGCAGAGCTGGAGGTGACCTCGGCGCTGAAGGGCAAAGCCCCGAAGAAGCTGACCATCGACCTGACCAAGGCGCCCAAGCAGCACGGCGAGGCCGCCCGCAAGCAGCTCGCGGCCGAGTCGGGCAGGCTGGCGCTGCTGTTCGTGGGCAAGTACGAGGACAAGGAGCTGGGGTATCTGCACGTCGGCGGGACGTGGATGCGGCTTTCCGGCGGCGGCGAGAAGTGGGAGTTTCACCTCATCGACGACCAGCTCCCGGCCACTTGGGCCGGCGGGACGGACATGCTGGCCCGCTGCGTGAAGTATGTCCTCGCCAGCGGGCCGCAGGCGGTCGTCCCCGTCGACAGCGGCACCGCCTGGCGCAGCTTCGTGAAGGTCGGCGCGGTCAAGGGCAAGGTCGCCGACGTCACCGCGGTGGACCTGCTCGGCGACGGCAAGCTGTGCGTGCACGTGGCGGCAGCCGGCGGGGACGGACTGTTTCGCCCGATCGCCGGCAAGGAAGGCTTCGAGGACATCACCGCCAAGGTCAAGCTGGCCGCGAGAAGCGCCGCTTCGGCCTGGGGCGACTTCGACGGCGACGGCCGGTTGGACCTGGCCAGCTTCGACGGCAAGGCGCTGACGGTGTGGAAGCAGGCGGCCGACGGCACGTTCACGCCGGCCAGGCCCGGAAAGGTGCTGTCGGCGACAGCCGGCCTGGCGGCAATCTCCCCGGGCAAGGGACGGCCGTGCGGGCTGCTCGCCGGCGGGCCGACGCCGGTCATTTTGCTGAACGCGACGAAGGCCAGTGCCCTCTCGACGGTGCCGTTGGCCCTGCCGGCCGAGAGGTCCAAGCTCGCCAAGCTGGGCAAGCCGCAGCCGCCGCTCGTCGCGGACTTCACCAATGACGGCATTGCCGACATCCTTCAGCCGTTCGAAACCGGCGGGCTGCTCTTCGCCGGCAAGGGCGGCTGGCGCTTCGAGGCGGGCAAGCCCTGCGGCGTGCACTGCACCGAAGGCGGCGGCCGGGCCGCGGTCGGCGATTTCGACGCCGACGGATGGCTGGACGTGCTGACGGCCGGGGGCGAGGGCGTCAGGATCTTTCACAACCTCCGCGACGGCACCTTCGCCGAGACGCTCGCACTTTCCGGCGAGATATCCTACAAGGCCCAGCCGTTCGCCAGCTTCTGCGGCGTGTGCGACTTCAACAACGATTCCCGCCGGGACGTCTTCATCACCTATGAGTCGCAGTCGCCGCTGCTGTACTTCAACCGCGGCTTCCGCAGCTTCGGGGAGGCGCCGATGCTGGAGCTGGCGCTGGCCGAGGGCATCGGCGCCCTGGACGCCGGTCAGCAGGCGGCGGCCTTCGCCGACCTCGACGGCGACGGGGGTCAGGACTTCGTTCTGGCCCTGTCCAACGGGCAGGTCTTCTGCGCGTACAACGACTTCGGCGGGCCGGACGCGTTGTGCATCAAGGCGCGGCTGTCGGGCGCCTCGGCCCTGCCCTCGCCGATCACGGTGACGGCCTGGGAGAAGGACCGCTGCCTGGGGGCGCTGCCGGTTCGGGCGGGGGCGGCGGCGGCCTTCTTCGGCATCCGCGAGGCCGGGGCGTACACGCTGAAGGTGCAGCTCCCCGGGCGCACCTGGCGGGAATACCGGGTGACGGTCGAGGGCGCGCCGGTCGAGGTACTGCTGGAGAGGGGCGGCAAGCCGGCGGCGACGCAGCCGGGCCGATGAAGCCCGAAAGGATGGTCTGAAATGAGTCTCAGCCGTGACAGGCGGATCAGCCGGCGCGACTTCGTCGGCGGCGTTGTTGTCGGCGGGGCGGGGCTTCTGCTGGGCTGCGGGGCCGACCCGCTGCGGCAGGCCGTCCCCGGGCCGGCGTCGCGGCGGCTATGGGTCTTTGCCGATTCCCACATCGGCCTGGGCGGGCGGGCCAACGACGGCCGCGACGGCGCCGAGTGGCTCGGCCTCTGCCTGCAAGACCTCCGCGACAGAATCGCCCCCGTCGATTACGCCCTGGCTTTGGGCGACGTAACCGACGACCGCGGGCGCGAGGACCAGTTGCAGCGCTACGTCCGCATCCGCGATAAGTCCGGGCTTCCGGGCTGGTATGAGCTGGCGGGCAATCACGACTACGGCGCGATCCCCGCCGGCCGGTGGCGGCGGCTCGTCAAGCGGCCGGTGCGGTACGCCCTCATCGACGGTACCTGCGCGTGGTTCTTCATCTCCGCCGAGCAGGGCCGCTCGGACGGCAAGGTCTCGCGCCAGACGGCCGCCTGGCTGACCGAGGCGATCGCCCGCCACCAGGACAGCCGGAACATCATCGTCTGCTCGCACCAGGCGGTCTACGGCACCGTCTCGGGGTCGGGCTCGAGCGGGGCCTGCCTGAATCACCGCAAGCTGGTGGCCCGCATCCTGGAGGCGGTTCGCGTCGACCTGTGGCTGTGCGGGCACATTCACGGCGGCCGGCGGAATGCGGGCTACGTCAGGCGGCGGGGAAAGACGACGTACATCAACGTCGCCTCCGCCGGCCGGGCCTACGGCACCGGGGCGTGCGTGAGCTACGTCCTCCAGATGCAAGAGGGCTCCAACGTCATGAGCGCCCGCTGCCGCGACCACGAACGCCACGCTTACCTGGACGATCAGTCGCTGCAAATCGAGTTTCCCCACGCCTGGCGCTTCTTCGCCCGCCCGGTGCTGCTGCCGGCGCGGATGCGAAGGTCGCGGCTGTCGCGGGGCGGCGCCGGCGAGCCGGTCGCCCCGGCCGGGGGAATCAGTTCGTGACCGTCACGGTCTTCCTGCTGGTGGCCGTGGCGGCATCGCTGCACGTGCTGTGGAACGCACTGGCCAAGAGCAGCGAGAACAAGCTCTGCTTCGCCTGGCTGGTCTCGGCGCTGGGGGTCTTGTTTATGGGTCCGATCTTCCTTTTCTACCGCCTGGCCGCGCCCGGGCCGCTGGGCCGGCAGGTGGTCGCGATCGCCGCCGCCTCCGGGCTGCTCCAGGCAACGTACTTCATCACCCTCTCGCTGGCGTACGCCCGGGCGGACCTTACGGTGGTCTATCCCCTCAGCCGGGGCGTGGCCCCGCTGGTGACGGCCGCCGTGGCCGGCAGGATCGTCGGCGACGCCCTCGACCCGCTCAGCGGGCTGGCGGTGGCGGTGGTCGTCGTCGGCGTTTCCCTGGTCGCCGCCGAGGCCCTCCACGGGCGCCGGCAGTGGCGGCGGGACGCGTGGGGAATCTTGCTTGCTCTCGCAACCGGGTGTCTGATTGGGGGTTATCACCTTATAGACCGGTTTGCGATGGCCCTGCCCGACCGGCCGAGGCCATTGGAATATCTTTTCGTGCTATACTCTTTCATGACATTTTTTCTGGCTCCCTGGGTTTGGCTGACCCCGGCCGGGCGCGGCGGAATCGCCAGGGAGCTGACCGCCAACCGCAAGGCCGTCATCACCGGAGGCGTTTGCGTCCCGCTGGCGTACTTCCTGATCGTGACGGCACTGCGCGGCGGGAACGTGACGTACATCGCGGCCGCACGGAACATCGGCATCCTGTTCAGCACGTTGGTCGGCGCGGTGTTCCTGAAGGAGGCCGTCGGATGGAAGCGCGCCGCCGGGGCGGCCTTGATTGCCGCGGGCGTTGCCGCTCTGGTGGTGGTCTCGGCCCATCCGTGACGGCCGCGGGTCAGACTGTGGAATGAATTGCCAGTCGCGTCAGCTTGAACAGGACCATCGCAAGCGCCGTCGCTGCGCCCGGCGGGGCGGCTCGCGGACCTGGCGGGTCGGCATCGCGGGCGCGGCGCTGGCCATCCTGTCCTGCCCGGCGGCGGCCGGGGCGGACTCCCTGGCGGTGGTGCCCATCCTGATCGGCCCGCTCCAGGTGCTGCTGGCGATCCTGCCGGCGATCCTGGTGGCGTTGGGCGGGATCTTCGTGGCCATCCTCAAGCCCTCGGCGTTGAAGGCCGGCGTGAAGGTGCTGTGGCGGAACAAGCTGGCCACGGTGATCGCGGCCGGGGGGATCGTCGGCGCGGTGTACCTGGTCCCGCACGTATTCGGCACGGGCCCCCAGGCGGGCGCCGCCTACCGCGCCGGGCAGGACTGGCCGGCCTTCCGCGGCGGGCCCCAGCGCCGCGGCGCCGCCCCCGACAGCGGCGACCCGACCACCGGCGGGGTCGTCTGGAGCTTCTCGTCGGAGGCAAAGACGTTCTACTCCTCCCCGGCCGTCGTCGGCAACCGCGTCTACGTCGCCTCGGCCGAGGTGGGCATCTTCGGCGGCGGCGGGGCCATCTACTGCCTCGACGCCGACACCGGCGGAATCGACTGGAAGTACGCCCCCAGCGACTTCCGCCCCACGTTCTCCTCGCCCGCGGTGGCCGGAAACTTCCTCGTCTGCGGCGAGGGGCTCCACCAGACCACCGACGCCCGCATCACCTGCCTCCGCGCCGACACCGGCCAACGGCTGTGGGAGCTCCGCACGGGCAGCCACGTGGAGAGTTCCCCCTGCATCTACCAGGGAAAGGTCTACATCGGGGCCGGCGACGACGGGCTGTACTGCCTGGACCTGAAGGGCGGCGACGACGGTAAGCCCCAGGTGCTCTGGCACCTGGAAGGCGAGGACTATCCCGACTGCGAGACCTCGCCCATCGCCCATGAGGGCAAGGTGTACTTCGGCCTCGGCGAAGGCGGCTGCGCCGTCTGCTGCGTGGACGCGGCCGACGGGCGGCTACTGTGGCGGACCCCGGCGGCGTATCCGGTCTTCGCCAGCCCGGCCGTCGCCGACGGCAAGGTCTTCGTCGGCATGGGCAACGGCAACATGGTCCAGCCGGCCGAGCAGGTCCGCCAGGAGCGACTGCGCGCGCTCCGCGAGCGCGGCGCCGCCCAGGAGGAGATCGCCGCGGTCGCAAAGAAGCTCCAGCCGGCCGGGGAAGTCTGGGCCCTCGACGCCGAGACCGGCAAGCGGCTGTGGAGCTACAAGCTGCCGCGGACGGTGCTGGGGGCGATCGCCGTCGCCGACGGCAGGCTGTACTTCGGCTGCCGCGACGGCAGGTTCGTCTGCCTGACCACCGACGGTCAGTTCGTCAACGCCTGGAACGCCTACGAGCCGGTGCTGACCTCCCCCGCCGTGGGCAGCGAGAACGTCTACTTCATGACCCTCGGCGGGCGGCTGTACGGCCTGGAGAGGCGCGGCCTCGAGCCGGTGTGGGAGATCAGCGCGGGCGCCGGCAAGGAGTTCATCAGCTCCCCGACCCTCGCCCGCGGGCACGTCTTCGTCGGCACCCCGGGCAACGGGCTGCTCTGCCTGGGCCGGCCGTCCCGGCAGAAGCGCGAGCACGTCTGGGCGGGCCACCTCGGCGGGCCCGGCAAGTCCGGCTGGGCCGACGGCAGCCCCCTGCCGAAGGTGGGCAGCTTCGCCTGGCGCTACCCCGGAACCCAGAGCGAATCGGCCACGGACGTGGCCGCCCCCGCCGCCTGGGGCGAACGGGCGCTGTACGTGGGCATTCACTCGCCCGGACGCAGCGGCGTGGTCAAGCTTATGCCCCCCCGCCGGGGCGGCGCCAGCAGCCGCCGGGCCGGCCCGGAAGAGAAATGGTTCTATCCGCTCGCCGGCGGCCTTCATCAGTCGGCGGCGGTCAAGGCGAATCACGTTTACCTCATCGACGGCAAGCCCGGCGACGCCGGGCGCCGGCTTCACTGCCTCGACGCCGCCAGCGGCGCGGCCCTCTGGAGGCGACCCGTCGCCGCCGCCGCCGCCGGGCACGTGCTCGCCGCCGCCGGCCGCCTGCTCGTCTTCGACGCGGCCGAGACGCTGAGCTGCTTCGAGACGGAAGGCCACGCCGCCGGCGGCCCGGCGTGGTCGCAGACCGTCAAGAACCCGGTCGGCTCGGCGGCCGTGGCCGCCGGAGTGGTCCTGGCCTGCTCGGCCTCCCCCCCGGAGGTAATCGCAATCGACGCCGCCGGCGGACGGCAGCGCTGGCGGAGTTCGCTTCCGGCGGCTCCGACCACGGGTCCGGCGGCCACAGAGGACCTTGTCGCCATCGGCACGGCCGAGGGTCTTACCGTGCTGAGCGTCGTCAACGGCGCGGTGCTGTGGTCGGTCGACTGCGGGCCGGTGGCCGGGCCGATCGTCTTCCACGAGAATCGCCTGGCGTGCACCACCGCCTCTTCCGAGATCGTCCTGCTCGACTGGTACGGCCGGCAGATCCAGCGCATCACCGGGGCTTCGCCGTCCGGGCCGCGGGCCGCCGGGTGGCCACCCATCGCCGGCATGCCGCCGATGCTCTGCGGCGATCAACTGCTGTACGCCTCGCCCAAGTGCCTGGTCCGGGCGGAGCTGGACGGCGTCAAGTGGAGCTGCTCGCAGTGGCGCGACATCTCCTGGCTGGGCCGGCCCAGCGCGGCGCCGGTGATGGTCGATTCGCGCGTGTACTTCGGGGTGAAGGGCAAGGGCCTGGTCTGCGTCGGGCCCCGAGAGAAATAGCCAATGGCGGATCAGTGGATATATTTCTTCGGCGAAGGCCAAGCCGCCGGCGACCCCCAGCGCAAGGACGTCCTCGGCGGCAAGGGCGCCAGCCTGGCGGCCATGTGTCGGGCGAAGCTGCCGGTGCCGCCGGGCTTCACCATTTCCAGCGAGTGCTGCCGGCTGTTCCTGGCCGGCGACGGGCGGTGGCCGGAGGGGCTGGCCGATCAGGTCCGCGCAAACCTGGCCCGGCTGGAGGAGGCCAGCGGGCGGAAGTTCGGCGCCGCCGACGATCCGCTGCTGGTGTCGGTGCGGTCGGGTGCGGCCGTTTCCATGCCCGGCATGATGGACACGATCCTGAATTGCGGGCTGACGCCGGAGATGGCCGACGCGGCGGGCGACCCGGCCGCGTTCTGGCGCGTGTACGCCCAGTTCGTCGCCGGCTTCGGCAAGACCGTCGCCGGCATCCCGGCCGAAGACTTTCGCGCTTTGGAAGAGCAGCTCGGCCCTCAGCCGCCCGAGCAGCCCCGCGAGCAGGCCCTCGCCGAGGCCGCCCGCCGGCTCTACGCCGAGCGCACCGGCACGCCCTTCCCCACTGACCCCTGGGAAACGCTGCGGCTGTGCATCGAGGCGGTCTTCCGATCCTGGAACAATTCCCGGGCCCTCACCTACCGGCGGGAGCACGACGTCCGCGGGCTCGCCGGCACGGCCGTGAACGTCCAGTCCATGTTCGCCTCGCAAATATCCGGCATCGTCTTCACCGCCAACCCCAACGACCTCTCGGCCGGGGAGATGATCGTCGAGTCCTCCTACGGACTGGGCGAGGCGGTCGTCTCCGGAGACGTTCATCCGGACAACTTCGTCGTCGACCGCCGCGACCTTTCCGTCAAGCGCAGCTCGATCGGCCACAAGGCCCAGGTCGTCGCCGCCATGGGCGACGCCCGGCCGCGCGACCCCGACGCGGCCTCGCTGACCGAAGCCCAGATCCGCCAACTGGCGCAGATCGCCCTGGACGTCGAAGGCCTGTTCGGTAGGCCCATAGACATCGAGTGGGGCTGGGCCGACGGGCACTTCGCCTTGTTGCAGGCCCGCGCCATCCGCGGGCTGGACGTGGCCGAGGACGTGGAGGTCGGCCGCCGAGAGGAGATTCACCGCCTGAGCAAACTCGCCGGCGACCGCCGCAAGGTCTGGGTGCTGCACAACCTCTCCGAGACGCTGGCCAGACCCACCCCCCTGACCTGGGACATCGTTCGCCACTTCATGAGCGGCGACGGCGGCTTCGGGCGGATGTACAAGGACTTCGGCTACCGCCCCAGCAGGCGGGTCTGCCGGGAGGGGTTCCTGGAGCTGATCTGCGGGCGGATCTACGCCGACCCCGAGCGGGCGGCGGACCTGTTCTGGGACGGCATGCCGCTGGGCTACGACGCCGCGGAGCTGGCCGAGAATCCCGGACTGATCGGCTCGGCCCCCACGCGCTTCGAGCCGCAGAAGGCCACCCCGCGCTTCCTGCTGGCCTTTCCGGCGCTGCTGCGGGCGATGCTGCGCTGCTCGCGGCGGATGAAGCAGGCCCGCCGGGCGACACTTGACTCTTTCAACAACGACGTGCTGCCCGCGTACCTGGACTGGGTGCGGGCCAAGCGCCGGCAGGATCTGAAGCGCCTCTCGGGCCGGCAACTGCTGGACGAGCTGCACCGGCGGATACAGCGCACGCTGGATGAGTTCGGGGCCGAGTCGCTCAAGCCCGGCTTCTTCGGCGGAATGGCCGAGGCCGCCCTCCACCAGAAGCTCGCCCAGTTGATGGGACGCGAGGCCGGAACCGAGCTGTCGCTGAAGCTCACCCAGGGGCTGGACGGCGATTCGACCGTCGAGCAGAGCCTGTGGCTGTACCGCGTCGCCCGGGGGCAAGCCAGCCTGGAAGAGTTCCTGGACCGCTACGGGCACCGCGGCCTGGGCGAGATGGAGCTGGCCCGGCCCAGGTGGCGGGAGGACTCGTCCTACGTTCGGCGCATCCTCGGCGCGTACCTGGACGCCAGCGCCCCTTCCCCCCAGGCGCTGCACGAGGCCAACGTCCGCAACCGGCGCCAGGCGGAGAGCCAACTGCCCGACCTGCTGCGGCAATGGGGCGGGAGCTGCCTGCTGGAGGACGTCGCCGCCGACCTGGGCGACGCCCAGTCCATGCTGCCGTATCGGGAAACCGGCAAGCACTACCTGATGATGGGGTATGAGACCATACGCTCGGCCATCCTGGAGCTGGCGCGGCGGTGGGACCTCGGGCGCGACGTCTTCTTCCTCCGCCTGGGAGAGCTGGAAGGCTACGAGTCCAACCGGGCGGCCCTGGCCGAGGAGATCGCCGCCCGGAAGCTGCGGTGGCAGTCGAGCCGGCGGCTCGACCCGGCCGAGGTGATCGACTCGGCCGACCTGGAAGAGCTGGGCCTGCCCCGGGCGTACGAGGCCGCCAGGGAGCTTGCCGCCGAGCCCATCGCCGCCGGCGTGGCGACGGGCACCGCCAGGATCGTCTTCGACCCCGCCCAGACCGCCGATCTGCACACCGACTACATACTGGTCTGCCCCTCGACCGACCCCGGCTGGACGGCACTGTTCGCCCACGCCCGCGGGCTGATCGTCGAGCAGGGCGGGCTCCTCAGTCACGGGGCGATCGTCGCCCGCGATTTCGGCATCCCCGCGGTCGTCTGCCGCGACGCCACCCGCCGCATTCCCGACGGCGCCAGCGTCCGCGTCGACGGCAATCACGGAAGGATCATCCTGCTTCAAGAGTAGCCACGAGCACGCACATGCTGGAAGTAATCGGCAATTTCGTCGTTTCGATCATGGACTACGTCCTGGGCTGGACGCTGTTGCTGCCGCGCGACCTGACCCTGTTCGTGGTGGCGATCCTGACCTCGGCCATCCTCGCCTTCGTGCGGCTGCTGTGCACGGACCAGGACTGGCTCAAGCGCGCGGCCGGCGACCGGAAGCGCCTGCGGGTGCTGATCCGCCAGACCCGCCGCGCCGGCGAGAAGGAGGCCAGGAAGCGCTACAAGGCGACCATGACCCTGATCAAGGTCAAGTCGCTGAAGTTCGAGCTGAAGCCGCTGCTGTGGGCGATCGTGCCGGTGGCGCTGCTGGCGACGTGGTGCTTTGCCCGGCTGGCCTACCACCCGCCCCGGGCGGGTGAGCCGCTGGAGGTCAAGGCGTATCTGCCCATTTCCGCCATCGGTCGGCCGGTGCACCTGGTGCCGCAGGAAGGCGTGGTCATTGAGGGCGACTGCCTCCAGCCGGTGGGCAAGGACCGGCCGCTGCCCGTCAACGGCCTCTGGGACGCGTTCAACGCGCGCACGCGGGCGTTTTTCGGCATCGACGCCCCGCTCGAGGGCGTGGCCGTCTGGCGGATCCGGCCCGCCGCCCGCCCGGGCGGGCACACCCTCAAGGTCCGCTACGGCGGCAGGACCTACGACAAGCAGCTCCTGGTCGGCGGCCGGCGGTACGCCCCGGCCGTGACCGCCTGCTCGGACGGGCCCGTCCAGTGCATCGAGCTGGCGATGGAGCCGATGAAGCTCTTCGGCGTCGTCGGCGGCATCGACTTCCTGTACATCCCCCCCTGGCTGGTGGCGTATTTCCTGATCGCAATTCCCTTTGTGAGCATCCTTAAGCGCGTTTTCCGGATTTACTGACCCGGCCGTCCAAACCCAAGCCGGCCCAGGCCCAATGCCCGCGGGCGCCCCCGGTCGCCGGGGGTTACTTTTTGCGCCCGTCCTGAAGGCCAACACCCGCGGAGGCCACAAGCAAGCGATTTTCCCAAAGGTACTTATGTGGGATTTGGGGCCTGCTGGCCCGTCGCCGTGCCTCCCTGGCTGGGAAAAGTCCGGAGAATCTATTGACAAAAACCGGGGTTTGGGTGACAATGTGAGGAGCCTAAGGAAGGGTCGCAATGGCCTGAGGGAATCCGGCCGTTGCGATTGCATATCGAACTGTGAGGTGAAGAGGTTGCACGGAAAGGAGGGTGCATGCCGAAGTGTGACAGGTACCGCTAGATTTTTATCGGATGTGCATGTCTATTGTACGAGGGTTTCGCCGTTTGGCCGACGGCGAAACGGCAACTTCCATCTTAAGAATAGGAGGCAAAGAGGATGATTAGGACACTAGCAATTCTGGCTGTTGTGTGTATGTTTGCGTCGGCCGGCGTGGCCGGCGACCTGATGGTTGCCAGGTTCGTTTGCGACCGTGACAACGCCAACAACACGTCCAATGGGTTGGAGAACCGCGGCCGCAAGTGCAACATGCGGTGGGCCAAGGACAAGCAGGAAGGGACCCACTACGCCGACTGGAGCGAGGACCAACTGGCGGCCCTGGCAGACCAGTTGGCCCAGCCCGTGCCGGCCGGCGGCTACACTGGCTGGCAGGTGCGCTACGCCGTCACCGGCGTGAACTGGGAAGGCCCGAATCCGTCGGCCGTCGTCTGGTTCGGAGCGTTCAGCTCCGTCAACGACTGGCTGGTTCTCGACGTGGCGAACGCTGCACCGGGTGATGGCACCGCGTATGAGTGCGACAATGGCAACCCGGAGCTAAGCATGGGCGCGTGTGACCTGTATGCCAGCTCTACGGCCGCCGGCGACGTCCCGTGGATCGACCCGACCGACGGCGCCCAGGTCAGCTTCTGGGGTCTGCCGGAGCTGACCAACAGCGTTCCGTTCGTGGGCTTCGTCCCGACCGTACCGGTCAATTTCGGCAACATGAAGGCCCCCGTGGATGCGGCGGTCGTTGACGCATTGATCAACGACCCCAACGTTCGCGGCCTGCGTAGCTGGTCCGAGGCGTATCTGAACGGCAACATCTACTACCGCGGCCAGTGGGGCTGCCCGGGCGCTGCTGCTGCCCTCGAGGTCTGGGCGGTTCCCGAGCCAGCCACGATGCTGCTGCTTGGCCTCGGTGCTGTCGGCCTGGTGCTTCGCAAGAGGCGCTAAGCCAGCCGATCGTTGGAAGGCAACCATCGCAAGGATGCCAATACCCTCGGGTGCCCTTGGCGCCCGGGGGTTGCTTTTTGCGCCCGTCCTGAAGGCCAACACCCGCGGAGGCCCCAAGCAAGCGATTTTCCCAAAGGTACTTATGTGGGATTTCGGGGCCGCTGGCCCCTCGGGGTGCCTCCCTGGCTGGGAAAAGTCCGGAAAATCTATTGACAGAAACCGGAATTTGGGTGATAATGCCAGGAGCCTAAGGAAGGGTCGCAATGGCCTGAGGGAATCCGGCCGCTGCGATTGCATATCGAACTGTGAGGTGAAGAGGTTGCACGGAAAGGAGGGTGCATGCCGAAGTGTAACAGGTATCGCTAGATTTCTATCGGATGTGCATGTCTATTGTGCGAGGGTTTCGCCGTTTGGCCGACGGCGAAACGGCAACTTCCAATCTTAGAAATAGGAGGCAAAGAGGATGATGAGGACACTAGCAATTCTGGCTGTTGTGTGTATGTTTGCGTCGGCTGGCGTGGCCGCCGATCTCATGGTCGCCAGGTACGTTTGCGACCGTGACAACGCCAACAACACGTCCACTCCGTTGGAGAACCGGGCCCGCAAGAACAACGACCGGTGGGCCAAGGACAGGCAGGAGTCGACCCACTACGCCGACTGGAGCGAGGACCAACTGGCGGCCCTGGCAGACCAGTTGGCCCAGCCCGTGCCGGCCGGCGGCTACACTGGCTGGCAGGTGCGCTACGCCGTCACCGGCGTGAACTGGGAAGGCCCGAATCCGTCGGCCGTCGTCTGGTTCGGAGCGTTCAGCTCCGTCAACGACTGGCTGGTTCTCGACGTGGCGAACGCTGCACCGGGTGATGGCACCGCGTATGAGTGCGACAATGGCAACCCGGAGCTAAGCATGGGCGCGTGTGACCTGTATGCCAGCTCTACGGCCGCCGGCGACGTCCCGTGGATCGACCCGACCGACGGCGCCCAGGTCAGCTTCTGGGGTCTGCCGGAGCTGACGAACAGCGTTCCGTTCGTGGGCTTCGTCCCGACCGTGCCGATCGCCATGGGCAACATGAAGGCCCCCGTGGATGCGGCGGTCCTTGCCGCATTGATCAACGACCCCGACGTTCGCGGCCTCCGCATGTGGTCGGAGGAGTATCTGAACCACCAGATCTACTACCGCGGCCAGTGGGGCTGCCCGGGCGCGGCTGCTGCCCTCGAGGTCTGGGCGATTCCCGAGCCGGCCACGATGCTGCTGCTTGGCTTCGGTGCTGTCGGCATGCTGCTTCGCAAGAGGCGCTAAGCCCGATTGTTGGAAGGCAACCATTGCAAGGATGCCAATACCCCCGGGTGTCTCTGACACCCGGGGGTTACTTTTTGCGCCGAGGGGTTAGCCCGAACATTTCATGACCTTCTCACGTCCGGCGGGGCCTTTGGGGGCGTCCGCTGCGTTCTCCGCGCGAGCTGTCCTCGGCGTATCGTAGAGATACGCCTGCGGAATCTCGCTTGTGCGGCCTTGCCGAGCGACCCAAATGCCGGCGCCGGAAGGAACAGCCTGTCAGGGTACCTCGTCTGCAGTTATCGTTATCACTTCGGTCGTGAAAGCATCTTCTGGCAATGTGCGCAAGAACGTCATGAAATATCCGGGCCAGCGGCCGGCGGGCCCCGCAACGGCAAAGGCTTGGGGGAACCGGCGGGCGGCGTCGGCGTCAAAGCCCCTGCCCCCCCCGCGGGCGCACACGTGCACCGGCGGATTGTGGCACTCCGCCTGATAGGCAAGGGCTTCAGCCGAACAGTAGGGCGGGGCTACCGCCCCGCCGCCCCGCCGCAGGAAAGATGGCGGGCTTCCGCCGGGCCGTAGCCCCGCCCTACTCGCTGGCCTCCACCACCGCGCCGCCGCTATTTTGTGGCGCCCGCGGGCGCACGTTCCGAGCGTTTTGACCTTGCGGGGGCGAGAACGTGCTTGTATCATGAGAAGTTGAGGACGTGCGAGTAACCACGCCCGGCAGAGGTTGCCGGCCGAAGAGCCGGCGAGCACCCCGGACCGTTCGTAAACGGGCGCCGGTTGCCTTGTCCAGCGCGAGCGAGGAGATGACCGCCGTTGGAGTCGTAAGGACCCTGCCTGAGCGCTTCCCGTGGCTGAGGTCAGGTGTCCCCGCACCGGCCGCAAGAGCACCCGCGGCCATGGCTTTTTGCAGCGAGCCCTCCTGGAGGTCGCCAGCCGGATGTGCTACGATAACGGACCCCACGGGGCTGCGCTGACGATGTACAGCCGGCGGTGGTTGCTAAGTTGTGTGTGAATTCGACGGGAAAGGGCATGCCCATGTTGAGTTCTGACGGAAAGCGCAAGCAAAGCGGCGACTTTTCGCCCCCGGTCCTGGAAAGCCTTGAGCCCCGGCTGCTGCTGACGACGATGCAAGTGCCGTTCGGGGGAGGCCTGACGAGCTTCATCTATCGCGGCTCCGAAGGCGGCCTGGTCCGCGTGACGCTTTCCAACTATGGCGCCCCCCCGGACGTCGACGACTGGACCGGCGTATTCCCCTACAAGGACCCCGTCGGCACCGTGGAGCTGATGCGGTTCGACGCCGGTGACGTGGCCCAGATGGGCGGGCTGCTGGACGGCGTGCCGGTCAACGGCGGTCTGACCGGGCCCACGTTCGCGCTGGACCTGGCCTTCCCCCTGTGGGGCAACCCGGCGACCGTGCTGGCATTGGCCTGCGACCCGGTGACCGGGACGATCTGGGCCTTCGACAACAACAACAGCGAGCTGTGGGAGGTGAACCCGGCCACCGGGCAGCCCATCGGCCCGGCGGTGTACGTGGTCGACAGCGCGCAGCCGCTGTTTGAGTACGACATCACGGCCATGGAAGTCAGCCCCACCGGCGTCATCTACGCGGTGGGCACGATGACCGACCCGGACCCGGCCAACCCGCCGGTTCTGCCCGCGCCGGCGGGTCCGTTCCTGCTCACGATCGACCCGGTGACCGGCCTGGCCACGCCGGTGGACCCGACGCAGACGGTGGTGGCCGCCGGCAACGTCAACGACATCGCCTTCGACCCGAGCAGCGGGACGCTCTACGGCACCGACGGGACGAATCTCCTGATCATCGGCATCGCCTCCGGCGTCGCCGGGCCGGGGCCGCTGCCGCTGGTCGACGTGAGCAATGCCAACGCCCCGATCACGACCATGACCGGGCTGGAGTTCGCCGACAGCACCCTGTACGGGCAGGCCGGCAACCTCATGTACCTGATCGACCCCACCACCGGCGACTGCACCCCCCTCAACGGCACGCTCAGCCAGGCCGACATGACCGACCTGGCCAGCGACGGGACGACCATGTACGGCGTGTTCAGCTCCAACGACGAGACCCGGCTGGCCATCATCACCCTGGACCCGCCCTCGAACGCGGATGTCTTCTGCGTCTACATCGCCGAGGCCAACGAATACACGATGCTGACCTTCGCGACCATCACCGAGGACAGCGACGGCGTGCAGCCGGACATCGTTCAGATCTTCGATGCCGGGGGCCAACCCGCGCTGAGCATCGCCGACGACGCCGTCGGCCTGCGGGCACCGGGCAACTCCGGGGCGGTGCTGGTCGGGGGCATCCCCGCGGCCATCACCGGCAATCCCAACCAGATGATCGCCGCCGGCACGTACCGGCCGTACGCCTACTTCGCCAGCCCGCTGGGCACATTCCCGGGCGGCGAGATCCACGCCGGCATCATGACCGCCGGGCCGATCGGCGAGATCGTCAGATACGTCGAGTGGGACATCGACCCCGGGACGGGCGAGCCCATACAGGAGACCGATCCGATTACGACCCTGCCCACCGGCGAGCTGGTGATTCTCTCGGTGGACCCAGGGTTGGGGACGAGCGTTTCGGCCCTGGCGGCGGATTCGCTCGGGGCGTTCTTCGCCGTCGACAACCACACCCACATGCTGATGCAGGGAACGTACAACCCGGCCGGGAACCCGCCGGCGACCTCGGCGGCCGTGGGCATGGTCGTCGACAGCGTCGATCCCAGCCTGGCATACACCAACATATTCGCCCTGGACTTCGACAGCCTCGATACCCTCTACGGCGTGGCCACGGTCGCCAGGCTGGTGCCGGGGCCGCCCGCGCCGACGGGAACCTACCTGATCACCATCGACACCACCACCGGCGTGGTCACGCGGGGGGCGGAGCTGAACGGGGCGACGAACATCACCACCATCGCCTTCGACAGCCTCGACGACCTGTACGGCGTCGACGGCGACGCCGACCAGCTTGTCATGATCGACACGGCCACCGGCGACGTCACGGAAGCCGTGCCGGGCATCGGCCTCACCCACGACGATGACGGAAGCGCCGTCCACGTCGAGGGGATCGCCTTCGACGACGTGGACGTGCTGTGGGGCGTGGGCGAGAAGCTGCTGTACGTCATCGACCCCGCCACCGGCGTGGCCACGGAAGTCGGCGAGGCGGGCTACGACGACCTGCCCGCGCTGGCGTTCACCAGCGTGTATCCCAACGACCTGTGGTCGGTGACCTTCTGGGAGTCGGCGTATCGGCTGGTGCGGCTGGACCCGGCCACGCCCCCCCAGGACATGGGGCGGGTGCTGCTGGGCGGCACCCTGGCCGGGGAGATGGACATCACCGGCAGCCTGGAGATCCTGGAGGTGGGCTTCCTGTACGGCAACGTCGATATCCACCACGACCTGGGCAACCTGATCGTGCACACGGACGCCGGCGGCGTGCCCAACCCGGCCGACGGGATTCTGACCCCGGAGGAGTGCGTGGTCCGCGTGGGAGGCACGCTGGATGAGTTGGACGTGTACGGGACGATGTACGCCTCGGTTGAGGCGACCGGCCTGGGGGCCATCCCCGTGCCCCACGACGACATGGTGGACTGGAACGCCCTGCCCATTCTGGAGCTGGAGAGTGAAGGCCCCTCCGGCGACGACGATCGATACGTGCCCTGGGCCGAAGACGGCAGACTGCTCACCATCAACAACGACACGACCGGCGAGGCCCAGTTCCTTTTCAACGCCTCGGGCAACATCGTGCTCTGGGGCACGTACTGGGCCGAGGACGGCGACGTTGGCAACCGCGTCGACCGGGCGGACTACTACGCCGTCAGCCTGATGGCCGGGCAGACTATCACCATCGAACTCGCCTACGGCCACATCAGCGATCCGCGCCTGAGCTTTGGCATGTTCGGGTACATAGGGGTGGGGCTGCTGGACGGCGAGCTGAACCTGATGGGCTCCTACGGTTGGGAGACCGTCGAGGACTACGGCATCGGCAGCTACGGAACGACCCTCGAGCCGCTGGTCTTCACCGCCCCGGCGGCGGGCGTCTACTACTTGGTCGTCGAGGACTACTACGAGCCCGAAATCGCCCCCGGCGCGGGGATGTCCATCGACACGGCCGCAGATTACACATACACGATGTTCGTGACGAACAGCACGTCGGCGACCTTGGGGGCCGTTCACGTCAACGCCGATTACGCCCCCGCGTTCACGGACGTGGGGCTGGAAAGGAACGGCCACGTCGTCGTCAAGGGCGGCAATCTCGGGGCCGTGCAGATCGACGGATATGGCAACGGGCTGGACATTTTCGTCCTGGGCGGGGGTAACGCCGTGGCCATCCGCGGCGGGGAGCTGGGCTTCTCCGGACCCGCCCCCGATGATTTCGCCGGCGGGCAGGTCGTCTGCCACGGCAGCATCGGCCTGGTGGAAAGCTTCGCCGGGGACCTGAACTTCACCGTCGTCGCCGGCGCCGACGGCGGCATGTACAACGACAACGCCGGCATCCAGAACGTCTTCAGCGCCGCGCGGCTCTTCGGCGGCGCCGGCTTCGAGGACCCGTACCTGGACGAGTACCTGTACGGCTTCTCGGCCTCGGGCGGCATCGGCTCGGTCTTCATCGGCAGCCACGTGGACGGCTTCGTGGAGTTCCGGATCAACAGCGACAACGCCGGGCCGGCGGCGCGGCTGGACCTGCTGGACGTCCGCGGCGACTGGGGCGGCCTCCGCACCGCCGACCCGCAGATAAGCGGCGTGCCCTTCCTGATCCACGGCATGAACGCCGACATCGGCATGGTGCACGTGACGGGGACGATCTACGACCTCACCGGGTGGACTCACCCCATGACGCCCGTCTCGTTTGACGACGGCACGTCCTCCATCGTGGACGACGACGGCGGCGGGCAGATCCGCATCAGCCCCGGCGTTTTGAGCAACCCCGACGGCACGCCGGTGCTCGTGCCCGATCCAACCGATCCTTCGGGGCTGAGGATGATGACGGTTCCCTCGCCCTACAGCTACTACGTCATCCCGGTGCACGATCCGGTCACCACGGGCAAGGTCGGCGGGGTTTTGGCGAACCTGACGATGGGCGGGCCGGGCAGCATCAGCGTGGTCAAGCCGGGCGACGTGGCCGACATCGGGCGGCTGGAGCTCACCGGCCCGGGCAATTTCGCCATCAGCGGCAACGGCTCCATCAGCGCCTACCACGTCGTGGGCACCGATGTGACCGCCCTGCGAAACACCACCTCCGGCGTGATCGCCTCGGCCAACTTCGGCACCTCCGTGGACACGATCGAGCTGAAAGGCAGCCTGGGCGGGATCATCGGCTCACTGGATCAATGGGTGTGGGGCTATGAGCCCGCCCCGGCCGGCAGCTACATGGGCTGGTTCCGCGGGCAGATCAACGGGCTCCAGGTCGGCGGCGACATCACCAACCTGCGGGTGGGCGGATGGCTGGGCGACGCCCTCATCACCGGCCGGGCCGAGAACATCGCCGTCAACACCGACAACCTCACCCTTCCTGAAGAGCTAGGCGGGCGGGGCTTCGAGGGCGTCGTGGGCGTCGTTCACGTCGGCGACCTGGGGCAGTTCAACGTGGGAGACGGACTGGCCGACGACGGCTCCAGCGACGTGGCAATGGCCGCCATCATCTCCGACGCCGGCATCGACCGGGTCACGATCGACGGAGCGGGAAGGGTCCTGAACGGCTCGGTGCTGGCGGTGACCTACATCGACCAGGTCACCGGCCGGAACGGCGCGGTGGACACGGCCATCATCGGCGCCATGGACCTGGACTCCTTCCTGGTCTACAAGGGCCTGACCGCGCACACCGGCTGGATTGGGACGGTGGACTTCTCCGGGCCGGGCGCCGCCATCGACGGCGCCGCGATCTACGGACAGTATATTCTGAAAATCTCCACCAGCACCAATTCCGACGGCATCCGCACCAGCTACTTCCACGGCAATCAGCCGCTGATCAATCAACTGACGATCGGGCAGATCCTCGCCGGCGGCCCGGGCATGTACGACTGCATGATTGCGGCCATGGGCTCGATCGGGCCCATCCGCGGTGTCGGCAGCACCGGCGACCTCCGCGAGAACGAGATCCGCGCGTCCGATTCGGTCACGGAGATCAGCGGGCGGGACCTGTACGCCAACGTCATCGACGTTCCGCTCAACATCGGCAGGCTCGCCGGCACTCGCGACGTGTACGGAAACGTCGAGGTCAGCTTCGGCTCCCTGGGCACGCTGTCGGTGGGGCGCGACTTCGCCGGCAACTACTTCCGCGTGGCGGCGGAGCTGAAGTCGGGCAGGATCGCCGGGCTGTTCTATGAGTCCACGCTGGACTTCTACGGCCCGTATGCGGTGATGGGCAGCATGGACGTGAGCGGGAACATCTCCGGGGCGATTCTCTCGGCCGGGAGCATCGACTCGCTGATCTCCCGGGCGGGGGTGATTTCCGCCGACGTGGAGACGGTCGCCAACAACACCACCGGCGACATCGGCTACATCAGCGCCTTCGGCGGCTACAGCGGCGGACTGGACGTCGCCGGAAGCGTGAAGAAGTTCTACAGCTACAGCTCGCTGGGCGTGGACCCGTCGACCCTGCCCTCGGGCACGCCCAGGCGGTTCAACATCGCCGGCGACCTGGACTTCCTCACCGTCAAGGCCTCCCGGGGCAGCCCGCCGGTCCACCTGTACACCGCCCTGTACGTCGGCGGCGACATCGGCAGAGTGGACGTGGACGGCTCCCTGTACGCCGACCTGGAGGTCAACGGCGGCCTCAAAAGCCTCACCATCGACGGCGACATGGGCGGCTGGTTCGACCTGGGCGGCGGCCCGGTCAGATTGGGCAACGTCCGGGTCCTGGGCGCGATGAAGCGGTTCTCCATGCCCGCCGGGGCGAGCATCGTCGGCGATCTGACCATCGGCGGATCCATCGGCCGGATCACCCTGCGCGACCGCGCCGGCATCCCCGGAACCGGAGACATCCTGGGCAACATCACCAGCCTGTACGGCTCCGTCGACGGCATCTCCCTGACCAATGGGATGCTGGTCGGCAACGTCACTGCCGCCGGCAGCATCGGCCGGATCAGCCTCCGCGGCACGGCGACCGACCCGGCCAACATCACCGGCAACCTCACCGCCCAGGGCGGCGGCGTCGCCGGCATCACCATCAAAAACGGCAACCTGGACGCCGACGTGACGGCCATGACCGGCGGCCTGGACCGGCTGGATATCCGCAACGGCAGCGCCCTGGCCGGCCACACCATCTCCGTCACCGGCAACATCCGCTCGATCAACATCCGAAACGGCGACCTCCGCTCCGACGTGATCGCCACCGGCGGACTGGGCCGGCTGAACATCACCGGCAGCGACCTCACCGGAAACCTGACCATCGGCAGCGACGTCGGCAGCATCAGCGTTTCCGGCGACGTCATCGGCTCCACCATCTGGGTGGGCGGGCTACTGAAGTCGTTCCGGGCGACCAACCTGACGAATGCGACGCTGGCGAGCCTGTACGGCATGGACCGCATCGACCTGAAGGGCAACGTCACCAACTCCCAGATCGTCGGCGGCTACAACGCCGCCTCCGCCGAGCTGCACAGCGCCCGCATCAAGTCCGTCCGGGTCGCGGGCAACTGGACCAGCTCCGTCGCGGCCGTGGGCGTCGACCCGGTCGACGGAAACTTCACCACCCAGGCCGATAACACCGTCGCCCCGGGCGTCAGCACCTTCGGCAAACTGGACGTCCGAGGCGGCATCTTCGGCGCCGGCAACCTGGTCATCGCGGACACGTCCATCGACACCACGCCCGCCGGCATGCCGGCGGCCACGGCCCCGCTGGTGCCGTTCGTGCCGCCCCTGGGCCCGCCGGCACAGCAGTTCATCGCCGGCACCACCGTCATCGGCGGCGTCTCCTTCACCCTGAGAGGGTCCGGCGTCGGCAGCTTCGACCCGGTCGCCAACGCCATCGTCCTCAACGGCACCACCGACAGGAGCAGCCTGAAGGTCAACAACCCGGGCGCCGCCCGGCAGGTCACCCTCATCGCCGGCGACGACGACAGCTTCTCCACCCTGAGCTTCACCGGCAACCTGGAACTGGGCAACACGAACCTCGACGGCCTCGTCAAGCGGCTCACCCTCGGCGACGCGGTCGCCGGGGCGGCTTGGTTCCTGTACGGCGGCGTGCAGACGATGGCCACCAACGGCATCGCCAACGCCGACATCGTGATGGGCGAGCTGGGCACGTGGAGGATGTCCGGCGGCTTCCTCGCCAGCAGCCTCACCGCCGACGCCATCACCAGAAGCATGACCATCGCCGGGAACCTGGCGGCGGCGCTGACGACTACCGCCGGCCCCGTCAAGGCCCTGACCGTAAAGGGCGACGTCACCGGCGACGTCACCGCCGACAACGGCCTCGGCAGATTCCGCAGCGGAAACGTCAGCGGCGACGTCACCGTCGTCCGCGGCGACCTGACGCAGATGCAGGTCACCGGCAACTTCACCGGCAACCTGGACGTCCAGCAGGGCTACCTCGGCAGGTTCGACATCCGCAACGGCTCCTTCAGCGACCCGAGCGTGGACAGCGCCCTGCGCGCCCTGACGGGCATCGGCTCGTTCTCCATCAGCGGCGGCGCCGCCAGAGGCCTGATCAGCACCAACGGCCCCATCGGCAGGATCACCGCCAGGGGCGGCGAGTTCGGAAGCCGCGTCCGGGCCGGCAGGGGCATCGGCTCGGTGACCGTCGACACCCTCCAGGGGGCGCTGCTGGCCTCCGGCGGCGATATCGGCAGGGTCAGTGTTCGCGGCAACATGACCGACAGCGACATCGTCGCCGGGCTGGACCCGGCCGACGGCGGCTACGACGCCGGCCTCGGCGGCGAATTCGCCAACGTCCGCTTCGACGGCCGCACGCCCCCCGCCTGGCGCAGCCTCGACAACATGGACCAGCTCGCCGGCGGAAGCATACGCAGCGTCACCATCGGCGGGAACATGACCGCTTCCAGCATCGCCGCCGCCGTCTCCCCCGGACCCGACAAGTGGTTCGGAACCGACGACGACCAGGTCCGCGGAGCCGGCTACATCTACCGGGCGTCCGTCAGAGGCTACGTCACCGGCTCGGGCAACCCCACCCAGCACTTCGGCATCTACGCCGCCAGCGAAATGCCCAAGGTCTCCGGGTCCGGCCTGTTCTGGCCGGTGGGCAACTTCGAGGTGGGAACCCTGGCCGCCAGCAGCGGCTCGCCCAGGGTGGTCGACGTGCAGATCCCCAAGGCCCACGAGGGCAACTGGATCCGGATCTACTTCGATCACGACATCGACATATCCACCATCAACACCGGCGCCATCGACCCGACGCAGCCGAACACGCTCGACCTGGTCGTCTCCCGCAACAGCGTCTTCGGCCCGGGCGAGGCCGACGACGTCAACATCACCGACGACGTCGCTCATACGATCAGCTACGACTCGGTCACGCACTCGATCACTCTCCGGCTCAGCGCCAGCGGCACGTGGCAGGCGCTGAACAAAGGCACCCATTTCCTTCTGACCATCGACGGGTCGGTGGTGACCGACCGGCGCGGGAATCTGCTGGACGGGGAATACTCCTCCGTCTACCCCTCCGGCAACGGCGTGCCCGGCGGCGACTTCGTGTACCGGCTCATGTGCGGCGACGCCGGCGGCACCGAGGCCACCGCCGCCGAGCTGACCGGCGACAACCCGCTTCTGGTGCTGAACCAGCCCCTGGCGATCGAAGGCTACATCGGCGACAACCCCGGCGGCGGCGACGATATCGACGTGTACATGGTGGACGTCAGCGAAGGCGACGTCCTGTACTGGTTCTCGCCGACGTACGGCCTGTACACCTACTACGTGTACACCTACTACACCGAGTCGGTCGCGGGCCTGCTGGCCCCTTCGCTCAGCTCGGCATACTCGGGGGCGTTCTCGCCCGTGGGCTATCGGGCCACCGCGGACGGGTCCGTCTACATCTGGGTGGAAAGCCTGTTCCTCCCGCCCCAACTGGAACCGTACACGCTCAACGTGCTGCTGTTCAACGACGGCAACAGCAACTTCGCCTTCGACGACGCAACCCAGGCCGCCACCCCGCTGACGTGGATGGGCAGCGTCGCCAAGCCCGGGATTGACGAGCAGGAAATCAGCGCCCCCGACGACGTGGACCTGTTCAGCCTCGGCGTCCTGCCCGCCTATACCGAACTGACGCTGAGCCTGGAAACGGTCCTGATCGGCAGCCCGCTGAAGGCGAAGATGGCGGTGTTCAATTCCACCGGCGACCTCGTCGGCAACATCACCTTCGGGGACGAACTCATCGGCGACGACATCCCCTCCCCCGCCCCCCAGGTGACGCTGACCGACACGGTGCTGACGCCGGCCGCCGACACCTACTACGTGGCCGTGGCCGGATTCGGATTCGAAGTCGACGACTCGCTCCTCGTCTTCGACACGGACTTCCGCCTGGCCGACATGGGCAAATACCGCCTGACCCTTTCCCAGCAGCCGGGCTCGGCCCCCGTGTTCCCGCGGCAGAGGGTCTACCTCAACTTCACCGGCGGCGTGGCCGACTTCCTGAACCTGTACGACGACACGATCGAAACCTATCAGGAACCGTTCTCGGCGACGACCTTCGGCTTCGAGCACACCGACACGCAGGCGCTGCTGAACGCGGTGGTGGATACGGTCAACACCATCTACACCGACCCCATGCTCGGAGCGGGCCTGACCAACATCGAGTTCTGGACGGTGCCGCCCGGCGGGGACTTCAGCACCATCTTCGTCGGCTGCAACCTCGGCCCCGAGGTGGGCTTTATCGGCCTGTCCGAGAAGATCGACACCCTCAACAGCGACCTGGCCGACGACGCGGTCGTCTGGGGCGGCGAAGTGGCGACGGTCTACAGCGCCGCCACGGGCTACACCCTCAACCAGATCGGCAAGACCCTGGGCAACGTGGCCGCCCACGAGCTGGGCCACATTCTCGGGCTCAATCACGTCCAGCAGACCGTGATGGACAACTGGCTCATGGGCTACGGCGACTGGTCGGGCGACAGGCCGCTGACGACGCACGCGTCGTTGATGACGACGCCCAACTATGAGTTCCTGATCGGCTATCAGAACAGCATCGCCTCTCTGTGGTCGGTGGCCTAGAGCAGTTAACGATTTAATGCGGCGTTCCAGGCCGAGCGAGGACGAGTCTGGCAAGGAAGGCGAAGCAGGCAACCCAGTGGGTTGTCGATGCAGCCTGACGCAGCCAGACGACGCCGCAGCCGGCCTGGGGGGCTACAGAAAAGCGTTAACTGCTCTAAGCCGGGGAACCTGACGGATTCGGCGCGGCGGCCCTGACGGGTCGCCGCGTCTTTTTGCGCCCGCGCGCAGTCCGGCCGGCGGTTGTGAGGCCCGCCCCGGCCTGCTACGATTGCCCCCGACCGATCGACTTTCGCGAGGCCCCCGAACATGAAGCAATCCGCCAAGCCGGCCCGCCCCAACGTCCTCGTGCTGTTCACCGACCAGCAGCGATGGGACACCTGCGGCTGCTACGGCAGCCCCATGGCCCTGACGCCGCACCTGGACGCGATGGCCGCCCGCGGCGTCCGCTTCGCCCGCGCCTTCACCTGCCAGCCGGTGTGCGGGCCGGCGAGGGCAAGCCTCCAGACCGGCAAGTACGCCACCGCCACCGGCGTGTGGAAGAACGGCCTGCCGCTGACGCAGCAGCACACCACGCTGGCCCACCATTTCAAGGACGCCGGCTACCGCGTCGGCTACGTCGGCAAATGGCACCTTTCGGGCGTGGACGAGAAGCCCGTGCCGGTAGAGCACCGCGGCGGCTACGTCGACCTGTGGCAGGCGGCCGACGTGCTGGAGTTCACCTCCAAGCCCTACGGCGGCCACTGGTTCGACGCCGACAACCGCCAGGTGAACTTCGAGGGCTACCGCGTCGATGCCCTGGCGGATACGGCCATGGGCTTCCTCCGCCAGACCAAGTCAGAGCCGTTCTTCCTGATGCTCAGTTGGCTGGAGCCGCACCATCAGAACGACATGAACCGCTTCGTCGCCCCGGACGGCTACGCCGCCCGCTACGCCGACTGCCACGTGCCCGCCGACCTGCGCAACCTGCCCGGCAACTGGATGAGCCAACTGCCCGACTATTACGGAATCTGCGCCCGGATCGACGAGAACGTCGGGCGAATCCTCGCCTGCCTGGACGAGCTGCACCTGACGGAGAACACCATCGTTCTCTTCACCTCCGATCACGGCTGCCACTTCCGCACCCGCAACGGCGAGTACAAGCGCTCCTGCCACGACGGGAGCATCCGCATACCCATGGTCTTCGCCGGGCCGGGCTTGGAGGGCGGGCCGGCGATCGACGAGCTGGTCAGCCTGGTGGACGTGCCGCCGACGCTGCTGGCTTCGGCCGGCCTGGCCGTTCCCGAAGACATGCACGGCCGATCCATGCTCGCCCTGCCCGACGGCCGCGTGGACGATTGGCCGGAGGAGGTGTTCTTCCAGATCAGCGAGGCCGAAACCGGCCGGGGCATCCGCACCGAGCGCTGGAAGTACAGCGTCTTCGCCCCCGACCGGCAGGGCGGGGAAGAGCCCGGCAGCGACAGCTACGTCGAGCGCTACCTGTACGATCTCCACGCCGACCCGGCCGAGCAGGTAAACCTCATCGGCCGACGGGCATACGCCGACGTGGCCGCCGACCTCCGCAAGCGGCTGATACAGCGAATGGTCGCCGCCGGCGAGGAGCCCCCGGCCATCCAGCCGGCACGGTTCTACGCCTGAGCGGCAGCCGCAGCCGTCTGCAACCGGCTCAGGCCGGGTAGGCGCCCAGCAGCCGCTTCAGCTCGGCGGCGGCCTTCCGGCGGAGGTTGCCGCCCTTGCCGCTTGCGCGCGTCCGCACCAGCCGCCCCAGCAGCCGCTCCATGGCGACCGCGTCCACGGGGAGGTCCACCGGCTTGTTGAGATACCCCGACAGGTAGATCGCGTTGGAAAGCTCCAGCTCGTTCATCCCCTCGGCGCCCGTCGCGGCCATGGGCTTGCCGCGCAGCACGTGATCCACGAACGCCCGGGTGATGGCAATGTGCCGGGAGTCGCTCTTGGGAAGGGCGACCTGCTTCCACTCCCACGGCGGCAGGCCGAAGCCCTTCTTGCTGCTCTTGAGGTGCTGGGTGAGCGAGACGGTCAGCTTGGCATAGCGCAGCTTGTCGCCCTCGGCCACGAGCGTGCCCCGGTCGCCGCAGACGGCCAGGTGCTCCATGCCCGGGGCCTCGGCCGTGGTGGCGTAGATGTAGCCGGTGCGGCCCTTGCCGTAGTCCAGGATGGCGTTGGCGGTGTTCTCCACCTCGATCCTGTGGGCGCGCGTCTGGACCGTGGCCACCACCCGCTTGGGCATGCCGCCGATCCACTGGAACAGGTCCAGCGAGTGCGGGGCCTGGTTCAGCAGCACGCCGCCGCCCTCGCCGTCCCAGGTGCCGCGCCACGCCCCGGAGTTGTAGTAGGCCTGGGTGCGGTACCAGTGCGAGCAGATAAGCTGCACGCGGAAGATCTCGCCCACCTTGCCGGCGGCGACCATCCGCTTCATTTTGCGCATGTTGGCGCGGTTGCGCTGCTGGAACATCACGCCCAGGGCGACGCCGCGCTTCTTGCACTCCCTGACCATCGCCCGGGCCGGACCCACGGAGACGGCGATGGGCTTTTCGGTGAGCACGTGCACGCCCCGGCGGGCGGCGTAGATCGTCAGCGGCGGGTGGAAATAGTGCGGCGTGGCGATGATGACCGCGTCGCACAAGCCCGAGTCGATCAGGGCGTAGCCGTCCTTGAACCACGCCAGGTCGTACTTCCTGGCCAGGCTCCTGGCCGCGGCCGGGCGCACGTCCGCGACCGCCATCAGGCAGAAGTCCCGGGCGTCGGCGGCCACGATCTGACCGGCGTGCCCGCTGCCCATGCCCCCGCAGCCGATGATACCGAAACGCACCTTCTTCATTGCGACCGTCCTTTCTGAATC
>CAYNYF010000006.1:0-6593 GCA_964401385.1 uncultured Planctomycetaceae bacterium | reverse complement strand
GAAGGCGGAGTTTACCCCGGTCGACCGGGCCGGACAAGGGCGAAGCCGGCGCCGCCGAAATGCTACAGCTCCGGCTCCTCCAGCGGGACGGGGCAGTGCTCCTTCCTGCCGCAGCCGTCGCACTCGGCGCCGCTGAAGATCCCCTCGAGCATGTCCAGGACGCGGTCGATCAGGTCGACCTGGTCGGTCCAGACGCCGGCCTCGAAGTTCCGCCGCCGGGGGCTCTTGGCCCCCAGGCCCGCGCCGGTCAGATTGGCCGAGCCCAGGTACATCAACCGCCCGTCGGCAATGACGGCCTTGACGTGGGCCCGCGGGCAGCGGCGCATGCTCAGACCGGCCGGGAAACGCCCCTTCAGCTCCCCCAAGAAGACCCCGCTGGGCACGCCGCTGTGCAGCAGGCGAATCTCCACACCGCGGTCGGAAAGCTCCTCGAAGACTTCCAGCACGCTGGGGGCCGCGCCCGCCCGGCCGGACTTCCCGCCGCGGCGGCGATCGCCCGGCACGCGCAGGTCCTTCACGTCGGCCGTGGCGATGAACAGCCGGTGCCGGCAGCAATCGAACGCCTCGGTCAGGACGCCGTCGAGATGCTCGTCGTTGAGAATGAGCCGCAGCATGCAGCGTATATCGGTCAAGCCCTCGGGTCAGGATGAGCCCGCCGCCAGAGAAGCCCCCCAAACGCCGCCCTCAGGCGCCCAGCGACTGGATGGCACGGTCGATCAGGTCGTCGGTGACGTCGTCGAAGACGGCGACGTTGCCCAGCCCCGTCGGCAGCACGAAGCGCACCACGCCGGCGCGGGCCTTCTTGTCGTGGCTCATGATGCGGCGGAGATTGCCCGGGTCGCGGGCCTCGGAAGGTGCATCCGGCAAGTCGGCAAACCGCACCGGCAGCGAAAGCGCCGAGAGCACCTCGCTCACGCGCCGGGCCAGCGACGGCTCGATCAGCTTGCGGGCGGCGGCGACGTGGCAGGCGGCGACCATGCCCAGCGAGACCGCCTGGCCGTGGGAGACCGTTCCGTAGCCGGCGGCCGCCTCGACGGCGTGGCCGATGGTGTGGCCGAAGTTGAGGTGCGCCCGCTCGCCGGACTCGCGTTCGTCGGCGGCGACGACGGCGGCCTTGATGGCGACGTTGCGCCCGATCAGCTCGGCCAGCACCTCGGCGTCGGCGGCCAGGATGGCGGAGGCGCTGTCCTCGATGAAGTCCAGCATCCGCCCGTCGCGGATGACGGCGTGCTTGACGCACTCGGCCAGGCCGTTGCCCAGCTCACCCGGCGGCAGCGTTTTCAGCAGGGCGGCGTCGATGATGACCGCCCGCGGCTGGTGAAAGGCGCCGATGAGGTTCTTTCCGGCCGGGGCGTCCAGGCCGGTCTTCCCGCCGACGGAGGCGTCCACGTCGGCCAGCAGCGTCGTCGGCAGGTTCACGTAACTCAGCCCGCGCAGGGCGGTGGCGGCGACGAAGCCGGCCAGGTCGCCCACCACCCCGCCGCCCAGCGCCACGATCAGGCAGCGGCGGTCGACGGCCGGGCTCAGCGACAGCAGCCGGTCCATCACCTGCCCGTAGACGGTGAGGCTCTTGCTCTGCTCGCCGGCGGGAAAGTCGATCGCGTCCGCCCGACAGCCGGCCGCCGCCAGGGCGGCCCGGACCGCCTCGGCGTATAGCGGGGCGACGTTGGAATCGGTGATAACGACCGCCCGCCCGCCGGCGTCGCCGCCGGCCAGGGAAGCCAGCTTCTCGCCCACACCGTCCAGGAGGTTCACGCCGACCGTCACCTCATAGGCCCGGCCGGGAACGTTAACCGGAATTGTCTTTACCATCGGCATGTTCGCCCTTCCCGGAAGCGCCGCGGGCGGCCCGAAACGCCTCCACCTCGCGGCGAAGCTGCTCGTCGACTTCCTCGGAGTCCGCCTGGTCCTGGCCGCCGCGGCGGTCCTCGCCCGCTGCCCGGGTCGACTCGCCCCTGCCGCCGCTCCTCGCCGACGGCCGGCCGAGCCGGCGCCGAACCAGGAAGAACGCCGCCAGCAGCACCACCACCAAGACGACCATCAGCACGCTCTGAAACGGCAGCCCGCCGGGCGCGCCCGCCTGGAAAATCTCCTTGGCCACGATCACCGGGTACAGGTGCTCCGTGTTCGGGTCACCCGTCTTGCGGTTCTCCGGCCGCCGGACGACCTTGTAGAACAGGCCGGCGACCCGGAGCTGCCGCGGAAGCTGCTCCGGCGGCTTGCGCGTGAGGAAAACCAGCACCGGCTCGGGCATCCCGGCCGCCTTGAGATACAGCACGTACACCGGCCGCGCGCCCCACCAGCGCGTGGGCTTGACCTCCTCCGACCAGTCGCTCGGCTCGCTGTACAGGCTGCCGGCCACCCGCACCAGCCGAGGGCGCCCGCCCTCGTGGTAGCGCCGCGGCTCGGCCCAGAAGCTCTTGGGGTTGGGCTGCTCGGCCTCTTCAAACGTCTCCCGCCCCTCGGGGAGCATCTCGGCCCGCCGCAGCAGCACGTACAAGGCGTCCATGTTAAGCTTCGTGTCGCCGTCGGCGACGTCCTCGAGGATCGTCCGTTCGTCCTTATCGAAGGCCAAAGCCTTCTCCACCGTCTCGGCGGTGGCGATCGGCAGCAGCTCCTCGCCCTTCGCCGGCAGCGGCGAGACGACCGCGGCGCCGAGGAGCATCCAAAGTAGCGCCGCCCGCCCCGCGATGCGCGGCCAGCGGCCAGCAGAGTTTGGGAATTGCCTTTTCACGGCGCGTTTCCGTTCGGGAGATGATTTTAGGCAGCGCCGGCGGATTTGTACACCTCGGCTTTTCCCCCGGCCCGAGGAGGCTTACTGGCCGAAGCTGGGCAGCACGAACGAGTCGGTCCGGGAGACGGGCTCTTCGTGGCCGGTGTAATCGTAGACGCCCTCGGCCAGGAAGATGTTGTTGCCGCCGACGCCCACACGGCAGTCCCTGACCGAGCGGACGTGCAATCCCAGGTACAGCACGTTCTGCACGCCGTCGGAGTGGTTTTCGCTGACGACCTTCTTCACGCACTCGCGGCGGAAGAGCCCGTCGGGGAAGACGGGCGTGCGATCGGCCAGAATGACCATCTGCTCGCTTACTTCCGCCAGGTCCTCCGGGCGGATCGGCCGGTCCAGGCTGTGCTGGAAGCTGTAGCTGACCGCCCCGGGCGAAGGAAAATCGGTCATGCCGGCCTGCTTGACGAAGGATTGCCCCCCGGCCGCGGGACACTGGAAATCATCGGGAACGGCATAGTCCTGTCGGGCCAGGAGGAACAGTGCGGCCGAGTTGCTGGCGCGCTTCATGCCCGGCAGGCGGAGCCACGACCCGCCCTTGCTGCCGCCGCCGGGGAAGCTGCCGTTCTCGTCGGCGTACAGGCTCAAGGCGGTGCCGATGCGCCCGACATTGGCGGCGCAGAGGCTTTGGTCGGTCCGCTGCCGGGCGTGCCGCAGGGACGGCAGGAGGATGCCGACCACCAGGACGGCCGCCGCCGCCAGGGCGCCCAGCTCGCGGAAGGAGAAGGTCGGCGAGACGGCACTGCGCCGCATCCGCCGCACCTCCAGCAGGGCCTCGCTCCGCCGCATGGCGTGCAGCCGGCCCATGGTTCGCTCCACCAGGTTGGCCGGCACGTCCGGCGGGGCGTACTTGCCCAGGGCCTCAAACGTCGCCGCGATGTTCTCGTGCAGGGCGGCGAACTCGGCCTCGGAGGCCAGCCGGCGGCGGATCGCGTCGGCGGTGGGCTCATCGCAGCGCCCCAGCACAAAATCGATCAGCAGTTCTTCGTCCCGCTCCCTATCGCTCATCTCCAGCCTCGCCAAAGGCCGCACGCCATCGTCGGGCGAACTCCCTCACCGCCACGTGCAGCCGGCTCTTCACGGTGCCCAACGGCACCCCAAGGATTTCCGCAATCTCCTTGTACGGAAACGCGTGAAAGTAACTCAACAACAACACGATCCGCAGATTCTCAGGCATCTCCCGGACAATCTTCTTTACGGCCGCCGCCGCCTCCTGGTTCTCAAGAGTTTCCTCCGGCCGGGGAACTTTCGCGGACATCAGGTCCAGGTAGCGGGTCTGGTTCTGGTCGGATCCGCCCACGACGGCGTCGAGCTCGGCGGTGGGGTGGCGGTAGCGGCTGCGGAGGGCGTCGCGGGCCTTGTTGGCGGCGATGGTGAACAGCCACGGCTTCAGCCGCCGCGAGACGTCGAACCCGCCGGCCGAGAGGTGAATCTGAAGGAAGGTCTCCTGGAAGACGTCCTCGGCCAGGGCCGGATCGCCAACGAAACGGGCCAGGAAGTTGAACAGCTCGCGCTGGTACCGGCGCACGAGCTGCTCGAAGGCGTCCACGCTGCCCTGGGTGTATTGCAGCAGGAGTTGCTCGTCGGAGGTTTCGGCCCTGGGTTCGGAGTTTTCCACGGTGGCATCAGTAAGTGAAAGTGCTGCAAAGGTTTCGGCGAGCGCGCCCGGCCGGCGAGCGTGGAGGTTCACCATCGTCTCGCCGCCGCCCGCTCAAAGAGCCCGCCCGCGCCCGGCCCGCACACGTCCTGAAGCCGCATCATAGAAGCCCCCTCGCCGGGCCGTCAATTTTTTCTTGCCAGCCCCAGCCAGTCAGAGCAAACTCCTGATGCGCCGGCGGGCCGCGCCGACCAAGTGGAACAGGCCCATGCTTTCAACCAAGAACCTGCCGCGGGAGACGCTGTCGGCCCTGGTGGACGCCTCGGCCGCCATCAACTCCGCCCAGGGGCTGGAGCGGACGCTGGGCGTCATCGCCGCCGCCGCGGCCGCGGTCATGCGCGCGGAAGCCTCCAGTGTGATCATACTGGACGGGGCCCGCGGCAAGCAGATCTTTCGCGCCGCCGTGGGCGATCGGGGCGACCAGTTAATCGGGATGGAATACGATGCCGGCATGGGCCTGTCCGGGCAGGCCATCGCCGCCCGCAAGGCCCAGATCCACCACGACGTCTCCCGCGAGAAGGCCCACTACCGGGAGATCGACACGGCCGTCGCCTTCCACACCCGCAGCCTCATCGCCGCCCCGCTCATCCACAAGGGCCAGGTCCTGGGCGTGGTGGAGGTGATCAACCCGCTGGAGGCCGACCGCTTCAACGAGAACGACCGGGGGCTGGCCCAGATATTCGCCAACCTGGCCGCCATCGCCGCCGCCAACGCCCGCTCCTACGACCAGATCGAGCACGAGAACCGCGGGCTGAAGGAGACCCTCCGCGGCAAGGGAAAGATGCTGGGCGACGCCCCGGCCATGCGCAAGGTCTTCGACCTCATCGGGCGCGTGGCTCCGGCCAACGCCACCGTGCTGCTGCTGGGCGAGAGCGGCGTGGGCAAGGAGCTTGCCGCCCGCACCATCCACGAGAACTCCCCGCGAGGCGAGCGAGCGTTCATCCCCGTCAACTGCGCCGCCCTGCCGGAGACCCTGCTGGAGAGCGAGCTGTTCGGGCACGAGGCCGGCGCCTTCACCGGCGCCACCGGCAGGCGTCTGGGCAGGTTCGAGCTGGCCGACGGGGGCACCATCTTCCTGGATGAGATCGGCGAGGTGGCGGCGGCCCTTCAGGTCAAGCTGCTGCGGGTGCTTCAGGAGAAGGAGTTCGTCCGCGTCGGCGGCACGCAGACCATCGGCTGCGACGTCCGCATCATGGCCGCGTCCAACCGCGACCTGGAGGCGGAAAAGACCGCCGGCCGCTTCCGCGAAGACCTGTACTACCGGCTCAACGTCTTTCCCATCACGCTGCCGCCGCTGCGCGATCGGCGGGAGGACATCCCCGCCCTGGTGGAGCACTTCCTGAAGGCTCTGGCGGCGGAGATGAAGATCGCCCTCCCGGCCGTCAGCCCGGCGGCCATGCAGGCCCTGAGAGGCTATCGCTACCCCGGCAACATCCGCGAGCTTCAGAACGTCCTGGAGCGTGCCTGCCTGCTGGCCGACGCCGGCGTGATTGAGCGGCCGCACCTGCCGGCCGAGATCACCGCCCGGCCCGAGCCGGCAGCCGCGCCCGCCGGCGAGCAAACCCAGCACGCCGCCGGCCCCAGAAACGCACTGGCCGACATGGAGAAGGCGCTCATCCTCAAGGCACTGGCCGAGAACAACTGGAACCAGACTCGCGCCGCCAGGAGCCTCGGCGTCAGCCGCGACAACCTCCGCTACCGCATCAAGAAGTACGGCCTCACCATCCGCAAGTAGGGTGCGTGGCTGCACGCAGGATTGCCCGTAGGGTGCGTGCTTGCACGCACCAATGCCATACCCCACGCCTTCCGTATCTATGACAGGGCCATTCCGTTCAAGTTGATCTCCTTGAGCAACGTGTTTTTTCTGGTTCTTTTTCCTGTCGCCTGAGCGGTGCCCGCGTCGCGGATGTCGCGTTGCATCCCGGTATCTATTCAGCCTGGCCCCTCGGGGCCGGCTCCGATGGAATTCGGACGCGGGCGGATCATTAGGGTGTCGGCCTTATCTCAGGCCTTACGGACGTCATCCTGCCCGCGTCAGCGACTCAGCCTGAACCGGCATCAGCCGGAACGGCTCATCTTTCATCAATACGGTCCATGCGTCCTCGATCAATCGTCGGGCCACCGCCGTCTTGGCCACGTTGGCGCACTTCT
>CAYNYF010000005.1:0-78289 GCA_964401385.1 uncultured Planctomycetaceae bacterium | reverse complement strand
GCCGGATGACACGAACGCCCGAACACGAACTTACACACAATTAGTTACACCACTGGGGCCGCCCCTGCCCGGGCGGCAGCGGCAGCCGTCGCCGACTCAGCGATTCCGCAGCCAGGTGGTGCGGATTTGGCGGAGGGTGTAGCCGGTGTCGTTGAGTTCGCGGATCAGCCGGATGCGCTTGATCAGGTCCTCGTCGAAGGACCTTCGCCGCGAGCCGGCGTGGGTGATGGGCTCGACGAGACCGAGCATGATGTAGTACTCGACGGTCTGAACGGAGACGCCGGCGGCCTTGGCGGCCTGTCCGATGCGCATTAGTTTCCCGGGCTCGGCGGGGGCGGCGTTGGGCTCTGCTTGGCTGGGCATTCTCTCATCATATCGTTGCCGCGGGCGGGAAAACTTTAGCCGCCCGGGCGGCCGGGGGCGCCGCCGGCGCGCTCGTCGGCAAATTTAGGCTTGTGTGCCGCCGCGGCAACGTGGTTAGATTCCCGGCATGGATGCCATTCGCAGCCATCTCTTTGAAAATCCCTTATACCTCTATATTACGCTGGCCGTGGTGGAGTTGGCGGCCGCGGGCGTGTGGTATTCGCGTCGCGACCGAAAGTCCGCCCTGGCCCTGCTGCCGGCGCCGGTGCTGGCGGTGGCGATCGGCCTGACGGCCTGGCTGGTGCGGACGGACCGCGAGGAGATCGCCGCGGTCATACAGGCCGTCGGCGCCGCCGTCGAGCGGCGCGATCTGGCCGCCGTGGGAGAGCACGTCGACGCCAACTGCCGCTCCCCCGGGTCCGGCCGGACCGTCATCGGCAAGGACGAGCTGATGGCCATCGCCCGCGCCGCCCTGGCCCGGTGGACGGTAACGGAGATCCGGCTCAGGAACATTGAGACAGAGCTGGCCGGGGCCAACGCCACCACCCTGATCGATTCGCGCGTCTTCGCTCGCTCCGACCGGTTCGGCCAGCAGGTCAGGGACATCGGCTGGCAGTTGCAGTGGGCCCGCCGCCCGGCCGGCTGGAAGATCACGCGCCTGGCCGTGACCTACCCCGAATTCCTCAAGAACCTGAGCTTCTAGCCGGCGAGCGCTTGCCCCGCATCTGTCGCACCTCCAGGATGACGGATTTGGCGAGCAACAGGATGCCGAGAATCAGCAGTACGATCGACCACGCTTTGGTCCGGTCGAACATCGACGCGTTCAGAAGCGACCACATCCCTCCACCTGGGGAGGCAACCGTATGCGAGGCGTTGATAATCTCGTTGCCGATGACGTGCACGAACTCGTCTCCCGCCTGCAGCATGGCGGCAAACCCTAAGCAGATGAGACCTCCAATGCGGTCAGCGCCTGTCATTGAATTCCCCTTTCGTTGCACGTGGGTCTTGTTCCGGTGGTCAAGGCATCCAAGAACTTAGAAGGCTTGACCATGAAAGACAATAGAGCTGGCGACGCGGCCATCGCCTCGTGCCCTTCATGAACGCATCCTAAACAGGGACGTGTTCGCCCGCAAGCGCCTGGCTTCGCCGGCGGCGAGCCGGTAAACTATACTGTTCGTTCGCACATGGAGACGCCGCGATGAGATAGCAGCTCCCGCCGGGGGCGGGCAGGACAGGAGAGGATCAAGGTGCTGTACAACGATCTTGGCAAGTCTGGCGTGAAGGTTTCGGCCGTCAGTTTCGGCGCCATGCGCTGGCCGTCGGAGCAGGTCTGCCACGAGAGTATCAACCGCGGGCTGGACCTGGGGATGAACTACATCGACACGTCCACCGACTACGTGGGCGGTCAGAGCGAGCAATGGTCCGGCCGGGCGGTCAAGGACCGCCGCGACGAGATCTACTTCTCCAGCAAGTCGAGCTTCGGCAAGGCCCCGCCGGCCGATACCGTCAGGGCGGCCATCGAGGGCTCCCTGGCCAAGTCCGGGCTGGACTACTTCGACTTTTACCAGATGTGGGGCCTGGGCAGCACGGAAGTGGTTCAGCAGGCCACGGCCAAGGGCGGCACCATCGAGGGCGTACGAAAGGCCCAGGACGAGGGCCTCATCAAGATCGGCCTGGGCTTTACCTTCCACGGCCCGCCGGAGGCGTTCAAGGCGGCCGTCGACACCGGCGAGTTCCTCTGCGCCACCGTCTCCTACAACCTGATGAACCGCAAGGAGGAGGAGCAGATCGCCTACGCCGGCGAGCACGGCGTGGGCATCATCATCATGAACCCGCTGGCCGGGGGCGTGCTGGGCCTGGCCGGCAATGCGTCGCTGGACTTTCTCCGCGGCGACGGCCTCGGGCCGTGCTACGGGGCGCTGCGGTTCCTGCTGGCCAACCCGAACATCTCCACCTCCATCGTCGGCTTCCGGGCCGTCGGGGAGGTGGACGAGGCGGCCCGGGCGCTGGAGGGCGCCGATAGCCTCGACGAGGCCGGCCGGCAGGACCTGATCGCCAGGATGGACGCCGCCAAGCTGATCCAGGGCGACTTCTGCACCGGCTGCGGCTACTGCAAGGACTGCCCCAACGACGTGAACCCGAAGAAATTCATGGAGACGATGCGGGACTTCGTCATCTACGGCGTGCCCGAGGAAAAGCTCGCCCGCTGGATCTGGTCGAAGTATCCGCACTCCGACCCCGTCGCCCTGCTAGGCGCCTGCACCGAGTGCGGCCAGTGTGAGGAGAAATGCCCCCAGCACCTGGACATCATCCAGCAGATCCGCAGAGGCAAGGCCGCCCTTGCCGAATAGCCGGCGACGTCCTCTCGGCGCCGATGCAGAGGACACACACGGACGGGAAGCGCAAAACAGGGTAGCGTCCCCCTGTTTGAAAGGACCGGAGATGCGAACGGCTTGTCTGATCGCGGTGTTCGGATGCGTACTGATCGGCTGTGAGGGCGAACGGGCCGGGCAAATCGCCCAGGATCTGGAGACGATTGCCGGCCGGAGGGCGCTTGTCCGGGCGGCAGTGCCGCCGCCGGCCGGGAAGGTCACCACCCAGCTCAGCCAGGACAAGAAGGCGATGGAGATCGACCTGGGCGATCAGGTCAAGATGCAGTTGATCCTGATCCCAGCGGGTGAGTTCCAGATGGGCTCGCCGGCCGGCGAGAAGGAGCGCCAGGAGTGCGAGACGCCCGTCCACCGGGTCCGCATCACCAAGCCGTTCTACGCGGGTATCACCGAGGTCACCAACGCCCAGTACCGCCGCTTCCGCCCCGACCACTCCGGCCGCCACCTGGACGGCGACGAGCAGCCGGCGCTGTGGGTCTCCTGGTACGACGCCGACGCCTTCTGCCGCTGGCTGTCGGAAAAGATCGGCAAGACCTGCCGTCTGCCCACCGAGGCCGAGTGGGAGTACGCCTGCCGCGCCGGCACGAACACCCGCTTCCACAGCGGCGACCGCATCAGCGGCGTGATGAATTCGCCCGACCTGCCCAAGGCCGGCTGGTACGGCGCCAACGCCAAGGGCCGTAGCCAGCCCGTCGGCCTGCTCGCCCCCAACGCCTTCAGCCTCTACGACATGCACGGCAACGCCTGGGAGTGGTGCGCCGACTGGTTCGCCGCCGACTACTACCAACGGTCGCCCGAGGCCGACCCCGCCGGCCCGTCCGCCGGCCAGGCCAAGGTCCTCCGCGGCGGCTGCTATTTTTACTGGACGACGTACTACTGCCGCTCGGGGCACCGGTACCGCTATCGCCCCGACGCCCGCGAGCCGGTCACCGGCTTTCGGATTGTCGTGGAGGACGGCCCGGCGCGAGCGCGCCCGGCGCCGAAACTCAGGCAGCCCTGGCCGCCGCCGCGGCTCATCGCCCGCCCGGACTCTGCCGTCACCGCCCGCGAGCGCGAGGTAGCCGGGCGGTTCGGCCGGCCGGCGGTGCTCGTGCCCGGGCCGGCCGCGCCGCCCAGGATCGACGGCAGGCTGAGCGACGACTGCTGGGCCGAGGCCCGCCCGCTACGCTTCGTGTATCTTTCCGGCCAGGCGGCCCCGCCAACGCAGGCCACCACCGCCCGCGTCCTGGCTGACGCCAAGAGCCTGTATTTCGCCTTCGACTGCGCCGAGTCCGACATGAAGCGGCTCAAGGCCGCCGGCAGCAAGCGCGACGACCCCGTCTGGCAGGGCGATACCGTCGAGATCTTCCTGGACCCGCACCACCGCCAGGTGCTCGACGGCTATTACCACATCGCCGTCAACCCGGCCGGGGTGACGATGGACTCGGCCGGCGGCAAGGACGCCGAGATGAGGTGGAATCCCAACCTGACCGTCGCCACGGCCAAGTCCGCCGCCGGCTGGACTGTCGAGCTGGCCCTGCCGGTCGCCGAGCTGGGCCTGCCGCCCGGCGAAATCCCCACCGTCTGGGGCATGAACCTGACCCGCTACCGCCCCGACATCGCCGCCGGCCGGCCAAAGCTGGGCGCGCTCGTGCCGCACTCCTGGCCCGTGGACTCACCGGAAAAGCTCCGCTTCGCCGAGGACACCGGCTGGGCACAGACCCTTTGCGACAGCTCCCACGTGCCCTGGCGCTTCGGCCACGCCATCCTGGAAGTCGGCACGAGAAAGACCCCCGCCCCCCGGAGGCTCTTCGAGCTGGTCGCCCGGGAGGATTTCTCCTCCGGCAAGAGCGGCCCGTTCTCCAAGGGCACGGTCGAGCCCGGCGGGTACATGGGCGTCGGCAACGCCCTGCGGGTTAAGCCCGATGAGGTTACCGTCTTCCAGGTTCTGCTGACGGAGTTCGCCGACGTGAACCTGCTGGCGGTGGTCCGGTCCGACGGCGGCAGCGGCATGTACTGGCACACGTTCGGCAAGATGTACGGGACGAACAAGTGCTGCCCGCGGCAGGTGACGACGCTGACTTGCGACCACACGCCGCTGGCGCCGTCGTTCAACTACTGCGACGGTGCCGGCCGGATCGACGCGACCTCCTCGGGCGTGGCCGATGCGTATTACGCCGGGTTCAGCAAGCACCTGAGCTGGTTCTCCGAGCCGACCATCGGCCGGATTCACTTCGCCGGGCCGAAGCACTGGGCGGTCGTGTTCACCCGCGTCGGCGACTTGCAGACACAGCACCCGCACAACCGGCGGATCGATCCGGAAAAGGACCGGATTCCCGGCTGGTTCATCCACCAGGCCGACGGCAAGGACATCCTCATCTCCGAGGCGGTGATGTTCCGCGGCGTCGACAGCGCCCCGCCGGAGCGGGTCACCGGCGTCAAGTGCAAGGTGGTCGGCGACCGCGCGGTGCTGAGCTGGACGTCGGCCAGGGACAACACGCTGACGGTGTGGTACGAGGTTCGGGCAACCCGGACGGGTGCGAAGGAAGCCGAGGTGGTCGCCGAGGTGGCGGGGCTTTCGGCCTCTCTGCCGCTTTCGGAGGTCCGCGGCCGGGAGCTGACCGTCCGCGCGGTGGACTTCTTCGAGAACGCCTCCGCCCCATCCAAGCCGGTGAAGGTTAGGTAGGGCGGGCCAACGGGCCCGCCGGAACCTTTTTTGCTTGGGGAGACAATGCCCAACTACCAACGTTGGCGCGTCGAGGGAGGCGTATACTTCTTCACGGTTGTCACGCATCAACGCCGTCCGATTCTGACGACGGAGCCGGCACGAGCCATACTGCGTCGAGCGATTGTTGAGGCCCGGCGGCGTCGGGCGTTCGAGCAGATGGGGTTTGTGTTGCTTCCTGAGCACGTCCACATGATTTGGCGCCTGCCGCAGGAGGACGCGGACTACTCCGAGCGCATTGGCGCTATCAAGCAGAGCTTCACCCGGGATTACCTCTCAGCCGGCGGGGCCGAAGGTGCGTCCACGCCGGGGCGGCAGAGGCAGCGATACCGGGGGGTCTGGCAAAAGCGCTTCTTCGAACATGTGATTCGGGATTTTGCGGACTTCAAGCGGCTCCTGGACTACATTCACGTGAATCCTGTCAAGCATGGGATGGCAGGGCGTCCTTCGGAATGGCCGTGGTCGAGTTTCCATCGGTACCGGCGTATGGGCTGGTACGATGTCGATTGGTGTGGATCGGTGAATTGGCCTGGGAGGGTGGACATCGAGCCGGACGGCTTGTAGGTTCGTCGGCGCGATGTGCGGCGGGCCGGTTGGCCCGCCCTACTTGCTGTTCGTATTGGAGAACGGCATGAAGATCCGACGCGCAGAGCCCGACGTCGTTTATTCCTACACCTCGGCCGCCAATGCGGTGACGTTCACCGTCGCCGCGGGCGAGGTCTTTCAGGTGGAGACGGTCCCGACCTGCGGGCGGCAGTTCGACTCGCACACCGGCGTCTTCGACGAGAAAGCCGAAAGTGGCATCAACGCCTCCACGGGCTGCATCGCCGTGGACGGGGCGAAGGCCGGCCAGCTCGTGATCGTCCACGTGCTGGACGTTCAGCTTCATGAGTACGGCTACACGCGTCTGGGCAAGTCCAGCCCGGTGCTGCCTGCGATCGCGGGCGAGGGCGGCTGGGAGGAGGCCTTCAAGGCCGTCCGCATCCGCGACGGCTTCGTGGAGTGGTCGGACAAGCTGAAGATCCCGGCCGCGGGCATGATCGGCTACGTCGGTGTCGCCCGGCCGAACGAGGCCCTGTCCAACGCCCACAACGGCCGCTTCGGCGGCAACTTCGACGTTCCGGAGATCACCACGGGCGCCCGCGTGCACCTGCCGGTCTTCGTGGACGGGCTGCTGCTGCACGTCGGCGACGTGCACGCCGTCCAGGGCGACGGGGAGATCGACGGCGCCGGGGGCATAGAAACGGCCGCGGTGCTGACGCTGAAGGTCGAGCTGGCTGACCGGCCGAAGCGCTTCGGCAACCCGCGGATCGAGACGGACGAGTGGATCGCCACCACCGGCTTCGCCCGCCCGGCCGAGGACGCCTTCCGGCAGGCACTGACCGACCTGATCCACTGGATGGTGGATGACTTCGACTTCACGCCGACGGCGGCCCACATGCTCCTGGCGCAGGTCCTCCAGGCCCGCGTGACGCAGTTCGTCAATCCGCTGTTCACCTACCTGTGCAAGGTGCAGCGGAAGTACCTGCTGCCGTAGGCCGCCTTCCCCCGTCGTCCGGAGAACACGAATTGCACGAATCTGTGTTCTTCTAAGGGATTCTTCGTGGAATTCGCCGTAATTCGTGAAATTCGTGGTGGTCTTTCCCTCCACCGTCGGTCGGATCGTGCTGAGGAATACCGTTGAAGCCTCCTTGCAGCCGGCCTACAGCCGCAGTAGGCGAGCGGCGTTGGCAAAGAGGATCTTGCTCAGCTCCTCGTCGGTCAGGCCCAGCCCGCGGATTTGGGCGAGCTGTTCGGACTGATCCGTCCAGGGTGAGTCGGTTCCAAACATCACGCGGTCGACGCCGTGGGCGCGGATCATCTCCACCAGCCGCTCGGCAGGCACCTCGAAGCTGGTGAACGACGTCTCCACGTGGCAGCGGGCCCCGAGCAGCTTCTCGGCCGCGGCGTCCCACATCCGCCAGCCGCCCATGTGCGTGCAGATGAGCTTGATCTCGCCCACGGCCTCCAGGGCCCGTCGGACGCGGGCGGGGCTGGCGCGGTCGTCGTCGGCCGGGAAGGATATGTCGCGCCCGCAGTGCATCTGCACGGCCAGACCCGCCTCCGCCGCCGCCGACAGCAGCCTCAGGCCGCGCGGCTCGTCGGCCGCGAAGTCCTGATACATCGGGTGCACCTTAATGCCGGCAAAGCCTGCGTCGGCGAATCGCTTCATCCAGCCGGTTAGGTCGTCCGTGTCCGGGTGGACCGACGGGAACGGCTCGATCCGATCCGACCGGATTTTCCGGCACCACTTGAAGATGTCCGCGGCCTGCTCCGGCTTGGTGGCGATCGCGCAGACAACCGAGACGTCGATGTCGGCCGCGTCCATGCTCCGGATGAGGCTCTTGAGCCGCCCGTCCAGGACGGGCTGCCAGTCGGCCTGCCGGGCGAGGGTCCGCATGGCCCGGCGTGCCAGCCGGTTGGGAAAGGCGTGGGTGTGGAAGTCGATGACGCCCATGCCGGCTACTTCTTTCCGGCGGCCCAGCGCTCCGCCTCGGCCAGGAAGCTTTCCGCCTCGTCCATGGAATAGCTGCCGCCGACGGCCAGCCACGCACCTTCCGGGGCGATTCCCTCCATGACCGCGCGGGCGTCGTCGGCGTCGATGGCGGCGACCTCGACGCCCTTGCCGGCCGACTGGACCCGCCGGTAAAGGTCGATCCAGTCGCTCGCGGTGCCCGCACCGGCGCCGTAGACCCACTGGATGGCGTCGAGCTTGTCGATCTCCAGCAGGGCGTCCAGATGCTGAAGCGCGCCGGGCCCGTCCAGGTGGAAGATGCTGTGCTCGAGCTGGTTGACCTCCCATTCGATCGACGGGAGGATCGTCTCGGCGAACATCCTCGGCGAGATCATGCAGATGAAGTCGCAACTGACGTAGTACATCGTCCCGCGTGCGATCGCCGTTCCCCAGGTCGAGCAGGGCTGCCCGGCCGCGGCGATCCGGCCGTAGAGGTCGTCGAAGAAGACCTTGGCGTGGGGAGTCACGTGCCGGCAGGCCGCGCGGACGCCCTCGAAGTCGTCGGCGTAGTCCAGGGCGAGCATTTCCGGATCGCGCAGGCTGGCCAGCAGGTCGCCGTTGGTGTGCAGGTCGGCCACGCCCGTGATCCACCTGCCCGCGCCGCGCTGGAGCGAAAGCTCGGTCATCCGCCGGATCGTCTTCCAGTGGGGCGCCTCGAGGTCCGGCTGCATCTTCAGCACGTCGCGGATATTGCCGACGCAGGGGATCGACCAGCTCGTGCCTTCCGAGAACTCCAGCTCCGCCCCGTAGGCGTTCGCGCAGACCTCCGGGCCGAGGTTGGGCATGTATCTGGGGAAGTTCTCGGCCAGCCAGACGCCCGCCTCGGCCGCGGCCTCGGCCCGGTCCACGGCGAACTCCGCGTCCAGCCATTGCTGCTGAAGCGACGTGTGATGCGAGGCTATCTCCCGCGCCGGGCGATCCGGGCGGACGAAAATCGTCACCGGCGGGCGGTCGATGATCTGCCGGGCCCACCACGCCTCGACACGATCCATGCACTGCCGGTAATCACCTTTGGTGGTTAGTTCCATGGGCGTAGGTTCTGTCGGGTTAATCCTGCAAGAGTTCGGCCGGCCTGCCGGGGCGGGAGGAGAAGAACTCCGAGCGCTGGGCGTCTTCGGGGAATTGTCGCGTGTAGGTCTGGCGCCACTCGTCGGCGAAGGCCTCGGCCCGGTCCTTTTCCACCATCGCCCAGACCGACCCGCCGAAGCCGGCGCCGAAGTACGACGCCGCCAGCGCCCCCAGCTCCCGCGCCGACTTCTGAAGGAAGTTCGTCTGCGGAACCTGGTTTTGCAGGCCGCGGGCGGCGCCGGCGTGCGAGGCGTCCACCAGCTCGCCGATGCGCTCGATCTGGCCGGCGGCCAAAGCGTCGCCAACGGCCGGGATGATCTGCTGGTCCTCGCGGAAGAACTGCTCGAATCTCCCGGGAAGGTCCAGCTCGCCGTCGGCCGGCTCGGCCCCGCGGCGGATGGCTTCCAATGCCTCCAGCAGCCCCTCGGGGCCGACCCTGGCGGCGATCTCGCGCAGGTGGCGGCAGTCCGCCCCGGTGGCGCGGTCGTAGGCTTGGCAGGCCCTGCGGGCGCGGATGGACGCGCGGTTGTACAGCTCCATGGCCGGGCCGGTCTTGACCGCGTGCACGCCCGAGGAAGCAATCACCAGCTCGGCCTGGCGGGGGAAGGCAATCTCCCGCTCGAAGTTGGCCGGGGCGAAGGAAAACTGCGAGAGCATCCCCGCCTTACAGCACAGCATGGAGGTGTGGTCCTCGCTGCCGCCGAAGGTTCCCACGCCGGCCTCGCCGGTAAGAGGCCCGAAGGACTGCCCGTTCTCCACGCAGCCGAGATACTCGGCCAGCTCCACCGGCGAGGTGATCTGGCGGCGGTAGTCCGGCGTCCGGTCCAGCCGGTTGGTCGCCGAGATCGCCAGGAAGGTCGCCACCATCAGCGCGCTGGAGGAACTCATGCCGGCGGCGATGGGCAGGTCGGAGGCGAAGGCGATGTCCGCCCCGCGCAGGTCCGCGCGGGCGGAGAAGTTCCGCTCCACCCGGCGGGCGACCGTGGCCACGTAGTTGACCCAATGGCCCGGCTCGTGGGCGGGCATCTGCCCGTAGCGGAACTCCTGGGCGTCCTTTTCGTTGCCGTCGGCGACGACGCGGAGCGTCTTGTCCTGCCGCGGGGCCGCCACCAGCCGGAAGCCGCGGTTCACGGTCATCAGCAGGCTGCGCCCGCCGGCATAGTCGGTGTGCTTGCCCAGGAACTCCACCCGCCCGGGGACGTACACGCCGATGACCGGCTCCTGCCCGCTCCGGGCGAAAAGCCGCTCCAGCGCGGACGCCGACCGGGCCATCAATGCATCGCCGCTGCCAAGCAGGTCGCATAAGCAGACCATCTCACTGCACCTACCAAAGATCCGGCGCCGGGAAGCGCACCTGGTGATTGGCCAGCATCCGCCGCACCGGCTCGATGTCGGCCCGCCCGGTCAGGTCGAGCACGCCCTCGGCGAGCGACACCGCCCGATATCGCAGGTGCATCTTGTCGATGCTGTGCTGCACGGCCGCGGGCAGCTCGTATTCCTTGCGGATCGGGTGGGCCGCGATCGACGCGCACGCCTGGAAGATCTCCGACGTGAACAGCCAGCAGTTCATGGACAGGAACAGTTTTCCGCCGCGGGCGTAGGCGTCGGGGTCTTGCGGCTTTTCGATGATACGGCGGACGTAGCCGGCCTTGTCGACGTCGAGCACGGCGAACCGGCGGATTCGCTCGGGGGCGATGTTGCTCTTTTCGATCATCGCCTCTCGCTCGAAGGCGATGCTTGCCGGCGGCTCGGCGGCAGCCAGGGCCCGGACGGTTTCGGGCGTGTAGTAATTGTCGGAGTTGAAGACCATGAACGGCCGATCGCCCGCCCACTGGCGCCCGGCGGCGACGGCGTCGGCCGTGCCCAGCGGCTCGGCCTGGACGGCGAAGGAGATGGTCGCGGCCGTCAGGCTCCTGCGCACGGCCTTGTAGTAGTTCCGGATGGACGAGGCCTCCGGCGGGACGATCAGGCAGAACTGGTGCACCCCGCCGTCCAGCATGGCTTGCAGGGCGTGGTCCAGGAACGGCCGGCCGACGGGGATCATCCCCTTGGCGCCCTCGTCGGCGAGCTTGGCGGTCTCGTCATCCAGGGGAAGCCCTTCCACGCGCTTCTGCATTCGCGTGCCCAGCCCGCGGGCCAGGATGATCGCTCTGTCTGTGCCTATGTAGCTGCTCATAGCCAGCAGAATGTATCGGGCGCGGGCGCGCTTTTCCAGGGCGGATTTGTGATCTTGCCCGGGGCGGCCTTGCCGATACATTGTGGACATGGGCCGCCTGCGTATCTGCCAACTGATTACGGAGCTGCGCCCGGCCGGGGCGGAGCGATGCGTCTACGAGCTGGCCAGAAGGCTCGACCGTGGGCGCTTCGCCGTTCACGTGGCCGCCCTCCGCGGCGGGGCGGTGGCCGAGTGGCTCCGGCGCGCCGGCGTGGGGGTGACCGTGCTGGGCGTCCGCGGGCGGCTGGACGCGGTCAAGCTCCTGGGGCTGATCCGGCTGCTGCGGCGGCAGCGGGTCCAACTGCTTCACACCCACCTGTTCCACGCCGACCTGGCCGGCAGGATCGCCGCCAGCGCCGCCGGCGTGCCGCACCTGGTGCACACCGTGCACGTGGCCGAAGCCCGCTTCCGCCCGTGGCAGTATGCCTGGGCCCGCGCCGCCGCCGGCCTGTGCGACCGCATTCTGTGCGTCTCGGCCGCCGTCCGCGACCACCACGCGCGGAGATCGGGCCTGCCGGCGTGGCGCTACGGCGTGATTCACAACGGCATCGACCCGGACGACTATGCGGCCGACCTCACCCGCGGCAGGCAACTGCGGGCCGGCTGGGGCGTCGCCGATGAGGAGGTCCTACTCGCGTTCGTCGGGCGCCTGGACTACCAGAAGAACGTCGCTTTGTTCCTGGCTGCGGCCGACCGGCTTCGCCGCGCGGGCAGGGGCGTCCGCGTTGTGATCGCCGGCGACGGGCCGGAAAGGTCCCTCGTCGAGGAATTCCTCCGCCGCGACGACGCCTCCCGCTGGGCAGTCTGGCTGGGATTCACCGACGACGTGGCGGGCGTGCTGAGCGCGGCCGATATGCTCGTTCTGCCCAGCCGCTGGGAGGGCTTCGGTCTGGCGGTGGCGGAGGCGATGGCGGCCGGGTTGCCCGTCGTCGCCACCAGGGTCCCGGGGCTGACCGAGGTGATCGAGGACGGCAAGAGCGGACTGCTGGTGGACTCGGAAGACCTCGACGGCCTCGCCGCCGCCGTGGCCGGACTCATCGATGATCCGGCGAGAAGGGCGCGGTTGGGTCTGGCCGGCCGGCGGCGCGTGGGCGAGCGTTTTTCCATCGCCGCCAACTTGGCCGCACACGAGCGCCTCTACACGGAGTTGGCCGGGGACGCACCGGGGCGCGTGAGCTGATGGGCGGAGTGACGGGGGCCTTCGTCCATCCTGCCGAGGGGGCTTCGCGGCGAACACCGGCATCATGCATCCAACTAGGTATGTCCATGCGTCGAGTGATAGTCTCGCCTGAATTCGCCGCGCGCGGCCGCCGAGGCGCCGAATTCTGCCTGCCGGCGGCGGTGGGGCGTGGGGTCCGGTGGGGCGATAGGGCGTTTTCGGAAGAGGCAATTTGAGCCGGCCAAAAAAAGTTGATCCCCCACATATTGGGCCTTTAGGTGGCCGAGGGCGAATTTATTGGGCAGAGTAGGGTTCCGTTAGGTGCAGCCCCGGAAAAAACTTACAATTTTTTTGTTGCAGCTTGCCCTACTGGTGGTTAATCTTCCCTGCAATTCCCTTCTAGCGGTGAAAGGGGCCACAAAGTGGCGTTGTTCGTGGGCGAGTTTGATGTAACGATCGATGCCAAGCACAGGCTGGCGATTCCGGCGCCCCTGCGGGAGCAGATGAACCCGGCCGAAGACGGCAGGAAATTCTATCTGGTCCTGAGCCCCGACCGGTATTTGTGCCTGTACCCCGATGCGGAGTACCGGCGGATGCTCGCACCGCTTCAGCGCAATCCGCTCCCCAGCCGTGGGTCGCGCCGGCTGGACCTGATGTTCGCGATGGCCAGGCTGCTGAGCCCTGACTCGCAGGGCCGGGTGGTGCTGCCGGAAAAGTCCATGCAGCGCGCGCTGATCTCCGAGCAGGTCACGCTGGTGGGCAAGGGCAACCACATCGAGCTGTGGCCCACCGAGGAGTGGGAGCGCTACGTTGAGGAGACCCTGCCGCGATACGGCGAAGACGTCCTGGACGTCGGCGACGGTCTGGACGGGGCCTCCGAGAGAGACAAGTGAAGCCAGGAAAACGTCGGCGCGGCAGGGACGGTCCGAAAGCGCCGGCGAGGAAGACCGTTGAGTCGTACCGGGATGGAAAGGATTCCGCCATGTTCGTTTCCCAGCGGCCGGTAAGCGGATCGGGCGCGAAACACGGATGTTTCCGCTCCGTTTTCGCCCAGCTTCAGCGTCAGGACGCGACGCCCTCGTTTTGTGATGAGGGGCTTCGGCAGCGCCTGCTGGTACTTGAAAAGCGCCTGGCGCGGGTGCGGTCGTTGGGAAACGGATATGCCCGGGTCGAGTTTTCAGAGCACGTCGAGGCAGTTTTCGGGCGGGCTCCAACGGTCTGAAGGGCCGGCGTCATGGACGATGCCGGCCATTTTCCTGTATTGCTCGATGAGGTCGTGCGGCACCTGGCCCCCGCGGGCCGGCGAACCATCGTCGACTGCACGGTTGGGCTGGGAGGGCACGCCGAAGCGCTGCTGGAGGCGGCGGGCCCGGCCGCAAGGCTGATCGGCGTCGATCTGGACGAGTCCAATCTTTTGAAAACCAAAGAGCGTTTAGCGCGGTTTGGCGCGCGTGTCCGGCTGTTCGAGGCCAACTTCGCCGAGCTGGAGGCGGTACTGGCCGAGGCCGAGGTGGCCTCGGTCGACGCGGCGGTGGCCGACCTGGGCGTCTCCTCGACCCAGTTGGCCGACCCGGAGCGTGGATTCAGCTTCCAGCTCGACGGGCCGCTGGACATGCGGATGCGGCGGCGGGGCCCGACGGCCGAGGACCTGGTCAACACCGCCGGCGAGGTCGCCCTTGCCGATCTCATCAGCCGCTACGGCCAGGAGCGCCACGCCCGGCGGATTGCCCGCGCCATCGTGCGTGCCCGCCGGCGGGAGCGGATCTGCCGCACGGCGGAGTTGGCCTGGATCGTCGCCGGCGCGGTCCGTCGCGCCCGCCCCGGGCGTGGGCGGATCCACCCGGCCACGCGGACCTTCATGGCCATCCGCATCGCCGTCAACGGCGAGCTGGAAAACCTCCAGCGGCTGCTGGAGCGGCTGCCGCAGCTTCTGAGCGTCGGCGGGCGGGCGGCCGTCATCAGCTTTCACTCGCTGGAGGACCGGCTGGTGAAGCGATGTTTTGCCGCGGCCGCCGAGGCCGGCACGCACCGGCTGTTGACGCCCAAACCGCTGACGCCGAGTCGAGACGAGGTCGCACGTAACCCGCGAAGCCGCTCGGCGAAACTTCGCACACTGGAAAGGATTCAGTAGTCGCTGGTCAGAGCAGGTTCTCACCCGTCGGGCCCCGGACGCCGACGGGTCGCCCCCGGACGGCACCTGCCTGACCCGCCTGGGACGGAGCCTGCTGTCATGAAACGGGACAGACGCGTCGCACTGCTGGTTGGTCTGGCGTTCATTGCTCTTTTCGGCATGGTCCTCGGCCAGAGGAGTTTGAGACTGGCGGCCGAGAGCGCCAGCCGCCAGCCGCCCCCCGGCGTCGTGCCCCCGCCGCAACTGACTGGCCCGGAGCTGGCCGCCGCCTCGATGGACCACCGCGACGATGCCCCCGAGCTTGCCGCGCAAACTGCGCCTCCGCCGGCTTCCGATCAGGCCAACCGTGGGGACGGCTCTTTGCGCCTGCCCAGCCTGGTCGCCCGCCAGGACCTCCCGCAGCCGCCGGAGCGGACGCCCCCGGTGCAGCCCGCTCGGCCGGCGCGGACGTACACGGTGGTGGCGGGAGACACGCTCATCCGGATCGCCCGGAAGGTTTACGGGCGCGAGCACGAAAGGGAGCACCTCCGCATCTTCGCGGCCAATCGCGAGAAGCTGCCGAGCGCCTCGCAGGTGGGTGTCGGCCAGGTGCTTCTGATCCCGCCGTTGGAGGCGGCGTCGCGGCGGGCGGTTTCCCCGCCCGGGGTGCGGCGGCGGGAGAACTACACCGAGATGACGCTGCCTGCGCTGGAGGGCCGCTTCCGGCGGGGGCGAACCTACGTCGTCCGGGCCGGCGACACCCTGACCGACATCGCCCGTCGCCAGATGGGCTCGTCCGCCGGGTCGGCCGTGCGGAAGCTGCTGGAGGCAAATCCCGATCGGATCCGCGACCCCGACCGCCTGCCCGTGGGGCTGAGGCTGCGAATTCCCAACGGTGCGTGAGCGGACGGGCGGAGTGTGAGGATGCGCTTTGCGTGGATCATCCTGGCGGTGGCGGCAATCGCCGCGGCCGCGGCCGGCTTCCGCCTGCAACAAACCCGAGTACGATCCGACATCTGCAACCTGGAGGGCCGGAGGCTCGAGGTCCGGCGGAGGCTGTGGAGCCAGCAGCTTCGACTGGGCGAACTGACGGCCCCGCAGAACATACGCCGATTGGCCGAGGATTGGCCCATCGACGTCGCCGGCCCCGGTGAGCCGCGCCGGCCCAGCCGCCGCCCGCCCCGGCCGGCCTGGTGAGCGAGCGAAACTAACTTTGGCCCTCGGCCCGGCCCCGCGCCGGCACCGGAATGCTAAGCACGCCAGCATGGGCGAACTGAAACTGGCAAAATGGCGATTCGACCTGTTCTTCGGCCTGCTGGTCGCTGCCTTCGCGGCCCTGGCCGGGCGGGTGGTGTACTTGCAGTTCGGCGGCGGCGGCGACCTGGCCCGTCTGGCCGCCCGCCAGCAGCGGCGAGTGATGGTCCTGCCCGCCCGCCCGGGTAACATCTACGCCCGCACCCGCGGCGGATACGTTCTCCTGGCCGGGTCCAAGCAGGTGCCCACCTGCTACGCCGACCCGGTGCTCATCGGCCCGGACAATCTGGCATCGGCGGCGCGGAAGATCGCCGCCGCCGTCGGCGGCTTCGAGGCGGAGCTGTACCGCAAGATGTACGAGCGGCGGGACAAGCGTTTCGTGTACCTGCTTCGCAACGTCTCGGCCGCCCAAGCCCGGGCGCTGGGCGATCTGAAGCTGCGGGGTGTGGGGCTGATGCATGAGTGGCGGCGACACTATCCCAGCGGGTCGCTGGCGGCGCAGGCGGTCGGCTTTCGGCGGGTCGACGGTGTCGCCGGCGCCGGCATCGAGCTTCAGGCCGATTCCTACCTCCGCAGCCGCGATGGCGTCGCCGTCATGGGTTCCGACGCCGCCAGAACCGGCAGCTACGGCTTCCTCCGGCACTACCGCCCGCCCGTCGACGGCAGGCACGTCTTCCTGACACTGGACGTGATCGTACAGGGCTTTCTGGAGCAGGCCCTGGCCGAGCTGGCCGAGCGCTATAAGGCGGCGGCCGCCTGGGGCGTGGTGATGGAGCCCGACACCGGCGAGATCCTCGCCGTCGCCTGCGCGCCCGGCTACGACCCCAACGACTACGCCCACAGCTCCCCCGAACGGCGCCGCAACCGCGCCGTCACCGACCCGTACGAGCCGGGAAGCTGCTTCAAGCTCTTCATCGCCGCTGGGGCGGTGCAGATGAACGCCGCCGCCCTGGACACGGAGTTCTTCTGCCACAATGGCATCTACCACGCCTACAGGGGCGGGACGATTCGCGACTTCCCGGGTATGCACTTCGGGCAGCTTCCGCTGGCGGAGATCGTGATCCACTCCAGCAACATCGGCATGGCCAAGCTGGGCGAGCACCTGGGCAATTGGCGGCTGCACCGCATCGCCTCGGCCTTCGGCTTCGGCCGGCGCACGGGAGCCGACCTGCCGGGCGAGTCTCCCGGACGGCTGGTGTCCATCCGCCGCTGGACGCCCTACGCCACCCGCCGGCTTCCCTTCGGCCAGGGGCCGATCATGGTCACCGCCTTGCAGATGACGACGGCCTTCAGCGCCATCGCCAACGGCGGGGAGCTGCTGCGCCCGCGGATCGTCGACCACGTGGTCGACGCCGACGGAGCCCTGGTGTATCAGTCCCGCCGCCGGCGCATCCGGCGTGTGCTCAGCCGCCGCGTCGCACGGCAGTTCCTGGAAGAGGTGCTGGTCAACGTGGTCGAGCGCGGCACGGGCAAGCGGGCGCGGCTGCGCCAGTGGCGGGTCTTCGGCAAGACCGGCACCGCCCAGATCGGCGGGCCGAACGGCTATGAGGAGCGGGCGTACACGGCCACCTTCGTGGGCGGCGCCCCGGCCGCCCGGCCGGCGGCGGTGTGCGTGATCAGCGTCTACCGGCCCGACTACAGCACCGGCTACACCGGCGGCAAGGTGGCCGCCCCCTACGTCGGCGAGGTGCTCGAAAAGACCCTGGAATATCTGGAGACCCCTCCCGACAAGCTCGGGGAGGTCGTCAGGCGATGACCCCTCGGCCGGTGGGCCGATGGATTGGTTACAATAGTGTCCCAGCGTTGGCCCGGGCCGGCGGCACTCGGAGTGTCGCCGCGCCCGGGCAGCGACGGCCCCAAGCGCAGGCCGCGCCCCCGGCGGGGGCGATGGGCGTTTGGGGCCCTCGAAAGATGTCTTCCTGCCGGTGCCGGCGAGTCGGCGCCCTCGCCGGCGGCAACGAGATGGCGATGCGTTTTTCAGAACTGCTGGCCGAGGCCGGAGTGGACGGCGTGCAGCGCCGGGGCGAGGCCGACGTGCGGCGCGTCGTGACGGACTCTCGCAAGGCGCAGGAAGGAGATTGCTTTGTGGCCGTTCGGGGGACGGCGACGGACGGCCACCGATACATCGCTTCAGCCGTGGCGGCGGGGTGCACGGCCGTGGTCTGCGAAGACGCCGCGGCCGTGCGCCCTCGGGTTGCTTACGCGGTCGTGCCGGACTCGGCCCGGGCCGTCGGGCCGGTCGCCCAGGCCATCGCCGGCTGGCCCGCGCGAAAGCTGACCGTCGTCGGCGTCACCGGCACCAACGGCAAGACCACCTTCACCTACCTGCTGCACCACATCCTGGAATCGTCCGGGAAAAAAGCGGCCCTGCTGGGCACGATTGCCTACGACACCATCGCCGCCTCCGCCCCCGCCGGCACCACCACCCCCGACCCGCTGCGACTGGCGGAGATGATGGCCGAGGTGGTCCGGGCCGGCGGCACCCACCTGGTGATGGAGGTCTCCTCCCACGCCCTGGACCAGCACCGCACCGCCGGGGTCGACTTCGACGTGGGCGTGTTCACCAATCTCAGCGGCGACCATTTGGACTATCACGGCACCATGGCCAACTACCTGGCGGCCAAGCGGAGGCTGTTCGAGTCGCTGCCGGCCGCCGCCCGGGCCGTGGTCAACCGCGACAGCCGCTACGCCGAGCAGATCGCCTCGGCCACGGCCGCGCCGGTCCTTTGGTACGGCCTGAGCCCCGCGGCCGACGTGTACGCCCGGATCGAGCGAATCGAGCCGTCCGGCAGCACCTTCTTTCTCGTCCACGCCGGGCGGGAGGCGGGCGTGCAGCTTCAGTTGATCGGGCGGCACAACGTTGCCAACGCCCTGGCGGCGGCGGCGGCGGCGATCGCCCTGGGCGTTGACCTGGAAGCCATCGCCGGAGCCCTGGGCGAGGTTCGCTACGTCCCCGGCCGGCTCCAGCGGGTAACCTTCGCCGGGCCCTTCGACGTGATGGTGGATTACGCCCACACCGACGATGCCCTGGACAACGTTCTTTCGGCCCTGCGGCCACTGACGGACGGAAAGCTGATCCTGGTCTTCGGCTGCGGCGGCGACCGCGACCGCTCCAAGCGCCCGCGGATGGCCGCCGTGGCCGAGAAGCGCGCCGACCGCATCATCGTCACCTCCGACAACCCGCGCACCGAGGAGCCGGCGGCTATCATCGAGGAGGTGATGGCCGGATTCTCCGAGCGGGCCCGCGGCCAGGTGCAGGTCGAGCCGGACCGGCGGTCGGCCATCGCCGCGGCCGTCGCCTCGGCGGGAAAAGGCGACGTCGTCCTGATCGCCGGAAAGGGCCACGAGAACTATCAGGTCATCGGCGACAGGCGGATCCACTTCGACGACATGGAAACCGCCGCGGAGCTGCTGGGTGAGGCGGGGGCGTAGGAAAAATGAAAACTGAAAGCTAGAAGCTAAAAGCTGAAAGACGACGCGAGCGTAACGGACCGTTTGGCTTTTTTCAGCTTTCAGTTTTCAGCTTTCAGCTTTGTCTCCTTCTCGCGTGTAAAGTTTTCCGAGGGCGGGGTAGGATATAGCGACGATCATGCGACGGTTGATGCCGGAAGAGCTTCGAGGGGCGGTTCGCGGCGGGTGGCGCTCGCCGGCGGAGATGGTGCCGATCGAGGGCGTCTCAGTCGATTCGCGCACGGCCCGGGCCGGCGACGTGTTCTTCGCCCTGCGCGGGCCGAACTTCGACGGGCACGACTTCCTGCCGCAGGCCGCCGCGGCTGGCTGCGTCGCGGCCGTGGTGGACTTCGGCGCGACCCTGGACGAGCAGGTCATGGGGTGGTTCGCCGGCGGCGTGGTCGGCGTCGCCGACACCCGGGTAGCGCTGGGCAAGCTGGCGGGGTCGGTCCGGCAACACCTGGCCGCGAGCTTCGTGGGCGTGACCGGCTCCAACGGGAAGACCACCGTCAAGGGCATGATCGACCGGATTCTCTCCCGGCGGCTCAAAGGCCGCGCCGGGCCCAAGAGCTTCAACAACGACGTGGGCGTGCCGCTGACGATATTCGACGCGGCCGCCGACGACGATTACGTCATCTGCGAGATCGGCTCCAACGCCCCCGGTGAGATCGCCGCCCTGACGGGCATCGTTCGCCCGGACGTGGCCGTGATCACCTCGGTGGCTGAGACGCACCTGGAGAAGCTGATGGACCTGGAGCACATCGCGGCCGAGAAGGCGGCGATTCTTGGGGGGTTGGGTCCATCCGGCCTGGGCGTGATCTGGGCCGACAGCGAGCCGCTGGAACGGGCAGTGCGTGCCTACGACGTGCGGCGGGTGGGCTTCGGCGAGAGCGACTCGGCCGAGCTGCGCCTGACCGGCTATGAGGCCGGCGACGGCCGGTGCCGCTTCGAGCTGAACGGCCGGACGTGGGCGGAGCTGTCGGTGCCGGGCAAGCACAACGCCCTCAACGCCCTTGCAGCGATCGGGGTCGCTCAGCGGTTCGGCATGGACCCGCGGGCGGCGGCCGAGGCCCTGGGCGATTACACCGGCCTGGAAATGCGGCTGGAGCGGGTACCCGCCGGCGCGGTCACCATCGTCAACGACGCCTACAACGCCAATCCGGCCTCGCTGCTGGCGGCCGGCGAGACGCTGGCGAGCTTCCCCGGCAAGCGCCGCGTCATCGTCGCCGGCGACATGCTGGAGCTGGGCCCGCGAAGCGACGAGCTGCATCGGGCCGCCGGCGAGGCGCTGTCCCGCTGCCGGGTGGACCTGCTCGTGGGGGTGGGTCCGCTGGGCCGGCAGATCGCCGCCGCGGCCGCGGGCGACAACGTCCAGACAGAGCAGATCGCCTCCGTCGAGGCCGCGTGCAGGAGGCTGCCGAAGATGCTCAAGAGCGGCGACGTCGTCCTGCTCAAGGGCTCCCGGGCGATGGGGATGGAGCGGCTGGTAGGCAAAATTCAGGCGGCCTTCGCCCCCGCTAGGCGGGCGGGCAAGACCAGAAAGGCAAAGCCCAAGTGCTGACCGACCTGCTTTTCGGCGGGACGCAGTTGATCCTGCGGATGGTGTGCGCGGCCGTGGTGAGCTTTCTGGTGGTGGTGCTGCTGAGCCCGCGGATGATCCGCTTCCTGATTCGCAAGAAGCTGGGCGACCGCCCGGAGTTCGACCACGCCGCCCTGAACGAGCTGACCCGCCACAAGTCGGCCACGCCCACCATGGGCGGCGCCCTGATCGTGCTGGCGATCTTTCTGAGCACGCTGCTGCTGGCAGACCTGGACAGCATGTACGTGCGGCTGGCGTTGTTCGCCCTGATCTGGCTGGGGGGGGTGGGGGCTTTCGACGACTGGTTCAAGCTGCGCCAAGGCCGCCCCGGCAGCGGCGAAGGCTCCACCCGCGACGGGCTGAAGATGTGGGAGAAGATCGTCTTCCAGGTCTGCTTGGGGGTGCTGCTGACCATCTTCATCTACAGCCACGGGCGCGAGAGCTTCTACGAGGACTACGATGGCAGACTCATCAACGCCGTCCAGAACTTTTACTTCCCCTTCCGGGCCCAGCCGTTGCACCTGCCGCTGCTGGCGTTCGTGATCATCGGGGTGTTGGTCATCACCGGTTCCTCCAACGCCGTCAACCTCACCGACGGCATGGACGGGCTGGCCGGCGGCTGCATGGTCATGGTCACCGGCGTGTTTCTGGTGTTGGCGTGGGTGGCCGGCGTGCACGATTGGGCCAACGTCTTCCGCCTGCCCTTCGTGCCGGAGGCGGCGGAGCTGACGGTGGTGTGCGCGGCCATGGTCGGCGCCTGCGTGGGGTTCTTGTGGTACAACTGCCTGCCGGCGCAGGTGTTCATGGGCGACACCGGCTCGCTGCCGCTGGGGGGGCTGATCGGCTACATCGCCGTGGTCACCCGGCACGAGCTGATGCTGTTCCTCGCCGGCGGCGTGTTCGTCATGGAAGCCGTCAGCGTGCTGATGCAGATTCTGTATTTCAAGGGCACCGGCGGCCGGCGGCTGTTCCGCTGTGCACCGGTCCATCATCATTTCCACCTGGCCGGCTGGGCGGAGTCCAAGGTGGTGGTCCGCTTCTGGCTGCTGGGCATCCTGTGCGCGGCCGTGGCTTTGGCGACGCTGAAACTCCGCTGAGAACGCGAATTCGCGCGAGTTCGCGTTCTGTTTCTTCTCGTGATTTGCTCGAATTCGCGTTCTGGAGGACGCCATGGAAGGCGGAAAGCCTGGACGGATCGCGTTGCGGGACAACCCGGGCGGCGAGGCCCTGATCCTGACGACGCTGGCGTTGATGGCCCTGGGGGCGGTGATGGTCTTCAGCACCTCCTTCCCAACGGCGGCCGGGGCGAAGTGGTACTATCGCCGCGATGTCCGGCAACTACTCTTCGCGACCAGCGGGCTGCTGCTGCTCCTGCTGCTGTGGCGGCTGGACTATCGCTGGCTTGTCCGCCGGCCCTGGGGCCGACGGCTGCCCACGCCGGCCGAAGCGCTGCTGGTCGTTGGCCTTTGCAGCGCCGCGGCGGTGCTGGTGTTCGGCAGAGACATCCGCGGGACGCTGCGTTTCCTCCAGTTCGGCCCGGTGGGGTTTCAGCCCTCCGAGGTGCTCAAGTTCGGTGTGCTGGTCTTTCTGGCGGGACTGCTCAGCCGCCCGGGCGTCCGCCCGCGGAGTTTCACTCGGACGTTCCTGCCGGCCGTTGGGCTGATCGGGCTGGGCATCGCGCTGGTGGTCACGCAGGACTTCGGCACGGCCGCGATCATCGCCATCGCCTCGGCCGTGCTGCTGCTGATGGGCGGCGTGCCGTGGCTGTACGTGCTGGCCCTGCTGCCGCTCGCCGCCGCCGGCTTCTATAAGTTCGTCGTCTGCGACCCGCACCGGTGGGCGAGGATCACGGCCTTCTGGGATCCGTTCAGCACGACCAACCCGTCGGCCTACCAGCCGCGGCAGGCCCTGATCGCCGTCGCCTCCGGGGCGGCGCCGGCCGGGGTCGGCGGCGGGGTGGCGAAGTACGGATATCTGCCCGAGGCCGGCACCGACTTCATCTTCGCCATGATCTGCCAGGAGCTGGGCGCGATCGGGGCGGGGGTGGTCATCGCCCTGCTGCTGGTCTGGCTGCTGCTGGCGTATCGGGCGGCGCGGACGGCCGGCGATCGCCTCGGCGCCCTGCTCGCGGGAGGGCTCGGCTTCCTCATCGGCTTGCAGGCGGTCATGCACGTCGCCGTGAACGCGGTGTGCCTGCCGCCGACCGGCGTGTCGCTGCCGTTCGTCTCGGCCGGCGGGAGTTCGCTGCTGGCAATGTCGGCGGCGACGGCCATGATCGTCTCAGTGAGCGCGCGCAAGAAAATGACGAGCGCCGAACGCCTGATGGCCAATGAATGACGGAGCACAAATGTCGCGCCGCCCGCCGGAATCCGGCCTGCGCCTGGCGATTCCGTTGGCGGCCGCCCGTGGTGGTGCATGAGCCGACCAGCGTACATCTTCGCCGGGGGGGGCACCGGCGGGCACCTGTATCCGGCCCTGGCCGTGGTCGAGCGGCTGCTGGAGATGCAGGGCGACGCCCAGATCGTCTTCGCCTGCTCGGATCGCGACATTGACCGGCGGATCCTCTCCTCCACGCCGTATGCCTTCGTCGCCCAGCCGATCTGCCCGCCGCCGCGCGGCCTGCGCGGCTGGGGAAAGTTCCTGCGTCGCTGGGTGTCGTCGGCGCGGCTGGCCGGCGAGTTGCTGGCCGACGTCCGTCCGGCGGCGGTGCTGGGGCTGGGCGGATTCGCCGCCGTTCCGGTGGTCCGCGCGGCCGCTCGCGCCGGCGTGCGAACGGGCCTGCTCTGCATCGACGCCGTGGCCGGCGCGGCCAACCGCCACCTGGCCCGGCGGGCGGGGGTGATCTTTACGCAGTTCGAGCGGACGGCGGCCGACCTTGGCCGCGGCGGAGCCAAATCGCGGCTGGTGGGCTGTCCCGTGCGGCAGGCGTTGGTGCGGGGCGATCCGGCCGAGGGCCGGAAGCTGTGGTCGCTGGGCGGTGATCGCAAAACCCTGCTGGTCGCCGCCGGCAGCCAGGGGGCCGCCAACATCAATCAGGCGGTCGCCGAAATCGTGGACGACCTGGACGAGCTGGCCGCTGGCTGGCAGCTCCTGCACGTGGCCGGGCCGGGCAAGGCCGACGAAGTGCGGGCGGCCCTCGCCGGCAGCAGGATGCGGTGGACGCTGCTGGAGTTCTGCCAGCGGATGGACCTTGCCTACGCCCTGGCCGACGTCGTGCTCAGTCGAGCGGGGGCATCGACCGTGGCCGAGCTGACCGCCACCGCCACTCCGGCCGTGCTCATGCCGTATCCGTATCACCGCGACCAGCACCAGCGCCACAACGCCGCCGCCTTAGTATCGGCCGGCGCGGCCGTGGAGGTGATCGATGCCCGCGACCGGGCACTCAACGCCCAGGCGCTGCGCGAGGCCCTGCTGCCGATCCTGCGGGACCCGTCGCGGTTGGAGGCGATGCGCTCGGCCGCGGAGGCGCTCGCCCGCCCCGGCGCGGCCGAAGCCGTCGCCCGCTGGTTGACCGGGCTAAAGCAAAATTCCTCCACCGGGCGATAAGTACTACGCGGGCTTTGTCAAAGTCCGCGCGATTTGAAAAAGACGAAGAGCGAAGGGCAAAGCTGAAAGCTGAAAACTGAAAGCGGGAGGCCGAAAGCTGCAACGAGAGTGGCGGTTGGGCGAGTTTGACAGGGACGTGTGTGAGTAACTACTATGCTGAGACCGATGGAAACTGAGCGGAGGACATTCGCCGCCGCCGGGGTGGCCGAGGCCAAGTATCTCCGCCGGCGGGTGCACCTGATCGGCATGGGCGGATCGGGCATGCGCGCCCTGGCGAGGATGCTTCTGGCCCGCGGGGCGACCGTCAGCGGCTCCGACCAGGCCGACTCGGCCGCGCTACAGGACTTGGCCGCTCACGGGGCCGGCGTGACCGTGGGCCAGCGGGCGGAGAACCTGCCGGAGAAGCTGGACCTGGTGGTGTACTCGGCCGCGATTCACGAGGCCAACCCGGAGCTGCTGGCCGCTCGGCAGCGCGGGGCGGAGGTGATCAAGTATAGCCAGATGTTGGGGCGGCTGATGGGCGACCGCTGCGGCATCGCCGTCGCCGGCACCCACGGAAAGTCCACCACCACGGCCCTGGTCGCCTACGCCCTGGCGTCGGCGGGCATGGACCCGTCCTTCATCATCGGGGCGACCGTCGCCCAGCTCGGCGGGCCCAGCGGCGTCGGCGCGGGCCGGCATTTCGTCGCCGAGGCCTGCGAGTTCGACCGCTCCTTCCTGAACCTCTCCGCGATGTACGCGGCCATTCTGAACATCGAGGAGGACCACCTGGACTGCTATGCCGACATTGCCGCCATCGTGGAGGCCTTCCGGGCGTTCGCGTCCAAGCTGCCCGCCCGCGGGCTGCTGATGGCCAACGGCGACGACCGCAACGTCATGCAGGCGGTGCGCGAGGCAACCTGCGAGGTGCAGACGTTCGGCGTGGAGGACGACCCGCTGTGGCGGGCGAGCAACTTGAGGGCCGACCGCGGCCGCTTCCGGTTCGACGTGCTGCTGGGCGGAAAGCGCTTTTGCAGGATGGCGCTTCAGCTTCCCGGGCTGCACCAAGTCTATAATGCCCTGGCGGCGGCCGGGCTGCTGCATCAGGCCGGGCTCAGCCCCGCCCAGATCGCGAAGGCCGTCGCCGGCTTCGAGGGCGTGTATCGCCGGCTCACCATCAAGGCCGCCCTCGGCGGCGTCACCGTGGTCGACGACTACGCCCACCACCCCACCGAGATCCAGGTGACGCTGCGGGCCATTCGCGAGTTCTTCCTGCCGCAGCGGATCTGGTGCGTCTTCCAGCCGCACCAGCACTCGCGCACGCGCTTCTTGCTGAAGGACTTCGCCCGCAGCTTCGGCGCCGCCGACCGCGTCATCGTCCCGGACATCTACTTCGTCCGCGACAGCGAGCGCGAAAAGGAATACATCTCCGCCGAAGACCTGGTCGCTCAGATTCGCCTCAACGGCGGCGACGCGGTCTACCGGAACAGCTTTGAGTCGATCAGCCGACACCTGAAGGCCTCTCTGGCCCCGGGCGACCTGGTGGTAACCATGGGGGCGGGCAACATCTGGGAAGTTGCGGATGACATTGTTCGCTGGCTTGGAACAGATCGTTAAGACGGAAGTGCCGCTGGCCTCGTATACGTGGATGCGCATCGGCGGGCCGGCGCAGTACTTCATCGAGCCGACCACGCCGGAGCAGTTGGCGGAGGTGCTCCGGCGCTGCCGGGAGAACGAGGTTCCCGTGCGCATCCTGGGCGGCGGGGCGAACCTTCTGATCGACGATTCCGGCGTACGCGGGGCGGTGGTGCGTCTGGCCGGCGAGACGTTCGGGCGGGTGCGCTTCACTAAGGACGGCGTGGAGGCGGGGGCGGCGGCCGAGCTGCACCGGATAGTGCTGCGCTCGGTGCGGGAGGGGATGAGCGGAATGGAATGCCTGGCCGGCATCCCCGGCAGCATCGGCGGGGCGGTACGGATGAACGCCGGCGGGGCCTTCGGCGACATCGGCAACATGGTCGAGTCGGTCGACCTGATGGACAGCGACGGCGTCGGCTTCACCCGCCTCCGCGGGGAGCTGGTCTTCGGCTACCGCCACACCAACATCTCCGCCAAGGTCATCCTCGGCGCCCAGTTTCGGCTGATGCCCGACGACCCGCGCAGGATCCTCAACCAGGTCAAACGTATCTGGATCTACAAGAAGAACACCCAGCCGCTGTGGGTCCGCAGCGCCGGCTGCATCTTCAAGAACCCCCGGGGCCTGTCGGCCGGGGCCCTGATCGACAAGTCCGGCCTGAAGGGCCGCCGCACCGGCGGGGCACAGGTCTCGGACAGGCACGCCAACTTCATCATCGCTGACCCGGGGACGCGGGCTTCCGACGTGCTGAAACTGATCAACATCATCCGCGAGGACGTCTACAAGCGCTGGGAAGTGTATCTGGAACTGGAAGTGGAGGTCTGGTGAGCCATGCCGGCAGAGCCCCTCGCAGCCCAAGGCGCCATCGACGTGGCGGGCCGTAGAACCCGCCCGCTGGACATCACCGTGCTCATGGGTGGGCCCGGCAGCGAGCGCGAGGTATCGTTGCTGTCCGGCCGAGCCGTGGCCGAGGCGCTGCGGCGCTGCGGGCACCGGGTCACCGCCGCCGACGTCGGCCCCGAAGACACCGCCGCCCTGGACCGCGAGGGCATCGAGATGGTGTTCATCGCCGTGCACGGGGCCTTCGGCGAGAACGGCCAGGTCCAGCGGCTGTGCGAGCAGCGGGGCCTGAGGTACGTGGGCTCCGGCCCGTCCGCCTCGGAGCTGGCGATGGACAAGGACGCCAGCAAGCGGCTGTTCCGCCGGGCGGGGCTGGCGACGCCGGATTGGGTGGTGGTCGACGGGGGGCTTTCGCCGCCGGACTGGGGTGGGCTGCTGGCGGGCGTGCCGCCGCCGTGCGTGCTCAAGCCCGTCGATGGCGGCTCCAGCGTGGACGTCATCATCGCCCGCGACGACGCCAGCCGCGACGCGGCCCTGGAAGGGCTGCTGGCCCGGTACGGCAGGGCAATGGTCGAGGCGTTCATCGAGGGGCGGGAGATGACCGTCGGCATCTTGGCCGACAGGCCGCTGCCGGTGGTCGAGATTCGCCCCGCGCGGGAGTTCTACGACTACGTCGCCAAGTACGAGGACGACGCCACGGAGTACATCGTGGACACGCAGTTGCCGCCGGCCGTGGTCGAGCACCTCCGGGCGGCCGCGGTCACTGCCCATAAGGCATTGGGCTGTCGGGACTTCAGCCGGGTGGACTTCATCCTTACCCCGGCCGGCGTCGCCCACGTGCTGGAGGTCAACACGATTCCCGGCTTTACGTCTCACTCGCTGCTGCCGAAGGCGGCCGCGGCCGCGAACGTCAGCTTCGAGCAGCTCTGCGACCGGATCGTGCAGTTGGCCCTGAACAGGTTGCCCGGTGGGGCGTGAGCCGGGCACGGGTTGCCTGTGCCGGCCGGAACAGGGAGGTTACCGCTGGTGCTGCGAAGGAAGAAAAAGAAGAAGGATCGGGCGAAAGCCCAGGTCAAGCCGTCGCACCCGCCCTGGCCGCACAAGGCCAAGGCCGTCAAGGCTTCGGCCGTGTTGACGGTGGCGGCGCTGGCGGCGCTGGCGCTGTGGGGCATGCGGAGCAGTGTGCTGGCCTCGCCGGAGTACGCCGGAAAGTCCGCGCGCGTGCGGCTGGCCGAGCGCCCGATGGACCTGCCGCCGTACGCTGTCCGCAGTGTCCTGTCACGCGTTCAGGCCAAAGTGTCCGGGCGCAGCGTCTTCGACGAGAGCTTGGCGAAGGACGTTTACGATGCCGCCGCCGAGCACCCCTGGATCGCGAAGGTACGCTGCGTCCGCAAGCACCATGACGGCACGGTCGTGATCGAGGCCGAGTTCCGCCGGCCGGCGGCGCTGGTGGCGGTCGAGGATCGGCCGGGCGAATTTCACGTGGTCGACGCCGGCGGCGTGGTGCTGCCGCTGCGGGCCAATCAGGTTCGCCAGGACGCCTTCGTCAAGATCGACGGCGTGGGCACGCTACCGCCGCGGCCGGGGCAGAAGTGGGACGCCCCGGAGTTGGATAAGGGCCTGCGCCTGCTCAGCCTGCTGAAGGGCCGGGCGTGGCAAGGTCAGATCAGCGTCATCGACGTCCGCAATCACAACGGGCGCATCAGCCCGATGGACCCGCACCTCCAGTTCTACGCCCAGCTCGGCCAGTCGCGGCGGACGCGGGTTCTCTTCGGGCGTTTTCCGGCCGAGGACGGGCTGGACTACTGCCTGGCCCCGGAGGCCAAACTGGCCAACCTGGACGCCTACGTCGCCTCCAACGGCGGCAAGCTGGCCGGCGTGAAGGACTGGATCGATCTCCGCTTCGAAAAACTCCATGTCAGCATCCATTGATCAGGGCGGCGATGTTCCCGCCGGCGGGAAGGTCGTGCAGTTCTGGCATCCGGCCGGGGCGGTCTTCCTGGCCGTCTCGGTGGCGGCGCTGGCGGTGGGGTCGCTGCCGGAGAGCTTCCTGCAACCAGACTTTGGCGGGGGCTTTGCCAGCCCGCCGGCCTTGCAGGTGCTGCTGGCGGCCCAGGCGGGCCTGCTGATGTTGATCTGCCCGCTGGTTCTCGGGCGCAGGGCCGCCGCGGCCGGGCGGTCCGCGGCGAGCGACGAGGGCGCGCTGGCGTCGATTTTTCCCGCGGCCGGTGAGTACGTGATGCTGCTGGTGGCCTCGGCGCCGCTTTACGTGGCCGCCGCGTGGCTGTCGGACGCCACGGCCGGGGACGTCGTCCGCGGCCTGCTGTACCTGACGGGCGTGGCGATGGCGGCGTGGGGGCTAAGCTTGTGGGTGGCCCAAGGCCGCGCCGCCACCACGACCGCCGCCGCCCTGGCCGCCGCCCTCATTGCCGTTGGCATGCCCGTGACCTATTACGTGCTGACCGAGGTGACCGGCAGGGGCGTCCCGCCCGATTGGCTCTTCTCGGCCGGGCCGGCGACCTGTGCGTATTCGGTCGCCGCCGCCAGGAGCGCCTCCTGGCATCCCGCGCCGATCTGGGCCTGGGCCCTGTGGCCGGGCGTCGCAGCCGCCCTGGCCTTCGCCCGCCTGCTGCGGGCAAGGTAGCGGAGGCCGGGCATTCACGCCTGGGTTGGCCACCCCCCGAGCTTCCTTCCCGCGAGATGGGCCCTTGACGCCGGCGGTCGGCGGCCGTAGAATTACATTGGCCTGGGGGATCAGTTCAGCCGGGACTTTGTCGGAAGTCTTGATTCGTTCCTCTTCGTGCGGCATGGCCATCGGCCTCAGCCGAGCCACGCCGAGGGTACGTCCAACAAGCCAGGAGAATGCCTCTGTCCTTGCATGGCGGAAAGGAGGACCGAATGTACGCGAAGGGATGTGCTTCCATTGCCTGCCTGATGGGTCTGCTGGTGCCGGCATCGGCGGGATGGACGGACACGTTCGAACTGCCGCTGGATGGTCTGCTGGGACATTACACCACCGACGCTTCCGCCGGCTCGTCGGGGAAGAAGTGCGCCTATGACTGCGGCACGGCCTTTCTGGAAGTCCAGGAGGTTCGAATCCGAATCGCCGGGACATTCTACGGAGGCCTGTGGGCGCGTGGTTTGCCCTTTGGGACGGGTGTGGACAACGTGACCGCCCCCGGCTTCTTTTCGGTGCTGTATCCGGAGGGCGGAATCTCGGGCGTGGACGTGGTGGCCCTCGATTGCAGCGGGGCGTTCGACGGCGAGGCGGTCTATGACCAGATTGCCGCCTACGAGTTGGAGCGCGTGAAACAGGGATGGGGCGAGGTGAGCTGGAGCATCAATGCTCCCCTTTTTTTGTATCCCGAGGAACCCTATGAGCTGGTGGAGCACGCAACCGGCGACGTGACGCAGGCGACGCTCATCTTCGAGGGCACTCCGGTTCCCGCCCCGGCCGTGATGGTGCTTCTGGGCATGGGGGCCCTGGCGGTGACTCGCAGGCGGAGGCGGGCTTTCCGCGGCCGGAGTCGGTAAAGCGGTTGCACCGCCGGGCGGCACGGCACGAGAGACGCCCCAGGCGGGAGCTGCTCTCGCCGGTCACTCTGCCGGGCGCGGTTCGCGCCACCGCTGCCAGAAGCGCTTCTGCCCCAGCACCCGCGGGCGGATCACGTCCAGGACGGGGGTGAAAGTATTCCACCCGAGCACGGCCGCGTAGGCCGGTATCGCCAGCGGCGTATACAGTCGAAGCAGCACCGCCGTTGCCCCGCAGCCGGCGGCGAAGATCGCCTGCGCCGGCGCCGTCACCGGGCGCGAGGTCATCTCCGTGGCGAGAAACCACGCCGCCAGCATGATCTCGCCGCATGTGAGATGGTAGGCGACGTAGCTGAACCCCACGTCGAGCCCCTCGGAGGCGATGGGCAGCCACTTCCAGCTCTGGCCTTGCCCCGCCCGGACGGGCGCGATTGCGGCGGTGACGACGGCCGCGAGGATGAACATCCCCGGCAGGAACCCCCGGACGTAGTTGCGATAGACCAGGTACAGCCCGGCTACCAGGATCACCAGCACACAGGTCTCGCCGATGTCGCCGCCGTGGGCGCCCAGCAGCAGATCGCGGACCGGCGGCATCCGCCGCAGCGTGTCCACGATGGACGCCGGGCGGGCCTCGCCCGGGCCGGTCAGCTCGCGCAGCATCTCGCGCGGGCGCCGGGTTTTGAAGGCGTCAGCCTGGGGCGGGGCGGGCGTCCGCTGCCAGTCGCGGACGGCGCGGACGGACCGGGTCTGGCGCACGTCTCCGAGGATGACGCGGTTGACCGCCAGCACGGGCCACTGCTGCGGGTTGAGCAGGTCGATCGGCAGCAGCGGCGGGGCGAAGATCACGCCCACCGCCAGCCGCCCCACCAGCGCCGGCTGCCAGAGAAAGTGCCCCATGCCGCCGAAGATGGCCTTGCCGACGATGATGGCGAAGACCGCCCCCGTCAACGGCACGTACCAGGGCACGAACGCCGGCAGCGTCAGCGCCAGCAGCAGCCCCGTCAGGGCCGCGTGCGAGCGGCCCAGAAGCGCCGGCGTCCGCGTCACGCGGTAGTAGGCGGTCTCCGTCAGCACGCATCCGCCCACGCTCAGGCCTGCCACCGCCAGCGCCCGCCAGCCGAACAGCACCACCCCGGCCCCCAGCGGGGCGCACGCGGCCGCGAACATCACCACGAAGATGCTGCGGCTGGCCTCGGGGGCCCGCAGGAACGGGGCGTGGGCGGCTGCCTGGCTGCTCAGCGTTTGCCGTGTCTGCACCATACCAGCGCTTTGGATCTCCCGGCCGCGGGCGCTGCGGCGCCGGCGGCGGTGGTTCACGTCATTGGCTCGCCCTGGCCGGGGCGGCCGTTTGCTCTTCCCGGATGGCCTGCATCAGCAGCCCCACCCGCCGGGCCAGGGGCAGCCGGGCCGGGCAGACGTAGCTGCATATGCCGCAGCCCACGCACGCCAGCGCCCCGCGCCGCCGCGCCCGCTCGGTCCTGCCCAGCTCGAAGTCGTCGTTTAGGGCGGCCACGTTCAGCCGCGCCGGGCAGTTGTCCGTGCACCAGCCGCAGCGGATACAGGGCGTGGGCACGCCCGCCGGCGGGGGCTCCAGTGCCAGCAGGGCGTTGGTCTGGCCGGTGACGACCGCCTCGGGTGGCAGCATGCGCCCGGTCATGGCCGGCCCGTGGATGGCCGGCTCGTCGCCGCGAACCTCGGCCAGCGCCAGCACCTCGCCGGCGTCGGCGCCGAAGGGCACCAGCAGGTTGCCCGGCGCGCCGACCCTCGGCCCGGCGACGGTGACCACGCGCGCCGTCGGCCGAACGCCACACGCCACCCACTGGTACGTCGCCCAGCAGGTTGCCGCGTCGGTCGTGGCCACCCCGATCGAAAAGGCCCGCCGGCCCAGCGGGATCTCCCGCCGGGTGAGGACCTTGACCAGGATGGGCTCGGCCCCGATGGGATACTTGTGGGCCAGGGCGATGGCGTCGACGCCGTGCAGGTGTGCCGGCCCGACCGCGGCCTGGTAGGCGCCGGTTCGGCGAAGGTCGACCGCCAGCATAGCCTCCGTGACGCCGATGGCCCGGGCGAGGATCACCAGCCCGCGCATGACCTCGCCGCCGTGCTCGGCCAGGAGGCGGTGATCGGCCGTGACGAACGGCGTGTTCTCCATCACGTTGGCGATGAGGGTGTGGACCTTCGCCCGCCGGGCGGCCTCCACCCAGCCGGCCAGGGCCGTCGGCGGCGAGCCGGACGTTACCAGCCCGCCCTCGGCCACTCGCAGCCGCAGGGAGCCGTCGTCGGCGGCCTGCCACTGATAGGTCGTCGGCAGCGGGCGTATGCCCTCGGGGCGGCCCAGGTCGGTCAGCTCAATCGCCGGCGAGACCCGCCAGCCGCTCGGATGGGCCGGAACGAGCGCCTCGGTAAACCGCGCCACCCGCCCCGCCAGCGGGGCGAAAACCGCCACCTGCTCCGGGGAGTCCGCCTCGGCGAGCTTCTGCCCGTCCGCGACGCGATAGCCCGGCCGAACGACCGGGCGGGCCGGCTCGGCCGGGACCGGCGCCAGCGGAACGCGGAGCCTCTCCAGGCGCCCGACCGGGGCGATGGGTGCATCCAGGGTGGCTTCCTTGTCGTCGGGAATGTCGATCCCGCCCGTGAATGTCCCGAAACGCCGCCGGAGCATGGCCACATGATAGCGAGCGCCGCCCCGAAATCACTTGGGTTTCTTGGGCGCGGCGGCGGGCGGCTCGACCGGGCGGTCAGAACCAGCGCCAGCCCATGCCGCTGATGGGCAGCTTGCCGATGGCGGCCCGATCCAGCGGCGCGGTCTTCAGCTTCTTCCCGTCGAGCAGGGCGGTATCGCCCAGGCGGCGGGCCTCGGCCATCAGCCGCTCGCGCCAGGGCTCGAGCAGCTTCTCGGCGTCACCGCGGGCGGCCAGGTTGACCAGCTCGTGCGGGTCCTCGGCCAGGTCGTACAGCTCTTCGGTGGGGCCCTGCTGGGCGTAGCAGTATTTCCAGCGGCCGTCGCAGATCATGGCCGCCTGCCGCGGGTCGTCCATGCACTGGCTGTAGTAGAACTCGCGGACGTCGGCGTCTGCGTCGGACAGCGCGTTCGTCAGGTCGATCCCGTGGACCTCGCGGCCGAGCGGGCAATCGGTCAGGGCCGCCAGCGTCGGCAGCACGTCCTGGAGCCCGACCAGTTGGCTCCGCCGTTGCCCGCCGGGCCGGCCGGGGGCCTTGACCAGCAGCGGCACCCGCACCGCCCCTTCCAGGAAGTTGCTCTTGAAGTAAACGCCGAAGTCGCCCATCAGGTCGCCGTGGTCGGCCATGAACATGATGATGGTGTCCTCGGCCGCGCCGGCCGCCGCCAGCGCCGCCATCACCCGCCCGACCTGGGCGTCCTGATGGCTGATCACGGCGTAGTAGTATGCCTTGATAACCTGCCGCGCGGCGGGGCTGAGCGTGTCCATGCCGTGGGTGATGCGGGTGGCCTCCAGCAGCGGATTGCGGTCGGCCAGCGTCGACTCGCCGCCGACGGGCGGGGGTACCTCGCGCGGGTCGTACATCGTGGCGTATTCGATGGGCGGGTCCATCGGCGAGTGCGGCTTGGGGAAGCTGCACCAGATCAGGAAGGGCTTGTCGGCGCGGTTGGCCAGGTGCTCGCCCAGGCGGGCGATGGCTCGGTCGGCCACCCAGTGGTCGACGTGATGCTCGGCCGGCAGCGGCGACGGGCACGGGCGGACGTCGTTGTTGCCGGCACCGTGGGCGCGGCTGTAGCCGGCCCAGCCGACGTCGGCGAGGTAGTCGATGTAGTCTTCCAGCCCGCGCTGCCCGCCGGCCGGGTTGTAGAGCCATTGCAGCCGCCCGGACTCGGTCAGGTCGCAGTGCTGGTAGCCGTGCAGCAGGCGCGGCTCGCCCGGCGGGGCATAGGGCACATAGTGCAGCTTGCCGCAGGCGTAGGTCTCGTAGCCGCACCGGGCGAAGTGCTCGGCCAGCTTGGGCTGATCGTCGCGAATCCTGCCGGAGTTGTTCTTGGTGCCGGTGCAGACGTGGGGGTAGTTGCCGGTGGTGATGACCGCCCGGGCCGGCACGCAGATCGGATTGGGGGTGAAGGTGTTCTCAAACAGCACGCCGGCGGTGGCCAGGGCGTCCAGGTTGGGCGTCCGGCAGACATTGTTGCCGTAGCAGCCGAGGGCGTCCGCCCGGAGCTGGTCGGCACAGAACAGCAGGATGTTGGGTGGCTTGGCCATGTCTTCCTTTCGTTTCGCCAGGGCGGTTCAGGTGTCGATGAACCGCTTCTCGCCCGGCGAGAGGCAGTCCGGGTGGTTGACGCGTGCCCCGGGCGGCGGGGGCACGGGGCCCTTCAGCAGCGGATCGTCGGTGGCCCGCATGAATTTCTCCAGCCGCCGGCGCATGTCGTCGAGGGCGCCCTTCGCGGCCGGGTCGGCGGCGAGGTTGTGCGCCTCGTTGGGGTCGAAAACCAGGTCGAAAAACTCTTCGCCGGCGACCGGCCGATCCCGCCAGCCGTGGGCCAGCCACACGTCCTTGCTGGGGCTCTTGTCGCAGTTGCACATCACGCCCGTCGGCCGCTCGGAGAACCTGCGGATGTATTTCCACCGCTGCGTCCGCACCGCCCGCATCGGCTCGTACGCCGCGTGATAGGTGACCTCGGCGAAGATCTCCTCGTTGATCTGCTCGACCTCACCGCGGATCAGCGGCATCATCGACCGTCCCTGGAGCCAGCCGGGCGGGTCGACGCCGATCAGCTCGCAGACCGTCGGGAACAGGTCGACGTGGGAGACCATCGCCTCGCAGGCCCTCCCGCCGGAAAAGCCGCCGGGCCCGCGGAGGATGAGCATTACGCCGATGCCGTGATCGGTCAGGTTGCACTTCATGCCGGGAAAGGCCACCCCGTGGTCGGTGGTGCAGATGACCAGCGTGCTTTCGGCCAGCCCCGCCCGCTCCAGCGCCGCCAGCACGGTTCCTACGGCCTTGTCCAGCATGCGCGCGCGGCTCCGGTAGCAGGCGAAGTCGTAGCGGGTCTCGGGCGTGTCCGGCAGCGGCGCCGGCGGCCGGCAGTACTGCGGCTCGTCGGCCGGGTCCGGCGGGGGGAAAACGCGGTGGGTCGCGCCGAAGCCCACCGACAGGAAGAACGGCTTTTTCGGCGAGCCGGCGAGCCATCTCACCGCGTCCCGGGCGACGGCCTCCTCGCTGTAGCCCGGAGCGGGCAGCACCTCATCGTAGCCGACGGTGGCCGAATTGCGGGCCACGTGCTGGATGCCGCTCAGCACCGAGTGGTAGCCGGCCTCCCCCAGCGTGTGGATGATGTGCCGGCCGTAGTCGTTCAGGGCGAATCCGCGGTGGGCCAGCCCCAGCATTCCGCTACTGTGGGGGTACTGCCCGGTCAGCAGCGACGCCCGGCTGGGCGAGCAGGTGGGGGCGCAGCAGAAGGCGCTGCGGAAGAGCACCCCCTGCCGGGCGAGGGCCTGGATGTTCGGTGTGGGCACGGCGTAGCCGTACGGCCGGACGTATCGGCCGGTGTCGTGTGAGTGAATGTACAAGACGTTGCACGGCTGCATCGGCCACCCTTCCTTGTCCTTCTCGGCCGCCGCGGGCTCAGGGGCGGGATTGCCGCTTCACCGCCGTCCGCAGCGCGGGGTTGATGTAGTCCACGTCGGCCTTGGTCCGCAGGTCCCGCAGCAGTTGAAGCTGAAGCCGCTCGGTCAGGCGCTCTCGAAGCTCCCCGCGGAGCTGTTCCTTGACCTTCCCGAAATCGGCCGGCGGGGCGGGGATCCGCTGGCGGAGCTTGAGCACGTGGAACTCGCTGCCCACCTGGACGACGCCGCTGATCTCGCCCGGCCTTCTCAGGGCGAAGGCCGCGTCGCGGATGGGCTTGGGCACGGAGGCGTTGGCCTGCGTGAACGCCGGCGAGATCATCCCGTCCACGCGGGCGGTGTCGGTGTTGGTGGAGTGCTTCCGGGCCAGGGCGGCGAAGTCCTCCCCGGCCTTCAGCAGGGCGATGATCTTCTCGGCCTCTGCGAAGGTGGGAAGCTGAACGTGGCTGATCTGGACCTTTTCCCCGTATCTGCGGTCGTATTCGACCTTGAGCATGGCCTCGCTGACCACCACCTGCGGGGCGACCATCTTCCGCAGCAGTGCGTTGCGCCTCATGGTGGCCTGCCACAGCGACCGGGTGAGCCCGCGGCTGGCGAGCAACTGATCCAGCAGCCGCTCGCGCTGGTCGGGGCCGAGGGCTTCGTTGAGCAGGTGGGAGATGTTCTTGAGAGAGTGCTGGTTCTCGGCCTCGACGTCGGAGTCGGTGGCGCTGACGCTTCGGCGGGCGGCCTCCTGGGCGACGATGGCGTCGGCGATGAGCATTTCAGCCATCCGCAGTCCGTCGGCCTCGACCAGCGGCTGGTAGAGGTCCTTCATGTAGATCGGCCGGCCGTTGACGGTCGCCATCACCTTACCGCCCGGCACGACCGGCGCTGCCGGCCCGGGCTTTGCCGGCTCGGCCGCCGCGGCGGAGGGCGTCGGCGGCTCTTGGACCTCACAGCCCAGGGCCAGCAACAAGCAGAGAAAAGCTATGGGCGTGTATCGCATTTGCGCCACTGTATCGCCGCCCGGGGCCTGCGTCAACGCCGCCGGGAAATGCACCTGGAAGCGCCGGCGCGACGCCGCTGTTGTCCGTGCCGCATTCCTGCTAACGTTGTGACATCCCGGCGGGCGTGTGTGCGTGCCCGGAGATGAGCGCGTCGGACAGCAGGGCGGCTGGCCTTGCCGTGGTCGGCTGGCCGCCCGGCTCTTGCAGGGAAGGGAAGTGCGATGCCGATGATTACGGTGGAAGGCCCGATCGTTAAGGACGTCCAGAAGAAACGGGACTTGGCCAGGAGGCTTACCGACGTGGCCGTGGAGGTCTACGGGATCAAGCAGGTCACCGTGCTGATCAAGGAGAACCCCCCGGAGAACGTCGCCGCCGGCGGGGTGTTGATCGCCGACCTGCACAAGAAATAGCACGCGGCGGGCGGATACGCATGGCTGGCGCTGCGCCCGGGATCTGCCTGCCGATGGCGGGGTGGGTGCTCCTGATCCTGCCAAGGGCTGTCGCCTGGGAGGAACACGCCCGCGAATCGCGGCGAGTGGTGACGGGCACGACAGCCGGCGTCAGCGATCCGCAGGTTCCGTTGATTCTGATGCCGACTTGCGCCGGTGGCCGAGTCGGCCGGTGAGGATGGCGAAGGACGGCAGCAGCAGCGGGCGGACGAGGAAGGTCTCCAGCAGCATGCCCACCGCAAAGGCAAAGCCCAACTGCACGAACAGGGATATGCTGGAGATCATCAGCGAGCCCAGGGCGGCGGCCATGATCAGCCCGGCCGAGCTGATGATGCCGCCGGTGCGGATGATGGCCGTCCGGGCGGCCTCGCGCGGGCCGGCCCGGCGCGACTCCTCCGACAGCCGCGCCGCCAGGAAAATGTTGTAGTCCACGCCCACGGCCAGCATCACCACGAACAGGAAGACCTCGACCTTCCAGTCCAGCCCGGGCGAGCCGCACACGCCGGTGAAGAACCACCAGGCCGTGCCCAGGGCCGCCAGATAGCTGAGCACCATCGAGCCGACCATGAAGGCCGAAACGATCGGCTCCCGCAGCAGCAGCAGCACGATCAGGAACACCACGGTCAGCACCAGGGCGGCAATGCGGTAGAAATCTCGCTGCGTGACGGCCCGGATGTCGGCCATCTCGGCCGTGACGCCGGAGAAGTCGGCGGCCACCCCGTCCGGAAGCGTGCTCCGGCAGGCCTGCTGGATTCGCTGGAGCGTGTCCATGGCGGCGATGGAGAAGCCGGGGTGCGTCAGCACCACGTCGAGCCGGGTCGCCCGGCCGTCGGGGCTGAGGTACTCGGCCCGCACCTTCTCGCCCGCCGCCCCCAGGAGCATGCCGGTGGCGGGGTTTGCCCCCGCCCGGCCGAGGGGCTGAGCCAGCGAGCGGACGTCGGAGACGCCGTCGAGCTTCGCCAGGGCGACGGTGAGCCTGGCGGCGGCCGCGGGCAGCTCTTTTGCGGGCGAGGGCGAGTGGGCCTGCAAGAGCACGATCGTCGGGCTGGTCTGCCCGACCGGCCAGTGGCGGCGGGTCATCTCCCGCCCGCGGACCGAGCCGTACTCGTTGCCCAGGCCGGTCAGGGCGTCGTAGACGAAGTCCAGCCGGAAGGCCTGGCTGGCGGGAACGGCCAGGGCGGCCAGCGTGACGATGAGGACGAGGCCCGGCCGGGCGGCCACGGCCCCGGCGACGGCCGGCCAGATCCGCCGCGAGCCGATGAAGCCCGTCCGCCGGCTCGGCCAGAATAGCCTGTGCCGGCAGATGGCGACGACCGCCGGCACCAGCGTCAACGCCGCCGCCAGGGCCACCGCAAGCCCGATGGGCACGGCCATGCCCGCCGTCTGGAATATTTTGAACCGGGCCGTCGAGAGCATTGCCAGCCCGGCGATGTCCGTGCTCGCCGACGCCAGGATCGTCGCCGCCGTCGCCGACAGCGCCACCGCCGCCGCCGCCCGCGCGCCGGGCGAAACCTCCAGCGACTCCCGGAACCGGCTCAGGTACAGCAGCGAGTAGTCGACGCCCACGCCGAAGACCAGCACAAAGACGAAGATCTTCTCGGCCGTGCCCACGTGCAGGCCCAGGTGGGAAGCGATTTGCAGGCCGAAGTGGGCGACGGTTGCGGCCAGGGCGATCGTCGCCAGCACCGTCCCCGCCGCCAGCGGCGCCCGGTAGACCACCAGCAGGATCACCAGCACCGCCACCACCGTCACCCAGACGGTGTCGGAATGTGACTTGTTGGCGGCGGCGGCGTAGTCGGCCCCGAAGGCGGCCGAGCCGGTCACGGCCACGTCCAGCCCGGTGGGGAAGCTGGATTCGCTCACGGCGCGGCGGACGTACTCGACGACGCGGGCGGCGCGGATCGTGACGAAGGTGGCCGGGATCTGCACCGCCGCCACCGCCGACGCCCCGTCGCCGCTGACGAAGGGATTCGCCCCCAGAATAGCCGGAAAGTCGCCCGGCGCCCGAACCGACAGCGACCCGGCGGGCAGCACGCCGGCGAAGGCCTCGGGCAGGCTCTCCCGCAGCCGCCCGGCCAAGCCGTTCAGCGCGGCCAGGTCGGCCTCCGTCAGCCGGGCGCTCCGCCCGCTGCCGGCAGGGCCGCCCCGGCGCCGCTCGATGACGATTGCCGCCTGCGACAGCCCGGCCGAACGGGGAAAGGACTTGGCCAGGGCGCCGGCCGCCCGCACCGAGGCCGACTCGACCGGCAGGAACGTCTGCAATTCGTTCGCGGCCGGGTCGGGGGCGACCACAAAGACCCCCAGCGCGATCGCGCCGGCCGCCCACGCCCCGACGATCCACCACCGCAGGGCGATCACTTTCTCTGCCAAGCTCTTTCCCATGGCCGGGCAAAGCCTATGTCGGCCGGCACTGCGCCGTCAACATTCAGCGGCCGCGGGCAGGCCGAAATTCTCCGGCCCGGGCGGCCCACTGCCGGCGGGCGGCCTTGCCCTGTCGGGCGAAGCGCGGCAGCGGCGGCAGATTTTCGGCAAATTTTCTTGAATGCCCCTGACCGATAAACTAAATGCTTCTCAATAAAAGTTCTGGGCACGCCGGCCGGCGCCGGCGGGCCGGGTATATTTGTCACGTGGTTTGCCTCATGGGAGAAAGGAGTCTTTGATATGTCATCACTGCGTTACGCAGTGGGCTTCGTGGCGATGCTTGCCCTGACGGTTCCGGCCCTGGCCGGAGGGACGAAGGATCTGGGGCTTTTCGACCAAAGTGCTGAATCCACGCCCCTGCTGGCCATGGGCGGCGAGTCGGCGGGTTGGCTGGCTCAGGTGGGCCAGGCGGCCGTGGCCGCAGAGGAAGAGGCAGAGGCCGCCCCGCCCGGCAAACCTCCTCCCTGGCCCCTGCACAACATCGAGGGCGTTGGCGGCGGCCTGATCACGCCCACCGCCTACCTGTCCAACCCCGGGCCCAAAGGCACGGTCATCGGGCGGCCGGCTGTCTCGTTCACCTACGTCTACCTCGGTTCCCAGAAAAGCGCTCAGAACATCTCCATCACCGAGACGTTCTGGCGGCGGGTCGAGGTCGGCTACACCCTCAGCCGCTTCGACATGGGCACGGTGCCGGACGCCATCAGCAAGATGGGCTTCAACATCAAGCGCAGCGACGTGTACATGAACGTGTTCAACCTGCGGGCGATGGTGATCGAGGAGAACAGCTTCGGCCTGCCGACCCCGGCCGTCACCGCGGGCATGCACTTCAAGTACACCTGCGGCATTCGCACCATCGACAACAATGGCGGCAAGGCGCTCAGCTCCGTCGGCTTCAAGCGCAGCAACGGCATCGATTACACCCTGACGGCCAGCAAGACGGTGCCCATCGTCGGCCGGCCGGTGATCTTCAGCGCGGGCCTGCGCAACAGCCAGGCCGCGCAGCTCGGCTATCTGGGCTTCGGCGATAGCTGCGCCACCACCGTCGAGGGCAGCGTCATCTGCCTGGTCACCGACTGGATGGGCGTGGGCTATGAGTTCCGCCAGAAGGAAAACCCCTACGACCGCATCAACAACGTCCTTGGCGACGAGAACAACTGGCACGCCATATTCGTGGGCTTTGCCTTCAATCCGAACTTCACCTTGGGGCTGGGCTGCGGGTTCTTCGGCAACCTGGCCAACTCCGAGGGCAACGGCGTCTGGGGCGCCCAGCTCAAGTACGAGTTCTGATCGGCCGGAAGACCTGACCGCGGCAAAAGCCAAGGCCGCGGGCGCCCTTTCCCAGGGTGTCCGCGGCCTTTCTATTGTCCGGCAGGGAAGCGCCGCTCCCTGCGCACGGTTTATCTTCGGCGTTTCCGGCCCAGCAGCGGGGCGCCCAGCGCCAGCAGCGACAGCGCAGCGGGTACGGGCACCATCACCACGTTGTCCAGGTCACCTATGTCGCTACCCGTGATGAATTCCCCACGAATCTGCAAGTCCGTCACGTCGGCGAGCACTTGCTGCATCTCGGCCTGCGTAGGAGGAACGGCGCCCAGCGTCCAGCCGGCTGTCTCGGTCAGCTCAATGCTGTAGGAGGTCCAGACAGTGCCGGGATTGCTGGCCGTGTCGTAGGTCAGTTCCAATCCGCCGCCCCGCAGGTAGACGTCGACCGCGTCGAACTGACTGTGCGTGCCACTTTGGCGCAGGTCGAACGTCAGGTCGGTCCCGTGACCCGCTGAGAAGTCGCCGTGGAACTGCGGGCCCGCCTTGAAGTACCAGACGCCCCCTTGAACATTATCGGTGGCCGAGACGTACCCGCCGGGGTTTCCACCCGTCGCGTGATAGGTCGGCAAGACTGAAGCACCTTGTGCGTCGCCGGTGATCGTCCAGCCTTCATCGGTGGAGTCAAACGTGCTGATGGTCGCCGAGGCGCCTGCGCGTGGTGTCAGCAGGATCAGCCCGGCCACAGCCGTCGAGAGCAGATACTTTCCTACCATTGTCCTTTCCTCACCTTGGGGCGCGACACTGACCCGACAGCGTCCTGTGCATGGCAACTTGGGCGGTGTGGCCTGTGCCGAGTCTGCGCTGGAACCAGTGACGCTCCTGCCCATCACGTTGAGCTACTCCGCCGCTGCCCGGGCGGTCGCGAAGCCCGGGATACATGCCACGACGGTCCATTTTTTCAAGTACCGCACGGATCTGAAGGGGCTCCCTGCCTCCGCGACATAGCCCGCGGCTCGCTGGCTCAACCCTTGCCGCGTCTATGCCGGCGCCGGCTCAGGGCACAGACGCCCACGGCCAGCAGCAGTGTGCAGGCCGGCTCGGGGACGATGCCCAGGCTGTGGTCGTGCCCGGCGGCGATGGCGATGAAATCGTCCCTCGGGGGCATAGGCTTTATCGGCGTGCCGAGGTAGGAGCCCCAAACCTCCACGGTGCCATTACTTCTGAGCGCCAGGCTGTGGCACCAGCCGGCGGCGACGGCCACGAAGTCGTTGCCGGCCGGGGCGTTGCACTGACCGAACGTGTCCCGCCCCCAGGCGGCGATCGATCCGTCGTCCCGCAGGGCCAGGGCGTGCTCGTCTCCGGCCGCGATGGCCACGTAATCGTTCCCGGTGGGAACGTCGGATACGACCGTGCTGCTACAGCCCCAGGCCACCAGTGAGTTATCATCCTTGAGGGCAAGGCTGTAGCGGTACCCGCCCGAGACGGCGGCGTAATCGTTGCCCGCCGGCACGTCGCATTCGCCGTTGAGGTCCTCCCCCCAGGCCACCAGGGCTCCCCCGTCTGTGATGGCCAAGCTGTGGCGATTGCCGCAGGCAATGGCCGAGAAGACGTATCCCGGCGGGACGTCACATCGCCCGCTTTCATTGGAGCCCCATGCCTCCACCGACCCATCTTCCCTCAAAGCCAGGTTGTGGACCAGCCCGGCCGAGATGGCTGTGAAATCGTCCCCCGCCGGCACTTGGCAGACACCGTAGACGTTTGTCCCCCAGGCCGCCAGCGATCCGTCGTCCCTGAGGGCAAGGCTGTGCCAGTTCCCGCCCACGACGGACAGGAAATAGTCGCCGCCCGGTACGTCGCACTGCCCGCTGGCGTTCCAGCCCCAGGCCTCCAGGCTGCCGATCTCCGCCGCTTGAGAGGCCGCACCCGCCCAGAGACACCCCGCCAAGACCGCCATGCCAACCAACTTCAGTGTCCGCATGATAGAATCCTTCATTGAATTGAGCCGAGCCGTAAGATCCTTGCCAGACCTCAACCACCTTCTGCTATCTGAAACGAGCCGGTATGCCTGCGGCACGTGCCGCTGCGCCGAAACAAAATCGGCCGTGCTGTCAGGTGGAAACCTTCGCGCTTACCGAGCTTGAGCGTCAGTATGGTACAACGGATCTCCCGTTTTGTCAATGGTGCGGTTGCCCGCGCTCGGAAATGGGGACGTAAGTCTTTCCGCCCTAAAGGCTACCACTGCGACCTGCGGTGCGTCTTTTACTTCCGCTGCGCCGCTTTGCGGAACCCGGCGGCGGAGGGCCGCCGACCGGAGACGGCAAATGCGCGGCTCAGCTTCCCCAGGTCCGGCCGGCGCCGCCCGATTGGGCTGCGGCCCCTTCGGCCGCGATCACCGGGTTGGTCAGCTCGCCGATGCCCTCGACGGCGCAGGTGACCGTGTCGCCGGGGCGGAGGAACACCTGCGGCGAGCGGGCCGCGCCCACCCCCGCCGGCGTGCCGGTCAGGATCACCGTCCCGGCCAGCAGCGTCAGGTCCGCCGAGAGAAACTCGATCAACTGCGGCACGGAAAAGATCAGATCGGCGGTGGTTGAATCCTGCATGAGCGTTCCGTTGAGGGTGCAGGAGAGGCCCGCGTCGGCCGGGTCCAGCTCCGTCTGGATGCACGGCCCCAGCGGGCAGAAGCTGTCGAAGCTCTTGGCCCGGACCCACTGGCCGAGCCGCCGCTGCCAGTCGCGGGCGGACACGTCGTTGGCGACGGTGTAGCCCAGGACGCATTCGCCGGCCCGCTCGGCCGGGACGTCCCGGCAGGTCCGCCCGATGACCACGGCCAGCTCCACCTCGTAGTCCACGCACGCCGCCCCGGCCGCCGGCAGCACGATCGGCTCGCCCGCGCCGATCACCGACGTGGTCGCCTTGGCAAAGACCACCGGGGCCTCGGGGAGGGGCTTGTTCGTCTCGCGGGCGTGCCCGCGATAGTTCAGCCCGACGGCGAAGACGTTCGGCGGAACGACCGGTGGCAGGATTTTCCCGGGGCGAATTTCCCGGTCGACGATGCTGTAATCGCCGAAGACGTCGCCGGCGACCTTTCGGAAGACGCCGTCGGCCTCGGCCGCGTAACAGACCTGCGAGCTTTCATCGACGACCCGGCACAATTTCATTTCTGCCTTCCCTTGCAGGCCGGAAAGTGTAGCCGAACGCCCGCTCGAAGGCCAGCGCGTGCGGGGTCGGCGCTGGCGCGGCCGGGCCGGCGGAGATGCTCGCATCGGACGGCCGGGCGTGTTCTAATGTCCGCTGCGAAAGGAAGACCCAGATGCGCGAGCGGATCGTACTGTTCGGCGGGACGTTCAATCCGATTCATCACGGGCACCTGATCGCGGCCCGGGCGGTGGCGGAGTATTTCCATTTCGAGCGTGTCACGTTCGTGCCGGCGTACGTGCCGCCGCACAAGAGTGTGGACCATGGCGGTCGGGGGCCGGCGGCTTCGCCCGGCTTTGCGGCCACGGCCGAGGATCGCCTGGAAATGACCCGGCTGGCGATTGCGGGGGAGGAACTGTTCGACGTCAGCGACGTCGAGCTGAGGCGGCCCCCGCCCAGCTATACCTTCGACACGTTGATGCAGCTCCGCCAGGAGCATGGCCTGGACGTGCAGTTGTATTGGATCATCGGGGCCGACATGCTGGAGGACCTGCCGACCTGGCACCGGGCCAGCGAGGTGGTCGAGATGGCCACGATTGTCACCCTCGCCCGCCCGCCGTACAGTGCCCGACTTTCGGCGACGCTGGACAAGCTGCGGGTGCTTTTCACGCCCGATCAGGTGTCGCGCCTGGCGGCCGCGGTGGCCCCGACACCGCTGATAGACATCACCAGCACCCAGATTCGCCGACGCGTCCGGGAGGGGAAATCGGCCCGTTATCTAACCCCCTATGCTGTAATAGATTATATAAGCCAGCGGGGGCTGTACGCCGACTGAGTATGGCGATATAAGTCGTGTTGAATAAAGACCTTATGGCCGGCCACGGGGAAACGGTAAAATCCGCGGGAAAATCATCTTTTTGGGTTGACAATTCCACCGTTTGCGAATACAAGATGGGGTGTACGTTGTTGCACAGCGAGTGAGGCTCCTCGGCCGAGCTCCCTCCCTTGGCCGAGTTTATTGCAACGGCGTCAGGCTCCCCTCCCCTGACGCCGACTTTTTTTGGTCAATCCCTTTGCTCGACGGCTTGTGGCGTGCGCCCAGGCCGCCGCCTAGTCTGACTCCTCCAGGTGCCGGTCATGGTTGCGTATCTCGCCGCGCTTGGTTCGCATGGCCTCGACCACGATCGGCGGCACCAGGGCAGAAATATCGCCGCCCATGGAGGCGATCTGCTTGATCAGAGACGAGGAGGTGAAGGCAAACTCGGTGGAGGTCATGATGAACACGGTCTCGACGCCCGCCACCGCTCGATTGGTCAAGGCGGTCTGGAATTCGAACTGGAGATCCGAGCTGTTGCGGATGCCGCGGAGGATGGCCGCGGCGCCGACCTTGGCGGCAAAGTCGACCGTCAGCCCGTCAAAGACCTCCACCCGCACGTTGGGGTGCTTTGCGACGAGCTGGCCGATGGTCTCGGCGCGTTCGGCCTGGGCGAAGAGGGCCTTCTTGTCCGGGTTTTCGCCGACGGCGATGACGAGTTCGTCGAAGAGCTTCCGCCCGCGCTCGATGACGTCGAGATGTCCGTTGGTGACGGGGTCGAACATCCCGGGAAAAATGACGACGCGCCTTTGATGCTGGGCCATGATCGCACCTCAACGCCGCTTGCATTCCTGCGCTTCCGGCCGGCCGCGGCCGGGCCGATCCGCCGGCGGGGATTATACGTCCTCGGTCGTTGCCTGCACAGCATCGGCACCCTGCGCCCGGGGCCGGGGGCCGCGGCGGAGCGTCAGCATGGCCGCGGCAAAGAGGATGCCGACCAGGGAGATGGGGATGAACTTGGCGTGTTCGCTGTGCACCTGGGGGAAGTTCTTGATGGCGTTGACGGCCAGCCCCAGCAGCGGGGCGAAGATTGCCGCCGAGAGGCTCTTGGCCTGGGATTCGACGCTGAGGATGGTGGCGCCGGCCTTGGCGTAGCCGACGGTGTCGAACCGGCCCATGTGCATCGGCCGCCAGAGGTTCTGGAGCACGGCCAAGGCCATGAAGCCGGCGATCGCCACCACCAGCCCAAAGGAGACGGCCGCCCCGCTGAGGTAGCAGTCGACCGTGAGCCCGGCGGCGATCGCGCTGAAGACGATCAGGTTCAGCTTCCACAGGAACCACGCCCCGTGCTCCTCGCCGCCTTTGCGCCGACGCACGCTGTCGCTGCGCCGGGAGGAGAAGCTCTCCAGCAGGTATATGGCGACGTAGACGACGAGGATCAGCGCGGCCGTCCGCTGCATGCCCTTCAGCGCCGCCAGCAGCGGCAGCGTCAGCGCCAGGCCCTTGACGATCGGCTGGAGGTAGTCCTTGGCGACCTTGTAGAGGCCCTCGTAGCCCATCGACTCGATCAGCAGCCTCCGCAGGGCCGGGGCCTTGACGGCGTCGCGCCCCACGCGCAGCAGGTGGGTGAAGATCTTGCCGATCGCCGGGGCCTTGCCGGCCGTGCCGTCGAGGTACCGGGGATAACCGGTGAAGTTGACCAGCCCGATCAGGTACGGCACGATGCAGGCCAGGAACAGATAGCGGTACACCGGGGCCTGTGAGTTGCCGTAAAAGGCCGACGCCGTGAATACTATCCCCGCGGCGATGACCACCGACAGGGCCGAGCCCATCTTCGACCAGCTCCGGGTCGTGCCGTAGTACTTGGTCTTTTCGTCCGAGCGTCCGTGGCGGTGGAGGTAGCCGAAGATCATCGCCTTGTGCGTGCCCGTGCGGAAGGCGTCGCCAAGGGAGAAAAAGCTCATGGCCAGCAGCAGTTGCCACAGGACCGATGAAAAGGCGAAGATGGCAAAGGAGACGATGTACGCGCAGAAGCTGAACATCATGCACCGGCGCCGCCCGTACAGGTCGGCAATGGCGCCGCTGGGCACTTCGAACAGGTTGATCAAGACCTCGCGGTAGCTGACCAGCAGTCCCACCTTGAAGAAGTCCTCGCTGAGCGTCTGGAGGAAGAAGAGCATCAGGAAGGGCTCGTAATACTGTTGGTTCTTCAGGAAGCCGTACAGGCTGAAGTGGAACAGCATTCTGCGGGGGCTCTTCTCGGCCGGGGCTTCCATGTTCGGACCAATTCTACCCGACGCGGGCTTGGCCGACAAGCCGGCGCGGCCGTGGCGCCGGCCGCGCGCGGCGGCGGGTTGGCGCTTGCAGTGGCGGGGGCGGCGGTTATAATGTTCGAAGTGAACATTATTGGGCGTGTGGTTTCATGTCGCGATCTTCCAGAGAGGCAGAGCTTCGCCGGCGGGTCCTGACCCGGCTGCTGCGATCGAGCGAGCGGATCCGCACTTCCGAGGCGGCCGAGAGGCTCGGCGTGACGGCAATGACGATCCGGCGCGATCTGGCGGCGCTGGCCTCGGCCGGCGTGGCCATCCGCAGCTATGGCGGGGCGGTGCCGGCCGGGAGGATCACCTTCGAATACGCCTTCAGCCAGCGGCACCTGTCGCACCTGCCTGAGAAGCGCCGCATCGCCGCGGCCGCGGTCGGGAGGGTCAGGCCGGGCGATACGGTCTTCGTGGACACCGGCACCACGACCCTGGCGCTGGCCCGGGCCCTGGCGCGGACGAGGCGGCGCTGCACCGTGGTCACGTCCTCGCTGGCGGTGGCGGCCGAGCTGTGGTCGCGCGAGCCGGTGGCGCTGGTGCTGCTGGGCGGGCGCGTCCGCGACGGCTCGCCGGACCTAGCCGGGGCCGAGACGGAGGCGGCGCTAAGGCAGATGCGGGCCGACGTGGCCTTCGTCGGCAGCGACGGCGTGGACCCGCAGCGAGGCAGCTTCGCCGACGATGCGGAGGTTGCCGGCGTGGCCGCCCTGATGGTCCGGCGGGCGCGGCGGGTGATCGTCGTGGCCGACGCCGACAAGCTCGGGCGCACCGCCGCCGCCAGGTTCGCCCGCATCCAGGACGTGGATGAACTCATCACGGATCGGCGGGCGAGCGGGTCGCTCGTGGCGGCCATGCGGCGGCGGGGAGTCAAGGTGACGCTGGCATGACGGAAGCGAGGAAAGAATATGGACGGTCGTGAAATCCGGATGCGGCGGCTGCTGGGCGACGGCAGGGCGGTCATCATCGCCATCGACCACGGCCTGTTCGACGGGCCCATCGCCGGCATGGAGGACCTGCCCGCCACGGCCGGGAAGATCAACCCGGCCGTCGACGCGGTCCTGCTGTCGCCGGGGATGCTGCGACACTGCTGCGGCATCTTCGCCGGGCGGCGCCGACCACTGGCCGCGGTCCGGCTGAACTGGAACTCGGTGTACTGCTTCACGTGGGGCTGCCGCGAGGCCCCCAGCGCCGACTGCTACGATGCCGAGGACGCCCTCCGCGAGGGGATGGACCTCGCCCTGGTGTCGCTGACGCTGCGGACCGGGTCCGAGCAGCGCGACGCCGCCAACGTGTCCGTGTTCGCCCGGGCGATGAACCGCTGCCACCGTCTGGGCATTCCCGTCATCGGCGAGTATTTCCCGACCGGACACGCCGACATGTCGGCAGAGGAGCTACATGAGAACGTGCGCATCGGCAGCCGGATCGTGGCCGAGCTGGGCGCCGACGCGATCAAAACCTTCTGCACCTGCCGATTCGAGGAGGTCACCGGCACGTGTCCGGTTCCCGTGCTCGCCCTCGGGGCCGAGCGGCTGCCCACGCAGCGGGAGGCGCTTGCCCTGGCGGCGGCGGAGGTTTCGACCGGCGCGGCCGGGGTGGTCTTCGGACGCAACGCCATCCAGGTTCCCGACCCCCAGGCCTTTCAGGCCGCCCTGTGCGAGGTCGTCAGGGAAAACGCCGCCCCGGAGGCGATGATCGCCAAGTACAGTCTGGAGTAGCAACATGACACAGCTCTCGACAGCCGCTTCGTTGCTGGGGCCCGACGGCGGGCAGACGCTCGCCAGCATGCGGGCCGGATTGGATTTCCTCACCGGGCCGACCGACCAGCTCCTGGCCCGCGTCGGCCAGACCATTGAGGAAATCCCCGCGCTGACGCCGGTCGACAAGACGGCCCTTCAGGACTCCTTCGGCGGAAGCCAGACGGCCGCCTGCGACGACCTGCTGGTCGGGCGCGGGCTGTTCTACCTCACCGAGCAGCGGCGGCTGTACCTGGACTGCACCTCCGGGCACTACCAGATGCTCTGGGGCTACAACCACCCGCAGTTGTGCGCGGCCATCAACGAGGCCGTCGCGGCCGGGGTCGTCTGGGACAACCATGCCAACATCCCGCAGGCGCCGGTGAAGCGCCTGGCCCACCGGCTGGTGGAGGCGGCCAGCCCCCCCGGCCAGCGGGACCCCATCGACACGGTGCTGCTGGGCTGCTGCACCGGCTCGGTCGCCTGCGAGGCGGCCCTGAAGATGCAGCTTGTCTGGTATAAGCGCGCCCACCGGGGCAGGGGCAAGCCGGTGGTGGTGGTTCTGGACGGCAACTACCACGGCACCGACATGGTTCCCCAGTACATGCGCGGCATGTGGCGGCAGTACGTCAAGGGCCTGGAAGTCGCCACCGTCCAGCCGAACGATGCCGAAGAGTTGAAGGCGGTCTTTCGCCGCCATGGCCGGCGCGTCGCCGCCTTCTGGGCCGAGCCGATCATGATGAACCGCGAGGCTCTCCCCCTCCAGCCGTCGTACCTGCAACTCACTCGGCGGCTGTGCGACGAGGCCGGCGCGATCATGTGCATGGACGAAATCCAGACCGGCTTCTGGCAGCCGGAGATCTTCGCCTACCGCACGATGGGCTTCGTCCCGGACATGGTCATCGCCGGCAAGGGCATGACCGCGGGCTTCCATCCGCTGGCGGCGGTGTTGTACAAGAGCCGTTACGATGTGCTCGGCCAGTATGACGCGATCAACACCAACGGCAGCGCCTCGCTGGCCAGCTACGTCGGGCTGTGCGTGATGGACATGGTCTCCGGGCAGGGCGAGCGGCTCGCGGCCGTGGGCGACCGCTTCCTGGGGCGGCTCTCGGAACTGGCCGAGGAGTTCGGCGGCGTCGTTCAGGACGCCCGCGGCAAGCGGCACCTGGCGGGGCTGAAGTTCCGCCGGGTCGAGGACGCGCTGGATTTTCACCGCCGGGCGGTCGAGGCCGGGCTGTGGGTCCGCGTGCACGCGTATCACGCCGGGCACAGCACGATCCTGACCAAGCTCTCCCTGGCGGCGGACGAGCAGATCGTGGATTTCATCATCGAGAAGTTCCGGTCGCTGCTGCGGTCGTCGGCCGCGGGCGCCCGTGGATGAAGGAAGGCCAGCGATGTCGAAGACGGCAGCGGAGCAGATCATTCCCAAGGTTGAGTACGACCGGGACTGGTGCCGCGCGGACCTGTCGCGGGTGCCGAACATTGTGACCACGCCGCCCGGGCCGGAGAGCCGCCGCCTGCACGCCTCGGCCGCCGGCCACTACAAGGGGCTGTCCGGCCAGGTGAGGCTCTTTCCGGTCTGCTGGAGCCGCGGCCGCGGGGTTACGCTGGAGGACGTGGACGGCAACCGGTACCTGGACTTCTCCAGCGGCATCTACGTCACCAGCCTGGGCCACTGCCACCCGAAGGTCAGCGAGGCGGTGGCCCATTGGGCCCGCCGGCTGATGAACTGCCACGACTTCACCACGCCGGTCAAGGAGGCGCTGGTCAGGAAGCTCGCCGAGATTCTGCCGGGCGATCTGAACGGCATGCAGCTTTACGACAGCGGCACGGTGGCGGTGGAGGCGGCCATGCGCGTCTGCCGGGCCGCGACCGGGCGGACGGAGTTCCTGTCGGGCTTCATGGACTTCCACGGCAAGACGCTGGGGTCGGTTTCCTGCGCCCGGATGAATCCGATGTACGCGCCCACGCGGATGCCGGGGTTCTACATGCTGCCCCGGCCGGACACGTACCGGCCGCTGTGGGCGCGCCCGGACGGCTCGCCGGACACGCAGGCCTACCTTTCCTACTACGACCAGTTCATCCGGGAGGGCACGACCGCTCAGGTGGCGGCGTTCGTGCTGGAGCCGATCCAGGGCTGGGCCGGCACCATCACCCCGCCGGATGATTTCTTCCCCGCGCTGCGGGGCTTCTGCGACGAGCGCGGCATCCTGCTGGTGGCGGATGAGGTACTCACCGGCATGGGCCGCACCGGACGGTGGCTGTGCATGGAGCACTGGGGCGTGCTGCCGGACGTGGTGACGCTGGGCAAGGGGCTGGGCAACGGTTTTCCCGTCACCGCCTGCGTCGCCCGCGAGGGGATTCGGGACAACTTCGATCGGATCAGCGCCTCCAGCAGCTACGGCGGCAACCCGATGGCGTGTGCGGCCGCGCTGGCGTCCATCGAGGTGATCGAGGAAGAGGGGCTGCTGGAAAACAGCCGCCGGCTGGGCGAGATCGCCGGCAAGCGGCTGGAGGAGATGAAGTCCTCCCACGGAATCATCGGCGACGTGCGGGCGAGGGGCTGCCTGATGGGCGTGGAGCTGGTCAAGGACCGCTCCACGAAAGAACCATTTGACGAGGCCGGCAGGATGGTCTACGTCAAGGCCTTCCGGAAGGGCCTGGCGTGGATCCCGGCCGGGCACATCCTTCGCATGAGCCCGCCGATCGTGATGAACGAGGCCGAGTTGCTGCGCGGGCTGGACATCATCGACCAGGCCATCGGCGAGACGGCCGAGGAGCTGGGCCGCGGGTAGCCCTCGCCCCGGCCGGAGAGCGTGCAGGACGGAACCATGCAAGGGTACTACGAATCCCTGGCGGGCAGATGGGGCGGCCGGGCGCAACTGGCCTGGGACACCCTCGCCATGAAGCCCGTCCGGGGCATTCCCGGCTGGATCGTCCACGTCATGGACGTGCCCTTCATCGAGCAGGCGACCGGGCGGCGGCCCGGCGATTTCGCCGCCGATCCGGAGACGGTCTACCTAGCCTTCCAGCAGCTCGCCGGCGCGTGCTTTATCGATCAGTTCATCCCCACCAACCCGCTGACCATGGAGCAGGACGGGTTTTCCTCCGCCACGCCGCGAAAGGCCACCACCGGGGCCGAGAGGGTCGTCCTGGACGGCATCGAGATCGACTCCCCCGAGGCCGTCGTCGAGCACATGGAGACGGTGGTTTTCCCCCGCCGGGCCGCCGAGATCGAGGCGTTTGACGCCGATGCCCCCGCGCGCCTGGCCGAGCTGATCGAGAGCGAGGCGAGCCTTCAGAGGCGCTTCGGGGGCGACCTGCTCAAGGGGCCCTACAGCGACGGCTTCCAGAGCTTTCCCGGGCTGCACTACGGCGCCTACGGCTACGCCGACTACTTCGCGGCCTACGCCCTGTTCCCTGACGTGATGGAGCGGGACTTCGCCCAGCAGGCCGACCTGTCCGTGCTGCGGAACCGCCTGGCCGCCAGGGCCATCGTCGAGGGCGGCCTGCCGCGGCAGCTCCGGCTGGATCACGACATGGCTGACTCGCGCGGGACGCTGGTGGACGTCAAGACGCTGGACGCGATCTGGCTGCCGCACTTCGCCCGGGCGATCGAGCCGTTCGGCGACGCCGGCATCCGCCTGCTGTGGCATTGCGACGGCAACCTGATGGCGATGGTGCCGCGGCTGATCGAGGCGGGAATCGGCGGGTTCCAGGGCTTTCAATACGAGGACGGCATGGACTACGCCCGCATCTGCCAAATGAAGGACCGCGCGGGCGGGCCCCTGTTCATCATCGCCGGCGTGTCCGTGACCACGACGCTGCCCTTCGGCAGCCGGCAGGACGTGGTGGACCAGATGAAGTGGCTCGTGGCCAACGGACCGGAGGTCGGGCTGATGCTGGGCGCCAGCAGCAGCATCGCCCCCGGCACGAATCGGGAAAACGTCCGCGCCTTCATGGAAGGCCTGCATCACTACCGCGAGCACGGCCGCGGCCACGCCTAGGCCGCGGGGCAGGAAGACAAGCGAACCGGAGCAAAGACGCGAAAGGGAAAACCATGGGAATCAGCATTGGCATCGTCGGCGTGGGGATGTTCGGGCAGGGGTTCGTCCGGCTCTTCCGGGACCATCCCCTGGTGGATCGGATCGCCCTCTGCGACGTCAAGGCCGGGCGGCTGGCCAAGGTGGCCGAGCGATTCGGCATCGCCGAGACCTACGCCAGCCTGGACGAGATCTGCAGGACCGACGTTCAGGCCCTCGCCATCATCACCCAGCCGTGGCTGCACGCCCCGCAGGCGATCCAGGCCATGGAGGCCGGCAAGCACGTCTACAGCGCCGTGCCCATGATCTGCCTGGCCGAGGGGGACAAGATGCTCGACTGGTGCGACAAGATCATCGCCGCCTGCACGCGGACGGGCATGCACTACATGATGGGCGAGACCAGCTACTACCGCCCGCAGGCGATGTACTGCCGCCGCCGCGCGGCCGAGGAGGCCTTCGGCAACTTCGTCCTGGCCGAGGGCGAGTATCTTCACGACCTGGACCACGGCCTGCGCGAGGTGGCGCGGAATCGCCGCGGCGACCAGTGGGACATCTCCCACAGCGGCGGCGTGCCCATGCACTATCCCACGCACTCCATCGGCGGGTTCCTCTCGGTGATGAGGGAGCGGGTCACGCGCGTCTCGGCCATCGGTTACGTGCACCCCAACGACGACTGGTTCCGCCAGGATACGGTCTCCGGCAACGTCTTCAGCAACGAGACGGCGTTTTTCCGGCTGAGCGGCGGGGCGGTCGCGCGCGTGTGCGAGTACCGCCGCGTCGGCCATGGCGGCCGCGAGGGGTTCCGCCTGTTCGGCACGGAGGGCTCGTTCATCGACGAGCCCTGGGGGGCGCACTGGGTGACCAAGAGCGACATCACGCCGCTGGCGCCGGAGGAGATGCGCGACCCGCTGCCGCCGGAGGTGCTGGAGGCGTTCAGCCGGGAAAGCTCCAGCGACGTGGAGGTCTACGGCGGGCACGGCGGCTCCCACGCCTACCTGGTGCACGAGTTCGTCGATGCCGTCGCCGCCGGCCGCCGGCCGAGCGTCAACGCCTGGGAGGCGGCGCGATACTTCGCCCCCGGCGTGATGGCCCACAAATCCGCGCTGAAGGACGGCGAATGGATGGACGTGCCCGACTGGGGCGACGCCCCGGCGTAATCTCGCCCGCGACGGCCTGCCGCAGGCCGCGGGCCTCGAAAGTGAAAGCAATTGCCCGTGTGGCGCCAGACGACGAAACACCCGCGCAACCTGACAATCTGGCGGGAAGAGCTGGATGAGTTCGTGCCGGCCAGGGTGCTGGACTTTCACGTCCACGTCTTCGACGAGAAGACTCTGCCGGCCGGGCACACCTACTCCTCCGCCGGGCATCTCATCAGCAGGTACGGCTTCGACGATCTGCGGCAGGACCTCGCCGAGGCCTATCCCGGCCGGGAGACGTCGGCCGTCTGCTTCGGCCTGCCCCACGTCCAGTACGATATGGTCGCCAACAACCGATACGTCGCCGCCGGGGCCGACAGACGGCAGTTCTTCGGCTTCCGCCTGGTCGACCCTGCCGAGGATGCCGGCGAGGTTCGGCGCGACGTGATCGAGTCGGGCTTCCTGGGCCTCAAGCCCTACCTGGACTACGTCAGGAAGGACGACCCCAACCTGGTGGAAATCCACGAGATGCTCCCGGAGCCGATCATGCGCGTGGCCGACGATCTCGGCCTGATCGTGATGCTGCACATCCCCCGCAGCCGGCGCCTGGCCGATCCGCTCAACCAGGCCCAGATCGTGGAGCTTTGCTCGGCCTGGCCGCGGGCAAAGATCGTGCTTGCACACATCGGCAGGGCGTATTTCCTCAAGAACATCGTGGGCAACCTGGCCGGACTGAAGGACCTGCCGAACCTGTATTTCGACCTGGCGATGCTGAACAACTGGGAGGTGATGGAGTATCTCTTCCGGCGGGTGCCGCAGGAGAAGATCCTGTTCGCCACGGATACTCCCATCGCCCTGGCGCCGGGAAAATCCGTCGAGATCAACGACCAGTACACGTACGTGACGCCGGTTCCGTGGCACCTGTCGATTTCCGACGAGCAGCAGAAGCTTATCTTCACCGCGTTCCTGTACGAGGAGCTTCGAGCGATCAAGAAGGCGGCCGGCCGGCTGCACCTGGGGCGAGGCTTTTTCGAGGCCGTCTTTTTCGGAAATGGAATGAAGTTGCTGGAGACCGTATTGTAGCGGCCGATCCGGATTGGCACCGAGGAGAGCGCGGCATGAAGACTCTGGGCGTGGGCGTGCTGGGGTTTGGGTTCATGGGCAAGATGCATACGTTCGCCCACAAGACCATCCCCCTGTACTACAGCCCGGAGCCTCTCGCCTGCCGGCTGAAGGCGGTCTGCGAACTCACCGACGAGCTGGCCGCGGCGGCGCGCGAGACCGGCGGCTTCGAGCGGCACACGACCGACCCGCGGGAGGTGATCGAGGCCGACGACGTGGATCTGGTTCACGTTTGCACGCCGAACCAGGCGCACTTCCCGGCCCTGGCGGCGGCCATCAAGGCGGGCAAGCACGTCTACGTCGACAAGCCCGTTACCGCCAGTCTGGCCGAGGCCGAGGAACTTGCCGGGCTGCTTGCCGGCTACCGGGCGAAGGCACAGGTGGCGTTTCAGTTCCGGTTCTACCCGGCCACGCTGAAGGCCAGGGGGCTTCTGGAGGAGGGCTTCCTGGGCAAGGTGACGCACTTCCGGGCGGCGTATCTGCACAGCGGCAGCGCCGATCCGAACAAGGCGGTGAACTGGAAGTCGACCGCGGCCGCCGGCGGCGGGGTGATCCGCGACCTGGGCTCGCACGTGATCGACCTGCTGTGGTGGCTGATCGGGCCGTTCCAGCGGGCCCACTGTCTCAGCCGGATCTGGGCGGCCGAGCGCCCCAGCCTGGATGAGCCCGGAACGATGATGAAGATCGACGTCGAGGACGCGGCGCTGGTGCTGCTGCAAAGCGCCGACGGCGCCTTTGGCAGCGTGGACGTCAGCAAGATCGCCACGGGCACGGAGGACGAGCTGCGGTTTGAGATTCACGGCCGGCACGGGGCGATCCGCTTCAACTCCATGCAGCCGAACTACCTGGAGATCTACGACGGCCGACCGCCCGACGGCGATCTCGGCGGGCGCGGCTGGCAGCAGATCGCCTGCGTGCACCGGTACCCCGCCCCCGGCGGGAAGTTCCCCGGACCGAAGTTCCCCGTCGGTTGGGTCCGCGGCCATGTCCACAGCCTGTACTCGTTCCTGCGGGCTATCGCCGAGGGGGGCCAGCCCAGCCCCTCGCTGCAAGAGGGCATTCACCTCCAGCGCGTGCTGGAGGCGGTTCGCGAATCGGCCGAGACGCAGGCCGCGGTCGATCTGCCGCAGATGCAATGAAACGCGCCGGGGAGAAAGGAGCGCGACATGCCGGCGGGCTTTGCCCATGAGATGGCCCGGTTCCTCCCCTTTCGAGATGCGGCCGTGTGCGAGCGGGTCCGGAAGATCGGGAAGGAGGATCTTTGCCGGCATGCCAATCCGAACTTCAAGATCCGCATCATCGAGAACGAGACGGCCTTTCAGTTCGGCTACGTGCTGGACATCGTGGCCGGGATCCAGCGCAGCCTGGACGAGGGCCGGCGGCACGTGATGATCCTGCCGGCGCCGAACCCCAACTACGCCCTGGCCGCCCACGCCATCAACGAGCTGAACCTTTCCTGCCGGCACGTGCACACGTTCAACATGGACGAGTACGCCGACCAGGACGGCAACACCGCTCCGCGCGACTGGAAGGGCGGCTTTCAGTACTGGATGTGGCAGGACTTCTTCGGCCGGATCAGGCCCGAGCTGAGAATGCCGGAGGAGCAGATTCACTTCCCCAGCACCGACAACGTCAACGATTACAGCGGAATGCTCGAGGACGCGGGCGGGGCGGACGTCTGCTACGGCGGCATCGGCTGGGGCGGGCACATCGCCTTCTTCGAGCCGCACCTGGGGGTCGAGTTCGGCGACGACGTCGACGCCTACCTCCAGGCCGGGGCCAGGATCGTCGAGCTGCACCCGATCACCATCCTTCAGAACTGCCTGTACGCCGACGCCGGCAGCGCCGGCGACTGGTCCTGGACGCCGCCCAAGGCCGCCACCATCGGGCCGAGGGAGCTGGCCGGGGCCAAGCGCGTGAGCTTCTGGAACGGCTTCGGCTGCGGCGAGTCGGTGTGGCAGCGGTTCGTCACCCGCCTGGCCGCCCACGGGCCGGTCACGCCGCTGGTGCCGGCCAGCATCCTGCAAATCCTGAACAGCGAGCTGGTCCTGTCCGGGGCGGTGGCCGCGGATTGCAGTAGCGAGACCAGCGAGAGAAGGGTCCCGATCGAATTCCCCGCCCGGTGAGGGCGGGCCGGAGGCATCGAGCAGCGTGGAAGCCGAACAAGCCAACTACATCCAGTTGCGTCGGGCGGCCGAAGGCGGCGTCGGGGTCATTCCGATGGGGTCGCTGGAGGCCCACGGCCCGCACCTTCCCTGCGGGACCGACAGCCTGATCGTCGAGGGCATCCTCGCCCGCGCCGCGGCCGCCAGTGATGCCGAGAGAGTGGCCATCTTCCCGACGGTGCGGTACAGCGTGGTGGAGTGGGCCCGGCCGTTCGCGTCGGCGGGCGTCTCGCCGGCGACGCTGCTGGCCAAACTGGTCGACGTGGCGGGCGACCTTCACCGGCTCGGCTTCCGCAAGATTGTCTTCGTCCAGGGCCACGGCAACCTGCCGGCGGCCCAACTGGCCGTGTGGCAGTTGCGCTGGCGGGGGACGCACGCCATGTACGTTGACGTCAGCCCGTACGAGATGGCCGCCGAGGTAGCCGGCAGAATCGCCGCCGAGCCGATCACGCACGCCGGCCTGATCGAGACCTCGCTGATGCTGGCCCTGCGCCCGGACTTGGTGAACATGTCCGCGGCCGTGGACGGTCCGACCGATCTCTACGGCCGGGAGTTTCCGTTCCCGGCACTTCGCGGGCGAGAGGGCGTCTTCTGCGTGCCCTCGGTGACCGACCTGCCCGACGCCGTGGAAGGCCGCGCCACCCGCGCGACCGCCGAGCTGGGCCGCCGGCTGCTCGAGACATACGCCTCGGCCGTGGCCGAGGTCTTCAACGACCTGCTGGCGAGGGACGTTCCCCGCAGCTTCCTGGAGCCGGTTCGCAAGGAAATCGAGGACTGACCCAGCCGCCAACCTGTCAGGAGAGACCGCCGTGCCGGAAAATTCCAGTCGACCGAAAGTTGGATTGCTGGGGCTGACGCTGGAGTTTTATGAGAGGTCCGGACCCCAGCTTCGCCAGGGCCGGGAGAAGTTCGTCCGCGAGCGGCTCATGCCCGCCCTGGCCGACGTGGCCGAGGTCCGCTTCGGCGGGGCGGTCTTCACTCGCGAGGCGGTGGAGCGGACGGTGGCGGGCTTCGAGGCTGACGGGGTCGACGTCCTGCTGGTGGTGTTGCTTTCGTACTCGCCCAGCCTGATTTCCGCCCCGGCGCTGAAGCGGACGCGCCTGCCGATCGTGGTCTGGAACACGCAGGAGCTGTACGCGGTGGACGCTTCCTACGGCGACGCCGAGTTGACCGCCAATCACGGCGTCCACGGCACGCACGACCTGTGCAACGTGCTGGTCCGCTCCGGCGTGCCGTTCGGCTACGTGACCAGCCACCTGGACGATGCCGCGGGCGTGGCCGCCCTGACCGACCACATCCGCGCCGGCTACGCGGTCAGCCGGCTGGGCAGGGCGCGGCTGGGGCTGCTGGGCTATCCGTTTCCGGGCATGGGCGATTTCGGCCTGGATACGACGATGATGGCCACGACGCTCGGCTGTCAGTGGCAGGCACTGACCGTGGCTGAGTACGTCCGGCGAGCCGGGCAGGCCGCCCCGGCCGACGTCGCCCGGCTGACGGCGGAGTATCGCGACGCCTACGAGATCGCCGCGGACGTCACCGACGAAGATCTGTCTGCCACCGCCCGGGCGGAGATCGCCCTGCGGGGAATGGTCGGCGACAACCGGCTGGACGCGCTGACGTATCAGTTCCTGGCCTTCGGCGAGGACGACAGGGTGGAGACGCTGCCGTTCGTCGCCGCCAGCCGGCTGCTGGGCGAGGCCGTCGGCTTCGGCGGGGAGGGCGACCTGATCTCCGCGGCCGGGTCGGCGTTCCTGGGCTGGCTGCACCCGCCGGCCAGCTTCAGCGAGATCTTCACCATCGACTTCGCCGGCAACGCCGTGCTGGTCAGCCACATGGGCGAGGCCAACGTGGCCATGGCCCGGAAGGACCGCAAGGTGTGCATGGTCGCCCGCAAGAAGTCGCTGGTGCCGATTCGCGGGCGGCAGTTGGCGCTGGCGTGCAGCTTCCAGCCCGGCGAGGCGACGCTGACGGCGCTGACGCTCGCGGCCGGGCAGAAATGGCGGATCATCGCCTCGCCGATGACGATCGAGGACTTCGGCCCGCTGCCGCAACTGGCCGTGCCGCATTCGAAGATGAGCCCGCCCGGCGACGTGCGCGAGTTCCTGACGGCCTATGCCCGGGCCGGCGGCCCGCACCACTTGGCCGTGTGCTTCGGCGACGCCCGCGGCCGGCTTGCCATCGCCGCCGAGATGCTGGGCGCTGAATACGTTGAGGTTTAGGCGATGCTGCTGGGACTGGACCTGGGAACGACCAACGTCAAGGCCCTGCTGGTCGAGGCCGACGGGGTGATCGCGGCCAGGGGGTCCGCGCCCGTGCCGCTGGTTCACACCCCCGACGGCGGCGTGGAGCAGGACATCGAGCGGATCTGGCAGGCGACGCTGGAGGCCGTTCGCCAGGCCGCCGGCGGCGCCAGGCCGGGTGAGGTGCGGGCGGTGGGCGTCTCCAGTCAGGGCGCGGCCATGCAGATCCGCGCTGAGGACGGGACCTGCCTGGGGTCGGTAATCAGTTGGATGGACCCGCGCGGACAGCCTTTCGACCGGGAACTGACGAAGCGGATGGGCAGCGAGTACTTCGCCTCCCGCCTGGGCCACGGGCGAAGCGGCATCTCCCTGGGGCAGCTTCTCTGGCTGCGGCGGCGCCGGCCGGAGCTGCTCGCCTGGCCGAACCGGGTGGGCTTCGTGGGCGACACCATCGTGCGGCGGCTGTGCGGGCGGGGGGCCCACGACGGCTCGTCGCTGAGCATCTGCTGCCTGTACAATCCCTCCCTCCGCCAGGCCGACCCGGACGTGCTGGAGCTGATGGGCCTGCGGGCCGAGCAGCTTCCCGACTTGCTGTCGGCGCGGCAGGCGGCCGGGCCGCTGAGCGCCGAGGCCGCCGAGTTGACGGGCCTGCCCGCCGGCATTCCCGTCGGACCGGCCGTGCACGACCAGTACGCCGCCGCCCTCGGCTGCGGCGCGATCGACGCCGGCGACGTCATGTTCGGGGCGGGGACGGCCTGGGCCCTGCTGGCGGTGACCGACCGGCTGATGAGCCCGGTGGTGCCGTCGGCGTGGGTGTGCGATCACGTCCTGCCGGGGCGATGGGGGCAGATGCTCTCGCTGGTCGTCGGCGGCTCGGCCTTTCGCTGGGCCCTGGCGATGACCGCTCTGGAGGGCGAATCGCCCGAGGCGATCGACAAGGTGATCGATTCGATTCCGCCGGGCTCCGACGGACTGAGGCTGTGGCCGTTCCTGTCCGGCACGGGCGGGGGGGGGCGCCCGACCTCCGGCAGCGTGCACGGGCTGAAGCTCGCCCACGGGCGGGCCCACCTGCTCCGCGCGACCGTGGAGGGCCTGTGCATGGAGCTGGCGCGGCAGATCGGCTGGCTGGAGGTGGCGGGCTGCCCGGCGCGTCGGCTGATCATGTGCGGCGGCGGCGCCCGCAGCCGATGCACCCCCCAGATCGTCGCCGACGTGGTCGGCCGGCCGGTGACGCTGCCGACCGAGCCCGAGATCAGCGCTTTCGGGGCCGCCATCCTCGCCCGGGCCATGCTGGAGGAGGAAACCTCCCTGGACCAACTGCACCGGTCGATGGCCGGCGAGACTCGCCGAGTCCAGCCCGGCCCGGCCGCGGCGAGCTACGCGAAGATGCTCAGCGAATACGTTGCCACCCTGGCCGAGCGTTGATGCTGTCTCGCCTGTGCCTTGTCAGCACGGGGGAGGTTTCGGGGCCTCATACGCCGGCAGGCCCAGCAGGTGGTCCATTACCTCGCGCAGGCTGCCCGTGGCCAGGGCGATGCAGGTGTCCGCCCCGCCGTAGTAAAGCCGGATCTCGTCCCCCTCGACCACCCAGCCGCAGGGAAAGACCACCTGCTCGACGTCTCCCTGCCTCTCGTAGACCTCCCTGGGACTGAAGATCCACTCGTCGCTGCGGCGAAGCACCGTGGTAGGGTCGGACCGGTCCAGCAGGGCAAGCCCCAGCCTGTAGATGCATCCGGAGGCGGTCATGCGAACACCGTGGTACATCAGCAGCCACCCTTCCGGCGTTTCCAGCGGCGGCGGAGAAAGCCCGATCTTGTTGGCGTCCCACCAGCCGCCGTGCCGGGCGCGGAGAAGGATTCGAAAATCGCCCCAGTGCGTCAGGTCGGGGGAGAAGGACACCCAGATGTGCGCGCCCAGGCCGATTTCCCCGGCGGATGGCCGGTGGATCAGCGCCCATCTGCCGTTGAAGCGCACCGGGAACACGGCCGCGTCCTTGTCCTCCGGCGGCGTCACCGGGCCCAGTCGCTCGAACTTCTTGAAGTCCCGCGTCCGGGCCAGCGCGACCAGCGGGCCGCCCTCGCTGAAGGCGGTGTACGCGATGAGGTAGTCGCCGGTCTCGGCCACGAAGCTGATGCGCGGATCCTCGATGCCCCAGAGTTCTTCGGGGTGGTTGGCCGGGTCGGCGGGGAAGGTGGGCTTGGTGTCGATGCGCCAGTTGGTCACCCCGTCGGCGCTCCGCGCGGCGCACAGGTGGCTCATTCCGCGCCGGTCCTCCACGCGGACCAGCAGCAGCGTCTGGCCGTCCATCGTGGTCACCCCGGCGTTGAAGACGGAGTTGACCGGATACGGCCACTCCGCAGCCCTCAAAATCGGGTTGACAGGATGCCGGGTGAACAGTTCGCCGTGTTCGTTGCTCATGTGTCCATCCTCCCCTCACCAGCGCGCCATTGCCGGACAGTCACTTTGCCGGCTTCGGCACACGCTTCAGAAGGCCGTCGCTTCCCGCGAGATTTCGCACGTTGTCGCGCCGCGCCGGCGGCAACGCCTCCGACGATAACGGTTCGCTCGTTCATTGGACCTCTCGCCTTTCGGGAGACCTCTCCGGATGCTTCATCGGTGGCTGAAGTAAAACGCAACGGCGGCGCCGAAGACCGCCCCGGCCACGATGGAAGCGACCATGTTGGCCTTGACGTTGCATCCTTCCGTCCGGCAGAGCCGTGCCCGGCCCATCAGGACGCCGGCGGCGGCGCCGATCAGGGCCCCGGCCAATATCCTCAGCGGCAGCACTTTGTGTCTCCTTTGCCGGCGAGCCGACTTCGCCCGGATTCGGCTAAGCCCGCCCGTGTCGAATGCCAATCAGCCCGGTCGAGAGGTGACGCCGTCGCCTCCCTGGTCATGATATGTATCGACGCGGGTCACTTCCAAGCCTTCGTGGATTGTTTTCGGAATGCAACGTTTGTTCGGGCTTCCGCGCGGGCGACTGGCCGGGGCCGAACGCTTCTTGGCCGGCCGATGGCAGTGAGCGCGTTCGCCCGAATGCGGTATAATAAGGATAGTCCGTGATGGCTCGATCGTTTCCGTCGGAGGATTCGGCATGAGGCGCTTGGCGGCCATGTCCGCGCTGTGCTGTGTGCTCTTGTTTCTGGGCGGGCGGAGGCCGGCCCGGGCGGACCACGTTGTTCTCCGGGCGGCCGGCCCGGTGGGGCTGGGCTACGTGGGGCTGCTGTACGGCTTGGTGGACCCGGCCGACGGCTCCTGGTACCTCGGGGCCGATCTGTTCGGCTCTCCCAGCCGGGCGTGGGTCGCCATCGGCGACACCGGCGCGTCGGCCAGCATCCTGGGGATGACCACGCAGGAGTCCTACGCCGCCTGGGACGGCGTGGGGATTCCCCTCCAGCCGTACCCGGAGGTGAAGTTCACCGACGTCGGCTTCGGCGGCACGGTGGACTTCGCCGTCACCAAGCCGGTGGACATCATGATGGCCGACTTCAAGACGGCCTTCGAATCGGGCGACCCGGAAAACCCCGGCCTGTACGGCCTGCACGGCCCGTACACCGGGCCGGCGTCGCCGGCGACGCGAATGGCCGCGGCGTTAGAGCCCATCGGCGGCGGCCTGCTTGGGATCGATTTCGACATCATCGGCATGACCAACATGCAGGGCAGGGTGCTGCACGTGGACCCGCACTACCTGGAGATGCTGCGGTTCACCTTGATGGTGATGGCCGGCTCGCTCCAGCGCCCGCTGCCGCCGCCGACGGACCCGCGGGCGCTGTACGTGCCGGTGACGCTGGAGCCGTTCTTCGAGGACCCGCAGGCCGTCGACGTCGGCGAGCACCCCATGCTGCCGATCCACATTCGCCGGACCGCCTCGGATCCGTTCGCGACCGCCACGGCCATCTTCGACACCGGCTCGCCGGCGAACTTCGTTTCGGAGAGCTTCGCCGTCGCCGCCGGCATCGACGTGGAGTCCACGCCGGAGCTGACGCTGCCCGTCAGCGGGGTGGGAGGCGAACAGAGCGAAGCCCCCGGCTGGTTCCTCAACGCCCTGGCGCTGGACCTCGGTCATGGGCGTGAGGGCGACGTGCTCGCCATCGGCAACACCGCGGTGTTCATCATTCCCGACGAGGACATGCCCGGCGACCTGGACGCCATCCTGGGCAACAGCATGTTCTCCCCCTCCATGTGGCTGGAGGACACGCCCGTGGTGGAGTGGTACGTGGACATGCGCTACCCGCAGGACGCCGCCATCATCGTGGTCCTGCCGGCCACGCCGGGCGACGCCAACTTCGACGGGGCGGTCGACGGGGGGGACTACACAATATGGGCCGACCATTGCCTTCAGCCGGGCTGCTGGGGGGAGGCCGATTTCAACGAAGACGGTTTGATCGACGGCGGCGATTACACCATCTGGGGCGACAATTACCTGGGGGGGGGCTCGGCCGTTCCGGAGCCGGCCGCGGTCGCCTTGCTGGTTCTGGCGGCAGCGGCGCTCCTCCTCCTCCGCGGCCGTGGCGCCCGCCGCCGCGCATAAAAGTCCCCGCCGCTGGCGACGGGGACTTGAATGACCTGACAGTTCGCTGCTCTTTCCCGACCCGGCGAAAGAGCTTGCCTCCTGCCGCCGCTATTGCTCGACCAGTCGTTTCATCGGAACCAGCCCGGTAAAGGCGAGGAACCGGGTGGTGTTCATGATGGGGATTTGCAGCCGCAGGGCCGTGCCCTTTATGCGGGTATAGTCATCGTACTTCTTCATCTTCTGGGTGTAGAGCTGCCAGTCTCCCGGGGGAGCGTCCGCCTCGGGTCTGGGCGGCCGCGGGGGCTCCTCGCCCAGCACCACAAAGTCGGTGCTGACGGCGATCTCGTCCACCAGCTTGCCGCCAAGGCGATCGATCATGGTCCGGATGTACTCCTTGGCCCGGGGGTCGGTCCGCCCCTCGCCGTAGATATCAAAATCACCCTCGACGACGAACTTGTAGCTTCGCGCCGGGTCGAAGACGACGTTGGCCACCAGATCGCCCTCGATGATCGGGTCGTCCTTCTTGGCTTTGACGATGCGGCACTCGCTGGTGGTGGAGAAGACGTTGTTGACCACGATCTGGGCCTTGCCCACCCCGTCGGCGGGTATGCCCGTCTGGGAAGAATACACCGCCAGCGGCAGCCCCGGCTTGGCGTGGTCCTTTTCGCCGATGTCCACGTACACAATTTGCTGGTCCAGCAGGGCCTTTAGGATCTTCCCGTCGGGCCTGCGCGGCTGCGCGCCGGTCTGGGCCTTGGGCCTGCGATCGGCGATCTCTTGCAGATACTTCTGGATCAGCCGGTCGCGCTCCCGGATGTCGTTGCGTGCCTGCTCCATCTCTTGGGCGAGCACGCTGATTCGCCGGTCCTTGTCGGCGATGTCCGTCTTCTGTTGGTCGACGGCGCGCTGGAGCTGGTTGTCCTTGGCCTTGAGAGCCGCCTGGAAGCCGTTTCGCGCCTTGGCAAGCTGTGCGGCCGAGTCCGTCGCCAGCTTGTCGTATTTGCCTTGCGCGTTCTTAATGGCGGCGTCTTTCTGCTTGATGGTTCCTTCCAGGCTGCTGACGCGGACATTCAGGTCGCCGATGTCCTTGAGGAAACCGCTGGTCTTGGTCTGCGGGTCGCCGATCAGCTCCTCCAGGCCCCCGACGGCCGCGGCCAGTCCGTCGTTCTGCCAGGCCTTGGCGTGCGGGCCGGTCAGCGCCTCTTTCGCCGCGGCCGCGGCGGCGTCCGCCTTGACGCCTTCGGCGTCGCGACCGACGATGACCGCGATGAGTTGGTCCTTCTGCTTTTTCTCGTCGCTGACCTTTCGCCTCTGATCGCGGAGCCTGGAATTGCTTGTCGTGAGTTGCTGGATCTTCTCGTCATAGCGCACGTAGAAAAGCACCGCCAGCGTCGTGGCGGTGAGGAACAGCAGCACGAACAAGATCAGCAGGTACGGTGGGGTGCCACGTCGTTGGACAACGCGTGCCATTCGCCGACTCCTTTGTTGCCGACCGAAGTCTCAGACTCGACCATAACCCGTAACTTTGGATCTTATCAGGGCGTTGCTCCCGAACGGCCGGTCGGGAGCAGCCTTGGGGACTCCGGTTAGGTCGCTTCCAGCTACGGGCAGTATCTTTGCCGGGCGGGGCCTAGTCAACATCTTTTTCGTTCCCGCCCCGCTGCCGCCAAGCGTTGACCCGCCCGGCGCGGCAGGGTAGCTTCATGGAAATTACGGGAGAGCGAGCTTGTCAAAGTCCTTCTATATTGTCGACGGGCACTGGCAGATCTTCCGCGCCTACTACGCCCCTTTCCGCGACCTGACCAGCCCCGCGGGCGAGCCGACGCGGGCAACCTACGTGTTCACCTCCATGCTGTTGAAGCTCATCGCCGAGGCAAAGCCCGATTACCTGGCCGTGGCCATGGACAGCGGCCGGGAACACCTGCACCGAACCGAGATTTATCCCGAATACAAGGCCCAGCGAGCCAAGCCGCCGGAGGACCTGCCCCCGCAGATCGAGCGGATCTTCCAGGTCGTCCAGGCCCTGGGCGTGCCGCTGCTGCAAAAGACCGGCGCCGAGGCCGACGACATCATGGCCACCATCGTCCGGCGGCTGGGCGACAGCGGCGTCCGTATCGTCCTGGTCAGCCGCGACAAGGACCTGGAGCAGCTTCTGGGCGGCGACGTGGTGCTGTACGACCCGACCAAGTCCGAGGTCATCGACGCCGCCCGGCTGGAGCAACTGAAGGGCTACCCGCCGGAGAAGGCCGTCGAGATTCAGGCCCTCTCCGGCGACTCGGCCGACAACATCCCCGGCATCCCCGGCGTGGGGCCGAAAAGGGCGGTCGAGCTCATCGGTCGCTTCGGCTCGGCCGAGGCCGTCGTCGCCCACGCCGACGAGTTGACCCCCAAGCTGGCCGAGAACGTCCGCAAGCACGCCGCCGACGTGGCTCTGGCCAAGGAGCTGGTGACGCTGAACGACCGCGTGGAGATGGATCTGGACCTGCCGCAATTCGAGTTTCGCGGCCTGCGGGCGGCCACGGCCGGGCTGATATTGGCCGAGCTGGGCTTCCAGCGGCTGTTGGGGCGACTGAACCTGTTGGGCGAGCCGGCCGCGGTTGGCGAGGGCGTGGAGGCGGCCGCCGCGCCGGCGGGGCAGACCACGGCCAAGGACTTCGCCTATCGCTGCGTGGATGACCCGAAGGCCTTCGAGGCGATGCTGAAGGAGCTGAAGGACGTTTCCCGTCTGGCGGTCGACACCGAGACGACCTCCGTCCAGCCGGTGTGGGCCGACCTGGTCGGCATATCCCTTTCCTGGCGGCCGGGAGAGGCCGTCTACATCCCGCTGGCGGCGCCGCTGGGCGGAAAGACGCTCGAGAGGGAGCTGGCGCGGGGAAAGCTCGCCGGAATCTTTGCCGATCCGCGGGTGGAGAAGATCGGCCACAACCTCAAGTACGACGCGATCGTGCTGGAAAATTTCGGCGCCCCGCTGGCCGGACCCATGTTCGACACCATGCTGGCCGCCTACGTCCTGGAGGCCGAGCGCGGGAGCTTCAAGCTCGACGCCCTGGCCGCCGAGATGCTCAATCATCAGTGCATCCCCATCGAGCACCTCATCGGCCGGGGGAAGGCCCAGAGGAAAATGAGCGAGGTGCCCGTCGAGGAGGTCGTCGTCTACGCCGCCGAGGACGCCGACGTGACCTTGCGGCTGAGCTATCTGCTCCGCCCGCGGCTGGGGCGAGAGGGGCTCGCCGGCCTGTTCGAAGACGTCGAGATGGCCCTGATGCCGGTGCTGGCGAGCATGGAGCGGCACGGCGTCCGCGTCGACCCGGCGGAGCTGAACCGCCAGAAGGTAAAGCTGGCCAAGCGCGCCGAGGAGCTGCGGGACGGGATAATCGCCGCGGCCGGGGTGGACTTCAACCCGGATTCGCCCAAGCAACTGGCGGGGGTGCTCTTCGAGCGGCTGGGGCTGCCCGTCCTGCGGCGGACCAAGACCGGTCCGAGCACCGACTCGGCGGTGCTGACCGAGCTGGCCGTTCACCACGAGGTGCCGGCGTTGGTGCTGGACTATCGCCAGGTGACCAAGCTGCTGCGGACGTACCTGACGGGGCTGGCCGGGTGCATCCACCCGCAGACGGGGCGGGTCCACACCAGCTTTCACCAGACGGGCACGACCACCGGCAGGCTCTCCTCGTCCGATCCGAACCTCCAGAACATCCCGGTGCGGACGGACCTCGGCCGGCAAATTCGGGCTGCCTTCGTGGCCGAGGAGCCCAACGTGCTGCTGTCGGCCGATTACAGCCAGGTGGAGCTGCGCATCCTGGCACATCTCTGCGAAGACGAGACGCTGACGGCGGCCTTCCACGCCGACCAGGACATTCACCGCATCGTGGCGGCGGAGGTCTTCGGGGTCGAACCCGAGGCGGTCAACCCCGAGCAGCGCGCCCGCGCCAAGACGGTCAACTTCGGCATCATCTACGGCCAGACCGCCTACGGGCTCTCCCAGACGCTGCGGATTCCGCGCGGCGACGCGCAGGCGTTCATCGATTCCTACAGGGCGCGGTTCCCCAAGATCCAGGAGTTCCTTCAGACCTGCGTCCAGAAGGCTAAGTCCGCCGGCTACGTGGAGACGCTTGCCGGCCGGCGCCGGCCGATCGCCGGCGTTGATTCGTCCAACGCGCAGCGCCGCCGGCTGGCCGAGCGGCTGGCCATCAACTCCGTCGTCCAGGGCTCGGCGGCCGACCTGATCAAGATCGCCATGATCAACATTCACCGCCGGCTGGCCGAGGAGCACCGGCCGTCGCGGATGCTGCTGCAAATCCACGACGAGCTGCTGTTCGAGACCCCGCGAGACGCCGCCGAGCGGGACGGGTTAGTTATTGTTGAGGAAATGACCAGGGCGATGCGGCTGAAGGTCCCGCTGAAGGTGGACTTGGGCATCGGGCCGAACTGGCGCGACGCCAAGTAGCCGCCGCTCTGACGAAAGCCAAGGAGATCGGGCAATGATCAGACAACTGCGCTTCGTGTATCTTACGGCGGCGGGCCTGTCGATCGCGCTGGCGGCGGCGTCGGCGGCAGGTGAGATACGCGCCTTCCATCGCGCCGGCCAGACGTTCATCACCTGGGGCGAGCTGGAGCCGCTGATCACGGCCGAGAAGGTCACCTGGGGCGAAATCAAGGACAAGCTCGAGGCCGCCAATGAAAACGGCGCCTGGACGTACCGCATCTACTGCCACGACGAGCGGATCACGGGCAGGAACCTCAAGAAGGCCAAGCTGCTGGGCGAGGTCGCCCCGCTATCCGGCTACAACGTCAACGGGCGAAACGTCGAGTACCTCATCGGCCAGGCCATGATCCAGCCCGACCGGGTGGGCGAGCTGGCGCGGAACTACAACGGCTACGTGTATTCGTGGCACATGGACCATCCGCGGATGAACCGCTGTCCCATCCCGCGCTTCGTCATCGACGAAAAGGCCGGGCCGCTGCCGCCGGGGACCGGGCTGTACGTCCACAACCCCGCCAAGCCGGGCAAGCGCTACTACGCCGTCGTCTGCCGCCGCCTAGCCGGCGAGGGCGGCGAGGAGCGCCTGCTGAGGGCCAACGTCCTGACCGAGCCGGTCGAAGAGACCGTCGGCCCGGGCGAGCCGGTCTGCCAGGGCGACGGCCTGTGGGGGCCGTTCTTCGACTACCCCGGCAGGCGAAAGGTCTACGTCCAGTGGACGGCCCCGCCGCTGTCGCCGCTTCCGAACATGTATTTCAACTGGTCCGTGCTCGTGCCGCCTGCCTACCTGCCGGAGGCAGGCAGGCCGGAGGTCAAGAAGCCCGCTCCGGTGGAGCTGTACTTCCACAGCGGCAACTACTCCTACGCCAAGCCGAACGCCAAGTACATGGCCGGCAGCGTGCAGATCGCCCCGCACGACTGGCCCTTCAGCGGCTGGTACGGCTACAACGACGCCCTCGCCGCTGGCAAGGACGCCAAGGCTGGCCGCGTGAGCAATCATACCCAGAAGCGCATCCTCGCCTTTCTGGCCTGGGCCAAGAGGAAGCTCCCGATCGATCCGGACCGGATCATCCCCGTCGGCGGGGACGGCGCGGCCATGATGGCGCTGAGCTACCCGGACGAGTTCGCATACGTGCTGGTCACCGGCTTTGAGGCCCGCCTGCTCGACCGCAAGTCCATCCGCAAGTTCGCCCGCGCCTGGGGCGAGAAGGACGCGAAGATCACCGACGATAAGGGCCGGGGCGAGTGGGCCTGGGCCGAGCTGGACAAGGTGGTGCTGGAAAATGCGGCCAGGGACCTGCCGCTGTTCGTCTGCAAGGGCGGCAGTTGGGGCCGGGTGAAGGGTTGGGGCAAGGGCCGCGGGCGGCTCTACTCGGCCATGCATAAGGCCCGCCAGCCGCTGTACGCCCACTGGGCCTGGGGCGGCACCCTGGCCCCGCCGGACCGCTACACCGGACTGTGGCGGGGACTGGACATCCGCCGCGACACGCCCGTTCCGGCCTTCGCCAACTCCTCGCTGGACAAGGAGGGCGAAGGCGGCGGCCAGACCAACACCGTCTACGCCTGGAAGGATATCAAGGACGCCCCGGACGGCTTTCAGATCACCATCACCGGCCGGGCGAGCACCTTCGACCTGACGCCGCGCCGGCTCAGCAGGTTCAAACCGAAGCCCGGCGACAAGCTGGCCTTCTCGGCCGTCTCCCTGCCCGACAGGCGCGGCAAGACCGCCCCGGCCCAGAGCGGCGAGGTGATCGTGGACGCCCACGGGCTCATGACGCTGGAGAAGCTCAAGCTCTCCGGCGGGCCGCTGGTGGTGAAGATCGCCAGGCCGTCCCAGTTGCCGCCTGCCCACCTGCCGGAGGCAGGCGGGCCCGCCGAAGGCCAGAGCGCCCAGGAGGCTTCGAAATGAGACGGGCCGGGCCGATTGCCATTGGGCTGCTGCTCCTGGCGGCCGCTTCGGCGCGGGCCGACGTGGTGGTCGAGCGCTGGGGCGTCTCGGGGCGGCTCCAGCACCCCAAGGCGCTGAAATACGAGCTGCTCGGCAGCCAGGGCCGGCTGCTGGTCTTCGACCTGTCGGCCCTGCCCCGGCGGGCGAAGATTTACTGCGCGCGGCTGCTCTTCCGGCGGAACAGTGGCTCGTACGACCGTGGCTTCGACGCGGTCGCGGTCGAAAGCCGGGACGAGCAAGGCGGTGTCAAGCTCGCCGACCGGCCGCTGCAACTGGCGCCGCCGTACTATCGCTGGTTCGACGTCACCGACGTCGTCCGCCGCCAGGCCGGCTCGCCCAAGAAAGTGGTTTCGCTTCTGCTCCGCAGCGCCCCTCGCTACGACCGCAATGGAACCATCCTTGAAATCACCTATGAGGGCAAGCTGAAGGACCCGCCCGAGCAGGTTGCCGGCGTGCGGGCGCTGTATCGCAGCGGGCAGGTGTTCATCACCTTCAAGGAGATCGAAGACCTCTGCGAGGGCAAGGAGGCGTTCCGCTGGGTCGAGCTGAAAAAGAAGATCAAGTCCTACAGCGCCGAGGCGATCGTCCCCGACGACGAGAAGCGCGAGATTCGCTACCGCGTGTATCGCCACGACAAGCCCATCACGCCCGCCAGCATCGGCGCCGCGAAGCTGCTGGGCGAGCTGGTGCCCGGCTCGTGCATCAACACGCGGACTGTTATCCGCTGGCCCATCGGCGAGACCGGGCGGTCGGTGCTGGACAAGGAATTTCGGGTGATGCGCGTCGGCGTCGACGGCAAGCAGTCCGTCCCGCCCGGCACCGGCGTGTACGTGCACATGGTCGGCAAGCCCGGCCGGGGCTACTACGCCGTGGTCACCTGCGTCAACGGCGTTGCGAACACCACCGATCTGACCCAGGCCAACACCGCTGGTCCCATCGAGGAAAAGGTCGCCCCGCCGGAGCCGGTCATGTACAAGCAGATCGTCCGCCAGGTCGGCCGCGACAAGCAGACCCATCTGGAGCAGTGGCATTCCTACTGGGCCGATCAGCCGCTCGGCCCGCGCCCCTTGCGCTACGACGTGATCGTGCAGTACTGCCCCGACTCGCTGGCCAAGCCGGCGCGGCTCCAGGTCTCGCACAAGAACGACTGGTCCAGTTATCCCCAGCCGACGTCGACCAACAGCCCGTTTAACCACATCATCCTCACCCCGTCCGACGAGCAGCCCATGTCGTACTGGATGGGCATCAACGACGCCTACGCCACGCTCAAGGGAATCGAGCACGGCAAGTGGCGGCCGTTCGCCCAGCGCCGGCAGGAGGCGCTCATCCGCTGGGTGAAGTCCAGGTGGGCGATCGACGAGCAGCGCATCGACGTGAACATGGGTGTGTGGGGCATGATGGAGATCGAGCGCCCGGATCTGTACTCCTGGCTGGTCGGCTGGGGGCAGCCGGAGTTCACCAAGGGGTTCCAGTGTTGGAACCGGGCCAACGGCGTCTGGGGCCCGCCCCGCGCCTACGCCGACCGCCCCGACCAGGAGAACGTCTACTATCGCCAGGACTACGGCAACTACGTAAGCCTGGACCCGCGCAGGGAGATGCCGTACCTGCTGATCCGCTCGTCCACCGGCGCCCACAACACGGAGATGGGCTGGCCGCCGTTCCCGCGGTTCTTCCGGGCGATGGTTCGGACGAAGCGCGCCTTCGCCGCCAGTTGGGGCAAGCACTCCTGGACCTGGCCGAACACGCCCGTCCTCCGCGCCGTCACCAGCGGAAAGATCGACATCACCCGCGACATGTCGCTGCCGGCCTTCGCCAACTGCACCCTGGACAACAACCCCGGCTGCGGGGACCTGCGCGAGGGCGACTACTCCGGCCAGATCAACGGCTACCTGCTGTGGGAGACCAAGACCATCGCCGACGAGCCCGGCCGCTGGGAGATGACCATCTGGGTGGATAAGTCGGCGCCGCTGCCGGACTGCACGGTGGACCTGACGCCCCGGCGCTGCCGGAAGTTCCGCCTGCCGGCCGGGGCGGACTTCAAGTGGGAAAACGTCAACGAAACCGGCGGTGTCCTGGCCGGCGGGGCGGGCAAGGCGGACAAGTACGGCCTGGCCACGGTTGGCGGGTTGAAGATCACCAAGGCCAAACACCGGATTCGCATCCATCGGTAGTTCGGAAAGGGAAGGTCGAATGTTGACCGGCACAGGACGATGGGCGGCGGTGGCGGCGGTGTCCGTGGCCGCTCTGGCCGCTGCGGCGGGGAAAGCGGACGTGGTGACCGAGCGGTGGGGCATCGCCGGGCGAGTTCAGCACCCCGGAACACTTACCTACGACAGCGCCGAGGCCGGCGGCCGGCTGGCCCGCTTTGACCTGGCGGCGATTCCCCGCTCGGCCAAGGTGTATCGCGCCCGGCTGCTCATGGCCCGAAGCCGGGGGTACGCCGCCGGCTTCGAGGTGTTCGCCACCCGGCCCGGCCCGGACGGAAAGGCCACGCCCGCCAAGGAGCCCCTCCGGCCCGTGCCGCCGTACTGCCGCTGGTTCGACGTTACCGAATCGGTCCGCGCCTGGGTCGGGTCGGGCGCCCGGTCGGCCGTCTTCGGCATCCGTGGCCGCGGGTACGATCGGAAGGCGACGTGTCTGGAGATCGCCTACGCCGGAAAGCTCGCCGACCCGCCCCAGCAGGTGAGCGGCGTCCGCGCCTTCTACCGCGCCGGGCAGGTGTTCATCACCTTCAAGGAGGTCGAGGACCTGACCGAGGGCAATGACCGCTTTGGCTGGGGCAGCCTGATCAAGAAAACCCGCGGCTACACGGCCGACGGCATCGTCCCGCGCGACGAGAAGCGCGAGCTGCGCTACCGCGTGTATCGCCATGATGCGCCGATCACGAAGCAGACCATCGGCGCCGCGGAGCTGCTGGCGGAGGTGCTGCCGGCCAGCGGGGTGAACACGCGGATGGTCCGGCGCATCTGGCAGGGCGAGAACGTCCCCAGCAAGCTGGACGACGCCTTCATCGCCGTGCGGCTGGCGGTGGAGGCCAACAAGCCCGTCCCCTCCGGCACGGGCGTGTACGTCCACACCGTTGCCCGCGACGGCGAGTCCTACTACGCCGTGGTCACGGCTGTCAACGGCGTGGAGAACACGGCGGACCTGGCGGGGGCCGCGGCCGGTCCGGTCAGCCAGAAGGTCGCCCCGCCCGAGCCGGTTCTCCAGGCGGAGACCTACACCAAGGGCCGCTACCGCAGCAGCGACGACGTCATCGTGCGGCGCTACGCCCTGTGGGCCGCGCCGCCGCTGTCGCCCCGGCCGCTGCAGTACCGCATCGAGGTCCAGTACTACCCCAACCGCATCCCCAAGCCCGCGCCGCTGGAGGTCAGCCACGGCATGGCTCACGCGTTTTCGCTGGCGCGGCGCCAGAGAGCCGAGGCGATCGTGCTGGTCTACGAGGACGGGCCCGAGAACGGCTTCTACGTCGGGGCTAACAACTGCCACAGAACCCTCAAGAGCTACCGCCAGGGCACCTGGGCCCCGTGGACCTACCGCCGCCAGGCGCGGATCGTGGAATGGGCCCGCGGCGCCTACGAAATCGACGACCAGCAGATTTACTGCTACGGCAGCCACTGGGGCATGTGGGAGCTGCGGCACCCGGAGATCTTCAGCGTCTTTGTCGGCTGGGGCTCGGCCGAGCTGACTCGGGGCTTCGTCGACTGGAACCGGGCCAACGGCGTGTGGGGCCCGCCCAGCGCCTACCAAGGCAAGCCGGACGGGGAGAACCCTTACGTGATGTGCAACTTCAACGACTACGTCTCGGCCGATCCGGCCCGGAAGCTGCCGGTTCAGTTCCTGATTTCCTGCACCGGCTCGCACACCTCCGAGATGAGCTACATGTCGCTGCCGAAGTACAAGCGGATATTGATGGACGCCAGGCAGCCCTTCGGCGCCGGCATCTGCAAGGTCTCCTGGGGGTTCAAGGGCACGGCCGCCCTGCGCGAGTGGCGGGCCGGCAAGCTGAAGATTCTGCGCGACCAGTCCAAGCCCGCCTTCGCCAACTGCTCGCTGGACGACAACCCCGGCTCCGGCGACATCCGCAGCGGCGACGCGACCGGGATGCTCAACGGCTACCTGCTGTGGCGCAGCGAGGACATCACCGACGAGCCGGCCCGCTGGGGAATGACCGTCTACCTGGACGCCTCGGCCCCGCTGGATGCCTGCACGGTCGACCTGACGCCGCGGCACTGCCAGAAGTTCAAGGCAAAGGCCGGTCAGAAGTTCCAGTGGACCAACACCCCCCTGACCGAAAAGAAGGTCCTGGCCGGCGGCACCGTCGCGGCCGACAAGCACGGCCTGGTGACGCTGCCGCAACTGACTGTCACCAAGGGCAGGAACCGCGTCGCCATCTTCCCGGCGCGATAGAAGCGTCCGCCGTGGGGCCGGGGTCCTCACCGAAGCCCGTGCTCGGCGAGCAGTGCCGCGTCGGCCAGCACCTCCTGGACGCCCCCCTTTGCGATCACCTGCCCGGCGTCCAGAAGCACCACCTCCCGGCACAGGGCTCCGACCAGGTCGAGGTCATGAGTGGCCAGCAGCATCGCCTCCTCGCGGGCGGCGAGCAGCTCGATCAATCTCCGCCGGGAGCGGCAGTCCAGCCCGGACGCCGGCTCGTCCAGCAGCAGCAGCTTGACGTTCATGGACAGCACGGTCGCCAGGGCGGCGCTGCGTTTCTGGCCGGCCGAAAGGTGATGCCCCGACCGGCTGGCCAGCCCGCCCAGGCCGACGGCGGCGATGGCCGCCCGCGAACGGGCCTCCGCCTCCGACGGCTCCGTGCCCTGGTTCAGCGGGCCGAAGGCCACGTCGTCCAGCAGCGTGGGCATGAAGAGCTGATCGTCCGGGTTCTCGAAGATCATCCCGCACCGGTTGCGGACCTCGGCCGTCGTCCGCCTGCTCAGCTCGATGCCGTCGACGACGATCCTGCCCTCGTGCTTCAGCCCGCCCATGATGGCCAGTTGCAGAGTGGTCTTGCCGGCCCCGTTGGGCCCGATCAGCCCCACGCGCCCGCCCGCGGGCACGTGCAGCGAGACCCCCGCCAGGGCCCGCACGCCGTCGCCGTAGCCTACCGAAAGGTTCGCGATTTCCAGAATATCCGTCATGGGAACACCGTTACAGGATCGCCGGGTACAGCCACCGGCACCCCAGCAGGTAGGCCGCCACGGCCAGGAGGAAGGCGGCGTCGCGCCCGCGAAATTGGGAGACGCTGAGGCTGCGCGAATTGCCGCGGTAGCCCCTGGCGGCCATGGCCGTCTGAATGCGGTCGGACCGCTCCAGCGTGCGGACGAACAGGCTGCCGACGATGTTTCCGACGGCCGCCAGGCGCCGCCCGACCGGGGCGCGGGCCGCGCCGCGAAAGTCCCGCCCGCGGCGAATCCGCATCGCCTCGTCGATCAGCACGAAGAGGTAGCGATACACAAAGCCGAGCTGCATGACCAGCAGCTTGGGGGCGCCGAGCTTTCGCATCGCCTCCAGCAGCGAGGCGAACGGCGTCGTGCTCATCAGCGCCGTCAGGGCCAGAACGCCGAAGGTGAACTTGATCGCCAGGTCGAAGGCGGTCAGCCAGCCGCCGCTGACGACGAAGCGCCACGGGCCGAACGCAGCCGCGTGGGCGGAGTGGTCGTACAGCGGGCTGAACAGGCAGATCGCCAGGATGAACGGGCTGAGGATGGCTACCCGGCGGAGGGCAAACCAGATGGGCACGCCGCCGAACCAGAGCATCGACAGCGGCAGGATCGCCATCGGCGCCAGCGCCGCCACGGTGTAGCGGTTGAAGCTGATCAGCACGGCCGTGTACGCCAGCACGGCCACCAGCTTCGCCCGGGCCTCCAGCCGGTGAACGGGCGAATCGCCCTGGGCAAAACGGTCTATGTGGCTGTGATGCACGGTCCTCCCGGGACCAGGCCATGGCGGCGGCGCGGCCGCCGGTTACGGTTGGCTGCCTGTCGCCGGTCCGACCCGGCGCCGGCGCCTGCGCAGCAGCACGGCCGCCAGATACACAATCGCCAGCGTCACCGCCGTGCCGAGCAGGCCGGCCACTGACACCCAGCCGTTGATCGCGGGCCAGCCGCTCTCGGCGCTCTCGGCCGCCTCCTCCAGCTCGGCGGCCGCCGCCCCCAGCGGGGCGGCGCGCTTGTTGTAGTCCGGCATCAGGGACCACTTGGATTGCCAGTCGTTGGCGCCGACCACCGCCGGGGACGGCTCCTTCAGGGCGTTTTCCGTCCGGCCATAGCCGCGCACCAGGTAGCTCCATTCGAGCCCGTCGGGCTGGCTGCTGGCGAACCAGCTCACCGCCCCGGCAATCAGCACCGCCGTCAGAAGCACGGAGACGATGACGGCCCCCCGGCCGAGCTTGCGGCGGCCGGGCTGAGCCTCCGCCAGGGCCAAGGCCGCCGGCCGGGCCAGGCGGAGGTAGGCGATGACGGCGAAAGTGATCAGCCCCTCAAAGAGGCCGATCAGCAGGTGCACGCCCACCATCACCACCAGGAAGTGGCTCAGAGGGATTTGCATCACCCCCGAGACCTTCGCCTCAATCGGGACCAGCGCCGCCCCGGCCGTCACGCCTACCAGGCAGGCCAGCCATGCCGAAAGGTACTGCCGCCAGGGCTTCGCCTTCCAGACCGAACCCAGCAGCAGCCGATACAGGCCCCACCCGGCCAGGCAGGGCACCACGCCCATGTTGATGATGTTGCAGCCCAGCGCCAGCACGCCGCCGTCCTGGAAGAGCAGGCACTGGACGATGAGGATCGCGGCCATGGTCACGATGCCGGCCGCCGGCCCCAGCACGACCGCCAGCAGCACGCCGCCGCCCAGGTGTCCGCTGGTGCCGGGCATGCCGGGGAGGGTGAAATTGATCATCTGGGCGGCGAAGACGAACGCCCCCATCACGCCCATCAGGGGAAGTCGTTCCGGGTTCAGCGTCCTTCCGGCCACGGCGGCCGCCACCGCCACGATCGCGGCGCCCAGGGCCAGCGTTGCGGCGGCCACGGGGATGCTCAACAGCTCGTTTGCCATGTGCATGGCCAGCGGAAACATGTTGTCTCTTTGCCGAAAAAGCGGCACTCACAGCCGGCGCCCGGCCGGGTCGGCTGCCTGTCGCCCCGGTATTACGTTCGCGTCATGTTATCACACAAGGCGTCCACGGCAAAGTTACTACGACGATCCTTGTTTGTGTTACGGGCGCGCCCGCGGCCGGAAGTGGCGTGCCCGTTTCGATGCCCGCCGCGGCCGGAATTCAGCAGTTCAGCAATTGGCAGCAAAACCCAAGTACCTTCCCACTGGCTCCGGCTCCTGGCCACTGGTTCCGTGTTGCCGGCTTGCAAACAGTTGCCTGCCTCGGTTGGTGCCATGCTTCTGCCTGCCCACCTCCGGTAGGTAGGCGGGCAGCAGAAGCATGCCACCCTGTGTTGCCTGGTCCCAAACGCAAAGACCCGCCTGCCTGGCCGGGCGTCGTTGCCCGGGCGGGTAGGTTCGCAACGATTCGCAACGATTCGCAACGATTCGCAACGATTCGCAACG
>CAYNYF010000004.1:40098-80243 GCA_964401385.1 uncultured Planctomycetaceae bacterium | reverse complement strand
CAGCTCGCTCGATGGCACCTGCTGCCGGAACTTACACAAGACTCTTGACCCTATCGGCGGCCCCGGCGCCATTGACCTTTCGCCCCGCGGCCGCTACCTTGCCGACGTATGGGCATGCCTCCCGATCAGACGCAAAAGAAGCTTTCGGCGCTGGAAAAGCTCCTCCAGATCAGCCGGCACATGGTCGCCACCACCGACCTGGACGAGCTGCTGGGCGTGATCGTGCAGCGGTCGATGGAGCTGCTGGAGGCCGAGCGGGCCAGCATTTTCCTGTACGAGGCCGACACGGACGAGCTGGTCAGCCGCATCGCCGCCGGCGAGCGGGAGATTCGCTTCCCGGCCGGGGCGGGCATCGCCGGGGCCGTCGCCGCCAGCAGGCAGACGCTCAACGTGCCCGACGCATACGCCGACGAGCGCTTCAACCCCGAGATCGACCGCCGCACCGGCTTCCGCACCCGCAACCTGCTGGCCGTGCCCATGCTGGACTACGCCGGAGAGTTGGTCGGCGTGCTGGAGGTCATCAACAAGGCCCGCGGGCCCTTCGGCCCCGACGACATCGCCCTGGCCGAGACGCTGGCCGCCCAAGCCGGCGTGGTGCTCCAGCGGGCAAGGCTGCTGGCGCACTACGTGCAGAAGCAGCGGATGGAGCAGTCGCTGGCGATCGCCCGGCATATCCAGCAGGACCTGCTGCCGCGGGCCAAGCCGCAGGTCGCGGGCTTCGACGTGGCCGGCTGGTCGCGTCCGGCCGACGAGACCGGCGGCGACATTTACGATTTCTTCGACCTGGGCGAGGGGCGGTGGACGCTGATGCTGGCCGACGCCACCGGGCACGGTGTCGGGCCGGCGCTGGTGATCGCCGAGGCCCGGGCCATGCTGCGTGCCCTCAGCGCCGCCTGCGTCGGCCTGGGTCCCGCGGGCCGGCCGGCCGGGACCACCGAGCTGAACATCCCGCAGGTGATGTCGGCGGTGAACGAGCTGCTGGCGGGCGACCTCAGCCAGTCGCGCTTCGTCACCTGCTTTTTCGCCTTGCTGGACGGCCCGGCCGGCGCGGTGCGATACGCCTCGGCCGGGCAGGGGCCGATCATCTTCTACAACCGCGCGGCCGATCGCTTCGACCAACTGGCGGCGACGGACCTGCCGCTGGGCGTGATCGAGGGAATCGACTTCCGCGAGCTGGTGGAGCGGCCGCTGGCGGCCGGCGATATCCTGGCGGTCGCAACCGACGGGTTCTACGAGGCCTGCGATCCCGCCGACGAGCAGTACGGCACCGACCGCGCCTGCCGCGTCATCCGCGAATGCCGCGACCTGCCGGCCGAGGAGATCATCGCCAGCCTCCAACGCGCCGTCGACGCCTTCACCCAGGCCGCCCCCCAGGCCGACGACCTGACGGCCATCATCGTCAAACGCGCCGCGAACGCAAAGTAGGGCGGGACTAGGTCGTCTTCACGCCGCCGAAGAGCATCTGGGCGATCAGGCCGGCCAGCGGCGGGAAGAAGAAGGTGCTGCCCAGGCGAACGAGCGTGAGCTTCCAGCCCAGGACGCCGAACTCCAGCGGCAGCCGACTGAAGGCCCACAAGGACCAGCCGGTCAGGAACGCCACCATGGTGCCGACGCCGGCGCCGGCCCGCAAAAGCCCGGCCGCAATCGGCAGGCTTACGTAAGGGCCGCCCGGGGCAAGGGCTCCGGCCACCGTGCCCAGGAGAATTCCCCGATAGCCGGCCTCCGAGCCCACCCACTTGGCGATCAGTTCCTGGGGCAGGAGCACCTGGACCATGCCGGCCGTGAGGAACGCGAAGAACAGCAGCGGCAGCACTTGCACGCTCATGTCCACGGCCAGCTTTGCTCCCCGGACGTGCTCTCCGTGCCCTCTGTGGTAGCCTGCCAGAAAGAGCCCAGCCGCCAGAACCCCCATCACGATCGTCGGGATCAACATCTTCGGTATCCTTCTGGCGCCGCCCATGTCGCTGCCCTCAATTCGGGCTTCGGACTCGCTCAATCGACGCAGGTAAGGGTTCGTGCCAGCACGGGCCCTGCCGCTCAGTCCTTGATTGTCCGCTTCTGGCCGAACTGGTTTCGATAGACACGCACGTTTCCGCGGGCGTGGGTCTGGCGGACGGCGGCGCGGGCGCCGGCGTGGTGAAACCAGTTGTGATGAATCTCGGCCGTTTCCGTCGGCCGGCCGCGAATGACCACGCCTGGCACGCTCGTCGCCCGGAACGTGTTGTGGTGGATCAATATCCGCCCGCCGGCGATGTCGGTTCCGTCCTTTCGGTCCGCCCCGCCGTGCATGTCGAAGCTGTGGCTGTTGGCGTAGGAAAGAACCAGGTTGTAGCGCGCCTCGTAGCCGGTGCCGCGGCGCCCGGTGCCGGCGATGTGGTGGCGGCAGTAGTCGAAGCGGTTGGCCTCGATCAGGGCCGTCGCCGCATCCAGGCACACCCCGTAGCCCAGGCCCTCGCGCTGGCAGTGGTGGATGAAGTTGTGGTGAACGTGGGCGTCGCCCCCCTTGCGGAGGTTCACGGCGGCGTGGTTCCAGCCGGAAAGCTCGCAGTTATCGACCTTCAGCCGCGGGTGCGCGCATTCGATCCCGTCGGAGGTAGGCCAGCCGTAATACAGCTTGCGCCCGCCTTCCCGCAGCCGCCGGCGCAGCTCGGCCGTGCGGCGCTGCGGGTCCGGGCCGCGGATGCGAAGCCCCGTGATCCGCACGCCGGCGCCCAGGATCCGGATCATCGGGCGGGTCTTCAGCTCGTGGGTGAAGATCAGCGCGCCGGTTGAGCCGCCCGCGCCGCGCCCGCCGGCCAGCGTCACGCCGCCGGGAATCTCCAGCACTAGCCGCTCGTCCCGGACCAGCGCCGTCAGGTCGATCTCGGCCTTGTCGTCGACGTAGACGACCTGCCCGGCCTTGGCCTTTTTCAACGCGGCGATCAAGGCTTTCGCTGTCCGCACGCGGAGGTCGCCCCGGCCGACGAGGCGCTGATACCCCTTGCCGCCGCCGATGGGGCTGCCGGTCGGATTCGCCTCGGCCCCAAAGGTTTCGCTCTTCGCGGGCATTGTGGTGCTCCCAGCCGCCGCGGGCGGGGCCGGCCGCGTCGCGGCGCCCCGCGAGAAACCCGCGCCGCCCGTCAGCATGCAGGCGACGACGAAGGCGAACAATGAATGCGTCGCCCGTGAATTCATTCCCACCCTCTAACGCCGGTCCTCACGGCCCCCCTCCCAGCAGCTCGGCTTTTCGCTTTTGCACCATGGCCTTCTTTTCCGGCGGCATGTCCTCTTCGGCCAGGAGGGTGTCGCAGCCGTCGACGAAGAAGTCGCGGGCGAAGTCGCTGGTGTAGACGCGCTGGTCGGGCGGGCGGTCCCGGACCGTTTGCAGGAAGCCCTCGAACTCCTGGAAGTAGCTGCCGTAGATGTGGAACGAATCGGCGACGTGGATGTACTGCCCGGGATTCAGGCCGATCCGCGCGGCGATCTCGCGCTGGAGTTCGGTGAAGGCGTGCATGTTCATGAAGGCGGCCTTGAAGGCGTCGTTGGAGCGGATGTGGACGTTCATGTGAAGCTGTCCGTCGGAGACGCGGAACCACAGCCGCTGGAGGCAGGCCGGATCGTTGATGTTCATGTCGTTCCACACCTGCCAGATGACCGCCTGTGCCCGGCGGGTATGCGGCACCCGGGCGAGCTTGGCCGCGGCCGCGGCGATCTGGTCGAAAACGCCCTTGCCCGGCACGGCGTACTCGAACAGTCGCTCGTGGTAGGTGTACTCCCACTTCCCCGCGGCCGGGTCGATCCAGTGATCGTGCACGCCGTAGAGCACCTCGGCCCGGTACTTCTCCAGGTCCTCCAGCCCGCCGGGGAAGGCCCGGTGGATCCGCGGCTCGGCGAAGGGGTCGGTCACGTGGATGAGCACGGTCGCGTCGCGGCTGTTGGGGTCGCCGGGCTTGTCGTACTCGGTGGGGAAGCTCTCGCCGGCTTCCCAGCAGGCCATCACGGCCCGCTCCCAGGCAAAGGGCAGGTGCGGCTCAACGATGTGAATGGACTTCATCCATCGCCTCCCTGCGAAGTTCCGTCCCGAAGCGCCGCTCGCCGGGCGGCTATCGCGCCCGCGCGGCCGAGAAGATGTCCACGCACTGCTGCAACAGCGGCTCCATCTCATCCAGCGGCCACTGGCTGCCGGCGTCGGAGGCGGCGTTGTCGGGATCGGGATGGGTCTCGATGAAAACCGCGTCGGCCCCGGCGGCCAGGGCGGCTTTGGCCAGCACCGGAACGAACCGGCGCTGCCCGCCGGTGACCGCGCCGCTGCCGGGGGCCTGGACGGAGTGGGTGGCGTCGAAGACCACCGGGGCGAACTGGCGCATCAGCGGGATCGCCCGCATGTCATTGACCAGCCCGTCGTAGCCGAATGTGGTGCCGCGCTCGGTCACCAGCACGTTTTCGTTGCCGACGGAGCGGACCTTCTCCACGGCGAAGCCGATCTTGCCCGGGGCGAGGAACTGCCCCTTCTTGATGTTGACGGCCTTGCCGGTCCGCCCGGCCGCCAGCAGCAGGTCCGTCTGCCGGCAGAGAAAGGCCGGAATCTGGAGGCAGTCGAGCACCTCGGCGGCGGGGGCGGCCTGGGCTACCTCGTGAATGTCGGCCGTCACCGGCGCCCCCACCTGCCGGCGGACGGCCGAGAGCCACTGAAGGCCGCGGTCCAGTCCCGGCCCGCGGGGGGCGTTCAGCGAGGTGCGGTTGGCCTTGTCGAAGCTGCTCTTGAAGATGTAGCCGATCTTGAGCTTCCGGCACAGCTCGGCCAGTCGCCCGGCCGCGGTCAGGCACAGCTCGAGGCTCTCGGCCAAGCAGGGCCCGCCGATCAGCACGAGCTGCCCGGCACCAACGGTCACCGAGCCGATCCGGCATGGTGGAACGTTGCTCATAGCAGCGAATCTCCTCGCCACGGCCACAGCCCCAGGCCGACGCGCCCCGCCGGCACCAGCAGCCGAATCCGGCCGGAGTGCAGGGAAATGTCCACCGGGGTATTCGGGCCCAAGTCGCCGTCGGTCTGGGTGGGCACGGGCGGATCGGTCTCGATGCGGGCTTGGCGGATTTGCCGGTACAGCACGTTGCCCTTCAGCGGGTGCACCCGCAGCAACGTCCAGGCCGCGTGCAGCACCAGAGCGGTCTGCTGGTGGCAGGAAAAGACCACCAAGTCCAGCAGCCCGTCGTCGTAGCGGGCGTCCCGGCAGATCCGCAGCCCCACGGCGTAGCGGGAGATGTTTCCCACGAAGGCCAGGCCGTAGTCGTCGAAGACCTCCTGCCCGTCGGCGACCACGCGGACCCGCGGAAAATCGTGCTCCCAGAAGGTCCGCCAGATGGGCCAGAAATAGCTCAGGTGGGTGATGTGCCCGCGGCGGATGGTCGCCAGCCGGCGGACCACCTCGCCGTCGAAGCCGATGCCCATGATCAGCATGAAGTCCTGCCCGTTGACCCGGGCGAGGTCGCACTCGACGGTCCGGCCGGCGGTGACGGTCTCCGCCAGTTGGCGCGGATTCCCGGGCATGCGCAGCTCCTTGGCCAGCAGGTTCTCCGTTCCCACCGGGCAGATCAACAGGGGCACCCCGCTGCCGACGAGCCCCGAGGCCAGCTCGCGGGCGGTGCCGTCGCCGCCCCAGGCGACTACGACGGCGGGCTGGTCGCGCAGGCCGGCGGCGTATCCGGTGGCGTCGCCGGGGCAGGTGGTGCGGTACTCGACCACCTCCTGGCCGCGCACGCGCAACGCCGCCCGCAGCTCCGCCAGCGTCCTGCGCTTCAGCCCGCTGCCGCTCTTGGGATTGATCACTATGTGGATCACGCCAACGCCCTCGTCGGCCGGCGGATCGTCATCCCCCCAGCCCTTGCAACCCGCCGGGCCGTGGCTATAATACCAACTTTTGCGGACGGGGCAAGGTATGCAGGCCGGCCGCCGGGGCCGGCAGGGAACTATGCGATAGGAGAACATCCATGGACGCCGCCGCCGAGCTCGACCAGATCGTGGCCAAGGATTCCTGGTCAGCGGAAGATTGCCATAGGCTCATGAGCCTGTTCCCGGCGATGAGAGGTCCCGCCCAGAGGTTCCGGAAGCTGGTTTCCCAGCTCATCGGGGCCCATCCCGATGCCGCCGGCGCCGCCGCCATCAAGATCGGCATCGCCAAGTACATGCTCAGCCGGCCCGCCGAGGCCCTGGAGGTGCTGGCCAAGGGCACCGACAACAAGGAGCGCCGCTTCTACCAGGGGCTCTGTCACAAGCACCTCCGGCAGTATCAAAACGCCCTGGAGGACTTCCAGCGGGCCGAGGATCGCGGCTGGGACGCGCGCCAAGTGACGCTGCAAATGGTCGAGGTGCAGTGCCTTTCCGGCAGCGTCGACGCCGCCGCCCGCAGCCTCGACCGCTTCGCCCGGTCCAGCCAGGAAGACGCCGACTGGCGCTGCGCGGCGGGAATGGTTTCCGAGCTTCAGGGCGACTACGACGCCGCCGTCGAGCACTACGAAAAGGCCCGCCAGCTCCGGCCCGGCCACGCCGAGGCGACCTTCCGGCTGGCCTATCACTACGACCTGCACGGCGAGGAGGAAACGGCCGTCGAGCTGTATCGCGAGTGCATCGCCGTGGCCGAAGCCCCCCCGCCGGGGGCGGCGCTGGAGCCGCGCCCGATCTACGCCAACGCCCTGATCAACCTGGCGGTCCTGTACGAGGACGCCGGCCACTACGACGAGGCAGCCCGCTGCCTCCAGCGGGTGCTGGCGGCCAATCCCGTCCACGCCCGGGCCAGGCTGTTCCTCAAGGACGTGCTGGCCTCCAAGACGATGGCCTTCGACGAGGACGAGCAGAAGCGGCTGGCGCGCCGCAACGACCTGCTGGCCATTCCCATCACCGACTTCGAACTCTCCGTCCGGGCCCGGAACTGCCTGAAGAAAATGAACATCCGCACGCTGGGCCACCTGCTGCACGTCAGCGAGCAGGACCTGCTGGGCTTCAAGAACTTCGGCGAGACCTCCCTGACGGAGATCAAGAACGTCCTGTCCAGCAAGAACCTCCGGCTGGGCCAACTGCGCGAGGAGCCCGCCCCCGCCCAGCCGGTGCAGGCCGCCTCGGGCGCCTCGGTCGAGAACGAGGGCGTTCTGGCCACGCCCATCTCGCAGATTGAGTTTTCCGTCCGGGTTCGGCGGGGGCTTCAGCGACTGAACGTCAGGACGCTGGGCAAGCTGGCCAGCAAGACCGAGGCCGAGCTGCTCACCTGCCGCAACTTCGGTCAGACCTCGCTGAACGAGGTGCAGCAGCGGCTGGCCGAGTACGGCCTGAACCTGCGCGGCTCGGAGTAGTCGGCGGACCGGGAGGAAGGCGGCGCAAGCCGAGCCGAAAGGATGTCGGAACGGCTGTTCCATCTCGGCGTGAACGCGGCAGTGCACGCGGCCATCGTCGCGGTGGTGGTGCTGTCGCTGTGCGGGTGCCCCGCCGGACGGAACGCCCCCAGCCCCGAAGTCCCGCTGCGCGTGGAAGGCGTGCCCACGATCCGCGTGCTGGTGGCGTCGGGGCCGGGCATTCGCGTGGCCACCACCGGCCCGTACGCGATTTTCGCCGACGGCCGAGAGGTCGTCAGCTCCATGGACCCGCTGCCGGAGGGCGTCCTCGGCCGCTATGGTAATCTGTGGACGCTTCACGCCGCCAGCTACACTGCCCGGTCGCTGACCATCGCCGCCCCGCCCCGGGGGTCGCCGGCCGGCGGACGGAGCTGGCCGGTGCGGGTGAGCTCGACGGCGTACCGAGGCAGCGTCGTCTTCCAGCCGAACCCCAACGCCCCCAGGGGCATCCTCGCGGTCAACCACGTGGACCTGGAGAGCTACCTGGCCGGCGTGCTGCCGCGGGAGCTGTACGCCCTGTGGCACATCCGCACCTACCAGGCATTGGCCGTGGCCGCCCGAACCTACGCCCTGTACGAGGCCAACCACGCCGGCGGGCGGCTGTACGACCTCCGCGACGACCAGTCCTCGCAGGTGTACGGGGGCTTTTCGTCCGAGACGGACAAAGCCTGGCGGGCGGTGCGAAGCACCCACGGCCTGGTGCTGGCGGCCGGTGAGCAGGGCCGTGAGAGGATCTTCCGGGCGCACTATTCGGCCTGCTGCGGGGGAACGGTCAACAGCGTGTACGTCCTGTACGGCCCGCCGGTAACAGGGGGCCCGCTGGCGGGCGGACAGGCCTGCACCGAGTGCAAGCGCTGCCCGCGGTTTCGCTGGGCGCCGGTGACGGTGCCGAAGTCGGTCATTTACCGGGCCCTGGGCCGGCAATACCCCCAGGCCGCCGCGCTGTCGGGCGTGGATCGCATCGAGGTCGTCGAGGAGCTTCACGGCCGGCCGGTGTGGATTGACGTGGTGGCCCCCGACGGGCGAAAGGTCCGCATCCGGGCCGAAGACCTACGGCTCTCGCTGCTGCGGCACGGCGATGGCGCCGCCAGCGGGCTGTACAGCATGAACTGCCGCATCCGCGACGACGGCGAGAACATCGTCTTCGACCAGGGCAGGGGCTTCGGCCACGGCGTGGGACTGTGCCAGTGGGGCGCCGAGGCCAAGGCCCAGCGCGGCCTGACCTACCGACAGATCCTGGCCGACTACTACCCCACGGCTAAGCTGTTCCGGGCGTACTGAGCTTCGCCGGGCCCGCCCCAGCCCCGCCCAAAAGCTCCTTCACCACCAGCAAGCGGGAAAGGACCTGAGCATGGAAAAACGCACCATCTTTCCGGGCGAGCCGGGCTTTTCGTCGTTCTATCCCGGCTCGGTCTGCCTGGTCACGGCGGTGGACTCGGCCGGCAAGGTCGACATCTGCACCGTGGGGGCCTGGGCGCTGGTCAACGGCGCCCCGCAGATGTTTGGCATCGCCATGTGCGCCCGGGCGGCGGGCAGCTACTTCTGGAAGCGATATACCACCACCTGCATCGAGCAGACCGGCGAGTTCGTCATCAACATCCCCCACGCCGGGCTGAAGAAGGCCTGGGACGTCTGCGGCTCGGTCTCGCTGACCCAAGAGCCCGCCGCCGACAAGTTCGCCCTGGCCGGGCTGACGCCCGCGCCGGCGGAGAAGGTCAAGGCCCCCTTGATCGCCGAGTGCCCGGTTAACATCGAGTGCCGCGTGCAGGCCAAGCTCGAGCTGCCCACGCACGACTGGGTCGTCGGCGAGCCGCTGGCATACCACGCCGCCGCGGAGGTGCTCGACGGGGAGGCGACGCTGCACTGGGAGAACGCGCCGGTGCTGAAGTAACGCCCGGGGAAATGAGTTGCCGCCGGAACGGACCCGCGACGCGGCCTCGCCAGCGCGCCCGGCGGCGAAGGGCACTGGACAAAACAGCCCCCGGCGAGTATGATTGTGGCTCGGAGAAGGTGCTCGCAGCACACACCAGGCAAGGGAGGCCTACAGAAGGGCGCGAACCGACGTGCTGGTGGTGCGTCGAACGGAATAGATCGCGGTGCATCCCCCGCCGGCAGTGCGGAGGGAAGCTGGAGGCTCGATGCGCCCCCGGAATGCCGGCCGAGGACACCGTAGCACGACCAGCCTCGCAGTGGACGCCGGCGGCAAGCCGACCAGACCACGGGGGCATCCGCGATACAAAAAGGAGCGAAGAAATGGAGAAGACGTCTTTCGACCTGAGATGTGTCCTGGCCCTGCTGGCGGCGTTTGCGGCCGTGGCGGCTCCCGGGGCGGCAGGGGCCACCGTCTGGAACGTATCCACGGTGTCCGAGCTGAACACCGCCACTTGGAACCAGGCATCCGGCGATGAGATCGTCATCGCCCCCGGCACGTACAACCTAACGCGGGTGCTGTCGATGAACACGCCCAACGTCACCATCCGCGGGGCCACGGGCGTTCGCGACGACGTGGTCCTCGTCGGCGGCGGGATGAACACCCGCGGCGTGGACGAGGGCATCACCATCGGCGCCGACAAAGTCACCGTCAGCGCCCTGACGCTGAAGGACTTCTTCTACAACGCCCTCCACCTGCGGGGCGAGAGCGACATCTCCGCGGCGACTATCTCCAACGTCAAGACGTGGAACGTCGGCGAGCGCCACATCAAAGGCTCGTGGGACCGCAACCTCAACCACACCTGCGACAACGCCCTGATCGAGAACGTGTACATGCTCCAGACCGAACCCCGGCTGGACACCAACCCCTCCGGGGGCGACTACATCGGCGGCATGGACATCATGGCCACCAACAACATCATCATCCGCGACTGCGTAGCCGAGGGCATCCGCGGGTTCACCGGCGAGGGCAACGCCTCCATCTTCCTGTGGCAGGGGCACAACAACTTCACCATCGAGCGGAACGTCATCATCGACACCAACAAGGGCATCGGCATCGGGCTGTGCTACGTCCCCGGCAACAACATCTCCGGCGGCTGGCACGGCGACGGCGGCATGATCCGCAACAACACGATCCTCCGCGGCGACGGGCACGGCGGCAACAACATCGGCATGGAGCTCTGCCACGTCAAGAACACGCAGGTGGTCAACAACACCATCTACAGCCCCGACGCTACCTACTTCCGGACGCTGAGCCTGTGGGACAGCGTGGACTATCCCAACAGCAACCTCCAGATCGTCAACAACCTCATCCGCGGCGGCTGCTGGTACAACGGCGACTCCAGCCCGGCGGTGGACGCGACCGTGGCGGGCATGGGCAACCTCGTGGACGGCGACGGCACGGTGGTGCTGCCGGAGTGGTTCGTCGACGCCGCGGCCGGGAACCTCCACCTGACCGAACTGGCGGCGGCCATCGACGCCGCCGCGATGCTGCCGGCGGTGCCGTATGACATCGACGGCGGGCCGCGCGGGCCGGTGTTCGACTTCGGCGCCGACGAGTTCGCCTCGCCCATGGGCGACGCCAACTACGACGGGCTGGTCGACGGCGGCGACTACACGATCTGGGCCGATCACTATCAGGAGGCCGGCAAGTGGGTCCAGGGCGACTTCACCAGCAACGGCTGGGTCGACGGCGGCGATTTCACCCTGTGGGCCGACAACTACGGCTACGGCGCCCAGGCCGCCGCGCCCGTTCCCGCCCCGGCCGTGCTGGGCCTGCTGGCCCTCGGCTGGCCGCTGCTTCTCAGACGGCGGCGCTAGCGACAGGGGACGCTACCCCATTCCCCTTGTGACGGCGATGGGGCCACCTCCATGCTGGTCTGGCGAGAGGGAACGGGCACTGCAATTCCTCGCCGCCGCCTACGCCAAGCGAGTGCGCGCCGCCGCGGGGGCGTTGACAGTTTCGCCGCGCTGGGGGAAAATCCCGGCAGCGTGGGCGCAATATCGACGCCATTGCCGGTAAAGCTTTTCGTGGGCATGCTCTCGGGGCGGCACGAGCTGTTGTCGGCCGCGGGCGAGCGGCTCCAGCGCGACTACGGCCGGATCGACCTGGCCAGCGAGATCAGGGACTTCGACTTCACCGACTACTACGAAAAGGAGATGGGCGGGGGGCTGCTGCGGCAGTTCGTCGCCTTCCAGCGGCTGATCGACCCCGGCGAGCTGGCCGCCATCAAGCAGGCCACTAACCGCATGGAGGGTGAGTTCGCCGCCTCGGGCGGGCCCCCGCGGCCGATCAACCTCGACCCCGGCTACGTTTCCGAGAGCAAGCTGGTGCTCGCCAGCACAAAGGACTACGCCCATCGTATCTACCTGCGTGATGGCATCTACGCCGAGGTGACGCTACGATACGCCGGCGGGCGATGGCTGCCCCATCAGCATACGTTTCCCGACTACGCCTCGGGCGCGTATGATGCGTTTTTCAAGCAGGCCCGCGGCGCCCTGCGGGAGCAGCTTGGCCGGAAGGAGCATGGCCGATGATTTACCTGGCGGCCTTGGGAGCGGCCGGAGCGGCGTTCTTCCTGGCGCTGCTGAGTACGCCCGTGGCGGGGAGAATCGCCGTCGCAACGGGCTTCATCGACGTTCCCAAACAGTCGCGGCACCACCGACAGCCCACGCCGCTGCTGGGCGGCTCGGCCATGCTGGTGGCGATCCTGATGCCCAGCCTGCTGGCACTGGCGTTGGCGTCGCTCTGGCGGGAGGGCGCGCCGGGCTGGGTGCCGGAGGAGCTGGCGATTCACATCGGCGGGGTGGTGGCCAAGGCCCCGGCCGCGCTGGGCATTCTGGCCGGGGCGGTCGCGCTGCACGTGGTGGGGCTGATCGACGACCGGCGGCGGCTGGGCCCGTGGCTGAAGCTGATCGCCCAGCTCGTCGTCGCCGCCGGCGTGGTGACCGTCTGCCGCATCCGCCTGCTGGAGGTGGAGGTGGGCGGGCCGCTCAGCACGGCCGGCAGCATTCTCTGGATCGTGCTGATCACCAACACCTTCAACTTGCTGGACAACGTCGACGGGCTGGCGGCGGGCGTGGCCGCGATCTGCGCCGCCGCGCTGCTGGCGGCCGCCGCCGCCTCCGGGCAGATGTTCGTGGGGGCGTGGCTGTGCCTGCTGATCGGGGCCGCCGCCGGCTTCCTGGTGCACAACTTCCCGCCCGCGAAGATCTTCATGGGCGACGCCGGCTCCATGGTGCTGGGCTACCTGCTGGGCGTGCTGAGCATCCTGACGACCTATTACCACGGCGGGCCCAGCGGCTATTACTACAGCATCTTCGCCCCGCTGGTGCTGCTGGCGGTGCCGCTGTACGACACCTTCAGCGTGGTGACGCTGCGGATTCAGGAGCGGCGCAACCCGATGGTGGGCGACACGCGGCACTTCTCACACCGCCTGCTGCGCCGAGGCATGGGCCCGCGGAAGGCGGTTCTGACGATCTACCTGGCGACGGCCGCGACCGCCACCGGCGCCTCGCTGCTGCCGCACGTCGACCGCACCGGGGCGATACTGGTCTTCGCCCAGACCGTCGGAATCGTCTTGATCATCGCCCTGCTGGAATCGGTCGAGGGCGCCGGCCGCGGCAGATCGCGACCGGAACCGCCGTAGACCAAGGACCCGCCATGACTCGCCGCGCCCGCCGATCCAGGCCCGCTGAAGGCACCAGCCCGGCCAGACTGCTGGAGTGGGCCGCCCTGGCGTGCATCCTCGCCGTCATGGTGGCTCGCGTGTTCGTGCCGGAGATGCCGTTCCGCCGGGCGCAAGTGGTCTTCCGGTTCGGCAGCCCGGCGGGACTCAAGCGGCCGATGGTGGAGCTGATCCGGCTGACCTTCAACATCATCCTGCTGGGGGCGGTGAGCCTGTGGGCGCTGGGGCAGGTGGCCCGGCGGCGGTTCCGCGTCGGCGCGCCGGCGCTGGGGGTGCTGATCGTGCTGTTCGCGGCGGTATCGTTCGCGTCGACCACGGGCGCCGTCGACCGCCGCGGGGCGGTCAACAGCTGGCTGGAGCAGGTGGCGATCCTGCTGGCCGCCTTCGTCATGATCCAACTGGCCCGGCAGAGACGCCGGTGGGCCCTGGTCGCCGTCGTGCTGGCGGCGATCGGCGTGAGCATGGCCTTCAAGGGCCTGGCCCAGGTGGGCTGGGAGGAATCCGAGCGCATCGCCCGCTTCCAGGCAAACCCGGAGAGGGCCCTGCGGCAGATGGGCATGGAGCCGGGCACCCCCAAGGCGCGGATGTTCGAACTGCGGATGCTGGACCGCACGGTCACCGGCTATTTCGGGCTGGCCAACATGCTGGCGTCGCTGCTGATCATCCTAACGGCGGCGGCGGCCGGGCTGGCCCTCGAGAAGCTCATCGCGGCGTGGCGGGGCAATACGTCGGGAACGGACCCGCCGGGCGGGTCCCGCCTGCTCGCGGCCGCGGCCGTCGCGGCCGTCCTGCTGACGGTGGGCTGCGTGGCGGCCCTGATCCTGACCCGCAGCAAGGGCGCGATCGGGTCGGCGGTGCTGGCCGCGGCAATCGCCGCCGCCGTTCTGGCCAGGCCGGCATTCTTCGCTCGGTATCGCCGCGGCCTGCTGATCGCCTGCGCGGGCGTCTTGCTGGCGACAATTGCGGGCGTCTGGGCGTACGGGACGGCGCACCACGGGCTGCCCACGGCGAGCATGCAGGTCCGCTGGGAGTACTGGCACGGCGCCGTCCACGTCATCGGCGAATCGCCCCTGCGCGGGGCGGGCCCGGCCAACTTCGGCGACGCCTACCTGAAGTACCGCCCGCTCGGGGCCGGCGAGGGGACCAAGACGGCCCACAACGCCCTGGCCGACGCGGCCTGCGCGTTCGGCGTGCCGGCGGCGGCGTTATACGTGGCGATTCTGATCTGGGTGTTCCTGGCCACGACCCGGCCGGCGGCGGCCGAAAACCTCGGCGACCAGCCGGGCGGCAACGGCCGCACCTCGGTCCGCTGGTGCATTTTCCTGACGCTGGCCGTCTTCGCCACCGCCATGGCATGGTGGGAGCCGTCGAAGGTCACGATCGTGCTCACCCAGGCGGTACTGCCCGCGGCGGTCTTCGCCCTGGGCATGCTGGCGGTGCTGTGGGCGGGGCGGGGCCTGGACGCGGTCGCGCTGTGCGAGGCCCGCGTGCGGATCGCCCTGGGGGCGGGCCTGGCCGGCTTCCTGGTGCACAACCTGGTCACGCACACGCTGTTCACGCCGGGCACGGCCACCGTCTTCTGGATCACGGCGGCGGCCGGGGCCGCACCGGCGGTCCGCCCCAGAGAGCTGCCCGGGGCAAGGCGGCTTGCCATCGCCGCAGCGGCGGTGATCGTCGCCGGCACCATCGCCGCCGGCGCCTGTGTGTGGCGGCCGGTCCGGGCGAGAAGCTTCTACCTTCGCTCGGCCAACTTCGCCTACGGCCGGCGCCAGCTCAGGCCAGCCGTTGCCGACCTGAAAGCAGCCGTCGCCGCCGACCCGCTCGACGCCATCCCCGCAGGACACCTGACCAACATCTTCAGGTCGGGCGCCCAAAGCGGCCACCCGACCATGCGCGACAGCTACGCCGCCGACGCCGTAAAGTTCGCCGAGCTGGCCTATGAAAGAAGCCCCAAGGCGCTGAATGCACTCGAGCTCGCCCGGGCGCTGGACCTCCGGCCCGAGGGCCGCCGGCGAGCCCTGGAAATGGGCGAGATTGCCGTACGGATGAACCCCAGGAGCGCCGAGTTCCGCCAGCTATACGGCGAGATGCTCTACCGGGCGGGGCGGCTGGACGCGGCCGCCGAGGAGGTTCGCCAGATCCGCCGCATCCACTACGCCCTCCCGGCCGAGAGCGTGGTGCGCCTCTCGAAGAGGGAGCTGCGAGCGCTGGCTGACCTGGCCGAGCGGATCCGGCTGGCCAGAACGCCGCCGGCAGCTTCCCAGCTCAAGGGGAGCCCATGACCCACCGGGCCCGCCGAACCCACCCCGGGGGCGGCCCCGGCCCGGCCGGGCTGTTGGAGGGGGCGGCCCTGGTGTGCATTCTGTCGGTCACCGTCGCCTGGGTGTTCGTCGCCGGCACGCCCTTCCGCTGGGCCCCGCTGGTCTTCCGCCCGGGAAGCCCGGCCCAGCTCAAGCGGCCGATGGAAGAGCTGATCCGGCTGACGCTGAGCATGATCCTGCTGGGGGGGGTGAGCCTGTGGGCGCTGGGGCAGCTCGCCCGGCGGCGATTCCAGCTCGCCGGTGCGTCCCTGGCGGTGATGATCGTGCTCTTTGCCGCCGTGTCGTTTCCCTCCACCCGGGTCGCCCTGGACGCGCGCGGCGCCCTGAACGGCTGGGTAGAGCAGGTGTCGGTGCTGCTGGCGGCGCTGGTGATGATCCAACTGGCGCGGCAGCGGCGCCGATGGGGCCTGGTGGTGGTCGTGCTGGCGGCCGTCGGCGTGGTCCTGGCCGCCAGGACCGCCCGCGAGGTGGGGTGGGAAATCCCCGACCGCGTCGCCCATTTCAAGCAACACGCCGACGCCGTCCTCCGGCAGAAGGGCATCGAGCCCGGCAGCTCGCGGGCGCGGATGTATGAGAATCGCGTGCTGGACGCGTCCGCCACCGGCTATTTCGGCCTGGCCAACGTGTTCGGCTCGCTGCTGATCGTGCTGTCCGCGGCGGCGGTGGGGCTGGCCGTCGAAAAGCTGGTCGCGGCGCGCCACGCCGAGCCGTCAGGCCCCCACCCGCCGGGCGAGACCCGCCTGCCCGCGGCCGCGGGCATTGTGACCGTCCTGCTGGCGACGGGGTGCGTGGCGGCCTTGATCCTGACCCGCAGCAAGGGCGCCCTGGCGGCGGCGGTGCCGGCTGGGGCAATCGCCGCCGCCGTTCTGGCAAGGCCGGCGTTCTTTGCCCGTCATCGCCGCCGGCTGCTGATCGCTTCCGCGGCCGTGCTGGTGGGGGCGATGCTGGCGGTCTGGGCATGGGGGGCGGCCCGCGGCGGGCTGCCCGGGCGAAGCATGCAGGTCCGCTGGCAGTACTGGGTCGGCGCCGCCCGCACCATCGGCGAGTCGCCCCTGCCCGGGGTGGGCCCGTTCAACTTCGGCGACGCGTATCTGAAGCACCGCCTGCTCGGCGCCGACGAGGCGGTCAAGACGGCCCACAACGTGGCCGCTGACGCCGCCTGCGCGTTCGGCCTGCCGGCGGCGGCGCTGTACCTGGCGATCCTGGTGTGGATGGTTCTGGCCGTCACGCGCCCGGCCGCGGAGCAGGCGCCCCCGGACGCCCCCGGCGCCGGCGCGCGCGGCATGGTCGGCTGGTGCGTCCTGCTGCCCCTGGTCGCCTTCGCCGCCCGCATGCTGTGGGAGGAGCCGTCTACCGCCGGCGGCGTGCTCAGGGAGGCGATCTTTCCGGCGGCGGCCCTGGCCGTGGCCCTGCCGGCAATGATGTGGACCGGGCGCAATCTGGCGGCGGCCGGGCTGTGCGGGCGCCGGGCGCGGGTCTTCCTGGCCGCCGGCACCGCTGGGTTCCTGCTGCATAACCTGGTAACGTACTCGCTGTTCTCGCCGGGCACGTGCACGGCATTCTGGATCGCGGCCGCGGCGGTCGCGGCGCCGGCCCTGCGCCCGAGAGAGCTGCCGGGCGGCAAGGCGCTTGCCATCGCCGCCGCGGGGGCGGCCGTCGCCGGCACCATCGCCGCCGGCACCTGGCTGTGGAGGCCCGTGAAAGATAGGAGCGAACACGTTCGGGCGGCGAACTTCGCCTACGGCCGCATGCAGTTCCCCCGGGCCGCGGCCGAGCTGGAGGCCGCCATCGACGCCGACAAGCTGGACGGCATTCCCGCCTTCTACCTGCACAAGATGTACATGGCGTGGTCCGCCCACGCCCGCCCCAGCGTCCGCGACGCTTACCTGGCCAGGGCGGTGCGGTTCGCCGAGCTGGCGTACGAACGCAGCCCCACGCCGGCCTGCGCCAGGTCGCTGGCCCAGGCGCTGGACATGCAGGGCGCCGAGCCTCACCGGGCGCTGGAGATGGCCGCCACGGCCGTGCGGGACGACCCGATGAACGCCTCGGTCCGCTGGGAGGCCGCCGAGATGCTCTTCCGGGCGGGCCGGCTTCAGGAGGCCGCCGCCCACCTCCGCCGCATCCGCCGGATCGAAGCCGCCCTGCCCGCCGAGAGCGACATGTCCCTCTCGCCAAGACAACTGGAAGACCTGGACCGCCTGGCCGAGCAAATCCGGGCGGCCGTGGAAGCGCGATCCGCCTCGACGCGGGCGGCAACTTCCCAGATGAAGGCCACCCCATGAGCCGATCGCCGCGACAATCCTCCGCCGGTGAAGCCGCCAGCCCGGTGAGGCTGCTGGAGGGGGCGGCACTGGCGTGCATCCTGGCCGTGATGGTCGCGCGCCCGTTCGTCACCGAGATGCCCTTCCGCACGCCTGAGGTGCTCTTCACCAATAGCACCCAGCCGGCGGGGCCATCCGGTGAGTTGATGCGGGTGACGTTCGCGATGATCCTGCTGGGGGCGGTGTGCCTGTGGGCGGCGGGGCAGGCCCTCCGCCGGCAGGCCCACATCGCCGCCCCGGGCTTTGCCATCGCGATCGTCGCCTTCGCCGCGGTCTCGCTGGCGTCGGCGCTGGCGGCGGCGGACAAGCGCGGGGCCCTGGACGGCTGGATCGAGCAGGTGGCGATCCTGCTGGCGGCGTGGGCGGTGATGCAGCTTCTCCGCCGCCGCGGCTGGGGGCTCGTGGCCGTCGTCCTGGTGGGCCTGGGCGCGGCCATGGCGTGGCGGGCCTTCGACCAAGTCATCTGGCAGATCCCCGAGCAGACCGCCCAATTCCGGGCCGATCCCAAGAAGGCCTTGGCCCAGCAGGACGTCGCTCCCGGCAGCCCCCGGGCGCGGATGCTGGAAACGCGACTGAGCGACCCGGCGGCCACGGGCTACTCCGGCCTGGCGAACGTCTTCGCCTCGCTGCTGATCGTGTTGACGGCGGCGGCCGCGGCCGTTGCCGTCGACAAGCTCGCCGGCGCCCTGCGCAGCCGCAAGGAAAGGCCCCCGCCGCGCGGGCAGGTGCACCTGCCGACGCTGGCGGGCGTCATCAGCATCGCTTTTGCCGCCCTGCCGGCGGCGGGGCTGGCGCTGACCCGCAGCAAGGGCGGCATCGGCGTGGCCGTCCTGGGAGCGATCGGGGCGGTCGTCCTCATGCTGCGGACGGACTTCTGGGCCCGCTATCGCCGCAAGCTGCTGGCGGCGGCCGCGGCGCTGGTGGTGGCGATGTGCGTGCTCGTCGCCGTCGCCGGGCGCCTGGGGCCCCTTCCCGGGCGGAGCCTCCAGGTTCGCTGGGAGTACTGGGTGGGGGCGGCCCGGATGGTGCGGGAATCGCCGCTCCGCGGCGCCGGGCCGGGAAATTTCGGCTACAGCTACCTGAAGTATCGCCTGGACGCCGCGGCCGAGAGCACGAAGAGCGCCCACAACGTCCTGCTGGACGCGGCGTGCAGCTACGGCCTGCCGGCGGCGGCGCTGTACCTGGGGCTGCTGGTGTGGATGGTGTTGGCGGTGACGCGCCCGGCCGCGGGGACGGAGCCGCCGCCGGCGCCGCCGGACAGAGACCGCCCGGCCGTGCTGCGAATCGTGTTTCTCACTGGCGCCGTGCTGGGGGTGCTGGTAGTGTGGGGGCAACCCCGCGGCAGCGCGAGCCTGTTCGCCGAGGGGGTGCTGCCCGCGGCCATTTTCGCCGTCGCCCTGCTGGCCTCGACCTGGGCCGGCAGGACGCTGGAGAGGCCCTATGAGGGCGGACGCCTGGGACGGATCGCGCTGGGGGCGGGGCTGGCCGCCTTCCTCCTGCACAACCTGGTGAGCTACACCTTGCTGGCGCCGGCCACGGCCACGGTGTTCTGGATTGCCGCGGCCGCAATGGCTGCCCCGGCCGTGGCGGGCGCGGCGCCGAAGCTGACGAGGAGGCTTTCCGTTGCCCTGGCCGCGGCGGCCGTCGTCGCCCTGATCGCCGCCGGGATTTGGCTGTGGCGGCCGGTGTATCGCAGAACCTCGCAGCTCCGCCTGGCCCACGCGGCCTTCCTTCGCGGGGGCATCCCGGCGATGGAGGTCCATCTCAGGGCGGCCGTGGCCGCCGATACGCTGGACGGGCTGGCCCCGGGATACGTCGCCACCATGAAGCTGGTCGCCCGCCCGGTCAACCAGCCGGCGGTCATGCAGGCGATCACCGCAGACGCCATCGAGTTCGCCGAGCTCACCTACGAACGATGCCCCCGGTCCCTCAGCGCCCTGATGCTGGCCCGGGCCCTGTGGCGCGACCCGCGGCAGCGCGACCGCGCCCTGCGGATGGCGGACCGGGCACTCGAGATGGACCCGAAGAACATCCGGCAGCGCTGGGAGTACGCCGACATGCTGGCCGCGGCCGGCAGGCTCGAGAAGGCCCTGCGGGAGACGGCCAAGGTCCGCCGGATCGACAAGACCCGCCCGGCCGACAGCGACTTCCGCCTGACCGACGAGGAGCTGGCCAGGCTCGACGCCTTCGAGCGGCAGATCAAGTCCAGGAGGGGACGCTACCCCATTTTCCGCCCGTAACACTCGCCTCGGCAGAGCCGCAGGCGGCGACCGCTGCCTTCAGGCAAAGCGAACCGGGCGGGCGATGGCCTGACTCAGAAGCGAAAGATACTCCGCCCGAGGCACCTGGAACGCCCCGAACTTCCTTTGGAAGTGCGGCGTGAGCCACTGGATGTCGCACAGGCCGAAGCCCTGCCGGCGGAGGTGCTCGATGAGATGGACGATGGCGACGTTGCCGGCGTCGGGGAGGCGGTGAAAGGTGCTCTCGGCAAAGAACGCCCCGCCGACGGCCACGCCGTAGACGCCGCCGGCGCAGCGGGCGGGCGGCGGCGCGTCCGCGTTTGCACTCGAATTCGATTTCGAATTCGCAAAGTTCTCGGCCGGCCAGACCTCGACGCTGTGGGCCAGCCCCAGCTCGTGCAGGCGGCCATAGGCGGAAAGGAACTCATCCGTGATCCACGTGCCCTCCTCGCGGTCGGCGCAGCATCGCATGACCTTCTCGAAGGCCGCATCCAGCGTGCAGGCGAAGCGTCCCTGCCTGATCGTCCGCCGCAGCCGCCGCGCCACGTGAAAGCGATCGTCCAGCGGCAGCAGCCCCCGCGGGTCGGGCGAGAACCACAGGACTCGCCGCGGGGTCTGCGGGTCCGGCATGGGGAAGGCCCCCGAGGCGTAGGCGGCCAGCAGCCTCCGCGGGGAAAGCTCCGGGCGCACCAGACTGTTGGCGTGGGGCCTCACTGCCTGTATATGTTACTTTGCCGCCGCCGGCACTTGCAGGCCGAGAGCTTTTTTCATAAGGTCACCGGTATGAACCGCGTCGGATTTGGTTTCGACTCGCACCGTTTCGCCGACGACCGGCCGCTGAAGCTGTGCGGCGTGCCCATCGAGCACGATCGCGGCCTGTCCGGGCACAGCGACGGCGACGCCCCCCTGCACGCCCTCATCGACGCCATGCTGGCGGCGTCAGGAATGGGCGACATCGGCGATTACTTCCCCGACACCGAGAAGAAATGGAAAAACGCCGACAGTTCCTGGATGCTTTCCGAGGCGATGCAGATCGTGCTCCAGGCCGGCTGGGCCCCGGTCAACTGCGACCTGACCATCGTCACCGAGGCGCCCAAGCTCAAGCCCCAGAGGGCCCGGATGCGAGAGAGGATCGCCGACCTGCTCGGGCTGGACAGCACGTCCGTCTCGGTCAAGGCCAAGACGGCCGAGGGCATGGGCCCGATCGGCGCCGGCGAAGGCCTGGCGGCGTGGGCGATCGTGCTGATGGAGGAGATCGACTAACGGCAATCATCGAACTGCCGCTCTCGACGCGCGCTGGCCGGGGCGGCACGCCGGCCGGCCAGCATCCGCCGAGCACGGCAAACCGCCAATCGAAGACCGCCTGTGGCCCTGAAAGTCTATAACAGCCTGACCCGCAAGAAGGATTTGTTCGAGCCGCTGCTGCCCGGCAAAGTGTCTCTGTACACCTGCGGCCCCACCGTCTACAACTTCGCCCACATCGGCAACCTCAGAACGTACGTCTTCGAGGACGTGCTCAAGCGCGTGCTGGTCACCTGCGGCTACGAAGTCCGGCACGTCATGAACGTCACCGACGTGGGCCACCTGGTCTCGGACGCCGACGAGGGCGAGGACAAGATGGCCCTCGGCGCCCGCCGCGAGGGCAAGAGCGCCGGCGAGATCGCCGAGTTCTACTGGCAGGCCTTCCGCAAGGACATGCGGCGGCTAAACCTGCTGGAGCCGGACGTCTGGTGCAAGGCCACCGAGCACATCGCCGAGCAGATCGAGCTGGTCCGCCAGCTCCAGAAAAAGGGCGTCACTTACGTCATCGACGGCGACGGCGTGTACTTCGACACGGCCAAGCTCCCCGACTACGGCAAACTCGCCCGGCTGAACCTCGAGGGGCTCCGGGCGGGGGCGCGCGTGGAGATGGCCGCGGGAAAGCGAAACCCCACCGACTTCGCCCTGTGGAAGTTCTCGCCGACGGACCGGCAGCGATTGATGGAATGGGACAGCCCCTGGGGCGTGGGCTTTCCCGGCTGGCACATCGAGTGCTCGGCCATGGCGATCAAGTACCTGGGCGAGCGGATGGACATCCACTGCGGCGGCGTGGACCACATCAGCCTCCACCACACCAATGAGATCGCCCAGGCCGAGACCGCCCTGGGCCACAAGTGGGTGAACTGGTGGATGCACGGGGAGTTCCTGACCTTCCCCAAGGGCGAAACCGGCGAGGAGGCGAGGATGTCCAAGTCCAGCGGGGAGTTCCTCACGCTGGACAGGCTCATCGAGCGCGGCTTCGAGCCGATGGCGTACCGCTATTTCTGCCTGAACGCGCATTACCGGCAGCAGTTGGCTTTTACCTGGGAGGGCCTGTCGGCAGCGGCCAGCGCCTACGCCCGGCTGAAGCGGGCGGTGCTGGACCTCCGGCCGCACTATGGCGGCGGCGAATCGCCCATCCCCGAGCACCTCGACGCGATGACCGCCGCGGCCGAGGACGACCTCAACATGCCCCAGTCGCTGGCGGCGATGTGGGCCGCGCTGAAGGACACCCGCGCCCCCAAGGGGCGGCTCTACGCCACCCTCCTGGCGATGGACAGTGTGCTCGGACTGCACCTGGCGGAGATGCGGGAAAAGCCGCTGGCCATCTCAGAAGAGCGGGTCCAGGCCCTCATCGACGAGCGCGCCGCGGCCAGAGAGGCAAAAGACTTCGCCCGGGCAGACGACATCCGCAACCAGCTCGCGGAAATGGGCGTCACCCTGGAAGACACGCCGAGCGGAACCATCTGGCGGAAAAGCTGAAAACTTTTCCTCTTCAGCTTTCAGCTTTGCCTTTTCGTTTTTCAGCTTCGTGCAATCCGTGTAATTCGTGGACCTCTCTTGCCGTTTCCGCTTTCAGCTTTCTCTTCAGCTTCTTATCATGCGGCCATGGCACGGGCAGGGACGTCCGCGATTCGCATCCTGGGCATCGATCCCGGCCTGGAGACGACCGGCTACGGGGCGGTGGAGATTCGCGGCCGGGAGGCGAAGGTGGTTGAGGCCGGCGTCATCCAGACCGACCGCCGGGCCGCCATGCCCGAGCGGCTGGAGCGGCTGCACGCGGAGCTGGCCGAGCTGCTGGGCGAGGTCAAGCCCGAGCTGGCCGCCGTCGAAAAGCTCTACGCCCACTACAAGCACCCGCGCACGGCCATTCTGATGGGCCACGCCCGCGGGGCGATCCTGCTGGCCTGCGCCCAAGCCGGCGTGGAGGTGCGCGACTTCGCGGCCACCATGGTCAAGCGGGCCCTCACCGGCAACGGGCACGCCGCCAAGCATCAGGTGCAGCGGGCCGTCCGGGTGCTCTGCCGGCTCCGCGAGCTGCCCGAGCCGGCGGACGTGGCCGACGCGCTAGCCATCGCCCTGTGTGCCGGAAAGCACGTGGCGGAGACATGAGATGCCGCGAACAGCGCGAACTGTACAGACATCAGGAAAAGTTGTTTTCGTTCGCGGCGTTCGCGGCTAAAACAGTTCGAAGATGATCGCCCGGATTACAGGCAGGATCGAGCGCGTCGCCGACGGGGCGGCGTTGATCGACGCCGGGGCGGGGATGGCGTATGAGGTGCTGATCCCGGCCTGCGACGTCGAGCCCTTGGCCCGCCGCGCCGGCCAGGAGGTCGTGCTGCACACGATTCATTATCTCGAGGGCGACCCCTCGCGCGGCTCGGCCCAGCCGCGGCTGGTGGGCTTCGTCAACGAGTCCGACCGGGACTTTTTCCGTCTGTTCACGACGGTCAAGGGCATCGGCATTCGCCGGGCCCTGCGGGCGCTGGTCCGCCGGCCGGGCGAGGTCGCCGCCGCCATCGCCAACAAGGACGTCAAATTCCTGATAGCGCTGCCGGAGATCGGTCGCCGCACGGCCGAGCAGATGGTGGCGGAATTGAGTGGGCGCGTGGACGAATTCGCGGCCGAGGGCCTCGCCGCACCGGCCGAGGAGCTGCCGGAGGCGGCCGCCGAGGCACTGGCCGTGCTGGTCCAGCTCGGCGAGCGCCGCGCCGACGCCGCCGCCCTCATCCAGCGCGTGCTTTCCGCCGCCCCGGGCATGGACTCGCCGGAGCAGATCATCCAGCAGGCGTACCGGCTCAAGGCCGGCGGCCCGTCGGGAGCCAGGAGAACGTAGCCGGGTTCCGGGTTCCCGGTTCCGGGATACGTGCAAGGCATGGCCAGGAAGAAGATCATTTCGGCCGGAAGCGCCGGCGGCGAGGACGAGCAGTTCAACGTCGCCCTGCGTCCGCGGACGCTCGACGAGTGCATCGGCTCGCCGGAGCTGATCGAGAAGCTCCGCATCGCCGTGGTCGCCGCCCGCAACCGCCGGGAGCCGATGGAGCACGTGCTGCTGCACGGCCCGCCGGGGCTGGGCAAGACCACGATGGCGTACGTGCTGGCCCACGAGATGTCGGCCACGATCAAGGTCTCCTCCGGGCCGGCCCTGACCCGCCCCGGCGACCTGGTGGGCATCCTGACCAACCTGGAGGACGGCGACGTCCTGTTCATCGACGAGGTCCACCGGCTCTCGGCGGCCGTGGAGGAGTACATCTACCCGGCCATGGAGGAGTTCAAGGTCGACTTCGTGGTCGACTCGGGCATGCACAGCCGCACGATCAACCTGCCGCTGAAGCCGTTCACGCTGATCGGGGCAACCACGCGGGCGGGGCTGCTGTCCCCGCCGCTGCGGACCCGCTTCGGCATCACCCAGCACCTGGACTTCTGGTCCGAGGCGGACCTGCTTAAGCGGCTGGAGATGTCGGCCGGCATGCTCAAGATCGGCTGCGTCGGCGACGCCCTGGCGACGATGGCCCGCCGGGCCCGGGGCACGCCGCGAATCGCCAACCGGCTGCTCCGCCGCTGCCGCGACTACGCCCAGGTTAAGGGCGACGGCCGGCTGACCCGCCAAATCGTCGACGCCGCGCTGAAGCTGGAGGGCATCGACTCGGTCGGCCTGGACGAGCTGGACCGGCAGTTTTTGCGGGTCATCATCGACACCTACGGCGGCGGGCCGGTCGGTATCGAGGCGGTCGCCGCCACCCTGGGCGAGGAGATCGACACCCTGGTGGACGTGGTGGAGCCCTTCCTGCTCCAGGTCGGCTTTCTCGCCCGCACCCGCCGCGGCCGGCTGGCCACCGTCAAGGCCTACGAACACCTCAACCGCAAGTACGACCGACCGCCCGATGAGTCCGGACTGTTCGACGGCGGCCCCGACCAGCCCTGATCACCCGCTGCCCTTGCGCTTGAGCAGCGACCCGGCGGCCCCAAAGGCCAGCAACGATATCGCCGCTGGCTCGGGTATCACAAAACTAACCTCCGCCGCAAGGCTGAACTGGTTGGGCATGCCCGAGCTCACGCCCTCGACCCACAGCCTCCCGCTCAGGACGCCGTCGGACAGCTCGGCCTTCCAGACCGGATCGATTTCCGAGTGCGGGCTCCCGATTGAGCCCGGGTCGAAGTAGGCTGGATCATACAGCATGTGGGCGACCTGCTGCCCATTGGGCGACGGGAAGCTGTACGCCGCCGAGGGATTGACATCCAACTGGATAGTCAGATCCTCGAAGAGCACGCCCAGTGTATCGAACGCGAGCGTGACGCCGACGACGTCGATGGGTGATCCCACCCGGGGATCCAGCGCCGCATAGTCCAGCAGGAACGCCGCTCCCGGTGGACCTTCGGTCAGTCCGTCGACCCACCCTGTGCCGACGGACGGCCCCACTATGGTTTCCCCGAATGCCGGCGTCGGAGCGCACAATGCAGCCAATGCCATTGCATACAAAACCCGGTGAAACTTCATGAGTCCAACCTCCCAGCAACCAAGCCCTGCGATACCCGTCTCTTTGCTCTGAATGAATGTATGAGCAGGGTGGAAGGCTGACCCGAGCCCAAAGGCCACGGCCGGCCCATGACTACGCATTGTACCATATCACATTGTACCTATGGTGTCAACCTATTCTGCCGAAGCCGCGACTTCCGGTTTCCCTCACGTCTTCACGACGACCCGGTTGGCATGTCCTCAGGAGCGGCCGTGCGATCCGGCCCAGCCAGGACGCGGGCGCGTAAAAAAGCTCCCGGCCGAAATTCATCGGTCGGGAGCCAAACTCCCGGATTGGGAATCACGTATCCCCAGACTGGTCAGCTTAGGACGCCCCATCCACGGGCGGCTTCGATTTCACCAGCGCTTTTTCCGCAGGCGCCGACGCCGCCGCCGGCAGCGCCGCCGGTGGGCGTGCCTTACCTCGACTGGGCCTACCAGTACGCCGGCGACGGAAAGTACGGCGTCACCTTCACCGTCCGCGGCAACGACGGCCAGGAGAAGTCCTTCTTCGCCGACGCCAGCTTCGCCGGCACCGGCGGCGGAGGGGCCATCCCCGAGCCGATGACGCTGTCCCTGCTGGCAGTTACGCAATGACACATCGCGCAGCCGGTAGGGTGGCTGCTTGCAGCCACCTGTCATGGAATGACATATCGCGCAGCCGTCGCCGGTGATCAGACAACTGGCGTGCGTGCAAGCACGCACCCTACGGGCGCCGTCCGTGCCGGGGCCGGGCGGTCGGTAGGGTGGCTGCTTGCAGCCACCTGTCATGCAATGACATATCGCGCAGGCGTCGCGGGGAAGAAAGCAATTCGCGTGCGTGCAAGCGCGCACCCTACGCGCTGAAACGGAGGTAGCAGGTGCGTGCGAGCACGCACCCTACGGCCGGCCTCCGTGCGGGCGCCGGGCGAGACAATTCGCGTGCGTGCAAGCACGCACCCTACGCGCTTTTATGGGACCGGCGGCGGAGGGGCCATCCCCGAGCCGATGACGCTGGCCCTGCTGGCGGCGAGCGCAGTCTTAGCCTGCCGGCGGCGACGTCGGCCGTAGCATCACGATACCCGATAAAGGCAGAGGGAGCCGATCACCCGGGCCGGCAAGGCCCGGGTGATTTTTTTGCCGCCCCCGAGGTCACCCCCGACACCAGAGTGCACCACAAAACAGTGGCGGCGCGGCGGTGAAGGCCAGCGGTAGCGTGGGTCGCCGCGGCGGCCCACCTTTTCAGGGCTGAAGCCGGCAGCGGAAGGACGTTTTTTCGAAAGGACACCCCGCGAGCCTGCGGGGCCTGTCCTAAGCACCACGGCTGAAGCCGTGAAGCCGTGGCCTATCACACGGAGTGCCACGATCCGCTGGTGCACCCCCGGGAGGACTTTGGGAGAAGGCGGCTTGTCGCGAGCAGCGCGTCGGGTATAATTGACGGTAGTGAGTTGAAAGAGCGGAACGATGCCGTTGCCACAAAAGCAAACTGTTTCCGAGCTGCAATTCATCCTGTACAGCCGCCCGCTGCACCCGGAGCTGTTCGACATCTATCACGACCACCGGATCGTCCAGGCCGGCTACGAGGCCCACATCTGGGTGACGGGCATCAGCCATCTGATCGGCTTTTTCCGCGGCCGGGCCACCATCGTGGAGCTGATCGCCGAGACCGGCGCCGAGCTGCCCCGGCGCGGCAGGCTCATCTCGCTGCCGCTGCGCGGGGAAAAGGACCGCGAGATCAATCACATCGACGGCATCCGATACATGACGAGCTTTCAAGTGGAGACCATGTCGGCGAGGCTGTACGCCCACTCGCACGAGGAGCTGGCCGCCCAGGCCAGCCGCGGCGGCCTGTTCGTGCCCTTTCCGGAATGGTCCAGCGGCTCCCTGGCGCCGCTGAGCTACATCGACTACGACGCCAAGGTACGCCACCTGCACGTGTTCAGCTATCACGCCTTCCCCGACGAGCTGACCATCATCAAGACCCAGTCGATTTTCGAACTGGTCTGAGGCCCGCCGCGGGGGGGGCATTGCGATCGCCGCGGAGGCATCCTGCCGGAAAGCGGCCGGCGACCATTGAACCCGGGCCGGAAAACCCATACAAGAACCGTGGCTGCCGGCGGCTCGCGTTGTCCGCCCGCCCGCATCCGGGAGATTGCAGCAATGACAGCACCAGAGAGACGTGCAACCGTCGAACGCCTGTGCGGGAAAGGCGTCATCGCCGTCGTCCGCGCCGACAGCTCCGAGCAACTGCTGGAGGTAGCCCAGGCGCTGCTGGCCGGCGGGGTGGACTGCATTGAGATCACCATGACCACCCCGGACGCCCTGGCCACGATTCGCCGGTGCCGCGAGGCGATGGACCCGGCGGCGTTGATCGGCGTCGGCAGCGTGCTGTCCCCGGCCGCCGCCGCCGAGGCGCTGTCCGCGGGCGCCCAGTTCGTGGTCTCGCCCATCTTCGACGCCGGGATCATCCGCGCCGCCCACGAGGCCGGCGCGCCGGCCGTGCCGGGGGCGTTCAGCCCCACCGAGATCCTCGCCGCCACCAACGCCGGCGCCGACATCGTGAAGGTCTTCCCGGCCACGCGCCTGGGGCCGGGGTTCTTCAAGGACGTCCTGGCCCCGATGCCGCACTTGAAGCTTTGTCCGACCGGCGGCGTGAACCTGGAGACGGCGGGCGATTTCATCCGAGCCGGAGGGGTCACGCTGTGTGTGGGCTCGGCCCTGGTCCGGAAGGACGCGATCCGGTCGGGCGACTTCGCCACCATCACAGACTTGGCCCAACGATTCGTCCGCACGGTGGCCGAGGCCCGGGCGGGCAGACAGTAGCCGCGGCCGCGAGGGCCGGCGGCGGGCCCCCTTGACGCGTTCCCAACATCCGGCTTAGAATGAGGTTGGCATGAAAGCAGACGGCAGTCACCGACCCCCCGGTGGCGAGCGCCGCGGCGGGGTCTCGCCCATTACCGTCAAGCGCCTGAGCTTGTACCTGCGCCAACTGGAGGAGCTGGCCGAAGACGGCCGCTCGACCGTCTCCAGCCGCCAGCTCGGCAAGGCCCTGGGGCTGACCGACGCCCAGGTCCGCAAGGACTTGGCGTACTTCGGGCAGTTCGGCCGGCCGGGCGTCGGCTACCGGGTGGCGGAGCTGGCCCATCATCTCCGCAGCATCTTCGGGACGGACACGACCTCCAACGTGGCCGTGGTCGGCGTGGGCAGCCTCGGCAGCGCCCTGCTGCGATACCGCGGGTGGATGACGAAGGGCTTCCGGGTGGTGGCGGCCTTCGACAGCGCCCCTTCGAAGATCGGCAGGAAGTTCGGCAACATCACCGTCCAGCCCATGAGCAAGCTGGCAGGGGTCGTGCGGGCCGGACAAATCCGGCTGGCGATCCTGGCCGTGCCGGCCGCGGTCGCCCAGAAGGTCGCCGAGGAAATCTGCCAGGCGAGAATCGAGGGAATCCTGAATTTCGCCCCGATCACGCTGAGCCTGCCGCCGGAGGTGGCGGTGATTCCGGTGGACCTGGCGGTCCAACTGGAGCAGCTCAGTTACCTGGCCAACCCGTCCAACTCGAAGCGGAAGCGGAACTCCGGCAGCCGGCGGCGGCGTCAGTCGTAGTTGCCCTCGGCCCGCCACACGTCCAGAATCAGCTCGTACCGCCGCAGGTCCATGCCCGTGTAGATGCAGTTGCTAGTGCAGAAGACGTACCCCCCCCCGGGCATGCCGCTGGCTAGGGCGTAGCGGGCGGATTCGACGCACTGCTGGTCGGTGCCGGTGTCGAGCATCGCGCAGGAGACGTTGCCGATGAGGCAGACCTGCCGGCCGACGCGGCGCTTGACCTCGGCGATGTCCACGCCGCCCTGGGGGTCCAGGCTGTGCAGCGCGTGCGGGCGGGCGGCCACGAGCCGGTCCAGGATGGGCATGATGTTGCCGTCGGTGTGCTTGATGACGTAGAAGCCCATCTCCCGGTAGCCGGCGACCAGCTCGGCCAGATACGGCGCGACGAACTCGTCGAACATCGCCGGGGAGAGGAAGGGGCTGTCGTTGAAGCAGTAGTCCGAGCACAGGCAGAAGCCGTCCAGCACGCCGCCGCGGGCGTAGGCCTGGGCGCGCTGGAGGGCCGCCTCCACCATCCGGGCGGCCCGGTCCTTGACCTCCTGGGGCTTTTCGTACATCCACGCCGCGAACTCGACCATGTCCGAGCCGGAGGGAATGGAGTAGGTCGCGTCGCCGGGCAGCAGCAGGCAGTACCGCTGCCCGGAAAGCTCGCGGACGTGCTCCAGGCAGCGCTGCCGTTCGTCGGTGCGGTGCTCGGCCCAGCCGCCGGGGGCGAGGAAGTAGATGGCCGAGTGCTCGTACTTGGCGGCGATGCGGACGTACAGGTCGGCGACGTCCCGCCGCTGGAGGTCCTTCTCGGACTTACTCATCTGGTCCCACTGCCCGAACTGTCGGTGGGACGGGTGCACCCGGCCGAAGGCCTCCATCGTCAGGTAGAAGACCAGCTCGAAATGCGGCACGCGCCCGGGGGGCTGCTTGCCCTCCAGGGCCATGATGAACTTCTCTCGCGGCGTCATGGGATCGACTGCAACAGCGGCCCGGGCCGACCTCACCGGCCGGCGCGGCACGATCATCCAAACCATCGCCGCCGCTGGCAAGAAAATTCCGCCCACGCCGGCGCGAGCACGAGCAGACCCCGCGGGCGCTGCCGGCTCTGCCGTTCTAAGAGCGAACGGTCAGCGTGGCCTTCCGAACGGAAAAGGCGTCGCCGCCTGAGAACACCAGATGGACGGTCCGGCCGTCGGCGCCGATCCACTTGGTCGGGAAGCTGCCGGTCTCGCCGGGGCCGACGTCCCAGCACTCGCTGTAGTACACGGCCGTCCACGGCCCCCAGGGCTCAGGCGCATCGTAGACGCCCAACCCGCCGCTGAAACGGGTGTCGGCGTAGGGGGCCTTGGGAATCTGCTGCCACCAAAGATATCGCCCCAACGGGGCGTTGTAGCTTACGCCGGAACGCAGACAGCAACCCGGGTGGGTGAAGACGGCCTGCCGGCGGGAGACGTCCTCGCTCCAGGCCGGCCAGCCGGCGGCGTCCAGACCGGCGAAGAACGCGTAGCCCGCCCGCTGGGCGATTCTTTCCCTCGGCACCCGCGCGAGGATCATCCGGTCGGCGCCCACGTACGCGCTGGGGTCGTCGTGGGAGTAGACGTAGACATACTCGTCGCGGGCCCCCTCGTAGTTCCGGCCGAAGTTCAGGAAGGTGCAGTAGCCGAACTCCTCGAAGCGCCAGTCGGCCCAGGTCCAGGTCTTTGCGTGGTCGGTTGACCATCCCAGGTGGCTGTGCTGGCCGTTCCCATTGGCGTTGCGGACCCACATGTAGAGCACGCCGTCGACCATGAGCATGCCGGAGGCCTTCCGGCCGGTGCGGCCGTCGCCGGTGCACTCGGCGTCGGAGGGGACGTTCACGCCCCGGACGTCGGGCGGGTCGCCCAGCACCTTGGCCGTTCCCATGCTCAGCCGCCTCGGCGCCGGCGGCTCGAACCCCCAGCCGTCCCCGTAGGCCGTATACAGGCAGTCGTCGTCGGCCCAGGTGATCGGCCAGTTGTCGCAGGCATTGCGCGGCCGCAAGCCGCCGGCGCCGTGATCGAAGCCCTTCCGGACAATCGTCTCGGCCGGCGCCCATTCGATGTTGGTGATGACCGGGCTGTACGCACACGGGGGGAGTATCGCCCCCATGAGCGGCCGGAAGAGATGCTCCTCGGCCCAGGCCCAGAGACGATCGCCGTCGTACTCCCCGTGACGGACGACGATCATGTCCAGGCTGGGGATCACCACCAGCATCTGCCCGCCGGCGCCCATGCCCGCGAAAGCGTCGCGCGGCAGCGACGCCATCGCCCCGTCGAAGTTGACCCACCAGCTCAGCCCGGACGCCGGCTGCGGGTCGTACGAGCGGTCCGGCACGGGCATGCCCGCGTACCGCACCGCCGCCTCCACGATGACCGGATTGATGAGCTGGCGACCTTCCCAGTTTCCCTTGCGGAGCATCAGCCGCCCCGCGCGGGCGACCGACCGCGCGGTCTGGCCGCCGCCGCCCCAGCCGGCGTACAGCTTCAGACCGTCGGTGTCATAGCCGGTGCCGTAGCCGATCTCCCATTCCTTCTCGCCCACGCCAATCGGGCGCATGATCCTCTCGCGGAGCATCGAGAGCGTGTCTTCGTGGGCGGCGCCGGTCAGGCTGGCCGCGACGGCGTAGTCGAGCATGCCGATGCCGGGGTTGCTGTAGGCGTACTGCGAGCCCGGCGGGAAGACCACCGGCGCATCGTCGCGGGCGATGGTGAAGGGGTTGGGCTCGCGCCGCCAGAACGCGCCCTTCCAGCCGGGAAGGGTCATGTGGTGGTCGGAGCGGCTCTGGCCGGCGGCCAGTTGGCGCTCGCGCTGCTTGCGGTCGATCTCGGCGTTCTCGATGCCGGCCGAATGCGTGGCCAGGTGCCGGATGGTGATCCTCGACTTCTGGGGATGATCCTTCCAGGCGGGGATGTACTTCCACGCCGGATCGTCCGGCGATATGCGGCCGTCGGTCATCGCCACCAACAGCGACAGCCCCGAGACGATCGCCTTGTCCATCGAGGCGTTGTAGTGCTTCCTGTCCCGGCCGTGGCCGGGTGCGTACCATTCGTAGACGATCCGGTCGTCGCGCACGACGAGAAGGCTTGCGGTCTGTTCCTCGGCCAGTGCGTCCCTGAGCGCGTCGAGGGCGGCTGTCGAGAGCCGCTGGCTTTCCGGCGGCGCCGTCTGCCATTCGAACTGCTTGCCCATGAGTATCCTCCTGTAAATGCCCTTGCCGCCCCCCGTCTCAGCCGTGCCGAGACTGTCGGTCAGCGACCAGCGGCGGCCCGGACGACCTGGATGCACTTCCGCATGCCGGCGACCACGTCGGCCGGCTCTTCGTACTCCATGGTCCAATACCCGTCGTAGCCGTCGGCCAGCATCGCCCGCACCAGCGGCGCCCAGTCGGTAATCCCGTCGCCGAGGGCACAGTATTCCAGCTCGCCGGCGGCGGGACGGACGTCCTTCCAATGGGTGTAGCCGATGCGGCCCCGCAGGACATGGTAGGCGGCAAGGGGGTCCTCTCTGCAATGGGCGAAATTGCCCCCGTCGAAATTCGCCACGACGTTGGGGTGGCCGGCTAGGTCCAGCAGGCGGGCGACCTGGGCCGCCGTCGCCGTCGGACCGCCGTGGTTCTCCAGGGCGATCAGCACGCCTCGGTCCTGCCCGTGGGCCCCAACCTGGGCCAGGGCGGCCCCGCACCGCTCGTAGTGCTCCGCCCGCAGAGATTCAAAGGGCGTCCAACCCGCGAACACGCGCAGGACCTCCGCCCCGTAGTCGACGGCCATGTCCACGTAGCCGGTGACCTGGGCGACGCTGGCCCGTACCCGCTCCGGGTCGGCGTCGGTGAAATCGTTTCCCACGCACAGACAGACGACCTTCACCCCCGCCGCCTTTTCGGCGGCCGCCATCGCGTCCAGCTCCGATCGGCTCGGATCGGAGCTCAAGTGCCGGGTGCCGGGGGCGTCGGTGAGGTTCATCTCGGCGTAGCGCAAACCGAGGCCGGCGCACGCCTCCAGATACGCCGGAATCTCCATTTGGCGAAACCCCCACGCCCCCGCGCAGAGTTTAAGGTCCCTTGCCACGTCGGGCTCCTTTCCTACCATTCCAGCGCCAGCGTCATGAGCTGGTCGGGCCGGTCGTGCACGCGTTGGTACGCTTCCGCGGCCGAGGCCACCGGCACCACGTCGCTCAGCAGCGGCTTATAGACCAGCCGCCCCTCGGCCATGAGCGCGAGAACCGCCGCCACGTCGGCCGGCTGCTCGCCGCACGTGGCCGACAGCGTCAGGTCCCGCCCGAAGAGGGTCTCGGGGAAGTACAGGCTCACCTCCTGGAGGTACATGCCCTGGGCGTGGACGCGCCCGCCGGGGCGGGTGAGCCGGAACAGCCCGGCCAGCACGGACGGCTCGCCGGTGACGTCGATGGCGACATCAGGCCCTCGGCCGTCGGTCAGGCGGGCGACGGCCTCGGCCAGCGGCTCGGCCGAGGCGTTGACGGTCTCTTCCATGCCGCAGGCCCGGGAGATTTCCAGCCGAGATTCCTCCAGGTCGGCGACGATCACACGTGCCCCGGCCAGTCGGCAGAGCTGGGCGGCGAAGTTGCCGATCACCCCCTGGCCGACGACCAGCACCGTCTCGCCCGCGCCCGGTCGGACCTTCATCTCAACGCCCTTCCTGGCCACCGCCCCCAGCACGGCCAGGGGCGCGTGCCTGGCCGCGACGCCGTCGGGCACCTTCACGGCCCGCCGGCCGGCGTGGGCGGGGTGGCTGTGGCGGCTGACCACGCTGTACTCACAGTGCCCGCCCCAGGCGCAGCAGTATCGCTCGTCGAAGCCGGCAAACAGGTTCGAGGCGATCGCCAGCTCGCCCGCCTTCAGGTGGGTCAGCTTCGATCCGACCTCGATCACCTCCCCGCAGGGCAGGTACCCCGGCAGCAGCGGGTACCACTGCGCGTTCTCGCCGCGGCCGTGCATCTGGTTGGTGTACAGGTCCAGCTCGGTGCCGCGCGAGATCACGCTGTAGCGGGTGCGGATGACCACGCCTTCGTCGTCCATCTCGGGGAAGCGCACGCCGTCGTGGACCTCCGCCCGCCGCGGCCGGGTGAAGACCACCGCCTTGCCTCGGTGTTCCTTCATTCGGGAAGCCTCTTACCGGACAGTCCTTTCGGATGCCGCCCGGCCACGCCGGCCGGGGCGGCCCTGGCCGATATGCTGGCAACAATGAAGCCCCAGTGCAAGCCCGTGCAGGGAGGCCGGGCTCGAGAAGCTTACGAGGAGGCACTCGCGCGGTTGCGGGCGTCGATGAACTTCACTTGCCCCGTGCTGCCGCACGGGGCTAACAGACACGCCCCGTCGGGGCTGTCGCCACCCACGCGGTTGTCAGATCCCGGCCCCATTCGGCGAACTGGGGATAGGTCAGGGCCCCGGCGGGCGGCGGGGAAGGCGGCTTCACTGTCCGATGCCGATGAGGCCGGCGATGTCGGCCCGGAGCAGAAGGTCGCGCTGCTGGTCGGTGAGGTCCAACTGCTGAATCCGCGCCAGCTCGTTTCGGCGCCGTGCACGACCAACTCCCGAAAAGTCATAGTGTCGGGAGTGTTTCGACGCTATCCTTGCGTCGGTACGTCCCGTCCTGATTAGGCTTGCGCCGGCGAAACCGTGCTGTCTGGTAGCTTGAAGATACAATGATGGACGTGAACCTGGACATATATCTCGGTGACAATCTGGACGTCCTCAAGGACTTCCCAGATCGTTCTTTCGACCTTATCTACATCGACCCGCCATTCAATACCGGAAAGACTCAGGCGAGTACCCAGATTCAAACAATCCGCGATTCAGAAGGCGATAGAAATGGCTTCAAGGGCCAACGGTACCGAACCGTGAAGGTCGGCATGCGAGCCTTTGCCGACAGTTTCGATGACTTCTTGGCCTTCATCGAGCCAAGGCTGGAGGAAGCTCACCGCCTTCTTGATCCTTGTGGAAGCTTCTTCGTGCATCTCGACTATCGGGAGGTCCACTACTGTAAGGTTCTGCTGGATGGCTTGTTCGGTCGCGACTCCTTCATCAATGAGATCATCTGGGCCTACGACTATGGGGCGAGAAGTAAGAGCAAGTGGCCCGCCAAGCACGACAGTATTCTCTGGTATGCGAAGAATCCGGATAGCTACACCTTTCGGTTTCAGGACATGGACCGAATCCCATACATGGCTCCGGGGCTTCTCACAAACCAGAAGGCGGCGCGAGGAAAGACACCTACCGACGTTTGGTGGCATACGATCGTACCCACAAACGGCAAGGAGCGGACGGGATACCCCACGCAGAAGCCATTGGGCATTATGAACCGCATTGTGCGCATACACTCGAACCCTGGGGATAAGGTTCTAGATTTCTTTGCAGGCAGCGGTACAACCGGCGAAGCGGCTGTGAGTAATGGAAGAAGCGCGGTCCTGATCGACTCAAACGAAGAGGCCGTGAGAGTGATGGCGAAACGTTTGGCCTTTGCGAAGCCCCGATTTCACGGGTATACGCCTTGCCATGAAGACCTTCCACGGGCAACCCTTTTCTAATTCCAAGAAAGACGCCAGCGTGGAAATCCAGGATCCTGACGTCAGCTTGCTCGTCAATAAGGCCACCAGCTTGGAGGGTAAATACCCCACAGTCGACGACGAGTGGAAGGGTTCTCACTTCTCTTGGATAAAGACGCGACCGTCGCGCCAGAGAGGTAAGATTGGTGAGCAACTGGTGGCGGGCTGGCTTGCGGCCCGAGGGTTCAACGTGACCAGAAGCCCCGATTCTGATGCCGACAGATTGGTCGAGAACAAGCGGGTGGAGATCAAGTTCAGTACTCTCTGGAAAAATGGATCGTACAAGTTCCAGCAACTCCGGAACCAGAACTACGAAATTGCTGTGTGCTTGGGTGTCACCTCCTTTGACGCGCATTGTTGGGTATTGGAGAAGTCAGAGATCCTTCATCAGTGGCACGAGACGGGCAACATCCAATCGCAGCACGGCGGCGCACGTGGAACCGATACGGCCTGGATCTCAGCGAATCCCAAGGCCCCGCCGGCATGGTTGCGTTCACACGGCGGCAGACCTCGCGATGCGATGCGTCGCCTGTCAGAACTCACTGGGTTCACGCCCGAAACCCTTCATGAGTGATCCGAAGCGAGGCAGTACGCTTGCGCGATAAGCCGTCATACCGTTTTCAGAGGAGCGAGAAATATCTGGCCGCCAGGGATTCTCTTCCCCAAGACCTGCGAGATATGTACAGGCAGATGGTTGCGGGATACTCGTTTCATACCGCGGGCAAATACGGGCGGGGATAGGTTGCCTACCAGGTACTTGCAGAGCTAGTCCGCTCCGGAAGGCGTCCGCCGGACCCCTTGGGCGAGTGAACGCGGGCTGCATTCACATCCCCTCGTCACCGCGACGGCGCCGCGGTGCCAACTGAACGGCACGGCTTCCACACGCGGGCGCTTGTGCTCAGGTAGTCGCCCCGATGTCCACATCCGTGACAGCTCTCCCCCACTCGTGGACGCCTGCTTCACTCAAAGCCGCCGCTGAGAATGCGAGCAGGCGTACGGGGCAGCGCCAATCGCATCGGGGTAGGCCGGCGCAGGGCGCGGGCGGCGGGCCGGGCGGCTTCACTGCCCGATCCCGATGAGGCCGGCGATGTTGGCCCGGAGCACCAGGTCGCGCTGCTGGCCGGTGAGGTCCAATTGTTGAATCCGCGCCAGTTCGACGCCGCAGTGGACGCCGGGTGAGTCGGAGCCGAAGATCATCTTGTGACAGAGCCCCTCGGCCACGGCCATCTCCAGCGCCTCGTGGTCCATGACCGTGGAGGTGTCGAAGTAAACGTTGGCGTAGCGCTTGGCAAGCCACATCGTCATCACCCGGACGTCGGTGTCGATGCAGCAGAACTTTCCCATGTGGGCGACGATGATCGGCACCCGCGGGTACCCCTCGGCCACGTACCGCAGGCCGTAGACCTCGCCGGCCACGTCGACCAGCAGCGGGCGGCGGTAGCGATCCACGGCCTCCATGATCTCGCGGTTGGGGTGGCCGTGCAGCTTCAGCCCGAGCAGGCCCAGGTCGCCGAAGGCCTCCTCCAGCATCGGCCGCACCCGCCCGGCGTCCTCGGCCTGACTGACCTTGGCAAACCCGTGCAGCCTTTCCGGATGGGCCCGGACAATCTCGGCCAGCTCGCGATTGCGCTGCCGCATGCCCGTATTGCCGATGGGCAGCACCACCGCCTGGTCGATGCCCGCCCGGTCCATTCGCCGCAGCGAGATGTCGATATCCTCAAAGCTGTCCCAGGAGTGGGCCAGCGCGTCGGAGTGGCCGGCGTGCACGTGGGCGTCGATGATCATGTCAGCTTCCTCCGCGACAGTGACAACCGCATCGGCATCTTGGTCTTTCCGATAGCCCGCGCCGCTGGCGGGCGGCCGGAGGGCATATTGCCGGGCGCGGGACGTTTCTGCAAACAGATTTGGCCGCGGCCCCGCCGGCGCTTGGAGGCGTGGACTCCGCGAAAATTTCTGAGATGCCCGGGGCGATGCGATATCATCTCCGGCAGGCGGCGGAGCCCGGCCTGCTCAGCACGAGGCGGGCGAGCGAGAGTGTCGCATCAATCCGGGAGCATTCTTATGAACAGGGAGTCAGCAACGGCGACGAGCGCGAGGGCGGCCCTCTGGCGGGCGGTGCTGTTGGCGGCGATTCTAGCGGCCGGCTTGGCCCCGGCCGCCTGGGGCGCCGAGGTTGGGCCGGCGAAGGTGAGCGGAGGCGGCATTTCCCTCTCGGTCGACCGGGTTAGCGGCCGGCTGCTCTCATTGCAGGTCACGGGGCGCGAGTTCGCCGCCGCCGCCGCCCAGCCCATGTTCTTTTTCAAGCTCACCGATCCGGACAGGTCGATCTCCGCATCGCTCAGCAGCGACGACGCCAGTGCGATGACTTTGGCCGAAGGCGAGAGCGGCAAAGAGCTGATCGTTACATACAAATGCCCACAGGCAGTCAGTGTGAAGGTCTCGTTCGCCGCCCGCGCCCAGGGCCTGATCGCCGCCATCGAAGTGGACAATGGCTCGGGAAAGATCCTGGAGGAAGTCCGCTTCCCGCGCTTGCTGCTGCGCGGCAGGCTGGGCGACAGCGCCCGGACGGTCAAGCTATTCATGCCGGGCGGCGACGGGTACGTCTCCGGCCGCGAGGGGCTGCTGCGGCACCCGTGGAACCTGCGGACCTACCCCGGCAACGCCTCGATGCAGTTCATGGCGTACTACGATGATCGGGGCGGGCTGTCCCTCCAGGTGCGGGACACGGGCGGCCGGCCCAAGGACTTCGTCGGCATATTCAGCCGGCCCAGGGACCGCATCCAGTTCGGCCTGACGCACAGGCGACCTTTCGTGCCGGGGCGGGGCTTCCGCAGTTCGCCGGTCGCCCTGCTGGCCTGCGGGGGCGACTGGATGTCGGCCGCGGCGACGTACCGCAAGTGGGCCCGGCAACAGTGGTGGGCCAGGCCCAAGACCGGCCAGGCCGCTCCGCCGAAGTGGCTCCGCCAAGGCCTGCTCACGCTGGGCGGCAGCTTCCGCCCGCTGGGCAGCGGCCCGCACGTGGTGCCCATCGAGAAGTGGCCGCAGGTGGTGCGGAGCTGGAGACAGGCGACCGGGGCGGCCGGGATCATGCTGGACGTCCGCGGCTGGGAACGCCACGGGTCGTACTGCTCGCCGTTCTACTTTCCGATGTATCCGTCGGACCGGGCGGTCAAGGCCATGTTCGACTCGGTCCGGCCCGAGCCGGGCCGCGGCATGGCCATGGTCGCGGGGCTGAAGTGGATGATCCGGCGCGAGGCCAAGCCCGGCCGGTCCTACCACGTGATCGGGTTCGACCTGACCAGGCAGTTCGACCAGCGGGCCAGAGAAATCTGTGTGGTCGGGCGCGACGGCAAGGCCTTGATTCGAAAGCCCGTCGCCGACTGGGACGGGACGTGCGCGTTCATGTGCCCGGCCCATTCCTTCACGCGGGAACATTTTGTCAAGACCGCCCGCAAGCTGGCCGGGGCGGGCTTCGCCCTATTCGAATTCGACCAGATGAACGGGGGGAGCTGCCCGGACTGTTACAGCGGCGACCACGGGCATCCGCCCGGTCCCGGCGCCTGGACCATCAAGGCCATCGGCCGCATCATTGCCGAGACGCGCAAGGCCGGCCGGGCCGTCGATCCCCAGTTCGCCACGTCGCTGGAAGACCCCCAGGAGTTGCTGTTGCCGGAGCTGGACTCGTACGTCTCCCGGGCCGGTCACGTCACCAAGTGGCCGGCGGCGGGCCGCGGCAGCCATGTGGTGCCGGCCTTCGCCTTCGTCTATCACCCGCTGGCCAGGGCCCTGTGCATCGACGTCCAGCACAGTTGCCGGCCCGATCCCTACATGATCCTCCAGACCGGCCGATATTTCCTGGCCGGGGTGGCCCCATCCACCAACATGGCGTGGTGGCAACTGCTGGGCACCCGCGGCAAGGACAACCTGCTGCCGCGGCCGGGGAAGCTCGACCCCAGCCAGCTCAAGCTGCTGGCGGCGGTCACGGCCATGCACAGCGGTCCGGCGCTGCCGTACCTGAGCTTCGGCGAGATGTTGCGGGTCGAGCCGGTGCCGCTGCCGGATCAGATCTGGGAGTTCAAACGCTGGGACGGCAAGCAGATGGTATCGGTGGAGGTCCCTCACCCGCCCGTATCCGGCAGCGCCTGGGAGATTCCCGACGGCCGGCGGGCGTTCGTGTTCGTCAATTTCACCGCCCAGGACGCCCAGTTCCCCTACGGATTCGCCGCCGGAGGCCAGCGCCCCGCCGGCCGGACGCGCCTGCGCGTGTACGTCAACGGCAAGCACGAGGCAGACACGACCGCGGCCAAGCTCAAGCAGGTGG
>CAYNYF010000004.1:0-39998 GCA_964401385.1 uncultured Planctomycetaceae bacterium | reverse complement strand
GGGTCTCGACGGTGCCGGTCGAGACCTCGCCGCCGTCCATCCACCCGGAAAACCCCAGCAGCATCGTCGGCTGCCGCATCGTCGGGTGTGCGTGCATTTTCAGACGATCCGCTGCCATCATCTCACCTCTGGCGGGTTCTCACCCCCGCAACACGCTCTCGCCGACCCGTCGGCCCGCCTGCCCCACAGTTGTCAGGCGGGCCCCCCGGGGCATTGTATCGCCAACGAGCCCCGGCGGGGCTTGCCGTTTGAGATTCCGCCGGCTCCGCGCGCGCTCGGGGCGGGTCACTCGTCGCCGCTCAACTGCTCGATGGCCGAGACGACCTGGGCCTTGAATCTGTCGGGGTCGAAGCCGGCCGGCCCGCGCCGCTGATTGAGCTTCACCTTGGCGGCCGCGTCTTCCAGGAGCTTCTCGGCCGCGTCCAGGGATTGCCCTTCCCGGCCCTGCCGGCGCTGCCGCTGGATGCGCTTCCAGAGGGTGTTGTACAGGTAGAAGTCCTCCGCCCCTTCGCGGCAGCGCTCGAAGTGGATCGTCGGGTACAGGCCCCGCCGGCCGTAGCAGATCATGGCGGTGTCGGGCTCGCGCCCGTCCAGATCGAAGAACTGATAGCCGTGCAGGATGTTGAGGTGCCACTGGGTGCGGGCGGTGATGCCCTTGCGGAACTCGCTCCACTGATACAGGCCGAAGGAGTAGCGGCTGCGGCCCTGGTTGTAGATCTGCACTTCCTTGCCCAGGCGGCGGGCCTCCGCCAGGACGCCGGCGTCGTGGCGGTTGAGGCAACTGACGTCGAGGGCCTCGAAGAAGCGCTGGTGCCAGTATAGCATGTTGCCGGGGTCGGCCGGGCGGCTGCCGAAGTCGACGCTGTAGCTGCCGCTGGTGCGGAGGGTCTTCGGGAAAGCCGCGCTGACGGCGGCCATCATCTTCATGAACTCCAGCTCGCGCTCGGCGACCTCGCGGACGCGGGTCTCGTCGCACATGGCGTACCAGATGGTCGGCCAGTTGTTGGCGCCGGCGTGGGCGTCCACCGCCCGCCAGGCCCGCAGCAGCGCCTCGGCGTAGGGAAGGCCGCTGTCGCGCTCGGCCTTCTCCCCGGAGCGGCCCTTCTGGTAGCGGTCGTGCAGGCCGCCGAAGCGCAATCCCCCGTAGCCGTTGATCGGGCCGGTGAAGCCGTGCTTGCGCAATAAGGCGAAGAAGCGGTCGCACTCGCCGAAGTCGATCTCCGGCCGGCCGTCCTTCCAGCCGCTCAGCCGCCAGCTCGGGCCGCCGGCCACCATGTTCATGCCGTATTCCCGGAGCATCCCGAGGGTCTCGTCCAGAACCCCCCACCGACGCTGCTGCGGGATCATCCGCGGCGGCATCAGCCCGTAGAAGCCCATGCGGAATGGCGTATCGCGATCGAGCGTGACGGCGGCGACTTTCAGGCGCACCGGCACCCGCAGCCAGACCGGCTGGCGCCCGCCGATGGTCAGCTCGCCGCGGTACTCCCCGGGCGCGGCGTCGTGCGGCACGCGGACCTTGACGATCAGCTCGCGGCTCAGGTCCTTGGGCAGGTCCAGGCTGGAAACCTCTCGCAACGTGTGCGGCATGACGCGGTAGGCGATGGAGCCGAAGCCGCGGGAGGTGTTGTACCACACCGCCCGCACCTCGGCGGGCAGCTTGCCCGGGCCGGCCAGCCATCGAAAGGCGACGCGGCAGCGGCCCAGCGGCTGCATCGGCCGGACGGCCACGCAGAACGCCTCCATCTCGCCGCGCACACCCAGGCGCGAAAGGGCCAGTTCCTGCGGGCCGGGGGCGCCCGCCGGCGGCAGGGAGTTCGGCCGTACGTCGTGGGCGACGCCAACCGGCCAGGCGAGAACGGCACGCCCCTGCCACGCCGCCGCCGGGCGGAACGCGGCCGCGGGTGCGTCCAGGCAGACCGCCTTGCCGCGGAACTCCGCCGCCAGCGCCTCAAGCTGGCCGGCCAGCCACGCCGCCGCCTTCTTATCGCCGCTGCGGTGAATCGCCAGGGCGGCCAGCTTGCTGCCCCAGGGGCGGTCGGCGGCGAAGGCGAGGGTCAGCCCGTCGCGGCCGGCCTCGGCCTCGAAAACGACGGGTCGGGCCAGCTCGCCCTTCATGTAGGTGTCCCATATGTCCACGCCGACCGGCTCGATGTCCTCGAAGCGGTACAGGGCGTGGGCGGCCCCGTCGGCTCGCGTCTCGGACCAGACTTCCCGGTCGCCGGCCAGGATCCGCCGCTTGGCGTGCATGGCCTGCTCGCCGCCCCAGTAGCCGGAGTTTTCGTAGAATACGGTCACGCGATGCCGCCCCGCCGGCAGGTCGATGCGGAAGCGATAGCCGCCGGCCTCGCAGAAGTCGCGCAGCAGCGCCGCCCCGAAGGTCGTGTCCCGGGCGGCGCCGTCCCAGGGCGCGCCCCCGCGCGGGCCCCAGCCGAAGCCGCGGGCCTTGGTGTAGGCGGTCTTGTGGGAGATGCCCGTCCAACCGAGCATGACCGACTGGCTGGGCGGGCCGAAGTCGAACGCCCACACGCCCGCGGGCCGGTCGACCTTGACCAGCCGCAGGTCGTCGATCACCACGCGCCCGGCCGAGCCCTTGTTGCCGAAGCCGAAATCCACGCGGACGATGCTGTCGGGGTCGATGTCGCGCTTGATGTCGTTGTTGCGGCTGCCCGCCTCGCCGCGGAACAGGCCGCCGACGGAGATCACCCAGCGCGTCCGCCCGGGGGCGAAGGTGACCGAGGCGTTGTGGCGGTTCCAGTACGTGCGGCCCTTGTCGGCCCAGGCCTGGTCGGCGATGAGGACGTAGCCCCGGATGGGCCCGGCGTTGGGGTTGAGCACGTCCAGGACCAGGGCGTCGAAGCCGGACCAGTCGCGCCGCGGCCGCCGCCAGGTGATATAGGCGGGGCTGTACCGCCCCTTCGGGTCGAAGCTGATCTCCAGCGCCTTCCGCCCGTGGACGACGCCCTCGCCGACCAGCCGCGGCGTGCCGGCGACGAAGTCCCACGCCTTCACGTCTTCGCCCGTCTCGAAATCGCACAGGCGCAGCGCCCGCTCGCCCGCGGCCGCGCTGCCGGCCAGGGCCACCGCCCCCAGCAGCACCACCGCCACCTCTCGGAGACGTTTCACGATCGCCCGCTCCCTTCCCACCTGCCCGATCCCCTGCCCACCAGCTTGCAGGCGGGCGGCGCGCCGGGACAGCCGGGAACTAGACAAAGCCAGCTCAAGAAAAAGAGGCAATTCGCGAAATTCGCCGCAATTCGTGTAATTCGTGGACTCCTCGCCGCCCGCGCAGACGCAACCTAGCCTCGTCACACCGCGTAAACGTTCCTGTGACCGGTCTAGTCCTTCACCATCACGTCGATGATCTGATCACGCCAGCGGTCGAGGTTCTCCAGCCGCTGCATTCGCTCGGTGAAGTCCTTCGCGGCCGAGCGGTCGTGGCGCTGGGCGATGGCCTGCCGGCCGATCTCGGCCAGCAGCGCCTCGGCAGCGGAGTCCTTGGCGCCGGGGAGCTTCCTGTACGTCTCGACCCAGCGGCGGTCGTCGTAGGCCTCGCGCAGGCCGATCATGAAGGGCGTCTGCACGGTGCCGAATGGGGTGTACCAGCCGAAGCCCCAGCCGCCGCCTTCGCTGGTGTCGAACCGCGGCAGCGTGTTGTACGCCCACGTCAGCGAGCCGCGGCTGTCGTAGGCGCCGAAGTAAAAGCCGAAGCGCAGCCGCACGTCATACGCCGAGGCCTGGTCGTTGCAGCCGCCGTACTGCCAGAACTGCTTGCCGGCCGTGCGGACGGTGTCGCCCATCTTCTGGTCGGCGTGGATCGCGTTCGTGCAGAAGACGTCGATGTCGCTGAGGAACACCAGCCCCGCCGACGGGCTGTACACGTCGGCACCGATGAGGATGTTGTCGTGGCCGGCGGCGCCCTTGCGGATCAACTGGCAGGTGTCGCGGAAGTGCGGCTTGATCCACGGGCCGGCGCCGATGACCTCGTGGAACGGGTTGTCCCACTTCCCCCGGCCGGCCCACTTGTTCGGCTCGTCGAAGGGGTGGACGATGATCTTCTTCGGCCAGGCGCCGGCGGCGGCGTGCTCGGCCGCCTGGCGGACCCACTCCACGTACAGCTCGCGCAGCTCGGGAATGACCTTGTGCGGGTTGGCGTTGGTCTTGTCCAGGAAGGCCCGGCGGAGGGCGTTGCGGTCGCCTTCCCGGGCACGGTAGAGGTCGCGCTCGAGGTTGAGCGTGTCGGGAAAGCCCAGCGGGTCGCCGCCGAGAAACCAGAAGATGTGCGTCATTCCCAGCTTGTTGACGGCGTAGGCCATCCAGTCGTCCAGGTAGTACCAGTCCTGCATGAGCCTGCCCTTGCGGACGGTCATCTGCGGCTGGGCCCCGCCGAACCAGATGTGCATGCCGGTGTGGTTGAACTCAAAGAGCGTCTTGAGTTCCTGGAGAGTGCACAGTCCGCCCGTGCAGGAGCCGTGGTCCAGTCCGGCCTGCTGCATGGTCAGCAGCGTCACGGGCACCACCTCCACCTGGATGGGCATCTCGCATTTGACGGACCCGTCGGCGGCGGTGGCGGTGATGCGAACCTGCCCGGCGTAGCGGCCGGGCTTGCTGGCCTGGCCCAGCGTCTTGAGAGTCACCCAGAACCAGTGCGACCTGCCGGCGGGTATGTCCACCGGATACGCCGGCCACATCCGCTGCGGGAACATGCGATACGACTTCTGCCGTGCCCGCGAGCTCCTGACGACGGCGGCGTACTCGGCCGTGCGGCAGTCGATCTCGCAGGCGAGCTTTCCGGCCGGGCCGGTCAGCTCGCCGACGGTGAAATTGACTCCCTTCAGGTCCTTGCCGTTGGCGTAGACGCCGAACGCGGCCGTCTCGTATTCGTTACGGGCCATCCGCAGCTTCAGCGACCGGAACGACTCGCCGGCCTGCGGGGCCGAGTTCGGCATCAGCGTGGAAGTGTACGTCCGCGTGTACACCACGGCCGGGTCCTTCGCCGACGCCGGCGGGGCGATGACGGGCGTCTGCTTGCCGCCCAGGTCGGCGCCTTTGCGCTTCTCTGCCTGCACGCGGGCGACCCACTCCCGCGTCTCGCGGAAATACCTTTCGGCCGCGGCCTCTGCCGCCTCGCCGGCCGGGGAGAAGGCGATCGACTCGACCGGCAGATCCTTGTCGGCGCGGATGAACAGCTCCGTGAAATCGCCCGGGGCGTTCTTGCGCATGACCAGGTCCCAGGAGATGGGCACCTGGGCGGTCTTCCACTGGCCGTCGCCGAGGCCGCCGAAGCGGTGCACCTCGCTCGGGCCCCAATACCCGGCCACGCCGGCGTGGGAGGAGAAGACCACCGGCTTTGTCGCGGTGTCCTTGTAGCTGACCGTCAGCAGGTAGACCGCTGCCTCCGGCGGCCGGGGGGTCTTTCCCCACCAGACGGGCACGACGATTCTGGCGGCCCTGCCGGCCTTGGCCGGGCGGTACGTCCGGCCGGCGTCGCGTGCGGGCGGGCCCCAATCGGCGCCGTCCAGGCCCTTCCACTCGGCCATTTGCAGGTTAGGCAGGCCCTCCGGGCGAGGCAGCCCGGCCGGGTCGACCCCCGCGCACCCGGTAGCCGCCCCCGTCACGACCGTCAGCAAAACCACGCTCGCAAAACGCATGCTCGAACTCCTTTCGCTGAGACAATGGTGCTTTCAACGCCTTCCCGGCTCTCGCCGCCGAGCGGCCGGCCGCAGCGCCCACGCCCGCCGGGGCGCGGGGCCAATATACCAGAATCCCTCCGGGAGGTGCGCTTCCGATAGACCTACTCGCCGCCCTTGATCCACTTGGAGAAGACGACGCCGTCGTCGCCCGGCTCGATCACGCGCAGCAGCACCTTCCCGCCGGCCATGAAGTCGACGGCCATGAAGCCCGGATGCAGGTGGGCGAACAGCGTGTCGTCGCCGTGGCCCAGGGCGGCCCCCACGTCCAGCCCCAGGGCGCTGACCAGCATGTATTCGGCCGCGTCTCCGCCGTCCAGAACCTGCAAGCCGTGGTCGTGCCCGGCCGCGTACACCAGCGGGCGGTTGGCCGACAGGGCGGCCGTCAGCCGCTTGGTCATCTCCTTATACTCCCTGCCGGCGAGGGTCTGCTTGTTGTACACGAGGCTCCGCAAGAGAGGATAGAGCGACCCCAGGATCGGTGTCGGGATCCACAGCCCCCGGGCCAGATGGGTGCTCGGAAACAGGTGGTCCTTCCAGTCATAGAACCCGCCCTGCGTCCCGTGGGAGGCCAGGGGGTGATGGGCCGCCACGAGCACGTCCCGGCCGTCGGCCCCGGCCAGGAGCCGCTGGAGGCCCTCCACCATCAGGTCCTTCTCCGCGGCCGGGTCGGACGCCGCGGCCGCTCCCTCCTCGTGCAGCCACCATGCCGTGTTCAGAACGATGATCCGCACTCCGCTGAAGTCCAGCTTCACCGGGCCGGGGGAGCCGCCCCTGGGAAGGAAGTTGCCCTCGCCGCCCAGGGCGGCGTTGACGTACGCCTCCTGCCGACTGATGGCCTCCAGCCCGCCCGGGCGGTCGTTGCCCCAGTCGTGGTTGCCGGAGAGGAACAGCCCGCGGGCGCCGCTTTCCTTGATCGCCGCCAGTTGAGGCGACAGCCGCCGCTCGGCGTCCTTTCGATCCGGGTGTCCTTCCTCGGGCATCCCGGCCGGATAGATGTTGTCGCCGAGGAATATGATCAGGGTCCGCTCCGGCATTTCCCCGGCCCACCGCCCCAGGCTGGCGAAGACCGAGGAGTCCGCCTCGGTGTCGCCGGCGTCGCCGACGAGGACGACCCGGTGGAGGACCTCCGCGTCCGCGGCCGTCACGTTCGCCAGCGGAGTCACGTCGGGGCGATAGTACGGAGTGGTGTGACTGCAGCCCGCCGCCGCCAGCAGCAGGACGAACATCGCCGCCCGCGACGGATCCCGTAGGCCGAGAGTGGTCATGGCCGTGCACCCCCTAAAAGCAACGCTGACACGTTTCATTTCTTTCCGAGCGATCTGGTTGATTTCCCATTTGCCGGCGAAGGTCCCGCAGAATGCAACGATCGCCAGGAAGCCTTCCATGCCGAACTCCCAGCCCGTGGACAGCTCGCCTCTCGCGGTCATTACTCTACGCGCACCGCGGCGATGTGTGAACAGTGAACTCGGCCACGGTTTCCACACGTCGCAACGAGTGGGAACACGAATGACACATCTGCCCGCTCCCCTGCCCACCAGCTTGCAGGCGGGCGGCGCGACGGGCTTGCCACGGCGTCGCTCTGGCGAGCCGGGACAGGCGGATCAGTCCACGAATTACGCGAATGTTCTCTTCTTCTTCAGCAAGTCTGTTTAGTTCGTGCAATTCGTGTAATCCGTGGACTCCTCGTGCAGTTCGTGGACTCCCCCCGCGTCTGGACCTGTCCCCGGCGGCGACGGGCGGCTCAGTCCGTCAGGTCCTCGACCTTGACGTCCGAGACGGCGAGGGTGCCGTCCCAGATGTAGAAGCCCAGCGTCCGGTGGCCTTCGCCGCGAAGGGGCTCCGGGTCGGCCCACTCGATGAACGGCTCGTTCGAGCCGCCGAGGAATCCGCGCAAGTGAGCCCCGCGCCGCTCGAAGCTGAGCACGTAGTCCCGGCCGGGCTGGATGGTGACGGCCGGATCGGTGACCACGTCCTCGACCATGCGCTGGAGCTTGGCTTTTTCGGTGGACACGGCCAGGGTGTAGCCGTCCCGCTCGACCCGCCCCGGCGAGCCGCAGATCCAGACGGTGATCTCGATCCCCTTGACCGCCTGCATGGTGGCGGTGACGCGGACGTCGTCGGCGTGCTCTTCCTGGCGGTAGATGTAGGCGTTGCCGGCCGATCCCCCGACGATCCGCCCGGCGTCGTCGACGGTCCACTGCCCCTCGGCCACGCGCCAGCCGGGCGGCGCTTTGGTCTCGGCGGGTGCAGCTTGCAGGATTCGCAGCACCTCTTCCGGGCTCTTGTGCATGTAGGGGCCGTAATTCACGCGCGAGCCGTGCTTCCGCACCACCAGATCCACCAGCGCCTCCGCCCCGTGGTCCCTGGCGTATTGAACGGAGGCGACGCACAGCCCGCGCCATCCGGCGTGGTCCTCGCTGAAGTAGCCGTTGCCGCAGGGGAAGTCCGCGCACTCCCAGCAGCCGTCGATGCCCTTCCCGATGCAGCAGTTGCGTTGATAGCAGTTGGCTTCCTCGGGCTTGGGAGCCGTCCGGCAGTCGCACTTGCCCGCCCACTGGCAAACGCCGCAGATCAGGCCGCAGTAAGCCACGGTGTCTCGCAGTTCCGTCATCGCATCGCTCCTTGATCCTGCCGGCCATCGGAACAGCGTCAATCGCCGCTCATCGCTGCCGGCGCCTCAACCGGGCCGCAAGCGCCCCGGCCGCAGAAGCGCCACCCTTTCCTTGATGTGCGCCGGCATGCCCGGCAAGTTAGCACGCGTGAGATGATACCTAACAAATGCCAAACTTCAAGGGAAAACCTGTTTTTATCTAATTCCCGTTTTCATAAGCTTTTACAGATAGAAAAACGGCAAACCGGGAGCCCGCATGTCCCGTCCTCAGCGTTCCGCACGAGCGGCGCGCTTGGCCGCGGGGTGGCCCCCGCGGCTACTTGTCCGGGGCGACGATGTCCTCAAATGCCGCGCCGGTGCCGTCGGCGGGGCCGTGGAAGACGCTACCGCCGAAGGTGGTCACGTAGATCATCTCCTTGTCGCAGGGGTCGGGGATGACGCGATGGCCCCACTTGAAGTTGTATCCGGCCAGCCGCCGCCAGCTCGCCCCGCGGTCGTCGCTGCGGAAGATCGCGCTGTTGAAGCCGCACGCGTAGAGCCGGTTGGGGTCGGACGGATCGACGGTGACGGCGTAGCAGTGGAGCTTCTCGTCCAGCAGGCGCCGCCAGGAGCCGCCGGCGTCGTCGCTGGCCCACAGCCCGCCGCCGACGGGCTTTCCGTCCACGGTCGCCGGCCAGCACGCCAGGTAGAGCCGCTTGGGATCCTGCGGGTCGGCCGCCAGGTCGTTGGGGGCGTTGGTGACGGGGGGCATCTTCACCCGCTGCCAGGAGTCGGCGCGGTCGGCCGAGCGGTACACCGCGCCGTCGACGTAGGGCCCCTCCTCGCTGCCGCCGCGGGCGACGCAGAGATACAGCGTGCCGTCGGCGGCAAGGGCCAGCCGCCAGGCGTACAGGTTGGCCGGGTCGATGCCGTCGTTGACCAGCCGCCAGCTCCGCCCGTCGTTGTCGGAGCGGAAGACGCCGTGGTTGAACGCGGCCACGTACAGCCGGCGGGCGCCGACGGGGCTGGCCGGGTCCAGCACGATGTGCGTGGGCACGGCGTTGTCGGGCATGCCGGCGGTGACCGGCTGCCAACACTTTCCCCCGTCGCCGCTGAAGGCCACGCCGCCGGCCCGCGTGGACCAATCCCCGCCGAACATCTTCGGCCGGGGCAGGTCGTGGCAGCCGGACCAGACGCTCCACATGCGGTCGCGGACATCCGGGTCGAAGAGAAGCCAGTAGCAGGTGTTCCGCCACGGAAGCGGTATGCCGCCGCGGCTGAGCCACCAGCCTTTTCCGGCGTCCTCGGACCGCCACAGGCTGATGTCGGTGTAGCTGATGAACAGGCGCCGGGGGACGTGCGGGTCGAAGTGGACGCCGTAGGTCGTGGTCACGTCCATGCCGTTGGTGACGGCCGAGCCGTCCGACCGCCAGCGGGAGTAGGTCTCCTGCCAGGTCTTCCCGCCGTCGGTGCTGCGGAAGCTGCACATGGCCGTGACGCGCCAGACGACGTTCGGGTCCGAAGGCGCCACCGCCAGGTGGATGGCCGAGCCGCCGTGGCCGGCGCCGTTCCAGCGCGTGATCCAGCACTCGCGCGTGACGTTGAGCGCCCGCTCGTCCCAGGCGGTGCGGTAGCACCACGACCAGCTCGCCCCGCCGTCGGCGGTCTTGAACACGCCGAAGGGATGGCCGTAGGCGGCCTGCTCGTCCGGTTTCTCGCGGTGGTCGCGGCACTCCACGTAGGCGACGTCGGGGTTGCCGGCCGCGGTCGCGATGCAGGTGAACTGCGGCGGCCTGCCGACGCCGGGGGCGTGCAGGCCCGCCAGCAGGCCGTTGTGGATCTGCCGCCAGGTCGCCCCCCGGTCGTCGCTGCGATACACCCCACCGATCAGCGTGCCGGCGTCGGCCCACCGGGCCGGGGTGGTCACGTAGAAGACCGGCAGCTTGCGCCGCGGATCGCGCCCGACGGAGGCGTGGAGAATCCCCTCGACTCCCTCGGGCAGGGCCGGCCCTTCCAGCTCGCCGGTGGCAGCGGAGATACGATACAGCCCGCCCGGCAAGACCAGGTAGAGCTGCCGCTCGCCCGCGGGCGAGTCGCGGTCCACGTGCAGCAGGCGCACGGCGTGGTTGTCGCCGACGGCCCCGCGCGGCTGGACGCCGTCGATCCGGGCAAGCTGCCGGAAGGACTTGCCGTAGTCTTCCGAGCTGAACAGCAGCAGCTCGCCCCTCTCGCCGGCCGGGCGGTAGATCGCCACGTGGATGCGGTTCGAATCGTCCGGGTCCACGGCGATTCCCAGGACCAGCCCGCCCGGCCAGTTGTCGCCGGACTCGTAGCGATGGTCCGCGTGGTCGCGGGACTCGACCTCGGCCGTGACCTTCTCCGGGGCGGGAAAGACCAGCCGCCAGGTCTGGCCCAGGTCGTTCGAGCGGTACAGCCCGGAGTTGCCGGCGTAGATGCACTGCCGGTCCTGCGGGTCGAAGCCGGCCGAGCGGACCACGCCTTTCAGATTGATGTTCCGCCAGGACTCCCCGCCGTCGATGGACTGATACCATCCGGTCATGTCGCAGACGATGAACAGCACGTTGGCGTCGGTCGGATGGATGGTCGGCCGGAGTTGCCCGCCCCCGCCGCCGGGGCCGATACGAACGAATGCCTTCCCGGATGGTTGCGTCGAAGATTTCATCGCTCCTCCTCGCTCGGCGGCAGTTGCAGCCCTTCTCACCGAACCGCCGGCACCACGCCGGCCTCAACGCAGGTTCGGCCGGCCAGGATACCGAGCGGCAGCGGGATTCGCCACAACGATGCGTGGAGAGGCCCTCCCGCCAGTCGAAGGCTTTGGTGGCGTACGTGATTCCCGCCTCGCCCCGCGCAAGAGGACGGGCGGACTCTCAGGCCCGCCCGTTGGAGACAATTTGGTTTCGGGGAACGGCTACCTGCGGCGGCGGATCAGGGCAAGTCCGCCCAGGGACAGCAAGGCCAGCGTGGCTGGCTCGGGCACCGGCGCGAAGCTGGGCACCGAAACAACGCCACCGTCAATCACGGAGGAGAACGACTGCGCGAACGTCGAGGAGTCGGTCTGCACGACCATCAGCTCGCTGAACTGGCCGGGCAGTAGGTTCCCGGGTCCGACCGGCGCACCAAGAAACGAGAACCCGACCACGTCTCCCAACCCAATGCTGCGGTCGGTGAGGGCAGGCGCAACACCGTTTCCCAATTGGTAGCTCACGTCGGTCTGGAAGCCGGCAAAGCCGTTGGTAGTGAGTCGGCCGATCTCCGTGGCGCTGCCTGGGTCGTCCGCCAAGAGGTAGGTAAACGTCAAGCCCCCCCACGGGTTATTCGTGTCGCCGAAGATCACCGTGGAAGTCAACGTGCCGGAGAAAGTGGCTGAGGCAAAGGGCACTGGACCGCTGGTGGCGAGGATCGTCCCCCCGCTCGGGTCGGGCTCTGAGACGGCGTAGATCGTCTGCCCAGGCGTAATCAGAGCGGCCGCGGCCCACGGCACGAATGTCAAGATCACAAGAGCGGCGATGCACGAACGGATGCCGCGCTGAGTCAATTGTGTATCCATCGTCCTCTCCTTTTCCAGACCCCTTGGTCCTACAAGTTCTACTGCACACCATCCTGCTCGGCGCCGCCAAGCACGCGGCAACCGATCGAAATCCAGGCAAGAAAACCGCACAGCTATAACACTGAACTCCGTAAGACTCAGCCGACGTGGCCCCCGGACAGGAAGGTGCGAGCGAGACTCGCCCTGCCCTAGCGGTAGCACCGGCGACTCAGCCGGCTTGCCCTCTCTGTCAGTCTCCGGACAGAGGTCGGAGCATGCACTTTATTATACTCCACCCCCCCAATTGCGCCTAGGGGAAAACCGGAAATAGTTGGCCGCCAGCGGGTTCGGACCTCCAACCGAGACACTCCGAGCTCTGCTGCGTCGGCCAAATGACCGTGCGCGAAAGCGCGCCATCGTAATCCGTTGGACTACAATATGTTGTATTGACGCACCAATGGCCCCCCAGGCATGGAGAGATGGCCAACAAGCCATGCGGAACGGAGAGAAGGCTCTCTGGAGAGGATTGTGCTGTGTCCGCCCAAGCGGGTCAAGCCGGGATTTCCCGGATCACCTTGCCCCGCTCCGCGGCCGCGGAAGGGGCGTCAGTGGCTTGCCGGGCGGACCATGTCGCCGCGGACGATGGGGCCGGCCTTCTGCACGACCTTGGCCACGCTCAGCAGGTCCCGCACCTCGGTGACCTCGACCTCGCCGGCCTTCCCTCGCGGCTACTTCGCCTTCGCGGCCGAGCGCAGCGAGTCCTCCGGCAGCAGGACGACCCTCATGGTCACGGCCTTGCCGCCCCCCAGGCCGTCTACCAGGACGCCCCAGCGCATTCCGGAATGGCACGGCGTCGCGTCGTAGACAATCAGCAGGCCCGAGCGGCCGGCGATCCGCAGACCGTCCGGCGCGTACACGTAAGGAAGGCCGGAGACGGGGCAGGTGAGTTGGGCTGCGTCTGGCCCGCCGATCCCCGGCAGTTGGTCGAGAGACGGGGGGAACTTCCCATCCAGGCTGTGCTGGAGCAGCAACTGTCCGCAGAGGTCGTGGAGCCGCTCGGCACAGGGATCGATCCTGACGCTCGGGCGCCGCTCGGCGGGAACGGAGCCCTCTTCCATCTGACAGCCGGCGGCGAGGACCCCCAGAGCGATCCACCACAGCCGCCACCCAAGGCTAGGGCTGTTCTTCATTTCTCTCTCCCGCCGGCCGCGAGGTGGCCCCGCCGCGCATGGCGCGCATGTGCTTGTCGAAGGCGCCGGACTCGACTGCGTTCTGGACGGCCTCGCTGCCTTTCTCTTCCGCCTCGGAGATCTTTCTGAGCTCCTCGGGGCGCTTGGCCACGCGCGGCGTGAGGAAGATCAGCAGCTCCGTCTTGACCTTGCTCTGGACCTTCCTCTGAAACAGCAGGCCCAGCAGGGGGATGTCGCCGAGGCCGGGCACCTTTCGGATATCGTCAATGGTGCGGTTCTCCATCAGGCCGCCGATCACGATCGTCTGGCCGTCTCTCACCGCCACCCGGGTCTGCGCGGACCGCTTGGCGATGACCGTGGCGTTGACCGTCTCGGAGATGGGAACCGTCGTATCGGTGAGCGTGGAGATCTCGGGGGCGACGTCCATGATCACCAGCCCTTCGGGATTGATGTGCGGCGTCACCGAAAGGATGATCCCCACGTCCTCGTATCGGATCGTGTTGATGGTCTGCCCCGTTTCGGTGGTCCTGGTGTTCACGATGAAAGGCACTTCCTGGCCCACGGTGATGGCGGCCTCCTGATTGTCGCTGGCGAGGATGTAGGGGCGGGAAAGCACGTCCATCTTGCCCAGCCGGTGCAGGGCGTTGATCGTCGCCGACAGGCCCGCGTCCATGTCGGCGGTGAGCACGCCGCCGCTCCGTGCGGCCGTGCCGACGTCCAGGGTCATCGTGCCCGTGACCCCGAGTCGGAGGTTCAGGGCGGAGAACTCCGTTCCCAAGTCCAGCAGCTCATCGTGCGTCACCTCGGCGATGAGGACCTTGATCAGGACCTGCCGGATCGGCCGGTCCAGCTCGGCCAGGATCTTCTTGACGCGTTCGACGTGCTTCGCCGCCGTCCGAACGAGCAGGGAGTTGGTGTCTTCATCCGCCACAATGAAGACCTGGCCGGCCAGGTCCCCGGCGCCCGCCCCGGCGGGCAGCGCGGCCGCGGCGCCGGTCGAGAATGGTCTTCGTGTCTGCGTTACGGCCGCGCGCCCGGTGGTGCGCGCCCCGGCCGTGGTCGTCTCAGAGAAAATCTGGTTCAGCACGGTCTCCAGGTTCTTTGCCTGGGCGTTCTTCAGCGGGTAGATGAACACCGACTGCTCTTCGGTCGGGTCTGAGTCCAGTTCCTTGACCAGAGCGTCTATGACCTTCAGCAGGTCCGGCGGCGCGCTGACCACCAGCGTGTTCGTCCGCTCGTCGGCGGCCGCGACGACCTTCTGCTGCCGCCCACCCGTCTGATCCTGCTGCTGCTCGCCCCGACCGCCGCGCGTGAACCTGCCGAAGGGCATGAACACCCGCCGGCCCTGGGCCTGGTCCTGGTCCTGCTTGAACAGCTCCGTGATCAGCCGACTCGTGTTGGCGGCGTCGGCGTACTTGAGCTGGTAGATCTTGACCTCCCCCTCGCCGGCCATGTAGCCGTCGAGGGCGCGGATGACCTGCATGATCCGGCGGATGTTCGTTTGCGTGTCGATCAGGATCAGCGAGTTGCTGGCCTGGTTGGCCGTCAGGGAGGCCGTGACGCTGAGCAGCGGCGTCAGGTCCGTCCTCAGCCTCGTCGCGTCGGCATAACGGATCGGGATGATCTGGGTGACGAGCTTGTCGGAGATGGGCACCTCGGACGGGTCGCTGCCCGAGTGGACGGGCAGGTTCTCCTTCGCCGCCTGGGCGAGGGTGACGATCTTCAGCAGCCGCCCGGTGCGTATGGCGGTATAGCCCTTCTCCTTGAGGATGGTGTCGAGCAGGGCGATGGCCTCGTTGGTGTCGACGCGCTTGCGGCTCATGATGGTGATGCGGCCCTCGGCCTCGGCCCCGTTGAGGATCACCAGCCCGGCGGTCTCCGAGAGGTACTCCAGCACGGCCTGAAGCGAGGCGTTCTGGAAGTTCATCAGCAGGCCCTCGCCGGCCGGCAGGGAGGTCGGAAGGGTCGTCGGGCCCGGCTGCGTGGTCGGGGCCTCAACGGCGGCAGGCGCGGTTGCGATCGCCGGTTGCGTCGCGGGCTCCTGCCCGCTCGCCTGGCCGACGGGCAGAACGCACAAGCAGACGGCGGCCAGCGCCGCCCATGCCGGCAGCGACGACGCGCCGCCGTGGCCCGGGCGGTAAGCAGCCCCGCCGGAACGCGTGGTGCACTTTAGGTTCATCATCTCCTCAGCTCCTGCTCGCGCCGACGGCGCATTTGTTCCTCAATGTCCGTAACGTCAGAGTCGCCGCCGCCCTCCGGGGGTGCGGCCGGGGGCGCGGCGCTGGAATCCGTGGTGGTTTCGGCCGGCTGCGTCGCCGGCTCCTGACGGCCGGAGAGCGGTCCGGCCGACTGGGTAGCCGCGGGCCGCGTGGTCGCCCTGACCACGTACGTGCCCGTCAGGCTGCGGCCGACCTCGATCTGGGTGACGGCCCCGTCGCGCTCGTACTCCACGCCGTCCAGCGTGATGGATCCGATCTTGCCCTTCCCCACGGCCTGGCCCGTTCGGATCCTGCGGGTGAGGCCGGTGGCAGTGTTCTCGAAAAACGCGACATACTCGTCGTCGCGCCGGCTGATCCCGGTCAGGATGATGTCGCGATCGCTGTCGCGCACGACGACTGTCTGCCCGCCCGACTGACCGGGAGGCCGCGGCGGCCTGCGATTGCGGAGGAACATGTTCCGTTCCACAAGCACGCGGTAGCGATCCCATGAATCGCCCGCGTCGGTTTCGGCCGGCAGCGCCGAGCCGGCGGCGAGCACCAGGGCCGCAATGGCGGCGGCGAAAACCCCCGCGCGCGGCAGCAGAGTCCGGCGGTTCATCAGTCACCTCCTCCGGCCGGGCGACCACGAGCGGCCGGTGGAGCCGAGTCCGCGCCCGGCGGACAGTACAGCGTGGATACCCTCAGATGCAGCGAGAGGTCGTCCGTGCCCTGCTTTCGGCTGCCGAGCTGGAGCATCTTCACCTGGACGGGAATCGCCGCCGTCTCGACCCGCCACAGCAGCCGGGAGACGGCGGCCATGGATCCGGTGCCGGTCGCGTGCACGACGATCTCGGGCAGCTCCGACTTCGCCGTCGAGCGCTCCGGCCGCAGCGAGAGCTTCACGCCCACCTCGGCCGACCAGTCGCGCAGGGAGCGGAGGAGCTGGCTCTCGGCCTCGGTGGGATCGCGTTTCATGCCGCCGGCGAGCATGCCGCGCCACTTGGGCCCGAGCAGGCGGCGGCGCTGGAGAAGGCTGCCGGCCCTGTCCAGCTCCGCCATGAGTTGCTCGGCGTTGGCCTTGACGGCCGCACGCTCGTCCAGCAGCGGCGTCAGGACGTAGACGTCCAGCACCAGCAGGCACAGGGCGGCTAGCGTCGCCGCGATGATGGTTTTTTCGCGCTTGGTGAAGACCATGTTCTATCCGACTGTATGAATGTGAGGCTCATGGCGAAGGCCACCTCGCGTCCCTGCCGGTCAGCCTGCCGGATGTACAGCGGCATCACGTCGGAGAGCTTCGGGTTGGCCTTCAGCCTATCCAGCACGTCCAGCACGGCCGTTTCGCTGACGGCCCTGCCGGAGAGCACCACGCGCATGTCTTCCTGGACGCCCAGGCTGGTGGTCCAGATGATGCCCACCTCGGGGAAAGCCAGCGTCAGCTCCCGCATGCAGTCGAGATAGCTGGGGCGGCGGTCGTACCAGGGGCGGGCGAAGGTCACCTTGGCGATCACGTCCCTCGCTTCGGCAAGGTCGTCGGCCATGACGTCCAGTTTCTCGGCCAGCGCGGCCGCTTCGAGGCGGTCGCTGCGCCAGTCCAGTGCCAGGACCGTTCCGGCCACGACCAGCGCCGCGACCACGGCCGCGGCCCAGGCGAGCTTGCTGCCGATGGCGAGCGTCTTCCGGGCAGCCAGCCGCGAATGGAGCAGATCGACGGCCGGCGGCCGCCCGCGCAGGGCTCCCAAAGCCATCGCCGCCGCCGCGGAGAACTGGGCGCCCGATGGCGGGGACGCTGCCCCGCCGCGGTCCAGGCCCTCCGGAAGTTCGCACATCCTGACGGGCAGCGCGAGCTGCTCGGCGAGCCGGCGCCCGACCGCGAGGTCAAGGCGGGTTTCGTCCCAGATCAGCAGCTCCCGCCCCGCGCCCTCCTCCAGCTCCCCGCCCGGCAGCAGCGCGATGACGCGCCGCATCTCGTCGGTCAACTGCCGCAGCCATCCGTCTGCCGAGGGCGGCTCGGCTTTGCCGTCGGCCGGAACCGTCAGCGGCAGGCGCCGCATCATCCGCAGCCCGCCGCGGGCCCGTATGGCCAGCTCCGCCCCCCCGCCGAACAGGTGCAGGACGAGCTGGTCCTGGTCCGCCGGGCCGTCGCCCGAGCCAGCCAGCACCATGGTAGAGGCGGTCATTCCGGTCACGGTCAGACCGGCGGCGGCGGCCATCGCCGTGAGCTGGTCCACGACCCGCCGCGGCGCGGCCACGAGCAGGGCCGAGCGCTCGCCGACCGCCTCCGGCTCCAGGGCGTAATCGAAAACGAGTTCCTTCCGATCGGCCGCATACTCCTGCTCGACCATCAGGGAAAGGATCTGCCCGGCCGACTCTCCGGCGCCGGGCGGCAGTGTCTTCTCGCGCGCGGTCAGCCAGCTCGCCTCCATGCCGATCACGCACCGGGACGCGGAGAAGCCCTCCTTGTGAAGGAACTGCTTGAGGGCCTCGCCCAGCGCGACCGGCTCCTGAAGGCCGGCCCCGTCGGCGAAGACGAACTCGCCCGCCCGGCTGGACCGCCCGCCCGCGTTGGCGGCGATTACCTCGACCGCCGTTATCGAACGGCCGGTAACGGCCAGACCGAGCATCTTGCGCCTTCGGAACATGCTACCGAACCTCCTGATAAGTCGCCTCAAGCACCTCTTCCAAGGGCGTGCCGAAGCGAAGTTCGCGCAGGATCTCCTGCGGCAGCGGCCATCCCAGCGAGGTCAGGTCCTGGCAATAGATGAGAGTCGGCGGGCTGTTGCGGGCGTCGACGACGATGCGGCACCTGCGGAAGGCCCGGCCGTTGCCGGCGACGGAGACGATGTCGGCGGAGAACTGGTACGACAGCGCAGTGAGATAGGAAGCGATGCCCACGGCCTTTTCCTGGGGGAGGGCCTCGGCGACCCAGGCGATGTTGCTCCGGTCCACGTTCTCGCCGGACCGCGCCGTAATCAGGGCCGACACGTCCGATTCTTCCAGCGACGGCAGGCACAGCAGCACCTGCCTGGGGGCCGTGCTGACGTTGATGAGGCCGCGAAGCGTATCGCCGGTCTGCGTGGTGAGCTGGTCGGCGATCGGCTGGAACTCGTCCATGGTCATCCCGGTGCGGTAGTAGAAGTCCAGGACGTTCTGGAACGGCCGGCCCAGGCGCGCCCGATTCAGGATGTTCCTCAGACGGTCCCCGGAGACGGACGTCCCCAGCACGCCGGACAGGTCCCTGGTGTTGGCCTGATTGACGTTGATCCGCTGCGATCCGGAGGCGTCGGTGTTCGGCTCGGAGCTGTAGACGGTGACCAGGTTGTAGATGCCGGCGTCGAGCTTCCCGTCGCGGTTGTCCGGCGGGTCGGTTTCGTCGCCATCGTTCTCGTTGTCGTCGAGCCTGCCGCTGCGGTTGGCGTCCTCGTCGAACAGCAGCTCCCTCGATGCCAGATTGATCAGCAGCAGCTCCTCGATCGTCTCCAGCGGGGCGTTCTTGCACTCATACGGGTCGGGCAGGAGCAGGTAGTACTCGCTCTCGGCCCCGCCGGCGGTCAGGTTGCTGTCGGAATCGCGCCAGTCCAGGATCGACGCGGCCGTCTCCGGCGTCATGTCCGGCAAGTCGGAGAGCATCTCCAACGTAGCGTAGTTGAGGTTCAATTTGGACGCCTCGTCGACGAGGCCGTAGACCTCCTGCCGGCCGTCTTCGTAGTCCGGGCGGAGAATCCAGAATGCCCCGCCACCGACCTGGACGCCCTGGCAGGGCATGTCGGCTTCCGCGGGCACCTCGCCGTTCAGCCCGTCCAGATTCGCCAGCACGTACTGGATCGCTCCGCTCTCGATGGCGGAAGCCTGCTGCCGGGCCGCGTGGTTGGCCGAGCAGGCGCCCTCGATCCGCATCGCCCCCGCCAGGACGATCACCATCCCCGCCAGCACGATCAGGATCCACATCGTGGCGATGAGCACGGTTCCGCGGCGGCGGCACCGGCGTCCGGGATGCGCGCAGCGGTCCGGTCGGTCGGGCCGCAGGCCGTCAGATCCGCCGCCGGGATTTCCGGGCCTTCGCGCCATTCGCCGTCTCATTGGGGGGCCATCTCCGTCTGTGTGCCGGCCGCTGCCGAGCCGCACGGAATCTGGAAGACTCGAAAGACCAGGTAGCCGCCTTCGTCACTGCTCGTGCCGTCCTCGGCGAGAAGCTCCAGCGTCGTCTGCACGGCCAGGGGCAGGACGTTGTCCCGGGCGCCGGAGTCCCAGCTATCCTGCCAGTCCATCCCGTCGAAGTACTTCAGGTCGAATGACCTTACGCCGCTACAGAGGACCTCTTCGGCCGGCTGCTCCACCCGCGTCGCCAGCAGGTTCAGCGTGAGCCGCCGCAGCAGGGTCATGCCCTCGCCTTCCGCCGCCGGCTGGCAGGCCAGCTCCACCATCCGGATGTCCCCGGCGCCCTCAGTGTCCGCGCCGCCGTCGGCGGTGCAGTGCAGCAGAAGGCTGTCCGCGGGCCGCCCGGCTGCATCCAGCCCGTCCTCGCCGAGGAACGCCCCGGCCAGGATGCCGCTGGGCACGACCGCCGACTCGATGTCCGCCCGGATCAGCTCGACCGCCAGTTCGGCCTTTCGCATTTGCCCGACGGTCGCGGTGGCGGTGTCCCGCGCCTTGAACGCGGTGTGCAGCGTCGCATACAGCGAGCCGGCCAGCACGGCCGTCATCGCCGTCGCCACCAACAGCTCCAGCAGCGTAAACGCCCGAGATTGTCCGCGGCGATTACTCACCGGAACTCCCCGTATACACCAGCGTGCTCAAGGTGACGTTGTACTCCCGCCCACGCCGAGCCCAGATTACCGAGACGTCCAGTTGGGCCAGTCGCGGGTCGTCCCAGTTGCCCACCTGGGCGGTCCAGGTGTATTGCGGCAGATCTTCACCAAAATCGCCCGCCATCTCCGCGTCGTACAGCTCGCCGCTGGCCACCAGCTCGGCCAGCTTGCTCTGGGCGAGTGAGGCGGCGCGGGCCTGGTCTTTGGCGTGGGCCGCCGTCGCCAGGCACACGAGCACGCCGTCCACCGCTGGCGGCAAGACAATTGCGGCCAACGTCAGGGTGGCCAGGACCTCCACGATGGTGAAGCCCCGGTGGCGGCGGGCCCGCCGGCGGGATGTCCATAGCGGCCTCACGGCCTGTCCTCCTGAGAGGGTGAGACGATCCGGAACCGCTCCGCTGGCGAGGGGCACGTAACTTGGAAGATGTCCCCTTCGCCACCGGTCAGTTCGATCGTTGCCTGATCGCATCGGCCGTCCGGGTAGAACTGAACGTACGAGGACAGCTCGGCCTCCGACGCCGAGCCCAAGGCGACCGACACGTTGACGGGCAGCCGGAAGTGCCGGCCGTGACTGCTGTCGATCTCCACGAACGTCCCGCCCTGCTGCATGGTCAGCCAGTACGTGCCCGTTTCGGCGTCGAAGTTCAGGCGATGGATGCATCCCCTCGTCGCCGCCTGGGAGCGCGCCAGGTGGGTCAGAGAGAGTATCCGTGCGGCCGCGTCCGCGGTCTGCCTGCCGCGGGCGAAGCCGCGCAGTGACGGCGCGGCGGCCGCCAGGACCGTGCTGATCAAGACCAGCACGACAATGAGCTCCAGCAGCGTGAACGCGCCCGCCGCGCGGCGGTCAGCGTTGGGACCAGTTGTCGATGTCATCACCGCCGCCGTCTTGCCCGTCGGGTCCGTAGGAGTACAGGTCGTAGCCGCTGGTGTTGTGCTGCCCCGGCCACCGGTACACGTACGGGTTGTGCCAGGGGTCGTTGGGCACGCCTCGTTTCAAGTAGGGCCCTTTCCATTCCGGCAGCTCCGAGGGCTCTTGGACCAACGCCTCAATCCCCTCCTCCGTGGTGGGGTAGCGGGAGCAATCCACCTCGAACAAGTCGATCGCCAGCTCCAGGTTCGCGACGTCGGTTTGGGCGGCGGTGATCTTCGCCTGCTGCGACCGCCCGCTGAACTTCGGCACGACCACGACCGCCAGAATGGCCAGGATCACCATCACCAGCAACAGCTCGATGAGTGTGAAGCCGCGGTGCCGCCCGCGGGGCTGCCCCGGGCGAAAGAGGATCTTCCAAGTTTTCGTGTTCATCGTAAATTCCTGTCAGCGAATCAGTTCCTGAAGCGTGAAGACCGGCAGCAGCATGCCGACGACGATGGTCCCGACGATGCCGGCCATGACGAACAGCAGCGCCGGCTCGGCCAGAGACACCAGCGTCCGCAGCCGTCGGTCCAGCTCCTCTTCGTAGACGAGGGCGAGGCGCTTGAGCTCGACGTCCAGCCGGCTGCTCTCCTCCGCCACGGCGACCATCTCGACCACGGAGGCAGGGAAGAGCTTCTGGCTGCTGGCGAGGCTTCGGGCCAGCGACTTGCCCTGCTGGACCCGCTCGATCGCCCTGCGGACCGTGTCGGCCAACGTTTCGTTGCCGACGGCCTCGCCGGCGACGCGAAGGGAGGCCACCAGCGGCACGCCCGCGCCCAGCAGCGTGCCCAGCATCCGGCAGAAACGCACGAGGGCGAAGCGGGCCACGATAGTGCCCACGGCGGGTAGACGCAGGATCGCCCGCTCGGCCATTCGCTCGCCCGAGGGGCTCTTCAGCACCCGACGCAGGAGGATGACGATCACCGCGATGGCGAGGACGACGACCAGCCCGTAGTTGACGACCGCCCCGCTGATGGCCACGATGGCCCGCGTCAGGGCAGGCAAGGTCCCGCCGAAGTCCATGAAGATGCTGGAGAAGCGCGGAATGAAGTACGTCATCAGGAATGTCAGCACCCCCACGGCCAGGACGGCCAGCACCGCCGGATACGCGAACGAGCTGCGGATCTTCGACTTCAGATTTCGCTGCCGCGACTGAAACTCGGCGATCTGCATGAGGACCACGTCCAGGAAGCCGCCGGTCTCGCCCGCCCTGACCATCGCCACGTGCACGGCGGGGAAGGACCGCGGCCACTTGCTCATGGCGTCGGCCAGCGGCGTGCCGCCGGCCACGTCGTCGTGGATGGCGGTCCATTGCTTCTTCCCCACCGGATGGGACGTCTCCCGGCAGAGGATGTTGAGCGCCCGGATCATGGGCACCCCGGCGGTCAGCAGGTTCGCCAACTCGCGGTGAAACGCCTCCACCACCGTCTGCGGGACGCGGCCGCGGCCCAGGGACAGGGACCGACCGCTGTGAGCCGCCCCGGGCGCCTGCTGCTCGCCCATGGACACGGGCAGGAGGCCCTTCCGGCTGACCTGTTCCAGCGCGGCCGGGCGGCTCTGCGCGGACACCGTCCCGGACGTCGCCGCGCCCGCAGAGTCGACCGCCTTGTACGTGAATACCGGCACGGTTGGCCTGCCTCTTCCGCTCACGGGGTCGCTGGCGGGGGCACGCGCCCGGATGTTACCGGCGCGCCGCCGACCGCCAAACCGTTGCCCCTTTCGTCCTTCGTCACCCGAAGCACCTCCGCCAGAGTCGTCTTGCCGTCCCGCACCAGCCGCCAGCCATCCTCCCGCAGGAACTTCACGCCGTTGCGGGCGGCCTGTTTGCGGATCTCGCCGGCCGAGGCACGCTCCAGGACGATCGCTCGAATCGACTCGTCGATCCCCATCATCTCGAAGATGCCCGTCCTGCCGAGGTAGCCGCTGCCCTGGCATTGGCGGCAGCCGCCCCCGCGGTACAGCACCTCCGGCGCGTCGCCGCGGAACTCCGCCCGCAGCCTCTCGGCCTCGTCGGCGGGCACGGGCTCCCGGCAGTGCGGGCAGATCAGCCGCACCAGCCGCTGCGCGATCACCATTTCCAGCGAGGAGGCGACCAGGTAAGGCTCGATCCCCATGTCCACCAGGCGCGTCACCGCGCCGGGGGCATCGTTGGTGTGGAGCGTTGAGAAGACCAGGTGCCCGGTCAGTGAGGCCTGCACGGCGATCTCCGCCGTCTCCAGATCGCGGATCTCCCCCACTAGGATCACGTCCGGGTCGTGGCGCAGGATCGATCGCAGGCCCCGCCCGAACGTCAGCCCCGCCTTGGTGGAGACCTGGATCTGGTTGATCCCGTCAAGGTGGTACTCGATGGGGTCCTCGATCGTCACGATCTTCCGCTCGACGTCGTTGATGCGCGAAAGGGCGGCGTAGAGCGTGGTGGTCTTGCCGCTGCCGGTCGGGCCCGTCACCAGCACGATGCCGTGCGGCAGCGCGAGCACCCGCTCGAACAGTTGCCGATCCTCGTCGGACATGCCCAAGTGCCCCAGTCCCAACAGCATGGCGCTGCGGTCCAGCAGCCGCAGAACGACCGCCTCGCCGTGCAGCATCGGAATCACCGAGACACGAACGTCTATCTCCCTTCCGGAAACCTTCAGCTTGATTCGTCCGTCCTGCGGCAGCCGCTTCTCGGCGATGTCCAGGCGGCTGAGGATCTTCAGCCGCGAGACGATGGCCGGCTGAAACTGCCGGACCTGCGGCGGGATGTTCGCCTCCTGAAGAACGCCGTCCACCCGGTAGCGAACTCGAAGAATGCTTTCGAACGGCTCGAAGTGCACGTCCGTGGCACGGCGTTCGATGGCCTCGGCCAGCACCTGGTTGACGAACTTGATGATGGAGGCATCCTGGGCGGCAGTCTCCAGGTCCATGTCGCCGTCGCCCTCGTCGCCCATCACCTCCACGCCGTCCTCGTCGGCCTCGGAGACCAGGGACTGAAGCGTGTCGGCACCCACGCCCAGCAGGGCGTTGATGCACCGCCCGATCTCGGACGACGGCGCCAGTGCCGGCCGGACCTCCAGCCCGCACGCCATGCGAAGCTCGTCCAGGCCGCTGGTGTCGAACAGGCGATTCGTCGCCACCGTCACGACGCCGTCTTCCTGCCAGACCGGCAGCAGCCGGTGGGCCATGAGGATCCGGGCGGGAAACCCGGCAAGGAATTCCCTCTCCGGCCGCGACCGCTCCAGGTCCACGTACGGAACGTGGAACTCTTCGGAAAGGTAGCGCAGAAGCTCCTCCTCCGCCAGCCCGCTGGCGGCAAGAAGGGCCTCGTCGAGCGGCTTGCCGGCCGCCGCCAGGGACTCGACATCCCTGGCCGCCTGCTCGGTCAGCAAGCCCTCTCGCAGCATTTTCACGAGGACGGCGTTCATCGCGTCAACAGTAGTCGCCAGATTGCCCTACCGGCCATTGCCGCTGGGCGAGCGTCCTGCCCGCCCGGCGGCAGACTCACCCGGCATTATCACTCAAGAATGCCCATCAGCACCAGACGACCTTCCTGGCGCACGGTCACGACGCCTTGCAGCTCCTTCCGAGCCGCTGCCAGGTCCTTCTGGGCCTTCGCCCGGGCCGTGCGGAGGGCGTCCATGGCCGCCTTGATGGCTCCCGCGCCGGCGGCCTCGTCGTCCAGCAGACTCCTTAGCGCCTCGGTCTTCTTCTGCACCTCGGACTGCTCGCGCTCGGTGGCGGCAGGCGGCTGGCCTTGGCCGGGTCTGCGGGCGCGCCGGACGACCCGACCGCGGAAGCCGCCCCGCCCGTCGCGCTGCAACTGCTGGATCTTCTCGATCCGCGGCTGGAGCACCTTCCACTCCTGCTCGTTAGCGCCGAGCTGCTCGCGCATCCGCTGCTGCGCCCGCTGGCGGAACTGCTCCATCCGCCCGGCGCGGTCCCTGCGCGCCTGGGCCGTCTGCCCTTCCGGGCGCCTTTGCTGTGAAAGCGCCTGGGTAAGCCAGCACGCGCCGATCACGCTTGCCGCAACCAACACCAACACAATTCGTCTTCGCATGCCCTTTCTCCTTTAGCCATTGGCTTACTGGACCATCTGCTCCGCGGTCAAACCCATGCACGGCTTGCATCTGCCGGCAACAGTCGTTTTCACATCACCGCGGCATTCGCCCAGTTCCCGCCGAAGCCTGCGGATAAGCACCGACGGCGCCAGGCGCCTTCCGTCTCACGGCCGAGGAGGACTCGTCGTGGATCCTTCCGGGGCCGGCCGGGTCCCGGGGTGGCCTCTCCGCCCGCGCCAGAGCCGACCAGGCTGCCCGCCGCTCCGGCTGGGTCCCCGGCGACGGCTCTTCCGGATCTCCTCGTATTTCTTCGCCTGTTCCTCGGTCAGGACCGCCTTGGTGCGTTCGACGGCCTCCTGGACCAGCCGGTGCCTTTCCTGGTCGATCTTCTCCATCTCGCGCGCGTGGTCGGCGAGGATCTCGTCATACTGCTTTCTTTGCTCATCGGTGAAGATCCCCTCGATGGCCTCCGTCCGCTCACGGTACAGCGCCGTCCTGCGCTCCCGCAGCTTCCGCATGGCCTGCCCCCCCACCTCAGACCAGATCTTTCGCATCTGCGCCTGCTCGTCGGCCGTGAGGGCCAGCTCCTTTGCCAGGTTGCGGCGAGACCCCGCATGGTGGCCGGTCTCCTGGCCACGGCCGGGGCGAAACAGCATGCCGACCGACCCGCCCGCCGCGAAGGCCACAGCGAAGCCCACGATCACGATAAGCCGGACCCTATTCATAGCCACCCCCGCCTCCCATAGAGGGCAGACCCAGGATCGATCCGGCCAGTTGGACGTCCACGTCGTCCTCGGTGCCCGTTTCGAAGGCCGCCTCCGATGCCGTCGGCTCGGCGGACGTCGGCATGACGGCCGCCCTTTCCCAATCTGCCGCCGGGGGGACCGGGCCAACCCCGGCGTCCCCTCCCCGCCAGAGCAGCACCGAGCAGACGAGAAGCACTGCCGCTGCCGCCGCCGTCAGTGTCTTCGCCATCCGCAGGACGGCCCAATCCCGCCGGGGCTGGACGCGCCCGCGCAGGCGGTCGAGCGCTGCGGCGGGAATTTCCGGTGTTGGACTCGAGGACAGCCACTTGGAGAGGCCTCGCAGTCGCTCCAGCTCCTGTCGGCACGAGGGGCACTGCCGGAGGTGCGCCGCCAGCTCGGCGGCTTCAGCGGCCGGCAGTTCGCCGTCGTGGTAGGAACTGATCTTCGGAATGTTCTGGCAGTAACCCAATGGTCCGCTCCCGTTTGGCAGCTTCGGCGCGTTCACTCGGCCTCACGGCCTGTAGTCGGTCAACAGCTCCTTCAGCTTCTGCCGAGCCCGGAAGAGCCTCGACTCGACCGTACCACGAGGAACGCCCAGCACGTCGGCGATCTCGTTGTAGCTCATGTGCTGCAACTCTCTCAGCACGATCACGGTGCGGTAGTCCTCGGCCAGGTTCGCCAGCACGGCCGCGACGTCCATGCGGATGTCGGCCCGGACCTCTGCCGTGGCCGCGCCGCCGGCAGCTTCGCCCGCCCCTTCGAGGACAAGCCCGACGAGTTCAGCCCGTCGCCGCCGGTGCGACCTGTGAAGTCTGGCGATCCTGTTCATGAGTATCCGTGTCAGCCATGTCTTCACCGACGCATGTCCGCGAAAGCCGCGCAAACCACGAAACGCGCCGACGAAAGTATCCTGCACCACGTCTTCGGCATCGGCGGCATTGCCGGCCAGACGCAGCCCAAGTGCGTACAACCTCCCCCCGTGCCGGTCCACCAGCACGTGAAAGGCTGCATCATCGCCGCGGCGAGCCCGCCGGACCAAATCAGCGTCCGAGGCCCCGCGGGAGCTGCCATCCTCTGGCAAGGCGTCTTCTGCCTTCTCTGTAACTATGGTTCCCTGAGGCGCCCGTTTTCTTCCCGGGCGCGGCAGGTTTTTCCGGATGGAGCCCGCGCCGGCGGACGCCATACAGAGTTATCAACGCCCGGTTGGCCCCCTCATTGCAGTTGGCTTGGTGAGGAAGCGTCACGCCGGCCGGGCGGGGCACGCCCGTGGTCCCAGCGCGCCCGCAGCGCTTAGATCAGGTCCCCGCCGATAAGGGCCGCCAAACGCCCGGCCCGTCCGGAGCGTTCAGGACCCCGACAACAACGAGATTCGCGGAGAAATGCGGCGGAGGATCGTCAAGCGGCTGCCCCGGCACTCCGCCCGAAGAAGGCAATCGGCCGCCCGGACGGAAATGCAATCGGGCAGCCTCGAAGGCCCGCCCGTGTGAGTGGTTGAAGATGCTGCGAGCCGGTTACTTCCGCCGCCGTCGAATCAGGGCCGCGGCGCCGCCGACGGCCAGCACCAGCATCGTCGCCGGCTCGGGAATCGCCGCCCCGCCGGTGCCGTAGCCGTAGTTGTCGGCCCAGACGGTGTAGTCGCCGCCGTCGACGTTGGCATCCTCGGTGAAGTTGCCGACCGTCCAGCCGCCGTCAGACCAGGCCGGGGCGTCGGTCGTGCCGTAGTTGTCGGCCCAGATGGTGTAGTCGCCGCCGTCCACCTTGCCGTCGGGCTGCGCGTCGCCCGCCCACGGCAGCGGTTCGGGCATGTAGGGGTTCGCGGGCATGGCGGCCTCGGCGGCGGAGGCGTTAGCCGAGGCGGATGACGGAAACGTTGCACCCAATCGCTGCGAGATCAGTTCTATCTCAGCCGGTTCCCAGGCTGCCGCAGCCGGGAAACTGATCACCGAGGCCCCAAACGCAACGGCGACCGTGCTGTAGGCTTGCCCGGCGGCGTTCTCCAGGGGGTCGTACGGACCCGGGGCGTACGCCGAGACCTTGCCCGCAGTGTCGGCGTCCACCGTCACGGAGAGCGAGAGCTCCTCGCCGACTTCGGCGTCCAGCAGGAAGTCCAGGTGCTGCGCGCCGGTGAAAAGCCCGACCGTCGTGTGGGTCAGGTCGTAGGTATTGATGACCACGTTGTTGCTGGAAGGGTCCACGTAGTGCGACCCGTGCCAGCCCGAGGCCAGGGCGCTGACAATCCCCTTCGCCAGCGAGTAGTTGTTCGTCGACATCTCCCCGGCAAGGGAATGCTCTGCCCCGGCCGAATAGGCCACGTGCAGGGAAAACTGAACCGTCACCATTGTGCCGGCCGGCGCCGAAGCCGAAGTGACCAAGATCGAGTCCAGGTACTGCACCCCGCCTCCAGAGGAGAAGGAATAGATGAGCGGGTCCGTTGGGTAGTCGCTGGCCACCAGATGCCCGCCGATGGCGGCAATGGCATTGCCGCTCAGGAACGAGTCACCGCTCGACCCGGCCGATATGTGGTAATTCTGCACCTGCTGCAAGCCCGTGGTATCGTCATCGGCCAGGGCGACGCCCGCCACCGACTGTTGCGCGATGGTGGTGTTGCCCGAGCCGTAGCCCCCGAAAGCACTGCCTTTCAGCCACGTCGTGCCCCCAAACGATTCGGCGCCGGCAAACACGATGACGGCCGCGAAAGACGCAACGCAGGCTAAGGGGCGCAACGAGGCACGGATATCAGGCCGTTTCATGATTCAGCCTCCTTTGCAGATCAGAGCAGAATGGGCCCTCCCAAGGACACTCCAGAGGGACTACTAATTTACCACGAAAACCGTTTTTGTCAATGCCCAAGGACCCTGGAATCGGGCTGCCACGATGTATCTCGACAAGGCCGGAATCAACAGGAAAGATTCGGGCTACTGTCTCGCCCAGACCGGCCCCCCGGCCGGGCGGGGCACGCCCGTGGTCCCAGCGCGCCCGCAGCGCTTAGATCAGGTCCCCGCCGATAAGGGCCGCCAAACGGCCGGCCCGCCGCCTGCCGGACGGCCCAAGCGAAGTCACCGTGCCCGCAGTTCCTGGCCGTGCCGACCAGGCTTGCGAATCCGCGCCTCCGCCTGTACGCTATCTGCGCGGCCTCCGCGCTTGGCAAGCCGCAAGCGCCGATGCGCGGAGCAGCGGCCGCGACGCAGGGGACGACGATATGAGCAAAGAGCAAGCTGGTCGAGGAACCATTGGGCCTGCCAAGGGGCAGTTCATCCCGCCGCCGGAGGTAACGGACGCCGACGAGCGGGCGGACGCGCTGCCGGCGCAGGAAGAGTTCTGGCGGCCGCCTGTGCGCTTCGGCAGCGTGCCGGTTGAGAAGGAGCCGCTGGGCTGGGACCGGCGCAGGCGGTTCCGCAAGCTGTTTCCCCAGGTGATGCTGCCGTTCCAGGTCGTCGAGCGTCTGTCGTTCGGCCATCCCGAGCTCGAACCCAACCGGCTCTTCTGGGGCGACAATCTGCACGTCATGCGGCAGTTGCCCAGCGAGAGCATCGATCTGATCTACATCGACCCACCTTTTTTTTCAGGCAAACAGTACAACGTCATCTTCGGCGACCAGAACGAACTACGCTCCTTCTCCGACATCTGGGAGGGCGGGATGCCAGGCTACCTCATCTGGCTGAATGCCCGGCTCTACGAGATGAAGCGCCTGCTCAAGAAGACGGGCAGTATCTACGTACACTGTGATTGGCACGCGAGCCACTATATCAAAGTTGAGATGGACAAGATATTCGGGCACGAGAACTTCGTCAATGAGATCGCCTGGTGCTATGAGGACGTTGGCGGGAAGGCAACGCACTATTTCAAGCGGAAGCATGATGTTCTGCTCTTCTACCAGAAAACTGGCGCGCGGGAGTTCACCATTGCGAGGAAGAGGTTATCGGACAGTACCATCAAACGGTACGCTCCATACTTTGATGAGAACGGTCAGATCACCTATCGGAGCCTGCGCCATTCCAATCCGGGTGTATTCAAGAAGCTCAAGGGCATACCAGACGATCTTGACCGTGTATGGTTGGACATCAATCATGGCGCGCCACTGAACGATTGGTGGTCCGACATATCGACAATAAAGCGGGGCTTCGGAGAGAGCATAGGCTATCCAACGCAGAAGCCTGAAGGCCTGGTTGAGCGTGTACTTGGAGCTTCCTCGCGCAAGGGTGACACAGTAGCCGACTTCTTCTGCGGGGGCGGCACGACCGCAGCAGTGGCGCAGCGTCTTGGCCGGCGCTGGATTGCTTGCGACCAGTCGCGGGTGGCTGTGGCCATCACAGCCGACCGCATCTCGCGGCTAGTTGAGGATGAGGTTGGCAAGCTGTTCGAGGTACCCGATTTCACCGTCGAGCACTGGGGCGTGTATGAGGCTCGCCGGCTGGCCGAGGCACCATTGGAGCAGTTCCGAGCGTTCGTCCTACGAGCCTTTGGTGCGGTAGATGAGGAACACGAAGCGGGCGTCCACGGCTACAAAGGCGCGGTGCCCGTGTGGGTGGGCGAACCGGACCAGAAGAACGCGGTGACGGCGGCGGAAGTGCAAGCATTCGCCAACGCCATCCGCAACACCCTCCGCTACAAGCAGGACAACCTGCGTGACGGGATCATGCTGGCCTGGGCGTTCCGGCCCGATGCGCAGGAGGCAGCGGATCGACTCCGGCGACTAGAGCAGACCGATCTGAACTTCATTCGCCTGGACATGATCCGCATCGACTCGCTACGGTTCCGCGAGCACGTGACGGCTTTGTCTACCGACTACGCGGACTATGAGAACTTCCTGACCTTCGTCCAGCCGCCGAGGGTCGAGGTCGGGCACAAACGGATCGGGCCACGCACGTACAAGTTCGATGTGAGCGAGACGGTGGTGATGAATGCCGGGGCGAAGATCATCAACGTGCAATGGGACTTCGACTACAGCAGGCGGTTCAGCAGCACACCGGGGTACTCGTTCGTGCGTGGAAAGAAGAAGGAGCCGGAGTTGCAGGCGCAGTATGAGTTTCCGGCCGAGGGAAGGTATTCGATCGCCTGCAAGGTGCAGGACGACATGGGCGGCGAGGGGCTGTGGACGGCCGAGATCGAGGTCAAGTAACGCATGTTCAATCAGTTTGCCAAGTACGAGGACGCCTTCCGCGACTGGCGGCGGGACGGGATGCCGGGCCTGAATGCGGACTCGTACAAGTACATCGCGTTCCTGACCTCACCGGATGACGACCAGGCGGCGCGGCCTGGAACGCTCTGGTCGCACCAGTGGGAGTCATTTCTGCGGGTGGTGTATTCGCACGAGATTCTGGGCAAGGCCGAGATCGGGGCGGATGGCCTCCTGGTGAACATCGTCACGGGCGGCGGCAAGACGGCAGTGATTGCGGCGGTGATCGCCTGGCTTCGGATTGGGCAGAACGTCCAGAAGTTCGCGATGCTGTGCCCGAACCTGATCGTTCGCGACCGGCTGGAGGATGACTTTCAGGGCGGCAAGGTGTTCAAGGACCGCGAGCTTCTGCCGGAGTGGTCGCATACCACGCCGAACGACTTCGTGCTGACCACGCTTGGAAGCGGCAAGGAAGGCGGCTGGGCGAGCTTGTTCAGCGCAAGCGTCATTCTGGGCAACATTCACCAGTTCTACCCGAGCAACAAGAGCGGGCAGAGCAACCTATCGGCGCTGATGAACGGCCCCGATTTTGCTCTATTCAACGATGAGGCCCACAACTCGCCGGCCCCCGAGTACGAGGCGACTCTGAAACGGATGCGCGAGAAGGTGGTGTTGCGGGTTGACACAACGGCGACGCCGGATCGGGCCGACGGTCGAGCGCCCGACAGCGAGATGATCTACGAGTATGGGGTGACCGACGCTCTGGCCGACGGGATCATCAAGACGCCGGTGGTCTATCAGCCGGACATCAAGACGGTGCAGTTGACCTACACCGACGCCCGAACGGGAGAACAGCGCAAGGTCGAGGAGATCGACTGGGACGAGGTCGATCGGCTGGGCTTGAACGCGACGCAGTGGGTTACGGACGATGAGCCGATGCGGCAACAGATGGCCATTGCCTTGAAGCGCCTAGAGGAACAGGAGAGGCGGGCCAAGGGGCGGTATCAGCCGATTCTGTTCGTGGTCGCGGTGTGCAAGTTGGACGCCCATAAAGCCGAGCAGACGCTGAGCAAGTATTTCAAGGTGAAGACGCTGCTTGTGACGGAGGACAGCGACGAGGCGGACCGCCAGAAGGCCCGGGAGTTGGGCAGGCAGCAGAAAAGCGGGACCCCCTACAAAGCCGTGGTCAGCGTGCTGATGCTGCGCGAGGGCTGGGACGTGCCGGAGGTCGGCGTGATCCTGTTGCTGCGCAAGTTCGGCAGCAAGGTCTATGGGCAGCAGGTCATCGGGCGCGGTTTGCGGCGGGTGCGGGTTAAAGGCGTCGAGCCGACGGAACCCCAAGTGTGCGCTGTGGTGGATCATCCCAAGCTTGAACATCAATGGCTTTGGGACATCTTCAACGCCCGTAAGCGCGTGGGCGTTCTGATTGACGACCTGTTCGACGAGACGGAAGACCTGCCGCCTCCGCCGCCCAAGCAAGAACTTGAGAAACCGGATTTCGTGATTGATCTTCCCCCGGTTGACCCGTCGGTGATGGACGACGGCGAGTTTGACCTGGGCGACGTGCCGCCGCCGCCGAAGCCGTTGGAGAACTGGCAGAAGGCGCTGGACGGGATCGAATATGACCCGACAGTCGTGGAGATCACGAGGGTCGGCATTGCAGGTGTGATCGGTCAGGAATTGGGTGGTCAGGGCTGGAAGACGATCCTTTCCGCACCAGACTCGGACGGGCCTCCCGGTGCTGTCGCTCAGATTTCGGATGAGGCGATGCGCGAGGCCGTGAAGGCGGGTCTCTTGGAGATAGCCGAGCTGCTGACCGTTGAAGCGGGCTACGCCGCGACTTTCAAGGACCGCGTTTACAGCGCCTTGCTGCATCACGTCCGCAAGAGATTCCTGAACGGTTCTTCGCTTGGCTTGGCCGAACGTGAGGAAGTCGATTTCGCCTGGAAGATGCTCCCGCAGATGAATACCAAGGTCGGAGCTATGCCAGGACTGATAGCGGGGATCATCGAATATGGCGATTAGCATTCATGGCGTGTTTGAGGATCCCAAGAAAAGCCCTTGGAACTTCGAGCGTTATCAGAGCGAGCTGGAGCGCCGGATGATGGACCGACTGGAGCGCGATCCGCACGTGGTCAAGTGGATGAAGCGCCACGGCATCACCATCCCCTGGATAGATGGTCAGAAGCATCAACGGCGGTATATCCCTGATTTCCTGGTGGAATACGAAGGCGGCAGGAAGACCCTCATCGAGGTCAAGGACCCGAGCCGGGTTGACTCCAACGATGTGCAGCGCAAGCGCAAGGCCGCCGAGATGTGGTCCAAGCAACGGGGGATGGAGTACGTCCTTACTACGATCTCATAGGTGGACGCCGGGGAGCCAATGATGCGGGGCGGATGCGAAAGCATTTGCGCGCGCGAATGTGAACGTTCCGGGCGGGGGGATGGGGATTTTCTGAGATTTTTATCTCTCGCGGCCGGGGAGGCTTGCCGGCCGGGATCCGGTTTTGCGAAAGCGTTTGCGCGCGCATACGTGAACGCGCGAGGAAAGGGTGAAGGGCGCGCTGCGCGTGCGCGGATCGGAAGGAGAAGGGACCAGGCACCAGGGACCAGGGACTAGGGACCAGGGACCAGGGACTAGGGACCAGGGAACGGCAAAGGGACCAGGCAAAAGATAGGGACCAGGGAAGAGGCAACAGATAGGGACTCGGGACTTGGGACTGGGGACTGGGGACCAGGGAACGGCAAAGGGACGAGGCAAAAGATAGGGACCAGGGACCAGGGACTAGGGACTAGGGACTTGGGAAAGATAGGCAAAATGGGAAAGCACGTACACGTACAAATCAAGGTTATCGGACGTGCAAATCCGCAAGACATTGCGGCCCAGGGACTTGTGGAATTCGCAACCTTTGCGAAACTTTGCCAATCTTTGCGAATCGTTGCGAATCGTTGCGAATCGTTGCGAATCGTTGCGAATCGTTGCGTTCCTTTGCGTTCCTTGGCGTTTCCTTGGCTCTTGTGGAATTGTGGGATTGCTTCATTCCGGCAATCGGCCGGCCCGGCCCAACACGATCCTCGTGGACTCCGAGCAATCTCAAGTTGGCCCTGTTCTTCGTCCATCAGTACTTGCCCCAGAAAGACTTAACGACAGCCGCATAGTTATGCAAAAAACCGAACCTCCGTGTCGGATGCCTCTACTCGCAGCTTCGACGTTGACGGACCACTGGGTCACTGGGATGCGCAGATCATTCCCTGGCCGAGGGTGGCGATCCAGAGGTGCTTGGCATCGGCGGCGAGGCCGCTGACCAGGTGATCGGCCAGCCGCTTGTCGAAGATCGGGTCTTTCCGCCCGTCCGGCAGAAAGGCGATGCCCGTCCTGGTGCCCACGATCAGACCGCCGGGCGCCGCAAGGATAGCGGTGATGTGCTCGGAGGTCAGCGGCGTGGCCGCCACCTGGTGGGTGTTCACGCTGTAACGCAGCAGGCCCGCCGAGGTGCCGATGAAGGCGGTTTGGCCGCGAAGCATCAGGGCAGTAACGGTGGCCTTGCTCAGTCGGGCCGGCAGAGGAACAGGCTTTCGCGTCTTCCTGCCTAGAAGCAGCAAGCCTCCTTCTGTCCCAACCCAGATGTAGTCAGCATCGCCGGCCAAGGCTGTGACGGGGCAGGGCTTGAGGCCGTAGCTCTTGTTAAGGTCGTCCCAGGTCTTCTTGGCGGGGTCGAAGGCCATGAGGCCGCTCTGTTGCGTGCCGCACAGGATCCGCCCGTCGAGGCGGGCCAGTGCGGTCACGGCCGCGGTGAGTCCGGGAATTATCTCGTACGTGCCGGTGCCGAGCCGGTGGCGGCAAAGCCGCAGGTTGGACCCGAACCATACGTACTCTTGGTCCAGGGCGAGGCAATAGACGTCGGCCCTGCGGACGAGGGCGTGCTCGGCCCGATGCGCGATGTTCAGGTTGATCCACCGGCCGGAGGACACCTCGTATTTCCAGAACCCGTTGGCCATGGTGCCCACGTAAAGGGTCTTGCCGTCGGAAACGAGACAGTAGATGTGGTTGCAGGGAATGCCGGCGCGGTGGGTGTAGAAGCTCCACGTTCCTTTCTTGCGGTCGAGCCGCCCCACGCCCAGCGGGTACTGTCCGAAGGCCACCCAGATGCTCCGGCTGTCCAGGGCGGCCCTGGCGATGCAGTTCGTGGGGAGGCCCGAGGCCGTGTCGAAGGCGCGCCACTTCTGCGTGGCGTTATCCCGGACGAACAGGCCGGCGCGTCGCGTGCCCAAGCACAGGACCTTCTCGTCGGCGGTTGCCGCCAGGACCTCGCCCGCCGCCAGGGCTGGCGGTACCTCGGGCCTCGTGAATCTGCCGCCCTCGAAGGTGATGAGTTTCGGCGGATTGGAAATCCACAGCCTGCCGCCTTCGCGGGCAAGGGCATTGACCATGCCGTCGATGGGGCTGTTGGCCGAATTGAACAGGCGATAGGCCCCGTCGCGCTTGTCCAAGCGCCCCAGGCCGTCGGACCGTCCGGCCCAGACGTAGCGGTCGTCCACGGCAAGGCACAGGGTCATGTCGAGATAGTTACGCGAATGTTTTGGATCCTTGGTCCACTTGCCTGTTTTGCGGCTCAGCCGTGCCAGGCCGGACCGGGTGGCCGCCCATAGGCTCTCGCCGTCGTCGGCCAGGTCGTACACGTCGTGATCCACCAAGCCATCTTCCTTGGTGTAGCGCCGGCTGCGCCTGGCCTGGGGACTGTAGTGCCACAGCCCGTAGTTCCACCGGCGGCGAATGGTGCTGGTGCCGATCCAAAGCCCGCCAGAGTCGGGCGCGAGGCAGTTGATCTCCTCAGCCAGGACGCCCTCGGAGTCCAGAAACAGCTCCCAGCGCCCGCTCTGGTAGTCGTACCGGGCGACGCCGTCCTGCTCTCCGGGCATCGCTCGGCGGCCGCCCAGCCAGACGTATCTGCCCGCCGGGGCGATGGCTCGGATCAGGTTGCAGGGCATTTGCAGCTTCATGCGCTCGCGGTGGAGCTTTCCGGGCAGGAAGACGTCCTTTCCGGGACGGATCGCCGCCGGCTCGCCGGGCGCCGGCGGCGCGGCGGCGAGCTTCCGCTTGCACAGCTCGCCCAGAGCGTACATGACGACGTTCACCCCGAGGCGATAGGACTGCTCGTGCTTGTCCTCGTTCAGCAGATGCACGTAGCTGCCGTCGGGGTTCTTCTCCCAGCCGCACGGCACGTCCGTGTCGTAGGTGTAGAACACCGCCAGCCGGTCGCCGATGTGGACCCCGTAGCCCTTGGCCTTGCCGTGGTAGAGGTCGAGGATCTTGGGCGTGCCGGCGAGCTTGTACGAAGACCGGAATATCGGGTGCGCGGGTTCCAGCTCCACGAGCGCGGACTTCGGCAGGAGCTTCTGGATCATGATCCGGAACGAGCGGTCGGCCCCGCCGCAATCGTCGACGTAGAGGAAGCCCCCGTGTTGGAGGTATCGCTGGAGGTTGGCGATCTCTCCCTTGGTAAGGCGGAAGAAGCGATTGCCGGTCAGGATGAGCAGCGGGTTGCGGGCGATGCGCTGATCGTCCAGCGCGATGGGCCTGAAGTTGACCTTGGCGCGAATGCCGGTCCGCCGCGTGACCTCGCTCATCAGCCCGGGCACGGCCGTCGGGTCGGTGTTCCACTCATAGAAAGTTCCGACGACCAGGGAGTACTCGAAGCTGCCGGTGAGCTTGCCATCGGCGAGCTTGAGGCGGACATTCCGCATGTCGAGCCCGTCGTCTGTCCCGGCGTAGGCCAACGCGCTAGCCGCCAGCAGGACGGCCGCGGTCATTCTTGCTCGTCGGTTGAACATGCTTGCTCTTGCCAGAGGCCAGCCCCCCCGCGACGGCCGCGGTCACCGGCACGGTGGCCACGACCCCGATGCCACCTACCAGTATACGCAAAAGCTCGACGGAGACGCGCTCATTGCTGACCAGCAGGGAGAGCTGGTGGCCGGGAAGGATCCTGGGGAGCATCAGGATGGGCAGGTTCAGGCCGATGTATGCGAACACCAGGACGAGGGTCATGGGGATCATGATGGTCCGCCCGACGGCCAGACCCCGACGGAACAGCTCGGCCCGTGCGGCGGTGGGCTTGGCGCGGCGGACCTGATCGACGGCCGAGGCGATGGCGATAGCGACGTCCATGGCCACGCCGATGATTCCCAGGACCATGCCCGCCTGCAGCAGGCCGAGGTAGTCGATGCCGGCCGCCCCCGTGAACATGCGGATGCCCATCATGGAGTCGGACTGTAGCCCGGTTAGGCCCAGCGCCGCCGCCGCGGCCAGGGCGCATCCCGCCCCGACCAGGAGCCCACCGAAGGCCCCGCTGCCGGCGGCCAGGGCCTTTCGCGTCGGCCCGGCGAGGATCAGGAAAACGCCCACGCACAGTGGGGCCAAGGCGACCAGGAAGCTGGGCAGGGCACCCCAGCCGCCGGCGCCAACGCCCGTGACGACGGGGTACAGAATGGCACCGGAGAGCAACAGTGCCGCCGTCGCGCGCAGGCCCTGCCAGCCGCCTACCAGGAGCACCGCCATCAGCAGCACGAACGAGAAGTCGATCAGCCAGCGCCCCCGGGAGAACTCCAGCACCGTGGCGTAGGTGACGGCACCATCGACGGACTGGCTTTGCAGCAGGACGGCGTCCCCCGGGCGCACCAGCTTGTCATGCCCGGGGAAGCCGGAGATGGAGTTGAGGACCTGGACCGTTTGCCCGGCGCCGGGGCCCGAACGCAGCCGGCACGTGAGCTTCTGGACCCGCTCGCCGGGCGAATTTCCGCGGAGTGCTTCGGGGGGCGGCTCGGCGGACTTCACCTCGGCCTGGACGATGTAGCGGGTCGAACCGGGCGGGTCCGTCGGCCGCGACCCGTAACGGTGGTATGCCCGGCCGTGCCAGAGCAGGCTCCCCAGCCACGCCGCCAATAGAAGCGCCCCCCCGGCCAGCCACAACACCCGCCGCCGGCGCCCGCGAACCAGCCCCACGACCTCAGGCAGCAGGCGCCCCCTGCCCAGCAGCAGGGCCGACGCCGCCGCCGTGATGGGAATTGTCAGCACCAGCGCCGTCGTTCCCACCAGCATCTGGAAGGCGTCGATGGCGACGGCCTGCTGACTGAAGACCCTCAAGGCGGGGATCTCGAACCCGCGCAGGGACGTGCTGAGCATCGGCAGTAGGAGCACGCCCACGTGGGCCCCGGCGTAGGCGAAGATGAGCGTGTTCAGCTCGGTGCCCATGACGTCTCGTCCGACGGCCATGCCGGCCGCCGCGAGCTGCCGACGCGTGAAAAGCGGATTGGCCTGGTGCACCTGGTGCACGGCCGAGGCGACGGCGGCCGCCAGATCGACGATGATCCCACAGGCACCGACGATCATGCCCGCACACAGCAACTGGCGAAAGTCGAGTTCGCGCGTGGCGGCGTTGTACCAGAGGTCCTTCGTCAGCGAGGAGTAGACGCCGGTGAGCCGGCCCGCGGTGACGGCCAGCAAGGCCAGACTGGCCGCCACGGCGACGCCGCCGGTGGCGCCGGCGAGGATGCCGAGGCTGAGCTTGCCCGCCCGGCCGATGAGCAGCGAGGCCGCGACAATGAAGGTCATGCCCGCCAGCAGCCCCGCCGCCAGAGGCGGCAGCCCCGCCGCCAGGGAAGGCGCCAGTATGACGACCAAGCACCCGATCCCCGCCAGCAAGACAACCAGCAAGCGCCAGACCGCCTCCCCGGCAATGACCACGATCAGACACAGCAGACCCGCCGACAGCGCCAGGAACAGCCGGTCACGCGCGAACGACCGCACGATGCCGACGCCCGCCGCGGGCAGTTCCACGAAGACCGTCTTTCCGATCCGTTCGTCGCCGGCGGCGATGGTAGCCCAGGTGGCGGGAACCGACTTGCCCCGATGCGGCCCGCTGGCCGGCCGAACGTACAGCACATCGGCCGTCGGCTTCGAGCCCGCCGGGGCCGACACCACCCGCCCCCGGTAAAGCACCCCCCCCTCAGGCAGGGCGATCTCGTCGGGCAGGGCCAAACGATCCAGCAGCACCCAGCCCACCACGACCGCCGCCAGCGCCGGTACTGTGCCTTGGATCCACGAGCTTCTCATCAAGCCTCTTGCGATGGTAACCGGGGCATTCTAACCTCCGCGCAGGCCCCTCCCCATTCCAATTTCCCTGCCCCGCCGGCCCGGTCACAGGCGTCGTCGGGATGCGCGACATGCCTGGCTTGGCCACGCTGATCGATCAACTTCGCGCCCCCGCGCCGGGCGCCCCTGTCGCCGTCCTGCTGGAGCATGTCGGTGAGATTGAGTGTGACGCCTGTGCAGGTGTCGGCATGGGCAAGGACTGGCGATCCGAAGCCGAGGACATCGCCGGGCAGGCGTACTTCCCTGCGGAAGTCTTCTATAACCTCGGAACCCACCAGGTGGGCGTGGGGTATCTCCAACGCCACGCGAACGCCTTCGATGGTATCAAACACCCGATACACCGTCGCAAAGCCGCCTTCCGCCAGTCGGCGTTCGATTCGATATTTCGCCAGTTTCTGTTTTGCCCTAAGCACCATACGGTATTATCTCACAGGCCGTCTCCGGTTGCCGGGATTGTTTCAACGGCGACCTTATCCTGCTCCCCTGCCTGCGGCCCGTCACGCCCATCTGCTCGCCCGCTTGGACGCCCATCAAACTGCCAACACAATCAACAGCTTTCAACAACCCACGACTACTACCAAGTTACACACAATTAGTTACACCACTTTCTCAACGACCTGATAGACCGCCTGCCGGGCTCGCCGCCTGGCCGTGTGCGCCTGCGCGAACAATCCTGTGAATTTGTCTTGCGGTCTGTTCTTTGGAGTGTTCTTTTCCGCAGTCGTGGAAGCCTCCGCTGGCGTAGGCGCTTTTCTCGGTGAGGACGCATCATGCCCAAGCAGTTCGAAATCGTCTTTGAAGACAGCGGCGCGGTGTTCGTGGCGGAAATGCTGGAGGACCTTGCCCCCATCACTTGCGAGAATTTCTGGAAGAGCATCGCCGAGCCGGTCCATGACGACTTGCACCACGGCGGCGAGACCGGGCCGGAGATCTGGTGCTTCGTGCCCCCGCCGGCCGAGGAACTGCCCTACGAGAACTCCACCGTCTTCCCCGAGCACGGCGACATCCTCTACTACCACT
>CAYNYF010000003.1:0-86815 GCA_964401385.1 uncultured Planctomycetaceae bacterium | reverse complement strand
GGGCCTGCATGATGGTGTCGAGCATCTTCTTCTCGGTGATGGCGTTGCCGATCTGAACGGCCCCGGAGAACTCCGTCTCGTGCTGGTGTGTGAGTTCGCCGCTGCTGAAGGTGGCGCCGTGGATGCCGTCGCGCCCGGTCCGCCCGCCGACCATCAGCACCGCGTCGCCGGGGCGGGGTTCCTTGAAGCACTTGTCGCGGGGAATGAGCCCCACCGTGCCGCAGTAGACCAGCGGGTTGCCGATGTACTTCTCGTCGAAGTACACCGCCCCGTTGAGGGTGGGAATGCCCATCCGGTTGCCGTAGTCGCGCACGCCCGCGACCACGCCGCGCATGATCCGCCTGGGGTGCAGCACGCCCTTGGGCACGTCTTCCATCGGCAGGTCCGTCGGGCCGAAGCAGAACACGTCCGTGTTGGCCACCGGGAAGCCGCCCAGCCCGGTGCCCATCGGGTCGCGGATGACCCCGCCGATGCCGGTGCCCGCCCCGCCGTAGGGGTCCAGGGCCGAGGGATGGTTGTGCGTCTCCACCTTGAAGCACACCGCCCAGTCCGCGTCGAACTCGATCACCCCGGCATTGTCCTCGAAGACGCTGATGCACCACGGCCTGGCCAGCTTCTCCGTGGCGGCGAAGATGGTGGACTTGATGAGGTTGGGGATCTTTTCGATTTCCCTCCCGGACCGGTCCGTCACGCGGACGTCGGATCGGAACGTCTTGTGGACGCAGTGCTCGCTCCAGGTCTGGGCGATGGTCTCGATCTCCACGTCGCGGGCCTCCCGGCCCAGCTTGCGGTAATGGTCCCGGATGGCCTTCATTTCAGTCAGGTTCAGGAAAAGATCGCGCTGCTCGGAGAGCTTTTCCAGCTCCGCGTCGCCGAGCCGGCGGATCGGGATTTCCTCGAGCCTGAGTTCGTATTCGTTGGCGTGCCGCTCGGGGGGGGTGTAGGCGGCGAAGTACACGTCCTCGATGCAGTCGTTGGCCAGCAGCCTGCGGGCGATGCTTGCTCGCTGCTGCTTGCCGACCCGCCCGGCCAGCTCGTACCGCCGGGCGGTGCGGACCGACTCGCACGCCAGGTGCATGTCCGCGATGGCCTTCTCGGCCGAGGCCGCCACCGGGTCCATTACGCCGGCCTTGAGGTGGACCTCCACCACGCCGGACCCACTGCCGTCGCTCTCGCCCAGCGAGAACTCCTCGAAGACCGGATCGGCCAGCAGCTCCGCGGCGACACGGCGGGCGTCGGGCTCGGAGAGCTGCCCGGCCAGGAAGAAGAGCCTCGCGGCCCGCACGGCCGTAACCGATTCGATCCCCAGCTCCCTGATCTGCGCCAGCACGCCCTCCGCGCGGGGGTCCTGGAACTGCTCACGCACCCTTACCTCGACCCGATGAATCATGGCGCTGCATCCTCTTTATGCATCTGGTGGAGAGGATGAGATTCTATCGGCCAGGTCGAGACGGGCAAAGCGGAAAGCTCAAAGCTGAAAGCGGAAAGCTGGAACGGCAGGCACCGGTCAATAGGCACCAGGCACCAGGCAACGGGCGGTTAGCCGCGACCCCTGCCCCGGTGGGCCGAGGGGGAGCGCGTGTCTTACCCGCGCCCCGTCCCCGGGGCCAAAGGGCACCAGGCAGAGCCGCAGTCACGACAGCCGCCGAGCCGCGATGATGCTCTGCCGGGCGTGCGGCAGCGAGCAAGGCCGCTGGCGCCCCAGGCACCCACAAGAGTACTCCCTCCGGGCACCACCGACGCTTGCAGTTCTTCCATTGTGGTCGCAGGCACCTCCGGATAGTCTGCATGTGCTGGGGATGTGGCGGAAAGTTGATCCGTTGAAGGGAGTGCCGGCACTGTGGCAAGCCTTCAAAGAACGTCCCTTCGGCTCGAGTGGCAACACGGAAACGCTCCCTCGGAGGATCACAGGGGACAGGAGCAGCGCAACTTCAAGGTCCTCGTTACGCCTTCGCAGGCACCTGCTGAACTGCCGCGGCAAGGGCGTTTGGAGCTTCGCCGACGCTCACAGAGTAATGCCGTGGCGACCTTGTGCGGAAACCGCAGAAAGCCCGCACCGAATGGATGTGCTGGTGCGCCACGGACTATCGTCGCAGATCGTGTACGATTCCATCCCCGTCCGCAGTATTTCTTCCGCGCTACACTCGCCGCCCAGGGGTACAATCGAGAACACACATAGGGCGCAGTTGGGCAGAAGGAAGGAGCTAGCCGATGACCTGTCACACGAAGAGCACCAGGAGCAGAGCCGTGTCAGTCGGAACTCTAGCGTCTGTTTTGCTTGCAGTGGGTGGAGCGGCCCTGTTTGGGCAATCCGAACCGACCCAGCCAACAAAGATCGCCTATGCCTGCAACCGCGACGGCAACCTGGAAATCTACACGATGAACCCAGACGGTTCTGGGCTTACCCGGCTCACAAGAAATGCCGCGAAAGATGCAGAGCCGAAGTGGTCGCCTGATGGGCAGCGAATCGCGTTCAAGTCAACGAGGGACAGAAATGCCGAGATCTACGCGATGAATGCCGACGGTAGCGACCCCCGCAATCTCACGCGCAATCCCGCACGGGACGAAGACTGTTCTTGGTCGCCTGACTCCAAGGAATTGTGTTTTGCCTCAAACCGCGACGGCAACTTTGAGATATACCGGATGCACGCGGACGGCACAAACGTAACGCGTTTGACAAAGCACCCATCAAGAGACCTCTCCCCGTGTTGGTCACCTTCTGGGAAGCTCATCGTCTTTGTCAGTCATCGGGAGGGCGCGGATGGCATTCATATCATGAACGCGGATGGAACAGGTGTCAGGCGGGTCCCTGTTGCCGGAGGCAATCCGCGTTGGTCTCCCGATGGCAAGACCATCGTGTTCCACAGGACCGCGGACGGGAATAGAGATGTTTGGGCGGTCAACGCGGATGGCACGGCACCCAAGCGATTGACTGATCACCCGGCTGACGATGCGTTGGCAGCGTACTCACCCGACGGTTCGAAAATGGCGTTTGTCTCATTGAGGGCGGGGAGACCCGCCGTCTTCGTTATGAAACGGGACGGTACCGAGGTGCGGCAACTCAGTCCAAAGGGTGAGTTCGCTATCTCGCCCTCCTGGTCGCCCTCCCTTCGCGGGGGCGCTGCCTCCAAGCCGGTCAAGGCAGAATGACTCACGTCATAGGATCAAAGAAGGCACAAGGGGAGGTAAGTATGGAAACGGATAGCGAACCACGTCCTTGTCAAGAACCCAGGGCGGCGCCGCCGAACACGTGACGCAATCCGTTCAGAATGCTCGCTCTCATCATTGCAGCCAGCAGCATGGGCTTCGGTTCGCTTCTCCTCGCGGACGGCCTTGCTGACGCCAGGAACCGCCACCCGTCAGTCAAGAGGCACATTGACCGCAAGGAGTTGGCAATTGCTGCTGCGTTCATGCTCGGCGGGGCTGCATTAGTCGCTCTGTCCTATGCTGCATAGCGCCCGAGGTGTAAAGTGAGGGGTACGCTCGCGCGAGTCGGCCTTGCCATCGGTTGTGGTGTAATCCTGGCTCTGGGAATGAGAGGAATCGGAGTCAGGCTCGGAGGGCCGCACTGGTTTACGACGAACGTTCCCGTCAAGGTGCCAGACGGTGGTCAGTACCGGGATACGGAGATCCGTAGCCGCGCGATCGCCGAGAGTCTGAGCGATGTACTCTGGCAGGACGAGTAGTTGGTTTGCCCCACCAGACACTGGAACGGACGCGCATGGTCCAGCCTGTTGAGCTCTGGCTTTGCCCTCGGAGCATGTCTACCCGCGTAATAGCTCCCGGCGCGCGGAGTTCCATCGTTGCCCGCAAGAGGCCTCTTAGCCCGAATTGAAAGAACGTGTGCGCCCGGCCTGCCTCTGCAGAGGCGCCGTCTGCCGGGGCGTACTAACCAATGCCGCGGAGGGAACAGAGCCAGGTCAGCCCACAGGGTAAGTGACGAGTCCGGGCCCATTGAATTGCGCACGACATGCGCGCGGGGTCTTTCTGGGCACACAGTGGGAATGGGTCTCCCGGGCAGTCGGCCTCTACGAACATCATGCGGCCGGAGAATGCAAGCTGGTAGGAAGAACGAAGTCAGGACAATTTCTCGCTGTTGCCTCGTGCCCGGCGCCTAGTGCCTACTTGTTAGGCTCTTTCAGCAGCGGGAAGGGGACGCGCTTGTACCAGGCGGGGGCGGTGTAGACCGGAAGTGTGAGCTTCAGCGCCTGCGGAATGCGAGTTCGGCCGTCCCTGGCGACATACCAAGGCGGCGGGTTGTAGACCGGGAGCGTCAAATTCAGCCCCCGGGGAATGCCGGACTTGCTGTCCCTGACTAGCAGCGGCAACGGCGGCAGCACGGGGACCGAGACCCGTAGGGCCGAAGGGCCGCGGTTTTTTTGAACGACGACCCATCCCGGCCTGGCGACCTGTGCCATGCGAAAGTTCAGGGCCCCCACGCCGGATTTCGGCCGCATCACTGCCCAGCGGGCCAGGGCCACCCGGACCGGCGGAGGCGGCATCTTCTTGGCGGCAACTCCCATGACGTATTGCCGCATCTTGACGAAGTCCATCTTGATCTTGGACAGCGCCCCCCTGCCCGGCCCGGCCGGAGCCTTGGCCGCCCAGTCGTCGATCAACTGCGCCGCCCCGCCCACGTGACCGGACCGCCAGCGACAGACAAGGCTCGCGGCCCGCCCGGCCGCTTCGGCCACCTCCGACGTTTTGGCGGCCTTGAGGACCTCCCAGCAGGTCTTGACGGCGTCGTCGTACTCGCCCCGCAGCGAACGGAGCTTGGCGTAGGCCATGACGGCGTTGGCGCGGTGCTGGACGCTCTGGGTCGGATCGAAGGCGACTTCCCGCACCCCCTTGAGCGCGGTCTGCCACTCGGCCGGCGTGGCCGTGGCGGGCGCCTGCTGGGCCAGCCCCGCCACCGCGGCGGTCAAGACCACGACCGCCCCGGCCGTTGAGGCCAGCAGCCGCAAGCGCCGCAACACCGGTTTGTCGCTTTCGCCCATCCTGCCGCCCGCGCCCGCTCGCCCCTCACAGCCCCTGGAAGGGGTCGGGGATGTTCTCCTTGCCGGTCTTGCCCTTGGGGCCGTAGCTGATGTACTCGAACACCTTTTCCAGCCCGAAAAACGACGCCCGGTACGCCTTGATGCCCACCAGGACAAGCTCGTGCGCCGCCGCCGGCACCGTCGCATCCGGGCAAACCTTGAACGCCAGCCGGAACTGCTGGGCGGACTCCTTGGGCTTGCCCCAATACGCGTACAGAAAGCCTTTCGCCCGGTAGCCCTCGTACATGTTGGGCTGGGCCTGGATGGCGGCGGCGAAACGCTTGTCCCGGACCGCGTTCGGCGGGAGATGTTTTGCCGCCAGGAGGTGATTGACGCGCACGTCGTCGGGCGTGTTGGGTTTTCCGTCCGGCCCGTTCTGGCCGAAGCGCTGGTAGGCGAGAAACTGATTGGCCCGGGCGAGGTTGCTGTCCACCGACCGGAACGCCTGGGCCACCACGTGGGCCGCGGCCCGGATGCTCTGTTCGCCGGCAGCAGCGTCATAGAGGATCCGCGCCGCCCCCAACGCCTCGTTGAACTTGCTCTCCGTGCGGAAGGCCTCGACCATCCGGGTCTGGGCGGCCTGGCAGACGTTCAGCTCCAGCGGATACTCACAGATGATTCGCTCGCACTCGGTGCGGGCCTCGGGGTACTTCTTGTCCTGCATCAGGATTTGCACCTGCGTCAGGGCCAGCGGGGTCTTCTGCCGATTGTCCTTCAGCGCCTGTTCGCCCTTTTTCAGTATTGCCAGGGCTTGGGGAACCTTCTTGGCCGCAAGGTAGCACGCGCCGGCCTTGGCGAAATAGCCGGCCAGGACGTGCTCCTGATAGAGCGAACCGTACTTCTCGGCCAGCTTCTGGTAGGCAGCGCCGGCATTGAGCGAGTCCTTGGTCAACGTCTCCTGCACCGCCGCCATCTTCAGGACCGAATCGGCCGCCCGACGGGTAAGCGCGGGGAACTGTTTTTCCACGGCCGCGTAGCTGGCCAGGCCCTCGGGAAACTTCTTCATGTCGTCGCACAGTACGCCCCCGGCCTTCAGCAGGGCGTCGGCGGCGCGGGCCGGCTGGTCGGCGTAGTCCTTGGAGACCTTCTGATAGGCCGCGACGGCCTTGTCGAATTCCTTCTTGGCCCGGTGGGCATCGCCGACTCCCAGCAACGCGGCGGACTGGAGGTCCTTGTCGGTCTTGAAATCGGCCATGAGCTTGTTCAGCTCGGCCAGTGCATCGTCGTACTTGGTCATCTGGTGCAGACATTGGGCCCGGGCAAGGCGAAGCTGCTTTACCTCAATAGGGTCCTTGTACTTCTTCAGCAGGGCGTCCAGCACCTTGATGGCCTCGGGGAACCTCCTCCGCTGCATGTTGCTGGCCGCAGGTCGGAATTCCTCGCTGAACGTCTTTGGCTTCTGCTGGGCCAGGCAAACGCCCGCAAACAGCGCTGCCGGCAGGATCATCGCGGTGAGAAGTTTTCCAGGCTTCATTGTCGCACCTCTGAAATCTTCCGGTCCTGGTTGAGGAGGACTTATGTTCCCAGAGGCGGGGCGCTGCGTCAAGGCGAACCGCCCGCCTCGCCGGCAAGACGCGGTTACGGAGGTTTAACTGCGGGAGGGTGCGGAGGTTTCGATCAGCTCGCGCCGGCCGCGGCCCGGCAGGCGTCTTCGGCGTAGGAAAGGTCCAGGGCAATCTGGTCCACGTGCTTGGGGAACAGCCCGACCACCACGGCGTCGGTGGGCTTGATGTTTGTGTAGGCGTAGCGGAAGCCCTCTTTCACATCGTCCTGCGTCGCGCACAGCCGGCCGGCAGCGAGAATCTTGAACGCCAGCACCGGCTTGCCGAGGCCGCGGATCGTCCGGCACATCTCCTCGCGATCCCCGGGCAGGTACCTCTCCTTGCCGTATTCCTTCCTGCCGGTGACGACGGACGATTCCCGCGGTGTGCGCGAGATGTTGTAGAAGCTGCACATGTAGAAATCGACGTCCCAGCCGTGCTGCTCGGCGTAGTCGACAATCTCCGGCTGATGCGTTCCCAGCCCGACGGCCACGCCGCAGTCGCGCATGCACTTGAGGTAGTCCAGGCAATCGTCGATCCGGCCCTCGCGCCAGAACTTGTCGGTCTGCGTGCCGTGGTGGTAGATGCCCTCCGCCCCGGCCGCCGCCAGGATGCGGATGTTCATGAAGACGTCGTGCATCTCGCTGGCGGTCTGGGCGATGAAGTTCATCTTCCCGCCTTCGCGGCGGTACAGCTCCACCCAGTTCAGCATGCGGTGGTCGCCGCGGATCATGAACGTCTTGACCCCCAGCCGCTCGGCCCGGCGGTACAGGCCGATGACGTTCTCGTCGGTGAAGTACTCCCGCATCTCGGCGTCGATGGCCTCGGTGAGGTGGCTGTTGGCGCTGAGGGGATTGTGCCCCACGATGAACCGGCCGACCGCAGCTCGGCCGATGGGGACGGTAGTAGTCGGGCCGCCGCCGCGCTTACTCATGTGTAACCTCCTTCACTCACGCATTATAGCAGGCGCCGGCCGGCCGGTCCAAGCCCCCCCGGGCGGGATACGCCGGCCAGCCGCTTTCGCCAGCGGGGCAACTCGGCTATGATGCTCATGTCAACTCAGTGACCCGGTAAAGGGGAAACGAAACAATGTTGAAAATGGGCGTGGTCGGCATGGGAATTGGCGGCGGTCACGGAGCCAACATTCACAGAAGCGAAATCGGCGAGCTGACGGCCATCTGCGACAACGACCCCGACAAGCTCAAGTGGCGGCTGGAGACGTACGCCGGGGAAATCGACGCCCACCCCAAAGGCTATCCGGACATGGACGAGATGCTCGCGGCCGAGTCGCTCGACGGCGTGGTGATCAGCACCCCCAGCGGGCTGCATCACCAGCAGGCCGTTGTCGCCGCACGCCACGGCGTGGCCATGCTCATCGACAAGCCCATCGACATCACCCCGGCCCACATCGACGTCATCGCCGAGGCCGTCGCCGCCAGCGGCGTCCTGTGCGGGGTCAACTACCAGATGCGGTTCGTTCCCGGCTACCGGGCGGTCAAGAAGGCCATCGACGCCGGCGAGTTCGGCAAGCTGCTGCTGGTGGACGTGCGGCTGAAGTGGTTCCGCGACCAGTCCTACTACGACAAGGGCGGCTGGCGCGGCACCTGGGAAATGGACGGCGGCGGCTCGCTGATGAACCAGGGCGCCCACCCGATGGACCTGCTGACCTGGCTGGCCGGAAAGCCCGTCAAGGTCCGCGGCGACTTCGCCGCCCTGAACCACAAAATCGAGACGGAAGACTGGGCGGCGGGCATCGTCGAGTTCGAAAACGGCGCCCGCTCCTGCATCACCACCACGACCAACGTCGCCCCAAAGAGCGACAAGACCTTCTTCGAGATCCACGGCACGAAGGGATCGGCCTGGCTGGTCGGCGGGCAGATCGTCGAGACCAACATTGAATCCTTGAAAGAGCCCGCGCCGCCGGAATATCCTGACGCCGTGACGGACTTCATGCACGCCGTCCGGCAGCGGCGCCCGCCGGAAGTGACCGTTGAGCAAGGCAGGCGCTCGGTGGAGCTGATTCTGGCCATCTACGAGTCCGCCCGCCGGAACAAAACCATCCGTTTGAAATGACACAAAGTCCCCCGCAGCGGCGGACTCCCTCAGAGAGGAAATCGAGGAATGGCAGAAAACCTGACCGCCCCGTGCGTGACGCCGTGCCTGATGGCCACGGCCCTGAACACGATGGAAATCAAGGAGAGAAAGCTGGAGCAGCTCGCGGCCGGGCAGGTGCGCGTCAAGACCGAGTACTCCATGGTCTCCACCGGCACCGAACTGCACACCATCCAGGGCACGCACACCCAGGACCGCCCGTTTCCGCGGATGACCGGCTATATCGCCATCGGCCACGTCGTCGGCCGGGGCGAGGGCGCCGCGCGGTTCGAACTCGGCCAGCGGGTGCTCTTCCGGCTGGCCCACTACGGCATGATCGACTGCCCCGAAGGCAGCTGCCGCCCGGTGCCGGAGGGCCTGGCCAGCACCGACGCCGTCTGCACGCCCCTGCTGTGCATCTCCCTGCGCGGCGTCCGGGCGGCGCAGGTCCGGCTGGGGGACCCGGTGGCCGTCTTCGGCCAGGGGGTGATCGGCGTGTTCGCCACGCACCTGGCCAAGCGCAGCGGGGCCTGCCCGGTCATCGCCGTCGACCCGGTCGGCAAGCGAAGAGAGGTGGCGCTGAAGATGGGCGCCGACGTCGCGATCGACCCGGCCGCTGAAGACGCCGGCCAGCGGATCAGGGAGATCACCGACGGGGCGGGCGTGTCCGCGTCGATCGAGGCGACGGCCACGACCAAGGTCATCGCCTCCCTGCCGGGCGTCACCCGGGACGAAGGGCGGATCGTCGTGCTGGGCGGCATCCACGGCACCGCCGAGATGGACCTGTACACGCACTTTCAGAAATCCAATCAGACGATGATCGGCGCCGGCTCCTGCTACCACCGCGACTACCCCTACGACAGCGACGCCGCCAACGCCGACGCCATCATGAAGATGATGCAGGCCGGCATGGTCACGCCCGCCCCCGCCATCACGCACTGCGTGCCCTACACCGAGGGCCCGAAGATGTACAAGATGCTCGCGAAGGAAAAGGAAAAGGCCATCGGCGTCCAGTTCGATTGGAGACAGGCATGAGCAGCCCGACGCGACGCTTTGCCCTGTGGGCGCTTCTTCTTGCCCCAGCCGCCCTGGCCGACGGGCCGAGGCTCGTCGACGAAAAGCGCATCTTCCCTGAAGGCGACCAGTCCTGGTACAAGGAACGCACCCTCTGGCCGTGGATGATGCGGCTCAGCCCGGATGGAAAACACCTTGTCTGCCTGAAGCGTCTTGCCGCGGCGCAGCCCGCCAACGCAAACCGCCCGGGCTCGTCCCGAAGCTCCTGGCAGATCCGCCTGCGCGAGCTGGCGACGGGCAAGGACACCGTCCTGCTGGAGGCCCGGTCCGCCTGGGAGAAGGTGTACAGGCGGTTCGACCTCTTCGACCCATCCGGCAAGACGTTGCTGATGCCAAAGCTTACGCAGATCAAGAAGCCGGAGACCGCGAAGATGACGGTCGTCGAGCAGAGGATGGAGCTGCTGCTCTACGACGTCGCCTCCGGCAAGGCCACCAGAACGCCCCTCGCCGGCGCGAAGGTGTGGGCGAAGTTCGACCGGACGGGCAGAAGACTGATCCTGAACCGCGTCGACCGAAGCGGCAAGGGCATGGACGAGGCGGGCTCGATCATCTACACCGCGACGTTGCCAAAGCTGGAGCTGAAGCCGTTGCGGGCCCGCGGGATTCCCTTGGGCGTTTGCCCCGAGGCCGACGTGGTGACTGTACTCGTCCCACCCAAGCGGATCCGACGCCGCCCGGGAGAGCCCCGGCCGAAGCGGGCGGAGCCCAAGCTCATCCTTTACGACTTCGCAGCCGACAAGCAACTGGCGGAATTGCCGTCCGACAAGCCCTCCAGCCAATGGCACGACTGGGAGAGCCAGTGGACGGCCGACGGGCGGTACCTCTACTACCCCGGCGCCAAGGACGACACGGTGCAGACGCCGGAGGGCCCGCGCCAGCAGACGGCCACGCTGAGCTGCATCTGGGACCGCATCGCCGGAAAGCGGATCGCCACGATCGACAACGCCGTGGCCGTCGGGCCCGGGCCGACGCCCACGACCATGGTGCTGGGCAGCCTCGGGCCCGAGCGCAAGGGAATGATCCTTCACGACGCCGGCGGCGGAAAGAGCTGGACGCTCGACCCCAACGTCCGCGTCCAGCACGCCCTGGGCGGGGCGGTCGTCTACATCAAGCCCGCCCCGGACGGCAAGCAGGCCGCCTACGTCGCCCGGATCGTCATGGCCACTGACGCCAAGGGCTCGGGCAGGAAATAGCCCCTGGCCGGCGCGTCGCCCGGCCGGCCGAATCGGACATCCTTGGGCGGGCCGTTGCTGCGATGGACTCGCGGCAATTTGTGGTCTGGATTCGCATCCCGGCCGTCCCAGTGGTTATAATGCCGCTGCCCCGGTCCGGCTGGGCCGGGCGTGCGTTTAACGTAAGCATAGGTTTTGCGGCCGGGGCGGGTCGGTCCGTGTCGCCAGCACGCCGCCGTCGCCGTATCAGACTTGACGCCAACATGACTTTCAGAGCCGTCCTTATCGGTCTTGTTCTCTCGGTTGCGCTGGCGTCTCTGGGCTACGTCAACGACACCTGGTTCTTCTTCTCCTACATCGGCGGCGATCTGGTCCCAACCCACGCCTACGGGCTGCTGCTGATCGGGCTGCTGCTGGTCAACCCCCTGCTGCGGCTGATTCGGCGCTTCCAGTTCAAAGGCGGCATCCACGGCACCGCCGAGATGGACCTGTACACGCACTTCCAGAAATCCAATCAGACGATGATCGGCGCCGGCTCCTGCTACCACCGCGACTACCCCTACGACAGCGACGCCGCCAACGCCGACGCCATCATGAAGATGATGCAGGCCGGCATGGTCACGCCCGCCCCCGCCATCACGCACTGCGTGCCCTACACCGAGGGCCCGAAGATGTACAAGATGCTCGCGAAGGAAAAGGAAAAGGCCATCGGCGTCCAGTTCGATTGGAGACAGGCATGAGCAGCCCGACGCGACGCTTTGCCCTGTGGGCGCTTCTTCTTGCCCCAGCCGCCCTGGCCGACGGGCCGAGGCTCGTCGACGAAAAGCGCATCTTCCCCGAAGGCGACCAGTCCTGGTACAAGGAACGGACCCACTGGCCGTGGATGATGCGGCTGAGCCCCGACGGAAAACACCTGCTCTGCCTGAAGCGCCTTGCCGCGGCGGCGCCGGCCGATCCGAACCGGCCTCGCTCGCCCGAGCGCTCCCGGCAGATCCGCCTGCGCGAGCTGGCGACGGGCAAGGACACCGACCTGCTGGAGGCCCGGTCCGCTTGGGAGACCGTGTACACGCGCTTCGACCTCTTCGACCCGTCCGGCAAGACGCTGCTGATGCCAAAGCATACTCAGATCACGAAGCCGGAGACCGCGCAGATGACGGTCGTCGAGCAGAGGATGGAGCTGCTGCTCTACGACGTCGCCTCCGGCAAGGCCACCAGAACGCCCCTCGCCGGCGCGAAGGTGTGGGCGAAGTTCGACCGGACGGGCAGAAGACTGATCCTGAACCGCGTCGACCGAAGCGGCAAGGGCATGGACGAGGCGGGCTCGATCATCTACACCGCGACGTTGCCAAAGCTGGAGCTGAAGCCGTTGCGGGCCCGCGGGATTCCCTTGGGCGTTTGCCCCGAGGCCGACGTGGTGACTGTACTCGTCCCACCCAAGCGGATCCGACGCCGCCCGGGAGAGCCCCGGCCGAAGCGGGCGGAGCCCAAGCTCATCCTTTACGACTTCGCAGCCGACAAGCAACTGGCGGAATTGCCGTCCGACAAGCCCTCCAGCCAATGGCACGACTGGGAGAGCCAGTGGACGGCCGACGGGCGGTACCTCTACTACCCCGGCGCCAAGGACGACACGGTGCAGACGCCGGAGGGCCCGCGCCAGCAGACGGCCACGCTGAGCTGCATCTGGGACCGCATCGCCGGAAAGCGGATCGCCACGATCGACAACGCCGTGGCCGTCGGGCCCGGGCCGACGCCCACGACCATGGTGCTGGGCAGCCTCGGGCCCGAGCGCAAGGGAATGATCCTTCACGACGCCGGCGGCGGAAAGAGCTGGACGCTCGACCCCAACGTCCGCGTCCAGCACGCCCTGGGCGGGGCGGTCGTCTACATCAAGCCCGCCCCGGACGGCAAGCAGGCCGCCTACGTCGCCCGGATCGTCATGGCCACTGACGCCAAGGGCTCGGGCAGGAAATAGCCCCTGGCCGGCGCGTCGCCCGGCCGGCCGAATCGGACATCCTTGGGCGGGCCGTTGCTGCGATGGACTCGCGGCAATTTGTGGTCTGGATTCGCATCCCGGCCGTCCCCGTGGTTATAATGCCGCTGCCCCGGTCCGGCCGGGCCGGGCGTGCGTTTAACTTGAACATAGGTTTGCGGCCGGGGCGGGCCGGTCCGTATGGCCGGCGCGCCGCCGTCGCGGTACAAGACTTGACGCAAACATGACTTTCAGAGCCGTTCTTATCGGTCTTGTTCTCTCCGTTGCGCTGGCGTCCCTGGGCTACATCAACGACACCTGGTTCTTCTTCTCCTACATCGGCGGCGATCTGGTCCCGACCCACGCCTACGGGCTGCTGCTGATCGGGCTGCTGCTGGTCAACCCCCTGCTGCGGCTGATTCGGCGCTTCCAGTTCAAAGGCGGCGAGTGGGCGGTGATCCTGTCCATGATGTTCATGGGCAGCGTCCTGGCGGGCTCGGCCTTCTTCTGGCAGATGCCCCATCCGATCATCACCCCCATTCAGGACCAGGTGCGCTCGCCCGGCTGGAAGGAGAAGGACATCCTCCAGTATGCCCCCCGGGTCACGATGGTCGAGCAGGTCTTCCGCGAGTACGCCAGCGCCCACAAGATCGAGCGGAAAAAGGAGGAAACCTGGCGCCAGGCCGTCGAGCGGGCAAAAGAAGAAGGGGTCCTCACGGACGATGCGTTCAAGAAGCTCGACGCCCAGCACAAGGACATCCTCACCGACTACATGCAGGGCAAGGCCACCCCGGGGAAGATGATTCGTCCCTTCGCGGACGTGCCCTGGTACGCCTGGCGCGACACCATGTTTTTCTGGTTCGCGGTCCTGGGCCTGATCACCGTCGCCGGCGTCTGCGCGGTGGTCATCGTCCACCGCCAGTGGGCCGACCGCGAGCACCTGTCCTACCCGATCGTCACGTTCACCAACGAACTCCTGGCCTACGACGGCAAGGGCCTGTTCAACTCCATCTTCCGAAACCGCCTCTTCTGGATCGGCTTCGCGGTCTCGTTCGGCATCCTGTTCGTCAACGGCTACCAGAAGTGGCGCCCCGGCTTCATCACCATCCCCGTGCAGATCAACCTCAACGCCTTCCGCGAGATGGCGTTCGTCGAGGATCTGATGAAGGTGGATGTGGGCCGAAACTGGCTGAACGTTCAGTTCTTCTTCGCCGCGGTCGGGATCGCGTACTTCCTCAGCTCCGAGGCGTCCTTCTCGCTCGGCATCAGCGGCCTGCTGTACGTGCTGGCGGCGGCCCCGCTGGTCGTCCTGGGCGTGAACATGAGCAAGACCATGCTCGGCGGCGGGCTGCCGGCCAACATGTATTTCGGCGCCTACCTGGGCATGGGCGTGATGGTGCTGTACCTGGGCCGGCGGTTCTACTGGGCGGTGCTGAAGCGCGCCTTCGGCGTGCCGGGCCCGTCGGGGGAGGTGCTGGGCCGGGAAACCTGGGCCTGCCGCATCCTCATCATCGTCTGCGCAGGGCTGGTGGTCCTCCTGGGACAACTGGGGCTACACCCCGTCCTGGCGATCGGGTACGTGTTGCTGACGGGCCTGTTGTTCCTGATGCTGGCGCGGATCAACGTGGCCACAGGGCTGTTCATGATCCAGCCGATCTGGCAGCCGGTGAGCATCCTGCTGCCGCTTTTCGGTGCCTACGCGATCGGCCCGCACGCCCTGGGGATCCTGGCGATGCTGTGCATCGTGGTCTCGATCGACACCCGCATCTCCGTGGTGCCGCTGGTGGCCAATGCACTGAAGCTCGCCGACAGGCAGAAGGTCAAGGCGGGATGGATGGGCGGATGGCTCGCGGTGGCGCTGATCGTCTCCCTGGTCGTCGCCCTGCCCATCACCGTGTATCTTGTCTATAACGTCGGCCTGGAGGGAATGCGCAGCGAGGGAACCAACTGGGCCCTGGCCGTGGCGAAGATGCCCTTCCAACTTCTGAGCACGACGATCGACAAGCTGGACTCGACCGGACAGCTCGAGGCCGCGCGGGAGGGGACGCGCCTGCTGTCCATGCGCCCGGAGAAGCACTTCTTCACGTCTGTGGGCATCGGGCTGGCGCTCGTGTTGGGGTGCAGCTACCTGCGTCTGCGCTTCTCGCGCTGGCCGCTGCACCCGTTGGTGTTCCTGGTCTGGGGCACGCCCTGGATGGTGGAGTACGCCCCCAGCTTCCTGCTGGCTTGGCTGCTCAAGGGCGTGATCATGAAGTACGGCGGGCAGCGGTCCTACCACCGAGCCAAGTCGTTCTTCGTCGGCCTGGTCACCGGCGAGTTCGCCGCGGCCCTGCTCTGGGGCGTCGTCGGCGCGATCTACTACCTCCAGACGAACACCGTGGGCAAGAACTTCCTGACCCGTCCGTGACGCCGCCGGGCCCGCGGAGCCCGGATCGGCGCCGGTACGTTACGACACAGGAGTACGGCAAGGCAGCTCAGCGCGGAGAGAGCGAAATGAGGCGAATGCTATTGTGGACGTTGGTTGCTGGATTGTGCGCGACCGGTTGCGGCAGCGCCGACATCGCCGGGACGGCACCCGCCGCCCAGCAGGCTTCCGAGCCCGCCCGGCAAGCCGTCAAGGCCGAGCGGGGATTGATGCAGGCCGTGATCGTCGAGAAAGGCCCTCCCATCGACGGCACGCTCAATTCGCCGATCTGGGGGAAGTGCCCGCCGCTGGCCCTGGGCGAGTGCACCAGCGACAAGCCCGGGGCGATGAAAACCACCGCCCGCGTGCTCTTCGACGCCACGAAGCTGTACGCGGCCTGGGTCTGCCACGAGCCCGATATAGGCGGCATCAAGCAGAACGTGACCCAGCGCGACGGGCAGGTGTGGCAGGACGACTGCGTGGAGCTGTTCGCGACCGGCGATCCGCGCGCGGGGTACTTCCACTTCACCGTCAACCCCCGCGGGACGGTCTCCGACGCCAGATCGACGCCGGCCAAGCGCGACGACACCAGCTACAACGCCGCCGCCGAAGTCAAGGTCACCACCGGCAAGGACCGCTGGACCGTCACCATGTCGGTGCCGCTCAAGCAGCTCGGCGCCTACGTCGGCGAGGACCAGACGTGGATCGTCAACCTCAACCGCACCAAGCCGGGCCCGTCGTCCCAGGCGGCGGGCGAGTGGTCCTGGGCGATCATGGGCTCCAACGACTACCACCAGGTGCTGGACTACGGGCGGATCACCGGCGTGAAGATCCCCCGGCGCGATGACGGCGTCACCCGCACCGCATCGCGGCCGCCGCCCCCGCCCCGCTTCGAGCAGGGCAAACGCGCCGGCAGCGTGACCGTCTACCGCCACTTCCCGGAGATGACGATCCCCGACCGCGGCAAGGGAATCGCCAAGTCCATCGACCTGAACATCCGCAACTCCAACGCCCTCAAGGTCGCCCTCCTGGCCCGGGCGACCGGCGGCGCCAGCCAACTGCCGCTGAACATGTCCGACAAGCGCTCACAAGACAACACCACTTCCAAGGCCTACCGCAGGATCGGCGAGGGCTTCCGCCCGCTGGTGTACTTCTGCGACCGCTTCCGCTACAACGCCGTCGTCAACAGCACCGTCTCGCGGAACACGCACTACACCAACATCCGCTTCCACAGCATGACGACGGCCGACGGCAAGGGGGCGCTGTACCTGCGCGACTTTGCCATCTACCGCGGCGAGGACACCGACCCGCCGGCCGCGCCGACGAAGCTGAAGGCCGCCCCCGCCGCCGAAGGCGTACAGCTGACCTGGAAGCCGGCCGCCGACAACGTTGGCATCGGCCTGTACGTCATCAGCCGCGCCGGCCAGGACGGGAAATTCGTCAAGGTGGCCGAGTCGCACCTGCCGGAATACCTCGATAGGGCCGTCCCCGACGGGAAGTACTCCTACCGCGTCCTGGGCGTGGATTTCCAGGACAACGTCGGGCCGTGGTCGAGCACCGCTGCGCTGACGTACAAGGGTGGCTTTCCCGTCGGCCTGCGACTGCCATCGCCGCTGGAGCAGGACCGCATGGCCTATGCCGATCACGTCCGCCAGATCGCCGCCGTTGGGGCGGGCAAGGTCCGCCGGGGCGTGGTGATGTGCTTCGGCGACTCGCTGACCGGTTCGACGAACTATCCGCTCTACACCGAGGCCGCCCTGGGCCGCTACCGCGTCGTCGCCTTCGGCCGGGCGGGCTGGCGGACCTCCGGCGGACGCAAGGTCATCGAGGGCGACCTGGAAAAGACCAACCCCCAGTTCTGCCTGATCCTGTACGGGACCAACAACTCCAAGTCCGACCAGGCCGTCACCGCGGCCATGGACGACATGCTCTTCATCGCCAAGGCCTGCCAGAAGCGCGGCACCATTCCCGTCATCGGCACCATCCCGCCGCGCGGCTTCCGCAAGACATCCGACGGCGAGGCTCGCTACAACGCCGCCCTGATCGCCATGTGCAAGGAAAACAAGATCCCCATCTCCTACCAGTTCCGCAAGCTGATGAAGGCGGACCGCCGGAAGGTCCTCGCCGGCGACGGGGTGCACTTCGTCACCGGCGGCTGGGACATCGTGGGCCCGGCCTGGGCCGAGACCGTCGAGCAGGTCAACTTCGTCCTGCTGGACAAGCCATAGCTCACCGCAGGCCGCGAAAGACCTTGACAGCCCGGGCGGCGAATGTAAACAGGGGGATTCCGCATTTGCCTGCGCGAGGAAAGCCGAGGAGATTTTCATGTCTGACGCAATTGTTTACGACGGCCCGGCCAGACGCGGCGGTCGGAAGCGGCCGAACATACTGATGCTGTTTTCGGACGAGCATCAGTACGCCATGAGCGGCTTCATGGGCCACAAGATCGTCCAGACCCCCAACCTCGACCGCCTGGCGGGCGAGGGCGTCGTCTTCGAGAACGCCTACTGCAACTCGCCGCTGTGCTCGCCCAGCCGGCAGTCGTTCATGGCCGGCCTCCACTGCCACGAGATCGACATGTGGAACAACACCGCCGCCATGCCGCCGGACACCGTCACCTGGGCCCACATGCTCTCGGCCGGAGGCTACGAGACCTCGCTGCTGGGCAAGATGCACTTCAACGGCTACCAGAAGATGTACGGCTTCGACCGCCGGCCGGTGCTGGAGGGCAACGACGCCGGCCAGAGCTTCCACTCCTGGGGCCTGCGCACCAGCCACGAGTGGCGAGACCCGCTTCCGTACACCACCGGGAACATGTGGGACCAGCTCATGGACGCCGGGGCCGACACGCCCGAGCGGCGCCCCATTTTCCGCAAGGACATGGAGGTTCTCGAAGGCACGCTGAAGCTGCTGCGCGAGAAGGCGGGCGAGACGGACCCCCAGCCGTGGGCGATCTGCTGCGGCTTCGTCCTGCCCCACCCGCCGTGGAAGGCGCGGGCCGACATCCTCGCCTACTACCGCGGCAAAGGCGACCTGCCGTTCAACGTCGAAGGCGGCGGGCGGGACACCTGCGACCGGTACGTCCAGCAGTACGTCGGCCCCGTCAAGGACCTGCCCGAAGCGACCATCCGCAACGCCCGCGAGGTCTACTGGGGGCTGATCACCGAGTTTGACGAGCACTGCGGCAAGATCCTCGACTGCCTGGAGGAAACTCACCTGGCCGAGAATACCGTCGTGTTCTACTTTTCCGACCACGGCGAGATGGCCGGCGAGCACGGGATGTGGGGCAAGGTCACGCTGCTGGAAAGCTCCGCCCGAATCCCGCTGGCCGTCCGCTGGAAGGGGCACTTCCTTCAGGGCGCCCGCGCCGCCGAGTGCGTCTCGCTGGTGGACCTGTACCCGACGTTCCTGGAGGTCGCGGGAATCGAGCTGCCCGAGCCGCTGTACACGAACGGGCACTCGCTGGTACCGCTGCTGACGGGCAGGCCGGACGATTTCGCCGGCGGGGAGGTGCTCTGCGAGTTCGAGGGCGAGGGCTGGAACCACCCGCGGGCGTTCCTGCGCGTCGGGAAGTACAAATACGTGTACAACCACACGGCCGAGTCGCGGCTGTACGACCTGGAGGCCGACCCGCGCGAGATGAACGACCTTTCCGGCCGGGCCGAATTCGCGAAGGTCGAGGCCGACCTGCGGAACAAGCTGCTGGGCCAGTGGGACCCGGACGGCGTCGAGCGGCGGGTGCTCTTGGCCCAGGCCCGGCGGAAGATCGCCCGCTGCAAGAACGTCTGCAAAGACGTGGGGTGGTAACGTACGGCAAAGCTGAAAGCTCAAAGCTGAAAGCTCAAAGCTGAAAGCTGAAAACGGAAAGCTGAAAACAAAAAGGGGACGGCGAGCCAGGGCGGTAGGCACCGGGAAGCATGGACGACGCAGGCAGACTGGTGGAATGCTTCGAGGCCGGCCGGCTGGTCCGCCCGTTGGCTGAGAGCGATAATTTCGTCGATTTGGTGCGGGCGCTGCTGCGCCTGTGCGGCGCGGTCGACGTGGAGTCCGGCCCGGGCGTGGAGAGAATCTGCCGGCTGATCGGCCCGGCCGAGCATTACGTGTTGATCCTGGTCGACGGCATGGGGGCGAAGCTGCTGGAGAAGCTGCCGGCCGACGGGTTCCTGCGCAGCCACCTGGCCGCTGAGCTTCAGGCCGTCTTCCCCTCCACCACCGCCACCGCGCTGACGACGCTGGCGACGGGGCGATGGCCGTGCGAGCACGGCGTGCCCGGCTGGTGGGTCTACCTGGAACGGTTCAAGCTCAGCGCGACCGCCCTGCGGTTCGTCGAGCGCTTCAGCGAGCGGCCGCTGGAGGAATTCGGGGTCTCCGCGGCGGACGTGTTCCCCACCCCCAGCATCTGGCGGGGGGTCAAACACGAGCCGCTGACCGTGACCGGGGCCGACATCGTCAACAGCACTTTTTCGCGCTACGCCAGAGGCGGCACCGCCGGAATTGGCTACGCCGAGGTGCCCGAGGCCCTCCAGATCGTCCGCGACCGCGTCGGGTCGGGCGGGCGGCCCTCAATCGTCTACGTCTACCTGCCCCAACTGGACGCGATGTGCCACAAGCACGGCACGGACTACGAGGGCGTCGGTGCCCTGCTCGCCGCGCTTGACGAGCGGTTGGGCGGTCTGGCCGACGACCTGGCCGGGCGGGCGCGCCTCGTCGTCACCGCCGATCACGGCTTGGTCAACACGCCGGACGAGCGGACCTTCATCCTGGAAGAGGACGACCCGCTGATGACGGACCTGACCTGCCCGCCGACCGGCGAGCCGACCGTGCCCATCTGCCACGTCAAGCCGGGCCGCCAGGAGCAGTTCGCCGACGGCTTCGCCCGGCGGTTCGGCGGCGCCTTCCTGCTGATCACGCCGGAGGAGGCCGAGCGGCTGCGGCTGTTCGGCCCCGGCCCGCTCTCGCCGGTGACGCGGCGGCGGCTGGGCAGCTTCCTCGGCATCGCCCCGGAGCCGGCGGCCGTGTACTTCCGCCCGCGGACCGGCGCGTTCCACGCGCACGTCGGCGTCCACGCCGGGCTTTCGCCGGAGGAGATGATCATCCCCCTGATCCTGTCTTGAAGCTCGCCCGCTGATCGCGGCCCGCGCAGCACCGGCGCTAGGCCGTCGGGTCCGCCAGCGAGAAATGCTTCATCCCGCCGCGCTTCTGTCTCGGCCGGCCGCAGAGACGCTCCAGCGCCGCCAGGATCTCCCCGTGCTCGAGGGCCTCCCACGGGTCGATCGTCGCGTACAGCGAGGAGAAGACCTCGATGGGCGAGGCCGCACCCAGCGTCTCCAGGACACGCCGAACGCTCAGCTCCAGCCAGCCCGCCAGGTCCTCGTACGTCCGCTCGGCGTCGAAGCGGACCGGCGGGCGCGATTGAGGCACCCACCTGCCATGGCGCTTGGCGAAGCGGGCCACCCCCCAGGGCTGCGGCGAGGCGGCCTTACCCTTTCCGAGGAATTCGATCCGATCGTCCCAGAGGATGTACTCGATCCACTCCGGCCCGACGTGCGAGCGAAAGCGGAGCGTGTCGTGCTCTCTGGCTATCTCGAACGGCAAGTCAATGTTCTCTTTGTCGAATACGAGCACGATCACGGCCGAGCCGGCGCCGTGCTGAGTGGACCGGCCGCGAGTAAAGGAGTGGGCCAGCCGCGGCTCGGCCGTCGCCCAGATGCCCTTCCTGGGGAACAGCCCCACCTGGCGAATCTTCTCGGCCCGGATGGCGCTGGTGCCGTGCCAGAGCACCAGGGCGCCCCTGCCGTACTGCTCGTAACGTGCGCTCGCCGGGCGGGCGTGCATGGCCGCCCAGCGGTTCAGGTCCGCCCTCCCGTCGGCCTGGCGGCGAACCGAATAGGCGTAGGCGGCCAGCGTGGAGTTCCACCCCGCCCGGCCCCGCGGGAGGTACTCCAGGTCGGCGAAGCCCTTGCCGGCCAGCTTGCGATCCTTGCGCCAGTCCGGCGGCTCGGGTAGATCAAACGGGCTTACGTCTCTGGCGGTCACCTCAGCAGTGTAGCTACGCCCTCAGGATGCACAAAGCCCCTGATAAGATCAGCTTCGCCCCGGCCGACCGTTCCGTGAGGCGCGCCAGCCGGAGAAAGGCGAAGATCTCGCGCACGGGCCGGCGAGGCTACTTGAACTGCGGCAGGTACTTTCGCGTGGCGGCCATCAGCTCGCCGCCCATCTTGCGGACCCGCGTCGGCGTCAGGTGCGAGCAGATCGGATCGGCCATCAACGCCTGAAGGGCAAGCTCCCTCTCGCCGGTCAGGGCCGCCTCCAGCGTCATGAGCTGCACCCGGCAGTGCGGTCCGACGAGCTGGGCCAGCATCGGCGGCAGCGGACCCGTCGCGATCGGGCGGAAGCCCAGCGGATCGACCAGGCCCAGCGTCTCGACGACCGCCCCGAGGGGGAGGTTCTCGATCTGACCGATGTTGGGCAGGTTGACCACGTCGCAGAAGGGCTTGCCGTGGGCGACGGCGACCATGATGTCCACGGCCGTCTCGCGCGAGCGCGGCCCGGGGTCGACCTTGCCGGCGGCCAGCGCCAGCGTCCATTTCCTCGCCCTGGCCCGGTTCGCGTGGCGCTGCTTGACGTTGGTGCGGACCAGACGGAAGGCCTTCAAGGCCGCGCGGTCTGGCGTGATGTAGCCGGGGACGAACTCGCAGGTGTGGCGGTCGCCGGCGTAGGCGAGGTAGCCGTACTGGTGGTAGAACTCGTTCAACAGGGCGTGGTGGGAATGGAAGCCCATTTCGTCGGTGCTGCCCTCGGTGAGGGCCTCGTCCACCGACTTGCCCTTCAGCCGCCTGGCCAGCATGGGATATCCCGGCTTGCCGCGGACGGCAAACTCCAGCACCCAGAAGAAGTGATTCACGCCGCCGAAGCGGACGGCGAGGTCCTTCTCCCGGCAGCGCAGCAGCCTCTGGAGCAGTTGGTAGGTGCCGAAGACGCCGTGGCAGAGCCCCACGTTCCGCAGGCCGCTGACGCGGCAGACCGTCCCGGTCAGCACGGCCAGCGGGTTGGTGTAGTTCAGCACCACCGCCCGGGGGGCGTACTTTTCGATCTGCCCGGCCAGGTGGACGAAGACGGGCACGTTTCGCAGGGCCCGCGACCAGCCGCCCGGCCCGACGGTGTCGCCGACGGTCTGGAAGATGCCGTACTTCTCGGGAATCTTCAGGTCGTGGGCCATCATCGCCAGGTCGCCGGTGGAGATGGTGATGATGACGAAGTCGGCCTGACGGAAGGCCGACGGCTCGCTGCGGGTGGCGCGGATGCGGTAGCGCTTTCCGAACCTCCCGGCCATGGCGTCGCCGGCGGCCTTGACCTCCTCGGCCGCGGTGAGGTTCGGGTCCAGCAGGACGATCTCGCTGCCTTCCAGCTCGTCGGTGAGCATCATGTCCCGCAGCAGCTTCGGGCACCAGTTGTAGCTGCCGCCGCCGACCATCACGATCTTCGGTCCGTGCGTCTTTGCCATCGCGTCACTTCCTTTGTCGAACGGCCGGCGGCGCGATCCGCCGTCACCGATCCTGGGGATCGGTAATATCGTACTGACGTTTTCTCCGCCCGTTGGCGATCACGTAATACTCGCTGAGCAGTTGCAGCAGGTTATGGTAGCCGGCCCGGGCGGTCGGCTCGAAGCTGTCGTGCGGGTGGTGCCCGCCGATCTCCATGTTCAACGGCCCCTCATAGCCGATCTCGTCCAGGGCCGAGAAGACGGCAAACCAGTCGACCACGCCCAGCCCCGGACTCAGGTGGGTGTCCTCCCTGCCCATGTTGTCGCACAGGTGCAGCATGCCCAGGCGGCTTCCGGCCTGGCGGATCATCTCCCCCGCCGGCGTGCCCACCAGGGCGGCGTGTCCGGTGTCCACGCAGATGGCCAGCGCCGGCGAGCCGACCGCCTCCAGGATTGCCAGCAGCTCCGGCACCGTCCGCCCGAACGGCCGGCGGAAATGGTTCTCCAGGCATAAGAGCAGGCCAAGCTTCTTCCCGAGCGGCGCCAGTTCGGCGAAGACCTCGGCGTTGGCGTCGAGGCACGCCCGCGAGGAAGCGCCCTCGATGGCCCCCACGTGAAAGGCGACGCTTTGGCAGCCGAGCTGGGCGGCGATTTCGAGATCCTCGGCCGCGTGTAGGAGGAAGGACGCCTTGGACGCGTTGTCCTCGAGGAAATCGAAGCCGTAGTCGCGATAGTGGGTGGCGTTGCGCGTCAGCCCGGCGCTTTCGGCCAGCCGCGCGATCGCCTGAAGCCGCGGGGTCTGGCGGCTGCTGACGAACTTCCCCGCCGGGCCGAAGTCTATGCCCCCGTAGCCGATCTCGCCCATGGTCGCGATGACCTGTTCGATCATTTCCGCGCCCTGGGGGCAGACGAAACCGGTGATCGGCCGGCGGAACACCATCGCCTTGTCGTCGTCCATGGCCGGATCTCGCATGCGTCCGAGAGCCGCGCGGCCGAAGCCGCCGGGCCTCAGTCGCTGTGAAACGCCTCCTCGCCGCAGTGGTCCCGATCGATCCGCTCGACCTGCCCGGCCCCGTCCACCGGCAGCTTCGCCCCGTCGAGCCGGGCATCGACGTACCGGGCGAACCAATCGGACAATCGCTTCCGCATCTCCGCCACGACCGGCCGCCTGGACTTGTCATCGATGAGGTTGTCTCGCTCGTCGGCGTCGCCGACAAGGTCGTACAGCTCGTGGGGGCCGTAGGGGTAGCGGTGGACGTACTTCCACTCCGGCGTGCGGATCATCCGCACCGGGCCGTACTCGTCGTAGACGACCACCTCCTCGGCGGCCTGATCGGTCTTTCCCGCAAGCACGCCCGCGAAGCTGCGCCCGGGCAGCAGCGGATCGTCCACGGCCGGCAGGCCGAGATACTCCAGCAGCGTGGGCATGAAATCGTACTGGCTGACCATGGCGTCGCTGACCTTCCCGGCCGGGACGCGCCCGGGATGGCTGACGATCAGCGGCACCTTGACGGAGTTTTCGTACATGTTCAGCGGGCGAGTGCCGTTGCCCTTGCCCCAGAAGCCGTGATGCCCGCAGGAAAAGCCGTTGTCGCCGGAAAAGACCACCAGCGTCTTTTCGCGGAGGCCCAGCTCGGCCAGCTTCTGGAGAATCCGCCCGACGTTGAGGTCCATGGCCGTCACGGCCGCGAAGTAGCCCTTCAGCGAATCGCGGTTGCCCAGATGCCGCCGCATGACCGGGTTAATCCAGGGGTGGGCCGCCTCCTGCGGGCAGGACTTGAACGGGCAGTCGTCGTAGGAATCGACGATGTCCGCCGGGTGGCCGTCCCACGGCGAGTGCGGGGCATTGAAGTGCACGCTCAGATAAAAGGTTCGGTCCTTGTTGGCGTCAACGAAGGCGATGGCGTCGTCGGCGATCACGTCGCTGAGATAGCCGCCGCAGACCTGGACCTCGCCGTCGCGGATCATCTCGGCGTCGTTGTACTTGCTGCCGCCGGTGGGCATGCAGAACCAGTGGGAAAAGCCGTGCTGGGGCGCGAGGCTGTCGCCGAGGTGCCACTTGCCGCTGAGGCCCACGGTGTAGCCGGCCCCGGCCAGCAGGTCGGTGTAGCAGGTCATTCCCTCCAAATACGCCACCGGCCGCGGGGGCATGTTCCGCTCGCGGATCCAGTCGTGCACGCCGTGGGCGGAGGGGATCTTCCCGGTCACCAGCGACGCCCTGGCCGGCGAGCACACCGGCGAGGTGCAGAAGAAGTTCTCGAAGCGGACGCCCGCCCCGGCCAGCCGGTCGAGATTGGGCGTGCGGATCTCCTCATTTCCGGCGCACCCCAGCGCCCACGGGCCCTGGTCGTCGGTGAGAATGAAAACGATGTTCGGCATCTTGGCTTTGCTCACTGGATGACCTTTCGACTCAAGCGGGTCGGTCCGGGCCTTGACAGTTTCCACGACAGGCAGCAGCCCTCCCGCAGCCAACGGCGCCGCCCAGCAGCTCTTGACGCGCGATCGTTGCTCGCAGGACGGAGCCAGCTACCGGGCTTCCAATCCGCAATCGCCAATTACTTGATTCCCCCTTCGGCGATCAGCACGTTCAGCAGCGTTCGCTGGAAGTGCAGGCGGTTCTCGGCCTGGGCGAAGATGGTCTCGCCGTGGGCCTCCATCACGGCCTCGGAGATCTCATAGCCGCGATACGCCGGCAGACAGTGCATGACCACGGCGTCGGCCGGGGCGGCCTTCATCAATTCCTCGTCGACCTGAAAGCCCTTGAATGCCGCGACGCGATTCTCCTTTTCGGCCTCCTGGCCCATCGAGATCCAGGTGTCGGTGTAGACGATCTTGGCGTCGCTGACCGCTTCGCGCGGCTGGCGGCTCAGCGCGTAGGACCCCGGCCCGGCCGCGGAGAGCCCGGCCACAAATTCCCGCTCCAACTCGTATCCTTCCGGGCAGGCCAGGACGAAATCGGCACCGAGCTTGGCGCATAGCATCGCCAGCGACCGGGCGACGTTGTTGCCGTCGCCGATGAAGGCCACCCTCGCCCCGGCCAGGTCGCCGAAGATCTCCATCGCCGTCATGGCGTCCGCCATCGCCTGGCACGGATGGGAATAATCCGTCAGGGCGTTGATCACCGGAGCGCCCGAGAACTCGGCCAGCTCCCGCACCGTTTCATGGCTGAAGGTCCGCGCCACGATCGCGTCGCACATCCGCCCGACCACGCGGGCGACGTCCCGCACCGGCTCGCGCGTCCCCAGGCCGATGTCCGCCCCGGCCAAGTGGATCGCGGCCCCGCCGAGCTGTGCCATGCCCGCTTCAAAACTCACGCGCGTCCGCAAGGAAGGCTTCTCGAAAATCAGAGCCAGCACCTTCCGCTGACAACTGGCCGGGAGCTTGCCGGTCCGAAAGAGCTTCTTATCCGCGACGGCCCGCTGGAGCAGCCCTCCGAGCTGCTTGCCCGTGAAATCGCCGATTGCTATGAAGTCCTTCATTTCCTACCGTTCAGCCAAGATTCCCGTAGTCACTGTCCCCTGTTAGCTGCCGCCTACTTGTGAATCACGGTTCCCACCCCCGCGGCCGTATAGATCTCCAGCAGCAGGGAATGGGCGAAGCGCCCGTCGATGATGTGGGCGCGCTTGACGCCGGAGTCCAGCGCCCGCAGGCAGGCCTCCACCTTCGGCAGCATGCCGGAGCTGATGGTGCCGGCGTCGATCATCCCTCGGATCTGCTGTTCGCCGGCGTCGCTGATGGTGCTTTCGGGATCGTCCCGGTCGGCGCGGATGCCGTGGGTGTCGGAGACGACGACGAGCTTCTCGGCCTTCACGGCCGCGGCCACCTCGCCGGCGGCGGTGTCGGCGTTGCAGTTGAGCTTGCCGCCGGTGCGGTCGCGGGCCAGCGGGGCGATCACCGGGATGGTATCGGCCTCGCACAGCAGTTCGATCAGCCGGGCGTTGACGCTGGTCACGCGACCGACGAAGCCCAGATCGATCTTCCGGCCGTCCTCTTCCAGGAACAGTTTCTCGGCGAACAGCACGCAACTGCTGAGCGTGTGCAGCCCCATGGCGCCGGAGCCGAGGGTCTCAATCAACGTGACGATGCTGCGGTTGATCTGGCTGCACAGCACGTGCTCGACGACGGCGAGGGTCCGCTGGTCGGTGTACCGCCGGCCCTGGACGAACTGCACCTCCAGCCCTCGTTCCTCCATCGCGGCGCTGATGGCCTTGCCGCCGCCGTGAACGATCACCGGCCGCAGGCCCACCGTATTCATGAACACCACGTCGGTGAGCAGGTCGCTCATGGCCTGCTCGTCGTCCATCACCGACCCGCCCATCTTGATCACGACGATCTTGTCGGCGAACCGCTGAACGTAGTCCAGCGCTTCGATCAAGACCCTGGCCTTGGCAATGGCCTCTTCCACCTATTGCCGCTCCTAAAAGAGAAGACGCAAAGCTACATTCCCGCTTCGACCGTGTCAACCGATGCGCTCAATCGCGAATCGCCTGGACTCCGCGGCCGTGACTTCGATGGTGACGCGCCAGTGCGGACGCGGCAGGGCCTCGGCCGCCCGGTCGGCCCACTCGACCACGACCACGCCGGCCGCGAGCATCTCAGCAAGCCCCAGCTCGTCCAGCTCCGCCGCCGGCGCGCTTAGGCGATAGAGATCCACGTGAAAGATCGGCACCCGCCCGGCGTATTCCCTGACCAGAACGTAGGAAGGCGAGGATACCAGCCGCTCGTCTTCCACACCGAGGCCAAGCGCCACGCCGCGGACGAGGACGGTCTTGCCCGAGCCCAGCTCGCCCACCAGGGCGACCAGATCGCCCGCTCGGAAGCGCCGGGCCAGCCTTTCGCCCAGCGCGACCGTCTCTTCCGGGCTGCTTGTGTAAAACTCCTCAGCCATCGCCGACCAACCTGCGCCTCGCCGAATCCGCAATCCGCATTACGCAGTCACGTGCGGTGTTCCCAGCCGCGGGGCTCGAGCCTTTCCCGCCGGCCGTCGCGGACCAGCACCATGCCTGCTCCTTCGGTAATCGCGCCGATGCGCGTCACCGACACGCCCAGCGGCCGCGAGACGATCAGCCTCCGCGCCGCCTCGGGCGCCAGCGTGAACAGCAGCTCGTAGTCCTCGCCGTCGAACATCGCCGCCGACAGCGGGTCATCCCGGCCGCGAGCGTCGTCGTGGATCGGCACGGCCGAGGCGTCCACCTCGGCCGCCACGCCGCTGTCAGACACAATGTGGCCCAGGTCGGCGGCCAGACCATCCGAGACGTCGATCATCGCGCCGACGGGGTAGCTGCCAGCCAGTTCGCGGGCGGCGGAAACGCGGGGCGTAAACGTCAAGTGGCGTTGAGACTTCCACGCCCCGCCCAGGGCCCCGGTCACGCAGACGGCCTGCCCGACCTCGGCCCCGCTGCGCAGCACCGGCTCGATGCCGGCACATCGGCCGAGGATCGTGACGCCAATCTGCAGCCGGCCGGCCTCCCCGGCCCACGCGCCCACGTCGCCGCCGACCAGGGGACAATCGAAGCCCTCGCCCGCCGCCCGCAGGCCGTGATACACCGCCTCGGCGTCGGACCGGGAGAACCCCTTCGGCGCGGCCACCGTTGCCACCATCGCCACGGGCAGGCCCGCCATGGCCGCAATGTCGGAAAGACTTCGCGCGCCCGCCTTCCGCCCCGCGGCCTCCGGTCCGTGCTCGGCCAGCGAAAAATGCACGCCGTCCAGGACCTGGTCCGTGGTAACCAGCAGCTTCTCCCCGCCGACGTGCAGCACCGCGCAGTCGTCGCCCGGGCCGACGGACACCACCGCCGGGTCGAACCGCCCCTGCCCGCGGATCCACTGGATGAACTCGAATTCGCGCATCTACCGGTAAAGCTTCCAGAAGTCTACCAACGACAATCCGGCTTGCCGAAGTATGGCGCGGAGTGTTCCCTTCTTCAACGGACAAGAGCGCGGAATAACGATGGCCCCTGGGCGGTCTGTCCGGATGAGCTTGTAGTGCTTTCTGCCGCCGTGCACCTCCCACCCGGCGCGTCTCAAAGCTCTAACCACGCGCTGAGTAGGCAAGGGCGTTAGACGGCGCACTGTGGTGCCCCTATGCGGTTACTCTTGTTCGACGTTTTGTCCGGCGGATTGGCAGGCTAACGCCGCGACTTTTTAGGTCCTCCACGGCGCTGAGATAGGTCTCGATGGCATCCTGAACGTTTTCGAGGGTCTCGCGGTAGGAATCTCCCTGCGTTATGCATCCCGGCAAGCCGGCGACCTCGGCCACATAGCCGCCGTCGTCGTCAGGCTCAATTTCCACTTGATAGGCATAGTCACCGACGCTTACCGTATCCACCTTCTTCTCGCCGAGCTGGACGATTCGGGCGCGCAATTCCTGGTCAATTCCCGCAATGCTCAGCTCCAGCCACGCCTTCTGCCCCTGGCGCTTCACAGTGGCGCGCAGGGTTTTTTCGTCCTCGATCAGGTAAATCTCGTGGCCGTCAGTCAGCAAGGTACAGTACCTCAGCGGCCCCGCGATGTCCGGGAGGTGTCTGCGCAGATACTGCACGCACCTACGAATTCTCTGCAAACTGACCTCCTGGTCTCTGAGCCGCTTGACCAATTGAATCGCAACCAAGTCGGTGTACGCATACAAACGGCGCGAGCCACGACCGGTGGCGGGACGAATCGACGGCTTCACCAGCCCCTTGGCATCCCAATGGTTCAACTGGCTGGTGCTCGCACCGGTTACCTCGCTCACCTGTTTTGTGTTGTATGACTGCACGAGCGTCTCCTTATGATCTCCTATATAGCATCATAAGGGCACAAAAGAATAATAGCAGGCAAATTTGCCACTTTTTCTCAATACAGCTTCTTTTTCCAAAAGGCCAACTGTTTGCCGAGTTGCTTTGCCCCGCCGGAGCCTTCGGTGGCGTAGCGTTTGACGACGTTGGCGGCGCCGAGGTGGCCGCCCACGTCCGGTCCGATCTTGTCGCAGGCGGCCCGGAGGACCTCCAACGGCAGCTCGGCGAGCGTTTTGCCGGCCTTTTCGGCCCGGGCGACCAGCCGCCCCACAATCTGATGGGCCGAGCGGAACGCTACGCCCTTGCCGACCAGGTACTCTGCCAGCGCCGTCGCGTCCAGGAAGCCGGCCTCCAAACCGGCCGCGATCCGCTCCGGGCGGAAGCTGGTGGTTGAGACAATGCCGGCCGCGACCACCAGTCCGGATTTTGCCGCCGCCACCGCCGAGAAAGCGAAGCGCTTGTCGTCCTGAAGGTCGCGACTATAGCCGGACGGCAGCGATTTAGTCAGCGTCAGCAGGCCCACCAGTTGGGCGATGGCGTTGGCGGACTTCGCCCGGATCAGCTCCAGCGTGTCGGCGTTTTTCTTTTGCGGCATCATCGAGCTGGAGGTGCAGTAGGCATCGTCCAGCTCGACGAAACCGAACTCGGTACTGGAGTAGATGATCCAGTCCTCGGCCCACCGGCTCAGGTGGACCGCCAGCATTGCCAGGTCGAAGCACAGCTCGGCCAGGAAGTCGCGGTCGGAGGTGGCGTCTATGCTGTTTCTCGTCACGGCCGGAAAGCCAAGCAGCTCGGCAACGCGGCGGCGATTCAGCGGGATGGACGTGCCCGCCACCGCCCCGCTTCCTAGCGGGCAGGCGTTGATGCGCTTGCGGCATTCGGCCAGCCGCTCGGCGTCGCGGTCGAGCATCTCGACGTAGGCCAGCAAGGCATGGCCGGCCAGCGCCGGCTGGGCCCGCTGGAGGTGCGTGTACGCCGGCATGACGATCCGGCCCTGCCGCCCGGTCAGGGCCACAAACGCCCGCTGCAGGGAGCGCGTCAGATCCAGCAGTTCGTCCACGGCGTCCCGGGCCCACAGCCGCAGGTCCAGCGCCACCTGATCGTTGCGGCTCCGGCCGGTGTGCAGCTTTCGGCCCGGCTGGCCGATTCGTCTGACCAGGGCCGACTCGATCACCATGTGGATATCTTCCAGGTCCGCATCCAGCCGCAGCCGACCGGCCTCGATATCCGCGGCGATCCCCTTGAGCCCCTTGACAATGGCGGACAATTCCTTGTGCGTGAGCACGCCAATTTCACGGAGCTGGCGGGCGTGGGCAACGGACCCGGCGATGTCGTACTTGTACAGCGCCGCGTCCACGTCAATCGACGCCAGCAGATCCCGTGTCGCCCGGTTCGAGCCGGCCGAAAGCCGTTCCTGCCAGGGCTTTTTGGAGCTTTCTGCTCTTTTGGCCATGGTTTCCGCCCTTCCGCTCAATGCACGTCCTTGCAGGCAAACCGACGATGAACGCCAAGAGTCGCCGACGGGAGCCGGCGGACGATACTAGCACAGCTTCCCAGGCGGGGCTAGCATGAGCCGATGCCAGGATGCCCCGGTCGCCGCCGGACTTATTTTTAAGATCCTGGCAGACTCCGGGTCCTTGGGCTTGCCGTGCGGGCCGGCAAGCCTATAATCTTCGATTCGTGTATGTGGCGGGGTACATAGCGGCTTGGCATGGATGAGGTAAGGAGCGGCCATGAACACTGCTGCGGGTTTGGTGCCCACGGAGGTCTTCTTCACCAAAGGGGTCGGCAGACACAGGACCCGGCTGCAAAGCTTCGAGCTGGCGTTGCGCCACTCCGGCATCGAAAAGTGCAACCTCGTTCGGGTCTCCAGCATCTTTCCGCCGGCCTGCAAGATCGTCTCCCGTGCCCGCGGGCTTGGAAAACTGTATTCGGGGCAGATCACGTACGTGGTGCTGGCAGAGGCGGCCACCAACGAACCTTCGCGGCTGGTGGGCGCGGGCATCGGTCTGGCGGTGCCGGCCGAAGGATCGCATTACGGCTACATCAGCGAACATCACTGCTACGGCATGACCCAGGCGCGGCTGAGCGACTTCGTCGAGGACATGGCCGCGACCATGCTGGCCACCACGCTGGGCATCTCGTTCGATCCCGACGACGCCTACGACGAACGCCGCGAGGTCTACAAGATGTCCGGCAAGATCATCCGCACCCAGGCCACCGTCCAGACGGCCGAGGGCGACAAGAACGGCCTGTGGACCACCGTGCTGGCCGGGGCCGTGCTCTTGCCATAGCTGCGGACGGCGACCGTGCGGACATCCTCGGAAGGGAAGGACCTGCCGAAGCCAATGCTCAGCATCCCCGGCAATTTTCTCGATCTGCCGGCCGAGCTTTCAGATCCCACGGCCGCCCGCTATGTCGTCCTGCCCGTGCCATACGAGGGAACGGTCACCTGGGGCAAGGGCGCCGCGGCCGGGCCGGCGGCAATCCTCGAGGCCTCGGCGCAGGTTGAATGGTTCGACGAGGAGCTGCTGGCCGAGTTCCACCACTGCGGGATCGCCACCGCCGAGCCGGTCGCGCCGGCGGATACCCCCGACCAGCAGATGCGCCGCGTCCGCGCCGCGGCCGAGCCCATTCTCCGGGCCGGCAAGTTCCTCCTGACACTCGGCGGAGAGCACAGTGTCACCATCCCGCTGGTCGCGGCCACGGCCGACTGTCACGGCGACATCTCCGTCCTCCAGCTCGACGCCCACGCCGATCTGCGCGAGGAATATGCCGGCAGCAAGTACAACCATGCCTGCGTGATGCGACGCGTGCTGGAGCTGACGGACCGTATCGCCCAGGTCGGCATCCGCAGCTTCGACGAGAGCACCTGGCGCGATTGCCAGGATCTGGCCAGAAACTTCATTTTGCCGAAGAGGGTCGCTGAAGATCCGGACTGGATCGACAAGGCGCTGGAACTGCTGGGCGAGAAGGTTTACGTCACCGTGGACATGGACGCCTTCGACCCGTCCGAGGCGCCGGGCGTGGGCACGCCGGAGCCGGGCGGCCTGCACTGGCACCAGGTGACGTCCCTGCTTCGACGAGTTTGCGCCGAGCGGCAGGTGGTCGCCGCCGACGTCGTGGAGACCCGCCCGATGCCGCCCTCCAACGTTACCGAGTTCCTCGCCGCCCGCCTGGCGTATAAGATCGTCGCCTACACGCAGCTTTAGTCGTCACCGGCGCCGGTGCGGCCTTGGGCTGGATGTGAACGCCGGAAAGCTTGCCGCCGGCAAAGCGGAACTCCACCCCAAAGCACGACACGCCGCCGGCGATGAGCTTCAGCGGGCCTGGGGCGAATACCTCGGCCATGCGATTGATGGCCGATTTGCCGGGGAGGTCATCGACCACAACAACCGTCCGCCCTTTCGTCTTCGCCCACGCCTTCGGCGTAAGGCGGATGCGCTCCAGGGCGCGACCGTCCGGCAGAGACAACACGTGGAGGTCCAGAACGCCGTCGCCTCCATGGCCGACGAGAAAATACAGCCGCTTATCGTCGTGGATCAGCCCCAGGAAGCCGCCGTTCACGCCCCGCCCCGTTCGGATTGGCTTGCCGTCCCTGATGCTGCGCACCTCCCAGACGACCACGTTGCTCTGGGCGAGCTTTGTCATTGCGCCGGTCGAGATGCGCGTCAGCAGCAGGTCGCATCCGGAGTCGTACGTATAACCTTGGGCGGAGTTGTGGTCGAGCACGGGGGGCATGGACGCCTTCCGCCGCGTACGCGGCATCGCGTGTATGAGGAAGTCCTGGCCGCGCCCGACGAGCCGGATCGCCCCGGCCCGGGTCCGCTGCTTGGGCGTGTTTGCCTGCGTGGTCGATTTGCGCTGGTCTGGGCGGTCCCCATGTGCCTGCCACACAAGCAGAAACGACAGGCACGCACCGACGGAAATCGCTGCAATGTCTCTCACGCGCATTGTCCTGCTCCTTCCGTCGGGCTTAGACGCACGGACAGAGCGAAGGTTCGCTTCGACGGCGCTTCGCGCGCAACCCCCAGCGCGGAGATCACCAAGCCGGCCGAAGACAACGCCTAGTCAAGCTGGCATGTCATCCTATCGCGTTCGGCCTCGAGGGTCTGGCGTGACCGTCCGGAGTCGATGTGGTCCCAGGGCAGCAGCTCGTCCACGGAGCGCTCGCGATGAGCGTAGAAGGCCGGGTCGACGCCGGCCTCGTCCAACGCGGCCGTCCATTTGCCGTAGTCGAAGTGCTCGTTCCAGGCGTCGAAACGCGCCCCGAGCCGCCAGGCGGCCTCGATGGCCGCGGCGACGCGGCGGTCGCCGCGGGCGATGACGCACTCCAGGATGCTGCGCTCGATCCGGTGGAACTTGAACTGCACGGCCGAGCCGCGGGCCAGAGACTTCAGCCGCCGCCGGACCGACCAGAAGTATTCGGCCTCGCCCATGGCCGACCACTGCATCGGCGTGTGCGGCCGGGGGACCAGCCAGGAAACCGACGCGGTAATCGACCCGCGCCGGCCGTCGAGTTCCCTGCGGGCCTCCGACAGCCGCCGGCACAGATCGAAAATCGCCTCGACGTCGGCGTCGGTCTCGCCGGGCAAACCGGCCATGAAGTAGACCTTCACGCTCCGCCAGCCGGCCTGATACGCCGCCCGGACGCCCGCGAGCATGCTTTCGTCGCTGATGTCCTTGCGGATGGCCCGCCGGAGTTTTTCGCTGGCGGCCTCGGCCGCGATCGTGAGGCCGCTCTTGCGGACCCGGCTGGTGAGCTTCGGAATGGCGGCCAGTTGACTGTCCACGCGGAGCGACGGCAGCGAAACCGAGACGTTCCGCGAGACGAACTCGGCGTTGAGCCGGTCGATCAGCTCGGAAAAATGCGGATAGTCGCTGGACGAGAGGCTCAGCAGGGAGATTTCCCGGTAGCCGGTGGCGGCGATCGCCTTGCGAGCGACGTCGAGGATTTCCTCGATCGGGCGCCACCGCACCGGCTTTTTCGTTCCGCCGGCTTGGCAGAAACGGCAGGCGTTGGGACAGCCGCGCATGATTTCGATGGTCACGCGGTCGTGGACGGCCTCGGCCAGCGGCACCAGCGGGGCCGTCAGCGCCGGCGAGTCGGACAGCCTGGCGACGTGCGCCCGGGCGACCCGCCGGGGAAGCCCGGGTCGGGTTGCCGCCAGAGCCGACAGCGTGCCGTCCTCGTTATACTCCGGGCGGTAGAACTGCGGGGCATACACGCCCGGGATCGTCCGAGCCGCCTCCAGAATGATCTCTTCCCGCCGGGTGCCGCCGCGCTTGGCCTGACGGACAAGCTCGATGATCGCCGGCAGCGTCTCCTCCCCGTCGCCGACACAGAAGACGTCGATGAACGGCGCCATCGGCTCGGGGGCATCTGCCCCGGCGTCGCCGGCAATCACCAGCGGGCCGCCTTCGCCGCGGTCGGCGGCGCGCACGCCCAGACCGGCCAGATCCAGCATCGTCAGCACGTTGGTGGCGCAGCCCTCGTGGGCGAGCGAAAAGCCCAGGACGTCGAAGTCGCGCACGGCCCGGCGGCTTTCCCAGCCGAACAGCGGGATTTTCTCGGCCCGCATGACGGCTTCCGCGTCGGGCATGGGGCAGTAGCTCCGGTCGCAGGCCACGCCCGGCAGGTCGTTGGCCAGGGCATACAGCACCTGCCCGCCCAGGTGGGAAATCCCCACCGAGTAGGCGTCCGGGTAGGCCAGCACGACCGACACCTCGGCCGATTCCACGTCCGCCCGTCGGGCGTTGGTCTCCATGCCCACGTACTGCGCCGGCTGCTGGACCCGCGGCAGCAGCCGCCGGCTGATCAGTTGAGATAGATCCTGCATCCTTCTCGTCGCCGCAACGCCTTATTGCACGCTTACCTCCGGCCGCTATCATAGAGCTCGAAGGGCCCCAACGAAAGCCCGGCAAGAATCGCGCCGCAGCGGGATCATCGCCCTGGCAGGCTTGATGCTGATGCTGGTCGGGATGTTTCTGTCATCGAACAGGACGAAGCGAGACGATGAAATCGAAAACCGAATACATCACGTTCAACACGAAGAAGCGCCGCGAGTACATCCTGATCACCGACAAGGTGGCGGAGGTGGTGGCCGAATCCGACATCCGGGAGGGCATGGTGCTGGTCTCGGCCATGCACATCACCGCCGGCGTGTTCGTCAACGACGCCGAGAGCGGCCTGCTCGTCGACATCGACGAGTGGCTGGAGTCGCTGGCCCCCTACCGCGCCGACTATCGCCACCACCGCACCGGCGAGACCAACGCGGACGCCCACTTGAAAAACTTGCTGGTTCATCATGAGGTGATTGTCCCGATCACAGACGGTAAAATGGATCTTGGACCGTGGCAGCAGATCTTCTACGCCGAGTTCGACGGACGGCGGAGGAAGCGACTGATCATCAAGGCGATAGGGGAATAGCCATGACCATCAGTTTTCGTTGCGAGCACTGCGGCAAGAGAGTTGAGGCGCCGGATTCGGCCGGCGGCAGGCGCGGCAAGTGCCCCTACTGCAAACAATCGAACTACATTCCCTCACCTGTTTCGGATGACGAACTGATCGAGCTGGCCCCCGAGGATGACGCCGGGGCCCGAGGGGACGAAGACGAATCCGTGCGCGAAACCGAGCGCGCCCTGATCGCCGAGATGACCGCCCGGGACGTTCTCCCCGTCCCGCCGGAGAAAGAGGAACGGGCCGAACTGGAAGACAACCTCCGCCCTGCGGTCGTCGGGTATTGCCTGGCCATGGCCGACAGCAAGCTCGAGCGGGCCCAGAAGCACCTCTCGGAGCTGAAGGAGGCCGGGGAAGTAGCCAGGGAGGTCGTCGATGAGTTCATCAGCGGCACTGTGCTGGAGCCGGCGCTGGACACCATCCCGCCCAAAATCCTGCAAGGCTTCCTGACCAACCTCCGCAAAGAACTCGGCTAGGCCGTTCCGACCTGGCTGGTGCCGGGAGGCAGGATGATCTGGGCGCGTTCGCGGCGGCACCAATCAACGGTGGCAGCGGCAAGGCTCGGGTCGAACTGCCGGCCGGCACAGTCGTGCAGCTCCTGAAGCATCTTCTCGACCGAGTAGGCGCTCTTGTACGTCCGGTGCATCAGCATGGCGTCGATGCTGTCGGCCAAGTTGATGATTCGTGACCCCAGCGGGATCGCCTCACCGGCCAGGCCGGTGGGATACCCGCTTCCATCCCAGTTTTCGTGATGAAACCGCACCACTCGGGCCTCGGTCTGGAGCATGGAGATATTCTCCAGGATGGCCGCCCCGACATCCGGGTGGCGGCGGATGAACGCGAACTCCTGGTCGGTGAGCTTGCCGACCTTGGTGAGGATCTTATCGGGGACGGCGATCTTCCCGATGTCGTGCAGCAGGCCCGCGATCCGGATGTTCTCCAGGTCCTCCTCGGCCAGGCCGACGTGCCGGCCCAACTGCTTGGCGTAGAAGGCCACGTGGACGCTGTGCTGGCTGGTGTAAGGGTCCTTTGCCTCGACCGCCCGGACCAGGGCCCCGGACGACTCCAGCAGGACTTGTCTGAGGTACCTCTTATCCAAGGGCGCCCGCCCGCCGGTCACGTCAGCGTAACTGATCACGCGGTTTCCGCCGGCGGCCCTGGCGGCCTGCATGGCCGCGCGAGCGCGGTGGACCAGCTCAGAGCCATCCAGGACGAAGCCGTCTTCGGCAGCGGCCAGGCCCACTGAGACCGACACCGCCAGCGCCCGGCCTTTGTACGTCAGGACGCCGGCGTTGACGCCTCGGCGCGTCTTCCGGCCGAGGTCGACGGCCTGGCCTTCCGAGAATTCCGGCAGCAGCACCACAAACTCGTCTGCGCTGCCACGTGCCAGAAACGCCCCCTGCCCCAAGCAGCCGCGAATCCGCCCTGCTAGCTGACCCAAGACCCAGTCGGCGCAATCCTGCCCATGAGCCAATCTTAGCCCCGCAGCACCGTCCAACCCGATTGCCATCGCAGCGCACGGCGTTCGCTGGCGGCGGGATGGATGGACGCTCCCGAGCGGCTGGCGGAATGTTGCAAGGCTTGGAAACGCTCTCACGCGGCCCTTGGGGCTCGTCGCCGAAAGGGAAGATAACGCATCCGGGCTCGGCTGATCCGCCTGCCGGGCGACGTCGTCAGGACGAATCGGCTGCCGGGCTGCTCCGGGCACACAGGTCAAATCCCTGCCTTCCTCGGCCGCACGGGAGACGGCCTCTGCAAGCTGGAAAACGTCGAACGGTTTTTCGAAGAAGTGATATGCGCCGCCCTCCGCGGCGGCATGGCGCCAGTGCCCGGAGTAATCGCCGGCCATGCAAATAACACGCGCGGAAAGTCTGTGCTGTAATATGAACTTAAGGACGTCGATGCCGCTGATACCCGGGAGCAATAAATCCAGAACCACGACGTCGAAGTCTTCGGCCAGCAGGCACTGCTCGGCGGCCTCGCCGGAACCAACCCAGGCACAATCGAACTGCCGTTCTGCCAGAGCCTTTTCGATCATCTGACAGATCGGCACCTGGTCATCAACAATGAGCACCTTGACCGGCTGACTTCCCATGCTCCGAGACTCACATAATTCCCGGGTCCGGCCTCGACCGGATTAGGCGTTGGCCCGGGAGGCTCTCAAGAAACCTCCAAGTCCACCTAAATGCATCGGAAGTGCGCGCGTTCGCCTTTAGCTAGCGGGAAGAATTCCCCGATAAGTCTCCTTCGGGAAACGATCTAGCTGCCATACTGCTGTCACCCCCGCCGTCGGATTAGCTCTCCGCGATCCGTTTTTCCACCAGGAACCCTTCGAGCTTGCGGGCGCGAACCGGGTGCTGGAGCTTGCGGATGGCTTTGGCCTCGACCTGGCGAACACGCTCGCGCGTGACCTTGAAGATCCGCCCGACCTCCTCGAGGGTGTAGGTATAGCCGTCCCCAATGCCGTAGCGGAGCTTGATGATCTCCCGCTCGCGGTAGGTGAGCGTCTTGAGCACCTCCTCGATGCGTTCCTTGAGCATTTCGCTGCCGGCGGACTCGACGGGGTTCTCGGCCGTTTCATCCTCGATGAAGTCGCCGAAGTAAGAGTCCTCGCTTTCGCCGACGGGCCTGTCCAGGCTGATCGGATGCCGCGAGATCTTCAGCACGCGGCGGGCCTCGGAGACGGTCATGCCGGCTTCCCTGGCGATCTCCTCGATGGTCGGCTCCCGTCCCAGCTCCTGGACCATTCGCTTGGAAATGTTCCGCAGCTTGGACATGGTCTCGATCATGTGCACGGGGATGCGGATGGTGCGGGCGTGATCGGCGATGGCCCGCGTGATCGCCTGACGAATCCACCAGGTCGCATACGTGCTGAACTTGTACCCCCGACGATACTCATACTTGTCCACGGCCCGCATCAGGCCCGTGTTGCCTTCCTGGATGATGTCCAGGAAGCTCAAGCCGCGGTTGCGGTATTTCTTGGCGATGGAAACCACCAGGCGGAGGTTGCCGCCGGACAGCTCGCGCTTGGCCTGCTCGTAATCGTTGAAGACCTTCTGGATGGCCTTGACGCGCTTTCTCAGCAACGGGGGCTCTTCCATGACCAGGTCGATCAGGCCATCGATTTCCTCTCGCATGACGGACACGTCTTCCGGGGGCGTCTGGTTGACTCCGACCGATTCGATCGCACGCTGAATCTCCTCGGTCTTGTCGCAGATGTGGGCGAGCTTCTTCATCAACGGCTGGACCCTGGAGGTGCGCAGCGACAACTCCTCCACCAGCTTGGCCACGCGTCGGCGGCGTCGCCATATCTTTCGCAGCCGGCGTTTGCGACGCTCGGCGGAAGTCCTGGGAGTCTTGACGGTCTCCCAATCAATCATGTTGGCCTGGAGAGCCTTCCGCAACGTTACCAGGTTGATCGGAATCCGCTCGCTGATCGTGTCCTTGGCAAGATTCTCGGCCGTGGAGATCTTCATTGTCCGATCGAACGGGAGGTCCCCATCGTCAACCTGCTGAAGGATCTCGGTGGCCTGGGCGGCACAGTAATCGCTCTCCAGCACCCGGCGGCGGAAGTGCATCCGCGTCATCTCGATCTTCTTGGCCAGGGCGATCTCCTCCGACCGGGTCAGCAGCGGGATCTCGCCCATCTGCGTCAGGTACATCCGCACCGGGTCGTCGATGCGGTTCCTCTCGCCCTCCAGCTCTTGCTGCAGAGCCGTCTTGACCTCGTCCTTTCCCGGCTCCTTGGCGGCTTTCTCCTCTGTGCCGTCGGCGAACTTCTCGCGCGCGGGCACTTCCGACTCGTCGATCAGGTCGATCCCCAGCTCGTCCAGAGTCATCAGCAGCGAATCAAGCTTGTCCGGCTCGATCGCCTCGCCGGGCAGATCGTCGTTCATCTCCTCGTAGGTCAGATACCCACGGGACTTTCCCTTTTCGATAAGGGCGCTGATGGATTCGTCCATAAGCTTGGTCATGGCAGGTCGCTTTTCGTTCTGCATGGCAGCGAATTCGCGGAGAGATTTGCAAACATCGTATTCTACGTAACATTTCCCCTTCGGGTCAAGGCCTCAGGCCATATTTTCTCTTCGCCGCAGCCGCTAAGACTTTGGCCCTACTGGCTTAGGACAGTCTGGGGCGCCGCCGGGGATCGGGTTGGCGGGCGTGTTCAGCGATCTTTCTCATCAACGCGACTTTGTCGGTATCCCCTTGTTCTTTAAGGTTTTGCAGTTCCTCGCGCCGCTGGCGGCGATGGAAATCTTCGGTCGCCTCGGCCAGCGTGCTCTCGTGGTTGCCGCGTTTCTCGCCGGTAATCTGAAGGTCTGTGACAAGCCGCCCCCAACGCTCGCTGTCACTGGCGCCCAGGACGGCCGCAAGTTCCAGCCGGTCGGCCTCGCCCAGGCGCCAGACCTCTTCGGCCACGGCTCGCAGCGCCGGATCGCCGAACATTGCGGGAGTGATCCGCCCGCGAACCTGTCCGAAAAGCTCCGGCGCGTTGAGCAGCACCTCCAGGACCCATCTCTCGGCCCGCGCCGAAAAGCCGACGGCCCGCTCGGAGGCACCCACGCGGCCGGTAGCGCCGGCCCGGCCAACCTGCCGGGCAAGGCTTCGCATCTGATCGGCAATCTCACGCGGCGAAAGCCCTACCAGCTCCGCTATGTGGCCCGCCAGCAGGCCCTGGCGAAGGGCGTCGATCACCCCATACGTCGCCGAGGACACGACCAGCCGAAGGAAGTCTTCGACAATCGTTCGCTTTTCCGCCAGCGTCTCAGCCCGGCTGTAATCGGCCGAGCGGCGCGACCAGGCGTACGCCAGAGAGTCCGGGGCCTCGGTCACCAGCTTTTTCATGGCCTCAGCCCCGGCAGCCAAGACGTAGTCGCAAGGGTCCTTCACTTCCCGGCCCTGCACCTGCGGCACCGTGGCAATGCGGACGTTGAGCCGCTGAGTCAGGAACAACTCGATCGTCCTGACCGCCGCCCGCTCACCGGCCGCGTCAGCGTCAAACAGCAGGACCACATCCCGGGAATAGCGGCTCAAGATTCGAACGTGCCGTTCCGTCAGCGCCGTGCCCAGAGTCGCCACCACGTTGCTGATCGCCGCCTGATGGCACATCAACGCGTCCAGGTAGCCCTCGACGACGACGGCCTGTTCGGAGCGTGCGATCTCCTGGCGGGCCCAGTTCAGACCGTAGAGATTCGCCGACTTGTCGAACAGGACCGTCTCGGGGCTGTTGAGGTACTTGGGCTGCTGGTCGTCCGCCAGTACCCGGCCCCCGAAGGCAACGACCTTTCCGGCCACGTTGAAGATCGGGAATATCAGACGATTGCGGAACCGGTCGTAGCAGGAGCCATCGTCTCTCTGGCTGACCAGACCGGCCGACACGAGCTGCCTGTCGCTAAAGCCGGCGCCGCCCGCGGCGGCGTGCAGGGCTTCCCAAGAATCCGGGGCGAAGCCCAGCCCGAACCGGCGGATGGACTCGTCGCTGAGCTTCCGGCCGCGGGCGTACGTCAAAGCCTTTAAGCCGGCCTCGGAAAAGAGCTGATCGCGGAAGAATCTCGCCGCAAACGTGCACAACTCCGTCAGCACCTCCGGCGAAAGGCTACGATCCGCGTCCGGGGAGGTCGCCACGGCCGGGAGAGGGATGCCGGCCCGCCCGGCCAACTCGCGAACCGCCTCGGGAAACGTGACCTTCTGCGACTGCATCAGGAACTGGAAGACCCCTCCGCCGGCCCCGCAGGCGAAACATTTGAAGATCTGCTTCGTCGCAGAAACATTCAAGCTCGGGCGGTTATCGTCGTGGAACGGGCACAGGCCCACGAACTCCTTGCCGCGCTTCTTCAGGGCGACGTACTGCCCCACCAGCTCGACGATGTCGGTGGCCTGCTGGACCTGATGGATGAAGCTTTCGGGATAACGCGCCATCGCTGCGATTTCGTTGACCGCCTGATCGGTACTTCAGTAACTTGGTCTATCGGGAAACCAGTCAACGGATTGACCGGTCAGCCGGCTTTTTCCGCGTCCTCGACGTTGCCCTTCAGATTGATCGCCTGGCCGACCAGTTTGTCCGCGTCCTTGTTTTTATCGCGCCGGACATGGCGGAATGTACATCGTCGGAAGTTCCGGCACAACTGCTGGGCGCGGTCAAAAAGCTCACGCAGCCTGTCGTTCTTCACGCGGTATACGCCGTTCATCTGCCGGACCAGCAGCTCCGAGTCGCTGTAAATCTCGATGACATCGGCTCCAAGCGAATCGGCCACCGAGAACGCTTCCAGAAGGGCGTGGTATTCGGCGACGTTGTTGGTGGCGCTGCCCAGGAAGAAGCCGCCTTGAAATAACACCGTGCCATCGTCGGCGCTGCGGGCAACGACTGCCGCGGCGGCCGGGCCCGGATTGCCGCGCGCGCCCCCGTCGATGTGTATCACAAGCGAGAACTTGCCGGCGCCCATCCTTCAAACCTCGCGACCGTCTCCGGCTCCTTGAGGCGAGGCGTGCTCAGAGGCCCCGGACGGCGGGCTATCACCACCGGCACCCTCCCCGGCAAGGTACAGAATCCGCCCACAGTGGTCGCAGAACCGCAGCTCGTCACGCGTCTGCAGGGCGTTGGCGTTTTCCGCGGCGATGGACATAAAGCAGCCCCCGCAGATGTACTCGTACGGGGGCTTCTTACCTTCGATCTCGATTTTTGCCATCGCCTCGCCCTCGCGCATGGACGCGATCCGTTCGAAGACCGCCAGGACCGGCGGCGGCACGATCCCGGCCGCGCTGTCCCGCTCCTGCTGAAGCTTCGCTATCATTTCCTCCAGCCTGCCGACCTCCTCGGCCGAGGTGCGCTGGATCTCCTCGAGCTGCTGGGTCGCCTGGTCCAGTTGCTTGCGCACCTCTTCGGCCTTGACCCGAGCTTCATCCACCTGCTGCATCAGCCGGAGGGCCTGATCCTCCAGCCTGGAATTGTCGGCCTTGACGGTGTTGAGCTGGGTGAGGATAGCGGCGTATTCCTTGTTGGTTTTGGCCGTGTTGAGGGAGGCGCGAAGCTTGGCGACGTCCTCTTCTCTGCTCTTCAGGTCCAACTCGAGCGCAGCCGCCCCTTTCTGGCGCTGAAGGGTTTCATCGTGAAGTCTCTCGAATTCCCCTTCGAGCTGTTTGATCCGGTCCTGCTGGGCGTCGACGGCGGCGCTCTGCCTGCTCAACTGTCTGCGGACCGTCACAAGCCGAAGCTCGACGGATTGCAGCTTAAGCAGCGCCTCCAACGTTTCTCCCATGCATCGCTCCTCTTTACTTGCTAAAGCCCCTTATTATCCCCCGTCGGCTGAGTAAATCAAGACTCTTTTTGCCATCCAGGCCAGTCACCCCACGGCCACAGTCAAGGACCCAGCCCGGCCCCGAATCCATAGATCCCTCTTTCCCGAGCTATCATATCAGCCCGATTCATTGTCCGCCGTCGCCGGACCCATTACACTCATATACTGACGACCGCCAGCGATGCTTTGGCCGCCTTCCGCCCCCCGCGTCAGCCGACGGGGGCCAGCGCCATGGAGGCGACGGCCCGGCCCGGGCAGCGGGGAACACACCGGCGACGAACGTCGCCCCGCCGGCTGGTGGGCGGTCCCTGGCATCTTGCAGAGTGAAATGATCGCAATCGCCGATTACGGCCTGGGAAACATCGAGTCCGTCAAGTACGCCCTGGACCGGCTGGGCGAAGAGGCCATGGTGACCGGCGGCGCCGCGGATGTCGCCGCCGCCGCCGGGGTGATACTGCCTGGCGTGGGCGCTTTCCCGCAGGCAATGAAGAACCTCCGCCGGCTGGAGCTGATCGAGGCGGTCCGCCAGGCCGCCGGCAGCGGCAGGCCGTTCCTGGGCATTTGCCTGGGCCTGCAACTGTTGTTCGACGAAAGCGAAGAACACGGGTCTCACGCAGGGCTGGGAATCATCCGCGGGACGGTCGAGCGTTTCCCGGCCGGGCTGACGGTGCCCCACATGGGCTGGAACCAGCTCCGCCAGGAGCGGCGTTCGGCCCTGTTCGAGGGCATCCGTGATCCAGACTGGTTCTATTTCGCCCACTCCTATCGGGTCGTGCCGACCGATGGAGCCGTAGTCATCGGCACGACGGACTACGGCGGCAGCTACGCCTCGGCCGTGCAGAAGCGGCAGCTCTTCGCGGTGCAGTTTCACCCGGAGAAGTCCGGCCCGACGGGCCTGAAGATGCTGGATAATTTCTGTAGGCTTTGCAAGTAGCCGGACCGGCGCAGGCGGGAAGCCCGCGCCGTCAGGAAAGCGACTGTGTTGGCAAAGCGAATCATTCCGTGCCTGGACGTGAAGCGCGGGCGGGTGGTCAAAGGCCGGTCGTTCGCGGACCTGCGCGACGCCGGCGACCCGATCGAATGCGGCAAGGCCTACAGCGCCGCCGGCGCCGACGAGCTGGTGTTCCTGGACATCACCGCCACCATCCAGGCCCGGCGGACGGTCGGCGAGCTGGCCGCCCGCGTCGGGCGGGAGGTCTTCATCCCCTACACCATCGGCGGCGGCATAGGCTCCCTGGACGACGTCCGGGCGCTGCTGAAGGCCGGGGCCGAGAAAATCTCCATCAACACCGCGGCCGTTCGGAATAAGTCTCTCATCCGCCAGGCGGCCGAGGCGTTCGGCAATCAAGCGGTGGTGGTGGCCGTCGACGCCCTCCGCACCGGCGACGGCTGGCAGGTCTATGTCGACGCCGGCAGGACCCACACCGGCATGGACGCGCTGGAATGGGTCCGCCAGGCAGAGGGTCTCGGCGCCGGCGAAATCCTGCTGACCTCCATCGACGCCGACGGCCACCGCGCCGGCTACGACCTGGAACTGACCGCCGCGGTGTGCGATGCCGTGTCCATCCCGGTCATCGCCTCCGGCGGGGCCGGCGGGCCCGAGGACATCTACCGAGTGCTGACCGAAGGCAAGGCCGACGCCGCCCTGGCCGCGTCGATTTTCCACTACGGGCACTACACCCTTGCCGAGGTCAAGCAGTACCTCAACCAGCGCGGCGTATGCGTGAGGAGCCACCAGCAGCCATGACCGGCCGGAGACATGGCGGCACTTTCGAGCTTGGGCACGTGACCGGTCCGGTATAGAATGACGCCCGGGTGCAAGATGGCCCGCAAGAAACACCCAGTCCTGTCGCCGGCGGATTGGAAGGACCTGCCCGACGAAGAACTCCTGCAACTGCGCGTGCGCGACCTGGGGCTGAAGATCGAAGCATCGCCGCTGGAGCCGTGCGTCCAGAGGCTGTATGCCGAGCTGGACGCCGCGGGCATCCGTTTTCATCCGCCCTGCTATCTGACCAACGAATGGCTCTGCCCGGACAAAGTCCCCATGATCGGGATACCGTTCTACCTGGCTCACCCTCGTCTGATAAAGCTGGAGAAGAAGAAGATGCTGGAGGTGGAGGGCGGGACCGACTCTTCGTGCATGAAGATCCTCCGGCACGAGGCGGGCCACGCCCTGAATTACGCCTACCTGCTGTTTCAACGAACTCGCTGGCGGGAGCTTTTCGGGCCGTTTTCGGCCAAGTACTCGGATTTCTACCATCCTAAGCCTTACTCCAAGCGATACGTCGTCCACCTCGAACACAGCTACGCCCAGTCGCACCCGGACGAGGACTTTGCCGAGACCTTCGCCGTCTGGCTGACGCCGAACAGCCGCTGGCGGGAGAGGTACCGCGGCTGGCCGGCGCTCAAGAAGCTGCGATACGTGGAGCATCTGATGCGTCAGATCGGCTCCGCCCCGCCGCGGGCGGCCGTCCGGCAGACGCCGTGGTCCGCGGCCCGGATGACCTCCACCCTGGCCGCCTTCTACCAGAGAAAGCGCGAGCACCTGGGAGAGGAGTTCCCCGGCTTTTACGATCCCGCGCTACAGCGGCTGTTCTGCGCCCGGGCCGGGGCGGACTCGTCCCGGAAGGCCTCCGACCTGCTGCGGCAGTGGCGGCGACACATCGTCGACAGCGTGGCCACGTGGACGGGCGAGCTGAAATACGACATTGACAGGCTCGTCGGCAAGCTGATCCGGCGCTGCGACGCGCTGGAGCTGTACGTCTCGTCCGGCGAAGTGGAGGCCGTCTCTCAGGTCACCGGGTTCGTCACCGCCGTGATGAACAGAGTGACCCGGTTTGCGGAGGATCAGGAAAACAGATGAGGCCGGCTCTTAACGTGACCGTGATGATGGACGCGGGGGCCATCAGCGACGATGACCCGCAATTCACCGCCGACACGCAGGCAACCACGGAAGGGCACGTGGTGGTCGCCCTGCGCGAGCTGGGCCACCAGGTCCGCATCCTGGGCGTCGACGACGACGTGGCGGAGATCGTCGGCGAGATAACCGAGCACGCCCCCGACATCGTCTTCAACCTCACCGAGCAGTTCCGCAACGACCGCCGGCTGGACAAGGCCGTCGCCGGCTTGCTGGAGATGATGGAGGTCCGCTACACCGGCTCCGGCCCGGACGGGCTGATGCTCTGCCGCGATAAGGGCCTGTGCAAACAGATCCTCAGCCTGCACAAGATCCGCGTGCCCGACTTCGTGGTCTTCCGGCCCGGGGCGGCCCCGCGCAGACCCAAACGCCTGGACTACCCGATCATCGTCAAGCCCATCTACGAGGACGCCTCCGACGGGATCTCAATGGCCTCGGTGGCCAGGAGCGAGGGCGAGCTGCTCGAGCGCGTTCGCTTCATCCACGAGCGCTGGCATCAGGTGGCCATTGCCGAGCAGTACATCGAAGGCCGAGAGCTGTACGTCAGCCTCCTCGGCAACAAGCGGCTGTCGGTGTTTCCGCCGCGCGAGCTTCGCTTCGGCGCCGCAGGCGACGGCGGCCCCGTCATCGCCACCTCCCAGGTCAAGTGGAACGACGAGTACCGGCAGAAGTGGAAAATCGAGTATGGCTTCGCCGATCTGCCCGAGGATGTGCTGGGGCGGATCGCCCGCGTCTGCAAGAGGGCCGGCCGCCTGCTGCACCTGCGCGACTACGGGCGGATCGACCTGCGGCTGACCGCGGATGGCAGGATCTACGTCCTGGAGGTCAACCCCAATCCGGACATCAGCTTCGGGGATGAGTTCGCCGAGTCCGCCCGACAAGGCGGCGTGGATTACAACACCCTCATCGACCGCATCCTGCATCTGGCCGTGCGGAGGTACCCGCCGGGCTGACCGCCCACGGCCGCGGGGGCTGGGGCGTTGCCATGGCAGCGCGGTCCTGCTTGAGGAATTGTCCGGGCAAAACCGGCGATCACGCGCCCGAAGAGCTTGCCGGCCGAAGCAGTCGCCAGATGCCGCCAGCCCTATGCCGCTGCGGCGGCGGCAGGCACCTGCGGCTGCGGCTGCACCCGCAGCTTGATCGTTCCCGGGGGCACGTGCAGGATGCTGTTGAAGCCGAACCGTGCCGGCTCGATACCGAAGGCCGCAAAGTCCGTGTGCCACAAGCCATCGGCCACGTAGCGAAATCTGTAGTCACCCGGCGGCAGCGCCAGCTTCAGCACCCAGTATCCCCCGTCCTGTCGGACCATCCTGAGCTGATCGGCGCGCCAGTCGTTGAAATCCCCCGCCAGAAACACATTGGCCGCCTCGCGTCGGAAGAAACGAAACTCGGCGTAGCCGTCTTCGCCTATCTCAACCACGATTAAACCCTTCTCCTTTCAAATCGCCCCGGGCCGCGGGTCAGTCCGTTTCGCCCGCAACCACGGGCCTGCCCGAGATTGGCATCGGAGCGCAAGGCGGGTCAGTTGAATTGCGCTCGGCAATTCGTGCAGATTTTCCCGCCTTGGACGGATTGGCGAGGACTGTCAGGACCTGTGAAATAGCCCCCTCGAGCGCAGCCCCTTTTCAGAGCGGAGTTTACGATTATTTCCCGGAGCCCAGGAACCGGTCGATGGCAATGCCGGCCTTCTTGCCCTCGGCCAGGGCCTGGACCACGGTCGTGCCGCCGTTGACCAGGTCGCCGGCGGCGAATACGCCCGCGCGCGAGGTCGCCAGCGTCTGCGGATCGACCTGGACCAGGCCGGCGGCCAGCTCCACCCCGCCCAGCACGGCGGCGACGGCCTCATCGAGCGTCTCTCCGATGGCCTCCACGGCCAGCCCGGCCGGCAGGATGGATTCGCTGCCGGGAATCTCCACCGGCCGGCGGCGCCCGGATGCGTCCGGCTCACCCAGTCTCGTCCGAACGACGCGGACGCCGGTCAGCCGCCCCGACGCGTCGGCGACGTATCCGATCGCCTGGCTCAACACCAGCAGGTGCACGTCCGCGGCCAGGGCGCCGCGGCGCTCCTCCGGCCAGGCCGGCATCTCGCCGTAGCCGCGACGATACAGAACGTATACGTCGCCCGCCCCGCGGGCCTTGGCCATCACGGCCGCGTCCATGGCCGTGTTGCCCCCGCCGATCACGATCACGTCGCCGGCAACGCAATGGTCGGGGTTGTTGTTCAGTTGGGTCAGAAAGGCCTGGGCCTCGAGGACGCCCTCGCAGCGGTCCGCGCCGTCGACCAGCGCGGACGAATTGCCCAGCCCGAAGGCAAGGCAGACGGCGCCGAAGCCCTCGGCCAATAGATCGTCGAGCGTCCGCTCCCGCCCCAGCGGCGAGCTGAAGCGCCACAGAAGCCGTTGCGGGGCGATGCCGGCGAAGACGGCGGAGATCTCCTTCTCCGTTTGCCGACGGGCCAGGCGCGTCAGGGGGATGACGCTGGCGAGCTTTCCGCCGGCCAGGCCGGCGCGCTCGAAGACGATAACGCTGTGGCCTCGCTCGAGCAGCTCGGCCGCGCAGGCCAGCCCGGCCGGCCCGGCCCCGACGACTGCGACCTTGCGACCCGAGGAGCTTTCGGGCACCTTCAACGCCGCCCAGCCGGCCTCGAGGGCGTGTTCGCCGACGTATTGATGAATCTCGCCCACCGGCACGGTGGAATCGGCCAGGAGGCGGAGGACGCAGGCGCTTTGGCAGGTCGTCTCCGATGGGCAAACCGCCCCGCACAGCCCCGGCAGGAGGATCGATTCCCGGAGAATCCGATAGGCATCGTGCTCGTCTCCGGCGGCTACCGCGTCCAGGAAGCCGGGAATATCCACCCCGGCCGGGCACGCATCCCGGCACGGCGGGTCGACGCAGCGGCGGCACTTGTCGGCCAGCTCGCGGACGGTGTCGCGCGCCCGCCGCCGGCCCGACCTGTAAATGGGCGCGTAGACCTCCGAATCGCGCACGACGCATCCGGCGCGCCCGCCGTCGCGCATGATCTGCGTGCAGGAACCGCACAAGATGCAGACCTTCCGCCGGTCCAGCCCGCCCTTGCCGATCACATCGGCGGCAAAGTCCGGATACGCCAGCGCCCCGCGCCCCAGGCCGACCACCGTCGCCCAGCCCCGGGCGACCGCGGCCGCGGCAAAGTGAGGCAAGTACTGCCGCAGCCAGGTATAGCCGGCACCGACGACCGTCAGCTTCGGGTGAGCCTGCTGCACCTGGCGCGTCAAGGCGACCAGCCTGGCCACGCCCTCCAGCGGATGCTCGGCCGGCGGCGGGTCATTGACCGCAGCCCAATCGGCCGGGCGGTTCACGGCCGGACGCCAGTACGGATTGCCGGCGGTGACGCTCAGGCAGCCCAGCCCGGCATCGACCAGCTCGCCGATGAGCCGGATGGGCTCGGACAGGTCCGGCCGGGGAAACGGTGCCTCGTGCTCGACGCCACCTGCCCGGGCGTCCGCCTTTTCGACCCCCCAGCCGTAGGGATATTCGATGCCGTCATACACGTTCATCCGGCAGGTTATCTCGAGGCGATCGCCGACGGCGTCGCGAAGCCTGCCCATCGTCTCGCGCAGGAACCGCGTGCGATTCGCGTAACCTGCCCCGTATCGACTGTTTGCCCGCGTGTGCGAGGCCAGCAGCTCGTTGATCAGATACCGATGGCAGCTCTTGATGTCGACGGCGTCGAAGCCGGCCTCCGCGGCCAGCACGGCCGCGCGGACGTACGCCTCCTGGAGCGCATCGAGATACTCGTCGGAGACCAGCGGCAGATCGGCCGCCAGGCCCAGCGGCGGGTCCAGCACGGCCGAGTGGTGAGCGATGATCGGGGCGGGGTCGCCGGCCGGTCGGCTGTAGCGCCCGGAGTGGGTCAGTTGCAGCACCAGAAGCGGCTTGCAGCCCGCGTTGGCCGCGGCCGAGCGCGTCCGCCGAGCCAGTTCGGCAAAGCCGGCGGCGCTGCCGTCGTGCAGCCACAACTGCCGTGGGTTGGCCCGGCCTTCGGCCGAGACGGCCGTCGCCTCCATCCAGATCAGCCCCGCCCCGCCGGCGGCGAAACGCTCGTACCGGCGGAACGTCAGCTTGTCCGGCGCCCCCTCGGACGTCCCGTCGCAGCCCTCCATCGGATGGATTGCCAGCCGGTTCGGCAAGGAAAGCCGGCCCAGGCGCGCGGGACTGGCGAGAATGGAAACGTCTTCGTCCGTCGGCAGGTCCAGCCCGAGGGCGTCAATCGCGGCGGTCAGCTCGGCGAGGTTGCGATAGTGGAACTTCTCGTGCTCGGCCATTCATTGTCACGCCGGGCCTCAACGGCCCGGCCGGCGTCACCCTTGTAACCGAACGCGCCCGCCCGGCGGGCCAACCGGACGGTCTGCGCCTTACACTACCAGTTTAACGCACTCGCGCTCGGCGCGACACACAAATCCGCTCAGAACGCCATGCAAGCGCGAGGGTCTTACACAAGCTTCCGCCCCATGCTCCTTTCCTAGGGTGCGGCCGCGGCGGCCTGGAGGACGGTCTCAGCCTTGTGGTAGAAGGTCCCGGCCACGGCGCCGGTCATCAGGCAGGCCAGGGTCGTCGCCAGCAGCGCCCGCGGGCCAAGGCCGGCGATGGTGGGAAAAATCTGATTCAGGAACTCGTGTACACGAACAGCACGCTGGAGGCGATGCAGCGGACGTTCAGCCGCCGGCGATTCGTCGACAGGGCCCAGGCAATCGCCATCAGAACGAAAATGCCCGCAAAGCGGACGAGATTATACATGTTCATGCCGGCTGGCCGCCCTTCGGCGTTCGCCAACAGTGAAGATCGCGCTATGAGCTGCCTGCGCGTCTGGAAAAGCAAGTAATGGCACATCCGCCGACGGTCAAGGACAAAAGCCTCCGGCGGCGTTGCCCTTGCCCGCCGGAGCCGGGTCAGATACACTTTCCGGCAAGCTGGAGGAAACAATGAAACTCGCTTATTTCGACTGTTTCGCCGGAGCGGCCGGGGACATGATTGTCGGTGCGCTGTTGGACGCCGGGCTGGAGATCGATCGCCTGCGCGCCGAGCTGGCGAAGCTGAAGCTGCCCGGCTGTAGCGTCTCGGCCGAGAAGGTCCGCCGCGCCGCGCTGGCGGGCACCAAGTTCACCGTCGCCGTCGGGCCGGCCGGCCAGCCCAATCGGCATCTCGCCGACATCGTCGCCATCATCGAGGCGGCCGATCTGCCGCCGCGGGCGGCCGAGAGGGCGAAGGCAATCTTCGCTCGACTGGCCGAGGCCGAGGGGAGGGTCCACGGCACCAGTCCCGAGCACGTGCACTTCCACGAGGTCGGGGCCGTCGACAGTATGATGGACGTGGTGGCGGCGGCCGTGGGGATGGAGCTTCTGGGCATCGACAAGCTCATTTGCTCGCCGATTCCCGTCGGCAGCGGCACGGTCATCGCGGCCCACGGTGTGCTGCCGGTGCCCGCCCCGGCGACGGCCGAGTTGCTGAAAGGCTTTCCCACGGCCGAGCCGGAGGCGCCCCCGCGTTCGGGGGAGCTGACAACGCCCACGGGCGCGGCCGTGCTGACGACGCTGGCGGAGCGATTCGGGCCCATGCCGGCGATGGAGATCGCAGCCGTCGGCTACGGCGCCGGCTCGCGCGATCCGCGCGGCAGACCCAACCTGCTGCGCGTCCTGATCGGCGCCGAAAGCGGCGCCGGGGCGGCCGACACCGTGGTGGAGCTGTCGGCCAACCTGGACGACTGCACCGGCGAGGTTCTCGCCGCGACCGTCGAAAAGCTGCTGGCCGCCGGCTGCGCCGACGCCTGGTGCACGCCGATTTACATGAAGAAATCCCGCCCGGCGTGGATGCTCTCGGTGCTTTGCCCGCCGGGTGAGGTCCAGCGTGCCGAGCAGATCATCTTCGCCGAGACGACCACGCTGGGCATCCGCCGGCGCGTTTGCGGGCGCAGCAAGCTGGGGCGGCGGCACGTGACGGTGGAAACGCGCTACGGGGCGATCCGGGTGAAGGTCGGCTCGCTCGACGGGCGCGAGATGACGGCCTCGCCGGAGTTTTCCGACTGCCAGGCCGCAGCCGAGGCCCACGGCGCGGCCGTCAAAGACGTCATCGCCGCCGCCGTGCAGGCGTATCGCCAGCGACCCGATTGACCCCGAGGATTTGCCGCATGACCGTTTTGGCCGTGAGCCTGATCGTGCCGACCGCCTGCGTGCTGCTGCTATGGGGCTGCCGCCACGTGATGATCGCGCGGCATCGCCGCCAAAGCTTCTCCTTGACCGAGGAGTACCCCAGCGGCGACGCGGGCGCGGGCGAGTGCGCGCAGACGCCCGAGGACGCGGACCCGCCGCTGATCAGCGTGATCGTCGCCGCCAAGGACGAGCAGGAGAACATCGAATCCTGCGTGCGCACGATGCTTTCGCAGGACTACGGCGACTTCGAGATGATCGTGGCCAACGACCGCTCGACGGATCGGACGGGCGAGATCGTCGAGCGGATCGCTTCCGAGGACGGGCGGGTCAAGCTCATCAACATCGAGCACCTCCCGCCCGGCTGGTGCGGCAAGAACAACGCCATGCAGACGGCAATCGCCCAGGCCCGAGGCGACTGGCTGTGCATGATCGACGCCGACTGCACGCAGTCGTCCCGCCGGACGCTCAGCGTGGCAATGGCCTACGCCCGCCGGAGCGGCGCCGACCTGCTCAGCGTTCTGCCCAACCTGACCATGCACGGCTTCTGGGAAAACGCCATCCAGCCGGTCTGCAGCGGGATCATGATGATCTGGTTCCACCCGGACAAGGTGAACGACCCCAAGAGGCCCCACGCCTACGCCAACGGGGCGTTCATGCTGATGCGGCGCTCGGCGTATGAGCGCATCGGCACGCACGAGGCCGTCAAGGACCAGGTCAACGAGGACATGCAGATGGCCGCGCGGGTCAAATCGTCCGGGCTGAACCTACGCGTCGTCAGCAACCGTGGGCTGTATACCGTGCGGATGTACACCTCTCTGCGGGAGATCCTCCGGGGCTGGGGCCGCATCTTCTTCGGCACATTCGGCAGCTTCAGACGAATCGGCCTGTCGCTGCTGGCGCTGGTGGTCATGGGGTTTCTGCCGTACGCGGCGGCCGCGTTCGGTTTCGCCGCGGTCGCGGGCGGCGGCGAGCCGAAAGGGCTGCTGCTGGCAGCCGCCCTGGTGGGCCTTGCGGCCGTGGCCGTCCAGATCGGCGTGATCTACCGCTTCTACGGCCTGATCGGGGCCAAGCCTCGCTTCGCGTGGGTGTACCCGCTGGGCTGTGCGGCCGGCGCCGTCGCCCTGATACTGGCCATGACCAAGCTGCGACGCGGCGCGACCGTGACTTGGCGGGATACAAAGTACGTCCGCGGCGAGCCGGAGCAGTAAGGCAGGATCGCGGCCGCGGGGGCAGCTATTTCTTCGCCGGCGGCAGCAGTTTCAGCCGCAGGAGGGGCTTGCCACTTCGCTGATCCAGCCAGCGGCGAATGAGGGGGAACACTTCGCTGCGGGCGTGCCGGCCGATGACCAGGTCGTCGTGGCCGTAATCGCCGCGATGGCCGTTGACCGCCCCGAAGAGGGCGAATTGCTTCTCGGCCGCGGCTTGACCGTTGCAGCCGAGAAGGCCCGACCCGCACCAGAGGAGAACGGCGAAGATCAATCTACGCATCGGGATCCTCCCGGCCGCCGGCCACCGCCTTGCAGAGCGAATCGTAGAACGGGCGAACGTCCGGCTCGAACTCGATCGTGTGGGCGGCGTTCAGCTCGAGGACCTCGCACGCCCCGCCGCTGAGCCGATCCATCTCGGCCCGCGTCGCCGCATTGTCGATGATCCTGTCGCGCCGGGCCAGGATGAGCGTCGTCGGCACCGGCAGTGAACCGGCCGGCGCCCGGGCAATGGCCCTGTCCAGCACGGCCGAGGCGACCAGGAACCGCGCGCTGGCGCGGTGCAGCCGGTGGGGGTCGCCCCGCAGGTATGCGCGCATGACCGGGTTGTCCGTGAACAGGGCCACGTCGTTGAGCGGAATGTCAAAAAGCCTGCCGGGGCAGCAGACACGAGCGGCGGCAATGGCCAGCTTGGTCCGGACGGATACGTCGACGCGCGGGACGATGCCGGGGGCCACCAGCGTCAGCGAGGCCATCGCCGACCGGGCGGTCAGGGCATAGGCGGCAAGCAGTTTTCCGCCCCAACTGACGCCCAACAAGCTCAGGCGCTCGGCCTTGGTCTGATCGAGCACGTAGCGTACGGCCGATTCGACGTCGTCGAGCAGTTGCCCGCTCGAAGCGGCGTCGCCCCGGCCGGTCCGGGCCGGCCCGCTGCCCCGGCGCGTGACCTGGAAGACCTCGTGTCCGGCCCGAGCGAGGGCCTGGGCCGAGCCCACGAACCACCCCGGGTGAGACTGAATGCCGTGGACGTACAGGACCGGCGGACCGGTCGCCGCCCCCGGCGGGCGGTGGCGCAGCAAGAGCGTCTGGCAGCCGTCGGCAAGCACCAGCGACTCGCAGGCCACCGAGACGTCGGCCTCCAGCGGGCGGGCCAGAGCTGCCTCGTCGAGCCAAGTCACCTGCCTATCCTTACTAAGGGGGCCGGAAAACGGGGCCGATGAAACCAACGATGAAAACGGGCTCGGTCACGATCGCCCGGCCGGCCCAGCCGGTCGCCAAGTCCGCGCAGTTGAAGCGCTGGCGCCGCCTGAAGCTGTGGGTGGCGCTGGCCCGGCGGAACCCCCACGCCCGCCGCGCCCGCCGGGTGGTGCTGCTGCTGGTCTTGCTGGGTATCGTAAACGCCTTCGACCTGACTTTCACGGTGATGGCGGCCCAAACGAGCCACTTCGTCGAACTCAATCCCTTCGCGGACGGGCTGATAAAGAATACCGCAGCCCTGGTCGCGTTCAAGGCGCTGCTGGTGCTGTTCGCCGCGACCGTCCTTCTCCTCTTTCGGCGGCATCGGTTGACCGAGATCGCCTGCTGGGGCCTGTGCGCGCTCTACGCCGCCCTGGCCGGGCGCTGGTGGGTGTATTACTTCATCTGCCACTAGCCGCCCCGCTCCGTCAGGCCGTCTGCGAGCCCCCGAGCATCCGCTCGTAATCAGGCGGGTGTTTGTGTCTTTGGCGGTACTCGAAGGGCCTTCGTCCCAGCAGGATCGGGCGGTGCCCGCCGACGTTGACCAGCAACCCCAAAGCCACCGCGTTGACCACCATGCTGGAGCCGCCGTAACTGACCAGCGGCAGCGTCATGCCCGTAATGGGCATCACCCCCATGGTCATGCCCACGTTGATGAAGATCTGCGAGAACAGCATCGCCAGCACGCCGATCACCAGCAGCCGGCCGAAGGGATCGTGCGTCAGCGAGGCGATCTCGACCCCGCAAACGAAAATGACCAGGTACAGCAGCATCACGCCGACGCATCCGAGAAAGCCCCACTGTCCGCCGATCACGGAGTAAATGAAGTCCGTGTGGTCGTCGGGCAGCTTCCAGAACCAGAAGTTCATCTGCTCCAGGTGATCGTTCCCGCCGAGTCCGCCGGCGCCGAGGATCATCTTCGATCGCCGAAGCTGATAGGCCTCGTCCCCGGCCGTCACCGCCCCGGACTGACTCAGCCAGCCCCGGATGCGCCCCACCTGCCGCGGATACATGAACAGCAGTGGGGCCGCGCGGACGACGTATTCCTTCCCGCCGATGGCGCCGCGCCAGTAGGCAAGCGGCGCCGAGCCGGCCGCCTCGGCGCCGCCGAGGTCGGAGAGGCTCTGTGGAACCGGAAAGAACATCAGCGCCGCCGCCACGGCGGCGATGGCCAGGAGGTGTTTTATCTTCGCCCCGGCCATGAACAGCATGAAGAACAGCGTGGGGATCAGCAGGAGCGTTGTCCCCAGGTCCGGCTCGATCAGGATCAATCCGGCGGGAATGAGCGTCAGCACGAACGGCGGGATCAGCCCGACGAGCCGCCGGTAGTTGCGGCGGTAGCGCAGGTACCAGGCCAGGGCGAGGATGTAGGTCAGCTTGGCCAGCTCGCTCGGCTGGACCTGGAAGAGCTTCAGGTTGATCCAGCGGTGACTGTGTCGGATGGGCGCCAATTGCAGCACCAGCACCAGCAAGGCAAGATTGACCGCGAACAGCGGGTAGCTTGCCCGGCCGATGCGCTTGTAGTGGACCGTCGTCGCAATAAAGAAGGCCAGCAGGGAAACGGCAACGTAGACGGCCTGGCGGAGGGGTTTTCCGCTCAGCGACGGGTCGGCCTGCTCGGCCGCACGCACGCCGAAAACGCCCAGCGCCATCAGCGTCAGCATGGCCGCGACGATCGGCCAACTGGTCGGACGCAGTAGTAGTCGGATTCTGGCCAACATACCTTTTCCTCAAGCCGCTGCTACCGGGCGGACGGCCACGCCCCCTGGGCCGCCAGATAATCCCGGCAGGTCCGCACGACCTGCCGGGCGATAGGCCCGCAGGTCGGACCGCCGCCTTTGTCGGAGTACTCCACCATGACGGCAAAGGCGATCCGGGGATTGCGATACGGGGCGAACCCGGCAAACCAGGCGGTGTCGCCGCTGCGCACGATCCGCCCGTCGACTCGCCGCGGGGTCGTCTTGGCCGTGCCGGTCTTGCCGCAGATCTCGATTTCGTAGTCGCGGGCCGCACGCCCGGTGCCGCTGCTCGAATTCACGACCCGATACATCCCCTCCTGCACCAAGCGGATCGTTTCGGGGGAAACCTTCAGGTCTCGGCGCCGCTGCCGGCCGGCCAGCTCCCGCACCAGCACCGGCGTGCGGAACTGACCGCCGCGGGCGATCGTCGCTATGGCGTTGGCGACGTGCAGCGGCGTAACCGAAATCGGCCCCTGCCCGATAGCGAGATGCCAAGGAACGCCCGCGTCGTGGGGCGCATTGGGATCGGGCAGACTGCCGCTGCGCTCTCCCGGCAGCCCCGTGCCGGGCCGGTCGGCAAAGCCGAAAGCGGCGAACCAATCGTGCAGTCGTCGCAGCCGAAGCCGCCGACCGACAGTGTAGAAGAAGATGTTGCAGCTATGCTCGAGCGCGCCGACCACCTCCAACGGTCCGTGGGTCCGGTGGTACTGGAGCCAAATCCAGCAGCGGAACCGGTCGGGCGCGTTCGGCAGCAGGTACCCGCGGCAATAGATCTCCTCGCCCGGGTGGATTACGCCGCTGGTCAGCCCCGCCACCGCCACCAGCGGCTTGACCGTCGAGCCGGGAGGATAGCGAGCGGCAAAGGCGCGGGCGATCAAAGGAAGGTCGACACGGTCGCCCGTCAGGGCCCGCAGGCGCCGGCGATACTCGTTCGGGTCGTAGGTGGGCTGGGAGACCATCGCCAGAACCTCGCCGCTGGGCACGTCGATGACCACGACCGCCCCGCACCGCTGCCGGTCCTCCGTGCCGTCGGGCCGGCGGCGGAAGACCCGGGCCAGGGCCCGCTGGAGATCGGCGTCGATGGTCAGATGCACGTCCGGGCCGGTGCGAGCGGGCACCTCCTCTAGAATTTCTCCGGTGCGGCGCCGGCGGCGATAGCCCCGCCGCCCGCGAAGCATCCCCTCGCAGAGCTTCTCCGCGCCGCTGAGGCCGCGCCGATCTTCGGGCAGGTAGTCGCCCAGCCGGGCGTCGATCGGCAGCGACCGGTTCCGCCGCGTCCGAGCCAGTTCGTCCTCGCCCACCGGGCCGAGAAGCCCAATCAGGTGACAGGCCAGCTCCTTGAAAGGATAGCTTCGCCGGTGCGAGGGGCGGACGGACGCCCCGACCATCCGGTCGAGGCATCCCTGGAGTCTGACCTTGGTTTCCTCGTCCTGGACGGAGGCCACGGGGTGCGAGAGGTATTCTTCCTTCACCGGCCCGCCCACGATGCGGCGCCACGTTTCCACCCGGCCGACGATCTCTTCGGCCGCCCGGGCCATTTCGTTCCGGGTCCCGCCGGTGATCGTCTCGGCCAGCCGCCAGGTCCGCTCCATCCGCTCCGGCAAGAGTTCCTTGGCCCGATCGAGGGTGATGTTCTCCCGGCGGGCGATCCGCTTGATCCATCCGTCGGCCCATCGCCGGTAGGCCTTGCGGTCGGCCTCGGTGGCGCCGGGGCCCTTCAACATGCGGTAGTGCAGGCAGAAGTCGTAGCAGGCCTTGTTCTCGGCCAGGACGTTGCCGCGGCGGTCGAGGATGCGCCCGCGGCCGGTGGGCAACAGCTCCTCGTAGGCCAGCAGCGATTCGGCCTGGCGGCGGTACAGCTCGCCGTGGATCAACTGGAGCTGGGCCAGCCGACCGATGAGCACCGCCTCGGCCACGGCCATTAGGATCAGGAAAATCTTCAGCCGGCGCTTATACATGGTCTAGATTCTGTCGCGCCCGGACGGTGGCGCTATCAGCAGCCGCCGGATGCGCTTGAGCGGCGCGCACACCAGCGGCGCCAAAGCGGCAGTATACGCCGAAACCGCCACGGCCTGCACGGCCGGACGCCAATACCCCACCCCGCCCGGCGGCAGCACAATGACCTGACGCGCCGCCCACAGCTCGTGGACGAACAGGCAAAAGGCGAAGACCAGCACCATCTGCGTCAGCGGCCGGTCGCGGAAGAACGCCCCGCGCACGCGATAGACGCCCGCCGCCGCCGTGGCATACAGCAGGGCCGACAGCCCCAGACCGCCGCCGCTGAGGGCCAAGTCCAGGGCAAAGCCCACCGCCCACCCGGCCAGCGCGGCGTCCGTGCCGCTGCGGGCATACAGCGCCACGAACACCGCCAACGCCGCCGGGAACACCGGCCCGATCCAGCCCAGCGAGGTGCGGAACCAGAGTAGGTGCACCATCGTCGTTTGCACCACAACGCACGCCAGCACCACGATGAGGAAGTAGATCCAACGCATTCGTTATTTCCCCGGGCGCGCGATCGGCAGCACGATGTACACCTGACGAAGCCCCGCCAGGTCGGCCAGCGGCTCGACGAAAACGGTCACGGAGTGGACGTCCTCGGGCTCGGGCTGCGTCCGCGTCACCTTGCCGACGGTCAGGCCGAACGGAAGCAGCGCCTCGGTCTCCGGCCCGGTGGTGAGGATGTCTCCGGCGCGGATGCTGTGCTCTGCCGGCACCTGGCGGACGACCATCCCCCGGCCGTCGCCCCGGGCCAGCACCGGCACGGGCCGATCCACGAACTGCGGATCCGGCAGCTTCGGGTCATACCGGATTTCCTCCCTTCGCCGCCCGCCGCCGGGCAGGTCCACGTAGATCGAGCGACTCTTGCCCGGCTCAATCCTCCGATACAACCGCCCCGGCATTTCAAAGGCCGGGTCGGTGACCAGTTGCAGCGTGGCCGTGTGCCCGCCGCTCTCGATGATCCTGCCGACGACGAAGTTCCGCCCCAGCACGCCCAGATTCTTCGGCGGCGCCACGCGCATCGGGTGCAGCAGCCTTCGCGTGGTCACCAGGTCGCCCGGGCGGGCGCCGTCCCGGCTGCCGGAGTCCAGCCGCCTGCGGTTCCGCAGCGGCACGCCCTCGACCCCCACGACGCCGGCCTGGATGAGCTTGCAGGGGAAGTCGTCCAACTGCCGGCGCCAGTTCTGCAACTGGGCGATGGTCTCCTGCTGGCGCTTCCTCTCCTGCAACATGGTCAGCATCAGCGCCGTGCGTTCGTCTTCCTGCTCGGAGCCGTCCCGCCCGGTCAGCTCCCCCGCGCGCTGGCGCACGTGAAAGGCCACGCCCATGCCCGCGTGGCCCAGCGGGGCCAGCACCGGGCCGACGGCGTCGGACATCCAGCGCGAGCATCTCGCCGGCAGGAGCATCAGCACCAGACTAGCCAGCATCATCCCGGCCAGGATCGTCTTCTTGGAAGGTTTCCTCAGACGCATGCTTACCCGCTCGGCACCATCTCACCAGCCAGCACATCATATCGCAAACGCCCGCGCCGGACACGGAAAAGCCCGCCCCCACCGCCGGGCCGAAGACCGCCGTCCAGGCGAGCTGGCGAACCCGGCTCGCCGGCGGAGGGCTTCCGTGCAGATTATTGGGCGTATCGTCCGATAACACTTCAAGAGACCGTTTCGAAGAAAGGCAACCCGTGATCTACGCTGCACTGTCGGTGTACCTGCTGGGGATACTCTTTGCCGCCATGGGCGTGTATCAACTGTGGGCGGGCATGGTCCGTCCGCGCTGGGTCAACTGGGCGCTGCTGCCGGGGACGGTCGTCTCGGAAATGGCGTATATCTTCGGCTGCCTGATTACCGGCGGAGAGATTCGCCGGGCCAAGCTCATTGGAGCCGGCGGGGGCAGCGCAAAAGGCGGCAAGCCCGCCGGTGCCTCCGAGGCCGAGCCGACCACCGAGGCCGAGCCGAAGCTCCGTTCCGTCGGCCCGATCGTTGCGGCCCTCATGAGCATTCTTGCCTGCGGGGCGGGCATCGTGATCGCTCACGCCGTGCTGGGCGAGCCGGTCATCGAGCAGTTCGCCGCCGGCGGGGACACCCCCCGCCTCACCGGGCAGCTCAAGGCGCTGCCGAAAAGCACCGGCCAGTTCTGGGACCAGATCGACTGCCAGGTGAACCTCCTGCACCGGATGGCCCAGACGTGGACCGAGCTGAAATGGTTGAACTGGCCCGTGCCGCTGTTCGTGTACCTGGCGACCTGCCTGACGATACGCCTGGCGCCGGTGCGGCGGTCGCTGCGGGCGTCGCTGGCGGCCGTGGTCGTGGCGGCCGGCATCATCGCACTCATCGGGGCGATCTGGAAGCGGTTCGACGGGCTGGTGGACGAGATCTGGCCGCTGGTGATGTACGTCTGGTCGTCGCTGCTGTTCCTCCTGGCCGTCAGTCTGGTCATCCGCGGCGGCGTGGGTCTGGCCCGCGGACTGTTTGAGAAGGAAGGCCGGCCTGCGCGGGCGTCTTAGCGCGGGCACGTGTTCGGCTCCACTCCGCACGAACGGCTAGTCTTCCGGCGACGCGGCCTGCCCCTTGGTGGGCTGCTTTCCGCGCGCAGCCGACAGCAGGACCGTCAGCAGCACGGCCGCAACGGCGGCCAGGCCCGCACCAACCCCGAAGGCCACTCGCGGGCCGAGTCCGAGCTGGATCTCGTTGAGATAGTACCACAGAAGCCCGAAGAGCAGACTGGCCGGAAGGGCGGCGATGCCGATTGCGCCGTGGTAAATCCCGTAGGCCGTGCCGCGGTACTCGCTGGGCACGAAGTCCGCCACCAGCGCCTTCTCCACGCCCTCGGTCATGCCGTAGAAAAAGCCGTAGGCGAAAATCAGCGCCCAGAACTGCCAGGCCTGGCCCACCACGGCCATGCCGAGGTAGACCAGGGCGTAGACGATCCACCCGGCCACGATGATCGGCCGCCGCCCAAGCTTGTCCGAGAGCACCCCGCCCGGAAAGCTGAAGATGATCTTGGAAACGTGCAGCGTCACCCACAGCCCGATCAGTTGCACCGGCCCCAGACCGAACGTCTTCATGCCGTGCAGGACCAGGAACAGGTCGGAGCTGTTGCCGAGGGCGAACAGGGTGACGATGGCGACGAAGAAGTAGAACCGCCTCGGCAGCCGCCGAAACGCGCTCGGGCCGCCGCCCTGTTCGCCGCCGGCCGGTTCGGCCCGCCGGGGAGCGATCTCCCGAACCTTGCCGATCAACGTCAGCATGGCCAGCAGCCCGGGGATCAAGGCGATGGCGAACAGCCAGCGCAGGGCGTGCATCTGCCGCGGCGTGGCCTGCTCCGTGCTGCCCCGCCACAGCCCGTAGCCGAGCATGGCGTACAGGATGGCCACGGCCGCGACCGGACCCAGGATCGCCCCGGTGTGGTCCATCGCCCGGTGGAAGCTGAAGGCCAGTCCGCGGGCGTCGGCGCCGACGGAGTCGCTGATCAGGGCGTCGCGCGGCGAGGTCCGCATGCCCTTGCCGATGCGATCGCCGAAGCGCAGGGCGATAACGCTCCAGCCGGCGCCCGCGGCGGCGATGAGCGGCCGACAGACCGTCGAGATGCCGTAGCCGATCACCACGAAGGCCTTGCGCTTGCCCAGCCGGTCGCTGATCCGCCCGGAGAAGATCTTCAGCAGAGAGGCGGTGGTCTCGGCGATGCCCTCCATCAGCCCGACGTAGACCGCCACCAGCCCGGCGGGAACCAGGCCGGAGAGAAACATCGGCAGCAGCGGATAGATCATGTCGCTGGAGAAGTCAGTGAAGAGGCTCACCAGGCCGATCATGAGGACGTTGCCGCGAATCGCTCCCCGCCAGGAGTAGCCTTTGGCCGCGCCGCCCGGCGCGCCGTCGCCGGATGAACTCATTTGCACGGTCTCCCGCCCGGATCACCCAAAGCCTTGCACGTGGTCAAGAGGACGCCTGAGTATACACCCGCCGGCCGGCCAATCAACCCGCGCCAGGGCGGCGTGGCGGCGCCGGCGGACCGGGCAAGATTCTTTTCGCAAACGCCTCGCCGCGCACTAAACTTGAAATCGCGGCCCGGATGCGTCGCCCGCAGCCCGGCGGCCGCGGCCAGGAAGTTGGTTCGTCGATGAGCGAGATCATTCGTCCCTTCTACATCATGGCCAAGCCGGTGTGCGGCGTCTGCAACCTCGACTGCGTGTACTGCTACTACACCGCCAAGCCGAAGCAGCTCTACCCCAATGTCCATCACTTCATGATGAGCGACCAGACGCTGGAGAGCTACACCCGCCAGTACATGGCCCTCCAGCCGACTCAGGTGAACTTCGGCTGGCAGGGCGGCGAGCCGCTGCTGGCCGGGAAGGACTTCTTCGCCAAGGCGGTCGCCTTCCAGAGCCAATACGTCCGGGAAGGACAGACGGTCGCAAACGCCATGCAGAGCAACGGCACGCTCCTGGACGAGAAGTGGTGCGAATTCTTCGCCGAGCACAAATTCCTGGTCGGGATCAGCCTGGACGGGCCGGCGGAATGGCACGACGCCTTCCGTCGCGACCGCCAGGGCAACCCCACCTTCCACCGCGCCTGGGCCGGGCTGGAACTGCTCAGGAAGCACGGCGTGGAGTTCAACGTGCTGGTCACGCTGAACGCCCGCAACGCTCCCCACGGCGGGGACATCTACCGCTACTTCGTCAACCGCGGCGTCCACTGGCTGCAATTCATCCCCATCCTGGAAAAGGACGCCCGCGGCCGGCCGAGAGAGTTCTCCTGCACCGGCGAGCAGTTCGGGCGCTTCATGCTGGAGGTGTTCGAACTCTGGCGCGACCGGCACGTGGGGTTGGTCTCCGAGCGGCTGATCGACAGCGTGCTGCACACGCTCGTGCACGGCCAGGCGAGCTTGTGCTGCAACGCCAGCCGCTGCGCCAACGCCCCGGTGCTGGAATTCAACGGCGACCTGTATGCCTGCGACCACTTTGTCTACAAGCAATGGAAGATCGGCAACATCACGGATGCGCCCCTGGAAGACCTGATCCGCTCGCCCAGGCTGGAGGAGTTCGCCGCCCTCAAGACCGAGCTGCCGGAGGCCTGCCGGGATTGTGAATTCCTGGCCTACTGCAACGGCGGCTGCCCCAAGCACCACATCCCCGACGCGGAGACGGGCGACCCCAAGCGGGTCAACCACTTCTGCGAAGGCTACAAGATGTTCTTCCGCTCGGCACTGCCCGAGCTGAAGCGCATGGCCGAAGGGATCCAGCGCGGACAGATGCCCTCTCCGGCGCAGCGGGCCAAGCCGGCCGCCGCCGCAGACGAATCGCCGCCCTCCTCCGCCGGCAGGACGCCCGGACGGAACGACCCCTGCCCCTGCGGCTCCGGCCGGAAGTACAAGCACTGCTGCGGAAGGCGGTAAGCGGACCTCGCCGGTCCGGTGGCGTGAGCGTGCGACTGCGGGCGACGAACCGGGCACGCGCACAATTCGCGCCCCGTTCGGCAATACCTACGGAGCCGCCTGCGTTGAGCCTACTGGCGGGCGACCGCCGGGTTCCCATGGGTGCGATCTCGGTGATCGCGGGCTGGATCGGCGGCAGCGCCCCCCGAAAGGAAAGGATCGCTGAAGATGACCGTCAGGAAAGCATTGGCAGTGGCGCTGGCCGGCGCCTGGGTGCTCGCATCAACGGGGTTGGCGCAGCAGGCCGATCAACCGGAGCGGCCGCGGCGGACCGAGAGGCCGCAAAGGCCCGCCCGCCCCAGGGCGCTGAACCCGAGGCAGTTCCTCGAACAGGCTCTCAGACAGCTCGACCTGGATGCCGGGCAAAAAGTCCGCGTCCAGCAGATCCTCAACACCCATCAGCAGGAAGTCGACAACTGGCGCAAGCAGTACGGGGAAGATCTCAGTGGCCTCCGCGACCAGTTGGCCAAGGCCCGGGAGGAAAAGGACGAAAAGGCCATCAGGGAGCTGACCGCCAAGAGGGCCAAGATCACCCAACAGCGGAACCGGCTACAGGAGAAGCTGGCGTTGCAGATCGCGGAGGTTCTCAAGGGCCAGCAGAAGGAGAGGTTCGTGCCGCTGGTGCTGCGCAACCGGCGCATGCTGGTATCGCAGGCGGGGCGGATCCGCCTGGTGCTGACGGTGTTCGATCTGCGCAAGGCCCAGAAAGATCTCGCCGGCAAGATCATCGACCGGGCGGCGGGCGAGGCCGCCAAGGCCCAAGGCCCCAGGGCGACGGCCGAGCTGTGGCGGAAGGCCACCGATGAGATCAGGAAGAAGGTCCTCACGCCCGATCAGGTCGCGAAGTTCGACCGGCTGCTCCGCAGCGGGCGAGGCCGGGACGTGTTCGCCGCGCTCAATCTCACCGAAGCGCAGCGGAAACAGGTCAACGACATCATGGCCGAGGCCCGGAAGAAGGTCCAGGAAGCCGGCCCCGATCAGCGCAGGACGATCTGGCAGGAAGCCATGCAGAAGATCCGCGCCGAAGTGCTCACTGGCGCCCAGCGCGAGCAGCTCAGGAACAGGCCGCCTCGAGCGGGGCGAGAGAGGCCGGCGCGGCCAAACCGGCCGGAATAAGCGGAAGAGAGACCAGGGCCGATCCGACCGCCTCGGCAGACCAAGACGCAAGAGCCTGCAATTGTCTGCCCGGTGATCCCCGGTCACCGCGGCCGTCGATCGGTCCTGTTCGCCAGCAGCATGTCGACGAATTCGGCCACGGCCCGCTGACCGCGCGGGGCGACGATGACGTCAGCGGCCCGGCGCAGCTCGTCCGGGGCGTCGGCCGTCGTCGCCGACAGCGCGGCCCCCTCCAACAACGGCAGGTCGTTATAGTCGTCGCCGATGGCGGCCATGGCGCCCGGGCCGATCCGGCATCCCTGTCCGACGTAGACCATGGCGGTGAACTTGTTGGCACCGGCGGCGAACGCCTCGACAATGTGCAGGTCGAGGCTGCGCAGCCATATGGCCTGCACCTCGACCCGCCCGGCGAAACGCCGCCTGAACATGCCCACCAGCTCCTCGGCGCGGTCGCGCTCCTCCAGCACGCTGATCCGCAGCGGCCGGGCATGGTCCGGCCGGTTCAGCTCGGCCACCTGCCGCATGCGGGGCTCTCGCCGGTCGAAGAACCTCCGGTACAGTGGATGATCTTCATGCCGACCGATGATGTAGTAGTCGAAGCCCTCTCGCCAGGCATCCACCAGGGCCATGACCGGATACCCCAGGCCGTGCATCTCCTGCGCCAGCTCGTCGGCGGTGGCGCGGTCGAACGAGCGGCTGTAGAGGCTGCGGCCCGTGTCCGGCTCGACCACCAGCGCCCCGCCGGCGCAGACCACGGGGGCACGCGGGGCGGGCAGATTCATTTCCTCCCAGATATCCCGGACCTCGTTCCAGCTCCGGCCGGTGCACAGGCAGACGACGATGCCGGCCCCGACGGCGGCGCGAAGGGCATCCGCGTCGGCGGGGTCGACCGTGCCGCCGCAGAGCAGCGTGCCGTCAACGTCCACCGCCAGCAGACGAACCTTGCTGTTGCGCGTCGCCGGAGCCATAGAGTCCAGGAATCCACGCCCGTCGGGTCATTGGCGGAAGTTTTCCGGGCGGTGCCTCCGGCTTCCCGTCGGCGAGCGCCCGGCCGGCCTACCAGCCGGTCCCGCCCAGGCCCTCGGCGTTTGCCGCCTCCCAGGAGCCGGGGTCGCGGAAGTACTGTTTCAGCATCAACGCCGCCACCACGCCGTCGCTGCACGCCGTGACCAACTGCATCGCCGCCCCCACGCGGCAGTCGCCGGCCACGAACACGCCGGGCATCGACGTTTGCAGCGTCAGGCAGTTGCACTGAATGTAGCCGGCCTCGCTGAGTTCCACCGCCCCGGCCAGCCATTTTGTGTTCGGCACCATGCCCACGAAGATGAACACCCCCTCGACCTTGAGCTGTTCTTTCCGGCCGGTCTTGACGTTCTTGATGACGACATGGTCGATCTCGGTGGCGCCGGCGTTGGGAACGATCCGCTCCAGCACGTAGGGCAGCTTGATGTCGATGTTGTGCTTGGGAGCCTTTTCGTAAAGCTCCTCGGTCAGCACCTTCTGGGCGCGGAACTCCTCGCGCCGGTGGATCATGGTGACGTTTTTCGCGAATCGCTCGGCCAAATAGATGGTATCCCCCACGGCCGTGTTGCCCCCGCCGACGGTCAAAACGTGCTTGCCCTGGTAAAATGCCCCGTCGCAGGTGGCGCAGTAAGAGACCTTGGTGGCCTGGCGGAGTTCGGCCTCCCCGGGCACGCCGAGCTGGCGGTAGTCGCTGCCGGGGGAGAGGATCACCGCCCGGCCGAGGTGGGTCTGCTCGCCGCCATTGACCTCGACCTCCAACAGGCCGTCGTCGCGTCGGCGAATGCCGGTGGCCTCCGCGGCCGCGGTCACCGACCCCCCAAAGTTCTCCACTTGCTTCTGCATGTGGGCGATCAGGTCCGCCCCGGCGATCGATTCATAGCCGGGATAGTTCTCCAGCCGGTCGGTCAGCAGGATTTGCCCTCCGGGCAGGCCCACCTTCTCCAGCAGCAGCGTTCGATAGCGGTCGCGCGTGGTGTACAGGGCGGCGGCGAACCCGGCCGGGCCGGCGCCGATGATGATCACGTCGTGGATATCCTGTGGAGGCATTGTCTGGTCCTTTTTCCGGCGGCGCTGTCGGGCGGGCGGCGTCGGTTCACCTGGAAGGCGCCCGGACGGCGGTCCGGCCGCCATTCAGGAGCCCATCTTCTCCAGCTCGCCCAGTTCTGCCCCGAAGCTGGCGGCGACGACTCCGCGACCGGCCCGATACATGGTCGGCCCTTCCGGCGTGGCCATTCGCAGCAGGAGGCCCTTTTCGTCGACCCACAGCTCGACCCAGGGGGCGTCCTGCGCCATCCGGTCACCCAGGTGGACGGCGGCGACCCTGCGACCGGCGAAGGTGATCTTCTCCGGCCCGATTACCCGCACCAGCCGCAGGTCGAAGTCGTTGGCGGCCGCGTTGTACACCACAAACCCATACGTGGCCTTCCCGGTCCGATCGATCAGCCGCGGAACCAGCCCATCGAAGGCCACGGGCAGGTAGGCCGGGCGGATCGTCGCAGGCACTTTGCGCTGCCGGCTCGGCAGCGGCCGGTCCGAGCGCTTGGTCTGCATCAGCAGCACGTCGTACTGCTTGATGGCCTCAGAGACGCTCTTGACCGCGGCGGTGCCCTCGCCGTCGATCACGGTCCGCCGCCACCGCTCCACCTTTCGATCGGCGGTGGCGAACAGCTCCTCGCGCGTCAGTCGCCTGGGCTCACCCGGCAGCTTCAGGGCCCCGACGCGCACCACGCGCAGGCCCCGGTCCCGGCCGAGATTGCCCACGGTCTCGGTGATCTTCACGAAGCCGATGGGCTTGCCCTTTAGTTGGACGAGATAGTAAGAAGGCCCCTCCGCCAGCACGGCGCGCAGCTTCGCCTCGTCCAGCCCGGTCAGCACCGCCGAGCCGCGGGCGAGATTCGCCGCTCTTTCCTTCAGAACGGCCGATGGATCGAACAGCTTCAGCGAGCCGGCCACCCGGGTCAGAGCCGTGTCCATCTCCGCCTTCTCGGCGATGGGGCCGGCGATGTTCAGCACCAGGTACTCGTCCGGCTTGATCTGCACCCAGGTCTGCCGCCGCCACAGCTCCAGCGCCCCTTTCCAGATGCCCCGGAAGTGCATGGCCGGCTTGCCGGCGACCTTTCCCAGCTCGGTGGAGTCCACGTGGAAGCGCGAGACGCTGGCCAGTTGCCTGGCGATGGCGTCGGCATATTCCTTCGGCGGCAGCTTGGACGGCTCGTGGCGGGTGCGCAGGACCTCCAGCGACCAGCGGATCGCCCGGGTCTTTGGGTCCCTCCGAGCCCAGCAGACCAGCCGGCGCGGCGAGGTTTCACGAAGCCGCTCGGCCCCGGCCGGAGGCCGCAGGACAAAACCGTTGAACTCGTCGGTGTACAGGCTGCTTGGAGTCAGCCCGGGCTCACCGGCCGGGGCCTGCGCTCGAGCCCACACCGGCGCCAGCATCGTCCCCGCTACGAGAACCACCGCGTGAATAGGTCTCATGGACTCAGTCCTTCCCGGCTCATTATAGGTATTCGGCCGGCGATGTTAAGCCGACCGGCGCAGGGGCTATTCCCGCGTCTTCAGGCGCGCCCCGATCCGCACGAGCAGTTGAATCGCCTGGTTGTCCGCCGGCTGGGTGGTGGGGCCGGCGTACCGCCGCAGCGCCTCGCCCACCGCGGCGTAATCGCCCAACTGCTCTTGCAGCAACGCCAGATACGCCGCCGGCTCGGGCGCCTTCGGGTTTGACCGGGCCGCCTGCCGCAGCCCCGCAACCGCCCCGCCCAGATCGCCGGCCGCCCAGCAGCACAAGCCCCGCCGCATCTGCAAGGCCCAGTCCTGATCCATCTTCATCTCCGCGGCGACCTCGTACTGTCGGCGCGCCAGCGCGGTCTGGCCCTTGCGCAGATACAGATCGCCCAGGAGCATTCTTGACCGCGGCGGCAGCTTGGGCGCGCTTGCCAGCACCTCGATGGCGGCGTCGATCAGCCCGGTCTTGTGCTCCGAATCAATCGGCTGGTCCAGGAGCAGGTAGGCCCGCTCGGCCGGGTCCAGGCTGGGCAGCCGGGAGTTGTCCCTGGTCGCCAGCGACTGCCCATAGCGAACCTTGATGGCATCCGCCAGCCGGATCACCTCCGCCCCGGGATGCCAGCGGGTCGGAATCGGCAGACTCTCCAGATACCGCTTCATGGCCTTGGAGCCGGCGTCTATGTGTCCGGCCACGAAGAGGGCATGCAGCCGGTTCAGGGCGTAGCTCCGGACGGCCAGGTCGCCCATGTCGGAAAGGTCCATGCCCTCGTACAGCGCCAGCGCCCGGGCCAGGTTGGGATCGACCGGCAGGTCGCAAAGCTCGAACTCCGGCTCGATCGGCTGGTATTCCGCCAGAGACTGGTGAGCCCACGCCAGCATGCCCGCCGTGTGGATCGGTTCCTGCAATCCCAGGCGGTCGGCCACCGTCAGGTACCGCACGGCCAGGTTGTAGCGGCCGAGGAAGTAGAATATCTCGCCCATGTACCAGTGCGCCGGCGGGACGTTCTGGCGGTACCAGGTGCGGCGGGTCGGCACGTCCAGCAGCGGCGCGGGGGCGTCGGCTGCCAGCGGGCGATCGAACTGATCCAGGTTGGACGGGGGCAGGGGCCGCTCCCAGTGCCACTTCCACAACAGCTCGTTGTCCTCCTCGCCCTTGACCGGCAGGCGCACAAAGCATACCCCCGCCCGGTCCACGTAGATGAGCTTGAAGCGATCCTCGCACCTGCTCAGGGCGCGGATCTGGGCGGTGTCGGTCGAGCGGACCGCGATGAAGCGAATCGTCTTCGGCAGCGGCATCTCGGCCGGATCCCCGGCCGTGCGCGAAGAGAGCATCTTCACGCGATACTCATACAGCTTCTCCAGCCGCCCCATGGAATGTACTTCCAGCCGGCCGTCCATCCACACCTTCCGCCGAGGGTAGGCGTAGCAGATAAACGCGCCGCCCTGACCGAACTCCAGCGGCAGGATGTCGCCTTCCAGGTCCGACCGGCCCAGCCACTTGGCCATCGCGATCGGGTGCTCGCCCTCGATGAGGCCGAAGCCAAACCGGCTGGCCGGGCGCCGCAGCCAGCGGTAGGACGCTTCCGTGGCGTAGGCGGCGGCGGTTGCGGCCAGGACCAGCAGCATGACGACGCGCGCGGGCGTTGCCAGCTTTCGCAGCAGCGAACGCCGCCGCGTCGCGCGCCCGATCCACTCGCCGCCGTGGACCGCCAGCAGGAAGCCGGCCGCCACGGCGAACAGCGTCACGTTCCGCACGGCCAGCACGCCCAGCACCAGGAACGCCGCGTACACCAGGGCGTGCCCGGTCGGAACCGAGCGGCGGCGGCTTCGCAGCGCCTCCAGCACGGCCACCGCCCCCAGAAGAGCCACCAGCAGCGGCAACTTGCGGAACGGGTTGAACAGGTAGGTCGGGCGGAGCTCCTGCACGCCAAAGGAAAACAGCCTCTGCTCGCCGGTGACTCGCGTTCGCAGCAGCAGCGGGTGCAGCGCCGCCTCCACCGGCCAGGGGCTGACGAAGCACGCCGCCGTCGCCGCCACGATCGGCAGCAGCGCCTGGACGCTCGCCAGGTTGCCGGCGGTCGGGCGCTTCAACAGCCGGTCCAGGCCGGCTCCGGCCAGCGCCATCCACGCCGAGGCGATGCCGACGATGTACAGGCCGTGCACGTTCACCCACAGCATGTTGATCGGCACCAGCCACCACAGCCGCTTCGGCGAGGCCCCCCGGCGAACCGACTCCACGATCAGCAGCGTGACCATCAGCAGCAGGTAGGTGAAGATCTCAGGGCGGACGCGGACGCGGGTTTCAACGGTCAGGATGAGCCACAGCCCGACCAGCATCAGCCAGCCCGGTCCGATCCGCCTCCGCAGCCCGAGCGCCAGCACCGCCAGCAGGCCGCCAAAGGCCGCCATCTTGAGCACGACCAGCCCCGAAAAGCCGCCGATGCGATGGATCGCCGCCACCAGCACCTGAAAGAGCCAGTGGACGTTGACCCATTTGTCAGCGCCGTCGACGCTGAAGGGATCGTGCCCGAGCACCCTGCCCTGCTCCAGCATCCATTGGCCGCTCTTGAGCTGCCAGAAGACGTCGACGGTCCAGACCTTGGAGCAGGCGACGACGGCGGCGAGGGCGATGACCGCGCACGGGGCGATCCATCGCCACCGGTCGGCGCCAGCGGCCGCCGGCTCAGGCTGCACGCGATGCACACCCATGGCCCGAATGTACAGTTGGTTCCGTTGGCAGGCAAGCGTGCCGCCAGGTCACAGCGCCGGACGCGGCCGGCGGCGGATGCGAAGCTTTACGACTGAAGCTGCCGGGAGTATGCCCGGGGCAGCTCGGTCTTGGCCAGCACGCCGACGGTCACGCGGGCGGCCCCGGCCGCCAGAAGCGTTCGAGCGGCCTCGTTGACCGTCGCCCCGGTGGTGATCACGTCGTCCACCAGCAGCACGCGCGCGGCCTGAACGCTTCGGGCACGGGGGACGGCGAACGCCCCGCGGACGTTGGCCGCCCGCCTCGAGGCCGGCAGGTTCACCTGCGGAGGGGTGTTGCGGACGCGGACCAGCTCCTCGCCCATGGGCACGGCCAGCCTCGCCGCGACGCCCGCGGCCAGCTCGCGCGAGTGGTTCCGCCCGCGCGCCAGTCGGCGCAGCCAGTGCATGGGCACGGCCAGCACCACGTCGAATGCGCCGGCGTCACAGTCGGCGGCGATCCGCTCGGCCAGCAGCTTGGCCAGGTCGCCGCAGGGGCGCGTCCTCGCGTAATACTTCATCCGGTGTATCGCCTGGCGGAGAGGCTCGGCGTAGGGGCCGACGCGCAGCACCCGGTCAAAGCGCGGCATCACCGGGGGACAGGCGGCGCAGCCGGCCTCTTCGGCCCGCAGGGCCGGCCCCAGCGTCGCCCCGCACCGCGGGCAGTACGGCAGAGCCACCAGGGAAAGCAGCGCCCGGCTGCAAGCGCGGCACAGCCCGTCGTGCAGCTCCTCGTTGCTGCCGCAGGCGGTGCAGGTCGCCGGCCAGACAAGGCGAACGATCGACCGCAGGATGTCGACGCCGACCGATGGCATATGTAACCCCGCTGAACGAAGGCGATTGTCACGGTCGGGGCGGACCTGTCAAGCGCGAAAGCCAATTCGCGCCCGCTGCCGCCGGCACGGCCGGAGCGGGCGGGAAGCGCATCGGTTTGTCAGCGGGCAGGGATTGCCCCCCGACGCACTTGACAGGCTATTCATCGCGGAACTAGATTCTAGGGGATCCAGTGCGAGAGAGAACGCATGAACAGCAGCCTTCCAGAGTTCGGATTCTCCGTCAAGGCAAAGCGCACCGCGCCGCAGCCGATCAACTACCTCATCAGCACGGCCCTGCGAGAGGAGAAGTTAATCTCGCTTGCGGCCGGACTGGTGGATCAGGACAGCCTTCCGGCCGAGGAGACCGCCCGGCTGAGCGGCGAGCTGTTTTCCGACGAGGCCGCCGGCAAGGAGGCCCTCCAATACGGCGCCACGGAGGGGCTGGCGGAACTGCGGGAGGCCGTGCTGGCCCACGTCTGCAAGCTGGACGGCGTATCGGCCGCGAAACTGGCGGTCACGCCGGACAACGTCGTCATCGCTTCCGGCTCGCAGCAATTGCTCTACATCATCGCCGACATCCTGCTGGACCCGGGCGACATCGTCATCACCGAGTGGCCCAGCTACTTCGTATACACCGGGGCGCTGGTCAGCCTGGGCGCGGATATCCGGGCAGTGGAGATGGACGACGGCGGAATCAAGCTGGACTCGCTGGAAGCGACGCTGGCCGAGCTGAAGCGCAGCGGCGAGCTAAAACGGGTGAAAATCGTCTACCTCTGCGACTACTACCAGAACCCCACGGGCATCACGCTTTCGGCACAGCGCCGCAAGCCGCTGCTCGACCTGATCCGGTCGTATTCCAGCGAGGGGCGGATCTGCCTGCTGGAAGACGCCGCCTACCGGGAGCTGAGCTGCGAGGAGGCGACCCCGGTCAGCATCAAGAGCCACGAGGCCGACAACGCGCAGGTGGTTCTGGCCCAGACCTTCAGCAAGCCATTCGCGCCGGGCTTCCGCACCGGGTATGCGATCCTGCCGGACGGGCTGGCCGAGCCGGTGCTGAACCAGAAAGGCAACCACGACTTCGGCTCGTCGAACCTGGCCCAGCACGTCCTGCTTCGGGCCATGAGCAGCGGCATCTACGAAGAGCACGTGGCGTTTCTGCGGCAGCGGTACCGAGCCAAGCGGGACGCGATGCTGGAGGCGCTGCACGAGCATCTCGGCCAGTTCCAGCCGGACCAGACGCGGTGGACGCGCCCCGGAGGGGGACTGTACGTCTACCTGTCGCTGCCGGAGTGGATGGACACCGGCAAGGACAGCCCCCTGTTTGCCGCGGCCCTGGCAGAGGGAGTCATGTACGTGCCGGGGGAGTTCTGCTACGGTCCGGACCCGCGTCGGACGGTGCCAAGCAACCACATGCGGCTGACGTTCGGTACGGTGGACATTCCCGCGATTCGTGAAGGCGTCGCCCGCCTGGCCCGGGCGATCCAGCGGGTGGGGGGCCGCGCTGCCGCCGGGGCGGGCAAGGCCAGCAAAGCGCAAAGCCGGTGATCCGCACCCTGAAATTCTACCTGGGCAAGGACCTCCTGCGGGCGACCGCGCTGGCAACGGTGGCGCTCACGCTGGTCATGACGGTCTTTGCCGTGATCGAGCCGCTCCGCGAGCGCGGGCTCAGCAGCCACCAGGCACTGAAGCTGTTCGGCTTTTCCATGCCGGTGATGGTCTCACTGACGCTGCCGATCGCGGCTTTGTTCGCCGCCACCATCGTCTACGGGCGGTTCGGCCAGGACAACGAGCTGATGGCGGCCCGGGCCAGTGGCATTTGCACCCTCTCGTTGCTGACGCCGGCCATCTGGGGAGGGCTGATCGTCTCCGCCATCACGCTGGGCCTGGGGCTCTACGTCGCCCCGCGACTGCTGTGGCGCTCGCAGTACACGGTCAAGAACAACCTCCGGCACATCGCCTTTCACGGCCTCCGGACCCAGGGCTACCTGGAGTTCTCCGGGAGGATCCTCCACGCCGATCGCGTCGACCCCGACAGCGGGTGGATGGAGGGCGTGGTCGCGCTGGACACCTCCGACCCCAACGACGCGCTGTACCTGGTGGCCTCCCGGGCCAAGTTGGACTTCTTCGAGCGGAACGGGGAAACCTTCGTGGCCTTCGACCCGGAGAACTGGGCCGCCAGGCGCCAGAGCGGGCGCAGCGTGCTCATACTGCAGAAGGAAAGAATCCAACGAGGCGAGCTGCCCAATCCCTTTGAAGATGAGCCCAAGCTGTACGACTGGCCCAAGCTCTGCCGCGTCTGGGCCCACCCGGAAGAAAGCCTTCTGGTGCAGGCCGAGGCCCGGAAGATCAAGCGAAGAATATGCACGCTCATGTTTTATCAGGATCTGGCGGGCGCCATTAAAGACAGCGGCAAGTACGTCAAGCTGAAGGAGCTGCCCGCGGCCGGCGAGACCGGCCCGGCCAGCCGGATCGAGGTCGAAGCGCCCTGGGCCAGACTGCAAGCGCACGAGGTGGTGCTGACGGCCAAGCCCCCCGCCGCCGGCGGAGCGCCCGCCGGCGCCGTCGAGCGGCCCGTGCGCGTTCGCCTGTTCCGCGGGGACCGGGCGGAGCGAGAGTACTCGGCGAAAGAGGCATCGGTGAAGGCCGAATGGGACGAATTCTCCAGGGCCAGCCTCGTCAGCTTGACGCTGGAGGACGTCATCATCACCGACGTCGGCGAGCCGCTGCCGACCCCGCGGGCAAAAGAGAGGGAGGAGATCGGCCCGCACGCCGTTCCGCGGTGGATCGTCGCCGACAGCGAGGGGATCGACCTGCAAGACCTGCGAGCCCATCCGGGCAGCTACGGCCTCGGCCAGGGCGTCGCCGGGATGACCGCCGCCCTGGACTCCGTGACCCGGCGGCTGCTGGCGAAGGTCGCCGCCGAGATGCACATGCGGATCGCCTACGGCGTCAGTTGCATGCTGATGGTCATGATGGGAGCGGCGCTGGGGTTGATCTTCCGCGGCGGACAGATGCTGGCGGCCTTTGCCATCAGCGCGGTGCCGGCTTCGCTGGTGATCGTGATGCTGTTTATGGGCAAGGAGCTGATCAAAAACCCCGGCGTCCCCGAAGTCTACGGGATCGTGGCCCTGTGGAGCGGCATCGCGGCCCTGGCGGCGGGAACAGCCTACGTCTACCTGGTTCCCATGAGGCGGTAGGACGGCATGAAGACGCTCGACAAATACATCGTGAAGAACTTCCTGCTCAGCGCGTTGCTTTGCCTGGTGGCGCTGATGTCCCTCCGCATCGTGGCTGACCTGTTCTTCAACATGGACGAGTTCACCAAGGCGCGCAAGGACGATCAGAGGACGCTCAAGGTCGTCGCGCAGGAGGTGGGAACCTATTACGGATACCAGTCGCTTCCCTATTTCCGCGAGCTGGGGGGGGTGATCGTCGTCACCGCGGCCGCCTTCACCCTGGCGAGAATGAACCACACCAACGAGCTGACGGCCGTGCTCGCCAGCGGAGTGAGCCTGCACCGCGTGCTGCTGCCCGTCCTGGTCTGCGCCATCGGGCTGAACCTGCTGATCGTGCTGGATACGGAGGTGCTGATCCCACGGGTCAAACACCGACTGATCCGAAGCCGGGACGACGTGTCCGGCACGGACTCGGTGCGGGTGAGAACGATCACCGACGGCAAGAAAAGCTCCTGGTACGCCAGTAAGTTCTTCCCCGCCGAGGGGCGCCTGGCGAACCCGCTGATCATTCTTCGTGAACAGAGCTACGCGAACATCGGTCACCTTACCGGCCCGGAGGCCATCTACGACGCGTCCGTGGGCGGATGGGTTTTCGCGCCGGCCCAGGCGCCCCGGCAGCACGGCATCGCCCCGCAGGCGTCCATGCACGTCCCGGGCTGGAAGAAGGATCCCACCACCGATTTTGTCCCGACCCTGGTCGGCGGCGGCCAGATCGTCGACGAGGCCCGCCGCCGCCCGGAAGGCCAGGGCATCAACTCGGCGTACGCGAAGCTCATTATCACTACTCCTCCGCCCGTCACGGACCGGGCGCTGGGCCTGAAGGTCGAGGGCCGGCAACTGGAGCTGGCCCAGGTCGACGGCGAGGTCGTCAGCACGGTCTTGCACGATGCCCGATTCACGTACAGCGGCGACGGCAAGGAGCTGGCCTGCTTTACCGCCGAGCGGGCGACCTACCGCCCCGCCGGGCCCACGCCCGGATGGGAGCTTCACGGCGGCCGACTGACGTACGTGTCCAACCTGGACCCCGGGGAGCTGACGCTGCGGCAGTCCAGGGGCTTTCTGAATTACCTGTCCACGGGCGAGCTTACCCGGCTGCTGCGCACCGAGCAGCTTTCCGAGCCGCAGGAGGCATTGCTCGCCCGGCACAGCCGGTTTGCGGAGTTCTTCAACAACATCATTTTGCTGCTGGTGGCCGGGCCGTTCATCCTCTCGCGCGAGCGGAACATCAAGTCCTCGGCGGCGCTGACGGTGCTCATGGTCGGCGGGGTGTACCTGTTCATTCAACTCGCCCGGCACATCGAGCTGCAACCGGCGCTGGCGGCGTGGCTGCCGATTCTCGTTTTCGGGCCGGTCGCGGTCGCGACCGTCGACGCCATCAAGACGTGATCCCAACACGCACCTGACCCCGTCGGATTGCAGATTGAAGCGCCCCCCGCGGCGGGCCGGGCGAGCTTGCCGGCGGCAGGGCACGATCGCGTCAGCGTCTCTGGCGAGCCGGCTCCAGGTCGGCGATGGGGATTTGCATCTCGAAGGCCCCCGACTGCACCACCGCCTCGTCCTTTTCGTGATTGAACCGAATCAAGGTCGCGTGCTTGTGGAAGGGCATGACGTAAAGTCGGTCGCCCGGCGCGGCCTTCAGCACGGCCTGGCGATTGGCCCTGGCGGCCGAGCTTTCCGGACGCCGGCGAGGCATGGGGCGATCCTTCCTGTCCGCGGGCTTTCCCTGGCCGCGAACCGCCCGCTGGTAGGCCTTCTTCTGGACGGCGAACGGGCCGGCCTGGGGGAACAGCTCCTGTATCGCCAGCGACAGCGGGCCGGCGGCGGTGAGGACCTTGGCCCGGCCGTTGAGCAGGTCCAGCTCCACCAGCTTGCCGGACCCGGGCGCCCGAGCGATCGGCAACTCCTGCCCGATCCGGGCTTGTCCGATCGACTCCAGCCACTGCTCGAACTTCTGCTGGCGGCTGCGCTGCCGGGCCAAGGCGCGGTGATATTCCGTCTGGAGGCGTCCGGCCTCCTGTCGCAGGGCCTCGGTCTGACGAGCCTGGGAGAGGATCTGTTCGCGCAGCGAAGCGATTTCCCGTCGGACGCCGGCCTGGCCCAGGTCGGGCATCAGCTCGCCCAGCGCCACCTCGACCTGCACGTTGTCCACGTCCACCAGGGCAATCTGCTTGTTGAACTCCATCCGCACCAGCCGGCCGGTCTTGTTCAGCCTGGGCACGAAGATCTGGTCGCCCTGGCGTATTTCCGCCAGCGAGGCCAGCCAGTTCTCAAAGCTCTCCTGCACCCCCTGAAGGTCGGTCAGTTTCGAGGCGTACTGCTCTTGCAGCATCTCGGCGGACAGTCGGGCCGAGTCGGCCTGGCTCCGCGCCTCCTCGGACGCCCGGCGTGTGGCCGCGGTGGCGCGCATGGCCCGGCGGAAGGTTCCGCCCTTGCGGCCGAAGTGCTTCCGGGCCGTGGCGACCACGTGCTTGGGCAGCCCCATGGCGGCCGCCACGGTGATGGCGTGGCTTTCGCCCGGCTCGCCGATGCGAAGGTGGTAGGTCGGCCGCAGCGTGCGCGTGTCGAACTCCACCGAGGCGTTGTCCACGCGCTCGTGGTTGATCGCGTAGGCCTTCAGAACGCCCAGGTGCGTGCTGATCATGGCCAGGCAGCCGATGCGCCGCAGCTCGTCCAGCACCGCCTGGCCGATGGCGCCGCCCTCGTCGGGGTCGGTGCCGCTGCCCAACTCGTCCAGCAGCACCAGGCTGTACCGGTCGGCCCGGCGCAGGATGCTGCGGACTCGCCGGATGTGCGCCCCGAAGGTCGACAGCGACTGCTGGAGGGACTGCTCGTCGCCGACGTCCAGCAGCACGTCGCGGAACAGCGGCAGCCGGCTGCCGCGGGCGGCGGGGACGTGCAGACCCGACTGGGCCATGATCGCCAACAGCCCGATGGTCTTCAAAGCCACCGTCTTGCCGCCGGTGTTCGAGCCGGTGATGACCAGCACGTCGAAATCCATCCCCAGCCGCACCTCAATCGGCACCACCTCTTGAGCTCGGCCTTTGGGCGGGCCGGCGCGCTCGGCCTGGTGGGCCTGTTCGATCAGCAGCGGGTGGCGCGCCTGGTGGAGCTGAAGCGGCCCGCGCTCGGCCATCTGCGGGTCGACGAATTCGAACTCCGTGGCGTACTGCGCCTTGGCGGCGATCAGGTCGATCTGCGCCAGCGTCCGCAGGGCCGAGGAGATCTCCTCGTGCCGGGCGTGAATGTGGATCGACAGCTCGTTCAGCAGCCGGGCGATCTCTCGCCGCTCGGCGTCCATGAGTTCGACCAGCCGATTGTTCAGCTCCACCGACTCGCTCGGCTCGACGAAGAGCGTGGCCCCGGTATGGCTGGCGCGGTGCACCACGCCGGGCAGCTCGTACCGATGCTCGGCCTTGACGGGCAGGACGAATCGGTCCTCATGAAGCGTGACCGTGGGGTTCTGAAGGATCCTGGCCACCTCGGGCCTGCGCGCATAGCCGTAGATGGTCTGATGGATCCGCTTGCGGGTTGCCTCGATCTCGCCCCGCGTCCGGCCCAGCGTCGGCGAGGCCGTAGTCATCACCTCCCCGCGGCTGTCGATCACGCCGCGAACCACCTCCACCTCGCCGCTGAAGTCCGGCAGCCGGCCGCCCAGCTCCCGCAGCAGCTCCAGCGGCTCGTCCAGCCCGACCGCCCAGCGGCGGACCGCGCCGGCGCCGTCGAGGGTGGAGGCAATGGCGGCGAAGTCTTCCCCGTTGGCCCCGCCGCCGGGATGTGCCCTCTCCAGCGCACCGCGGATGTCGGTAATCCCCCCGAAAGGAGGCAGCCCCGCGTCGCCGAGGGCTCGCACCATCTGGGAGGTCTCGTCCAGCCAGCGCCGCACGGTATCCGGACGCCGGGAGGGACCGATCCGCTCGGCCAGCGACCGCCCCAGCGCGCAGCGGCAATACCGGGCGACAATCTGGCGGACCTGGTCAAACTCCAGCTTGTCCAGCGTGAATGAGTCCACCGAGGGCTCCGAACGTCGACGGCAGGTAACTTATTTTACCACGCCGGGGCGCGGCCGCCAACGGGTCTCTTCGTTTGCCGGATCGGCCGCCGACCGCCGGGCCAAGGGCGCCCGCCTTTGTCTTGCTATTGCCGCCGGGGGTGGCTTACACTCTCGTATCGTATCGCAGGAGAATTGACTGGAGTCCCAAATAGTGTAAGGGGAACAAGATGCTGGCACTTACCTTGACCGTTTGGGTGGTCATCGCCGTTGTGGTCGTGCTGCTGCTGCTCGTCACCTCCATTTACAACAGCCTGGTGAAGAAGCGCATCCGCTGCCGCGAGGCCTGGAGCCAGATCGACGTGCAGTTGAAGCGCCGCTACGACCTGATTCCGAATCTGGTCGAGACGGTCAAGGGCTACGCCGCCCACGAGAGGGAGACGCTGGAGCGCGTCATCCAGGCCCGCACCTCCGCCATTGCCGTGCCCTCCGGCGACGTCAAGGGCCAGGCCCAGGCCGAAAACTTCCTCACCGGCGCCCTGCGGCAGTTGTTCGCCCTGAGCGAGAGCTACCCCAACCTGAAGGCCAACGAGAACTTCATGCAGCTCCAGGAGGAGCTGACCAGCACCGAGAACCGCATCGCCTTCGCCCGGCAGCACTACAACGACAGCGGCGCCGTCTACAATACCGCTCGAGAGAAGTTCCCCAACACCGTCATCGCCGGGATGTTCAACTTCCAGGCCCAGGACTACTTCGAGCTGGAGGAGCCGGCCGAGCGGGAGGCGCCGAAGGTCAAGTTCTAAGGACCGGCCGGCAAGCCTGCCGGGCCGCAGCAGCCGCGCGCCGTCGCCAGAGCTTTGAAGCGTCAGCGGCTTCGGCCGAGAAGCCCGGGCTGGCGGCGGGCAGCGGCCAGACAGACCGAGGCCGGTGAGCCATGGCTGTAGAAACGTTCCGCACTCTGATGTCCCGCAACAAGCGGAACAGCTTCCTGCTGATCGGCTTTTTTGTGCTGTTCTTTGTGGGAATCGGGATGCTCATCGGGGCGGTCTGGGGCGGGGGAGACTGGACGTTCTCTATTGTCGTGGCGGTCATCGCGGCCGGGATCGCGTTTGTCCTGACGCTGTGGTCCTATTACGGCGGGGCCTCGGCCGTGCTGTCGATCTCCAAGGCCCGGCAGATCCAAAAGGCCGACGACCCGCAACTGTTCAACGTCGTCGAGGAGATGTGCATCGCCGGCGGCATCCCCACGCCCAAGATCTACGTCATCGAAGACACCGCCCCGAACGCCTTCGCCACCGGGCGCAACCCCAAGCACGCCGTCGTCGCCATCACCACCGGGCTGCGGCAGAAGCTCAATCGCGACGAACTCCAGGGCGTCATGGCCCACGAGCTCAGCCACGTCCGCAACTACGACATCCTGTTTGCCATGCTGATGGCCATCATGGTCGGCGTGCTGGTGATGCTGTGCGACGTGTTCCTGCGGAGCCTGTGGTTCGGGGGCGGCCGGCGGCGCCGGCGCGACTCGCGCGGGGGCGGCGGGGCGGCCCAGGCCATCTTGCTGATCGTGGCGATCGTCCTGGCCATCATCGCCCCCATCCTGGCTCGGATCATCCAACTGGCCATGAGCCGGCAGCGCGAGTACCTGGCCGACGCCTCCGGGGTGGAGCTGACCCGCAACCCCGAGGGGCTGGCCAGCGCTCTGGCCAAGATCTCCGACGACCCGGAGGTGCTGGAGGTGGCCAACCGGGCCACCGCCCACCTGTACGTGGTCCATCCCATCAAGAAGTCCGAGGCCCGGGCCAAGTCCATCTTCAGCACCCACCCGCCGATCAAGGAGCGCATCCGTCGGCTGTTGTCCCTGACCCACTGAGGTCGGCAGCGTCCGCCCGGATCGTCCTGGCGGCGGCAGTCCGCCCGTGCGGGTTTGGTCTGCCGCAGGCGGCGCCGTCGCCGGGTGCGCGGCAGGACGCCCCGGCCGGCGGCTAATACGCCAGCGAAATTCTACGGCAAACCCTAAAATATCAGAGAGCATGTGCTACAAGGGTAGTCTATGAACAGACCCGCGGCGCTGGCGCTGGAAGACGGCATGGTCCTGGAGGGAACCGCCTTCGGTGCCGACGTCGAGGGGGCCGGCGAGGTGGTCTTCAACACCTCGATGACCGGCTACCAGGAGGTACTGACCGATCCATCCTACCGCGGGCAGATCGTGGTCATGACCTACCCGCTCATCGGCAACTACGGCGTCAATCCCGACGACGCCGAGAGCCGCTCGATCTGGCTGGCCGGCTTCGTCGTCCGCGAACTCAGCCGGATCACCAGCAACCACCAAGCCGCCGGCGACGTGGACGGCTACCTCCGCGAGCACGGCGTGGTGGGCATCCAAGGCGTCGACACCCGGGCCCTGACCAGGCGGCTGCGGACCTCCGGGGCCATGAGGGGCCTGATCAGCACCCAGGACCTGGACCCGGCAAGCCTGGCAGCCAAGGCGCGGGCCTGCCCGGGACTCGTGGGGCGGGATCTGGTGCGGACCGTCACCTGCCGGCAGCTTTACGAATGGCGCGACGGCGGAGGCGGCGGGCCGGGCCCGCGGGTGGTGGTGCTGGATTGCGGGGTCAAGTACGGCATCCTCCGCTGCCTTGCGGCGGCGGGCTGTGAGGTGACGGTGGTGCCCTCGTTCACGACGGCCGGGGAGGTCGCCGCCCTGGACCCGGACGGGCTGATGCTCTCCAACGGCCCGGGCGACCCGGAGCCGGTGAAAAACGTGACCACCACGGTGCGGGCGCTGATCGACAGTCCCCCCCGCGGCCGGCCGCTGCCGATCTTCGGCATCTGCCTGGGCCAGCAGATCCTTGCCCAAGCCCTGGGCGGCAAGACGTACAAGCTGAAGTTCGGCCACCACGGGGCCAACCACCCGGTGAAAGACCTGCGGACGGGCAGGGTCGCCATAACCACGCAGAACCACGGCTTCTGCGTGGACATCGACTCGCTGCCCGGCGGCGAGGTCGAAATCACCCACCTCAACCTCAACGACGGCACCCTGGAGGGCATGCGGCACAAACGCCTGCCGGTGTTCTCCGTGCAGTACCACCCGGAGGCCTCCCCCGGGCCGCACGACGCACGCTACCTGTTCGAGGATTTCGTTGAACTGATGAAGAAGGCGGCTCAATGACGATGGCCGATCACGAAGAAGTTCTGATCTTCGATTTCGGTTCGCAGTACAGCCAGCTCATTGCCCGCCGCGTCCGGAAGCTGGGCGTGTATTGCCAGATCGTCCCCCACGACCTGCCCGCCGAGCGGGCCGCCCGCCCGGAGGTCCGCGCGCTGGTCCTCTCCGGCGGCCCGGCCTCGGTGTACGCCGACGGCGCCCCCATGCCCGCGGCGGGCATCCTGGAGGCGGGCGTGCCGATCCTCGGCATCTCCTACGGCATGCAGATCCTGGCGCGGCTGCTGGGGGGTAAGGTCGAGCGCCGCGGCGGACAGGAGTACGGACCGGCGAGGCTGGAGATCGCATCCGGCGACGGGCTGCTGGCCGGCCTGGACAGCCCCCTGGACGTCTGGATGAGCCATGGCGATCGCGTTGTCGAGATGCCCACCGGCTTCGTGCGTCTGGCCGGCACGGCCGAGTGCCCCATCGCCGCCATGGGCGACGCGGAAAGAGGCGTCTACGGCGTGCAGTTCCACCCGGAGGTGGCCCACACGCCGCGCGGACGGCAGATCCTGAGCAACTTCCTGTTCGGCATCGCCGGCGGCGGCGGCGGGTGGACGATGTCCAACTTCATCGAGACCTCCGTGGCCGACCTCCGTCAGCGCGTCGGCGCCGGCCGGGTGATCTGCGCCCTGTCGGGCGGCGTGGACTCGCCCGTGGTTGCCGCCCTCCTGAAACGCGCCGTCGGCGACCGCATGACTGCCGTGTTCGTGGACAACGGCCTGCTCCGGGCCGGCGAGGCCGAGGAGGTACGGCATAGCTTCCGCGAGGACTACCCGCTGAACCTGCGGTTCGTCAACGCCCGCAAGCGGTTCCTCTCGGCCCTGGCCGGGGTGACCGACCCGGAGGAGATCGAGAGCGTCTCGACCCGCGGCGGGCCGTCGGCGACGATCAAGAGCCACCACAACGTCGGCGGGCTGCCGGAGCGGCTGGGCTTCGAGCTGATCGAGCCGCTGCGGGAGCTGTTCAAGGACGAGGTCCGCCGGCTGGGGGCGGAGCTGGGCCTGCCGCGGAGGCTGCTGAAGCGCCAGCCCTTCCCCGGCCCGGGACTGGCGGTGCGGATCATCGGCGAAGTCACGGCGGAGCAATTGGAGCTGCTTCGGTCGGCGGATCAGATCGTTCAGCAGGAGCTGGAGCGGTACGACGGTTATGCGGGCATCTGGCAGTCGTTCGCCGTGCTGCTGCCGGTCAAGAGCGTGGGCGTCATGGGCGACGAGCGGACCTATGAGAACGCCGTGGCCATCCGCGCGGTCACCAGCACCGACGGCATGACGGCCGATTGGGCCCGGCTGCCGGCGGCGCTGCTGGGCCGGCTGTCGGCGAGGATCATCAACGAGGTCAAAGGCGTCAACCGGGTGGTGTACGACATCTCGTCGAAGCCCCCGAGCACGATCGAGTGGGAATGAGCCGATTGCGGACTGCGGATCCACGCACAGCCTGCACGTGAGGACACAAACCATGGCCAAGCACACCTTCGTCACCGGCGGCGTAGTGAGCTCGCTGGGCAAGGGCATCACGGCGGCGTCGATCGGCATGCTGCTGGGGCGACGGGGGCTGAAGGTGGCCCTCCAAAAGTTCGACCCCTACCTCAACGTGGACCCCGGCACCATGAACCCCTACCAGCACGGCGAGCTGTACGTCACCGACGACGGCGCCGAGACCGACCTGGACCTGGGGCACTACGAGCGCTTCACCGGCATCCCCACCTCCCGGGCCAGCAATTACACCTCCGGACAGATCTACAGTACCGTCATCACCAAGGAGCGGCGCGGCGACTACCTGGGCCAGACCGTGCAGGTCGTCCCCCACGTCACCGACGAGATCAAGGCCGCCGTCCGCTCCGTCGCCGGCGATGCCGACGTCGTCATCACCGAGATCGGCGGGACCGTGGGCGACATCGAGGGGCTGCCCTTCCTGGAGGCCATCCGCCAGTTCGGCCTGGACGCCGGTCGGCAGAACGTGATGTACGTTCACGTCACGCTGATCGTCTCGGTCAAGGCGGCCGGGGAGATCAAAACGAAGCCCACCCAGCACAGCGTGATGAAACTGCGCGAGATCGGCATTACCCCCGATGTGCTGGTCTGCCGCTGCGAAAAGCCCCTCGACGAGGCCATCAAGAGGAAGATCTGGCTGTTCACCTCCGTGGATCGGCGCTGCGTCATCGAGGAGCCCGACGTCACGGACACCATCTACGAAGTGCCCTTCCAGTTCATCGACCAGAAGCTGGACGCGCTGATCGTGGAGCGTCTGGGCCTGGCCGCCGGCCCGCTGGAGCTGGGACCCTGGCCGGAGATCCTGAAGACGATCCGCAGCCCCTCCGCGACGGTCCGGGTCGGTGTGGTGGGCAAGTACAGCGAGCTCCAGGACGCCTACAAGAGCATCTATGAGGCCCTCGACCACGGCGGCATCGCTCACAAGTGCAAGGTGCAGGTCGAGCGCATCCTCAGCGAGGACGTGGAAACCGGCGGTCCCGACGCCGTCCTGCACGGCGTGCAGGGCATCCTGGTGCCCGGCGGCTTCGGGCTGCGCGGCGTGGAGGGCAAGGTCGCCGCCGCCGGCTACGCCCGCCAGAAGGAGATTCCCTTTCTCGGGCTGTGTTTGGGCATGCAGTGTGCTGCGATTGATTTTGCCCGGAACGTCTGCGGCCTGGCCGAGGCCGACACCACCGAGAACCGCCCGGACACGCCGCATCCTGTCATCTGCCTGATGCAGGAGCAGAAGACGGTCGCGCAGAAGGGGGCAACCATGCGGCTAGGGGGTTATCCCTGCCGGCTGGCGGAAGGTTCCGTCGCGCGGGCGGCATACGGGCGGGAGGAGATCCGCGAACGCCACCGCCACCGCTACGAGTTCAACAACGAATACCGGCAGGTGTTCGCCGAGCACGGCATGCGGATCACCGGCGTGTATCCTGAGGGCGACCTGGTGGAGATCATCGAGCTCGCCCGACATCCGTGGTTCGTGGCCGTGCAGTTTCACCCGGAGTTCCGCTCCACGCCGGTGAAACCTCACCCGCTGTTCGTCGCCTTCATCGCCGCGGCCTTGGCGAACGGGCAGAAGAAGGCCGGCGGCGCACAGCCAGAGGCCGCGCCGAAGCCGCGGATTGAGAGTTGACAGGTAGAACGTGCCCAAGCGGACGGACATCCAGAAGATCCTGATCATCGGAGCCGGGCCGATCGTGATCGGCCAGGCGTGCGAGTTCGACTACTCCGGCGTGCAGGCCTGCAAGGCCCTGCGGGAGGAGGGGTACGAGGTCGTCCTGCTGAACAGCAACCCGGCCACGGTCATGACCGATCCGGAGATGGCCGCACACACCTACATCGAGCCGATCACGCTGGAGATGCTGGAGGCGGTCCTTCAGCGGGAGCGCCCCGACGCGCTGCTGCCGACGCTCGGCGGGCAGACTGGGCTAAACCTGGCCGTCGCCGCCCACGATCGAGGCGTGCTGGCCCGCTACGGCGTGGAGATGATCGGCGCCGACGCGGAGGTTATCCACCGGGCGGAGGACCGCGACCTGTTCAAGGCCACCGTCTCCGCCGTCGGCGTGCCGGTGCTGCACGGCGAGTTGGCTCACGACATGGATGAGGCCCGGCGGATCCGGCAGGCGCTGGGCCTGCCGATCGTCATCCGCCCGTCGTTCACGCTGGGCGGGACCGGCGGGTCGGTGGCGTACAACGTGGAGGAATTCGAGGCCCAGGTGGCCGCCGGGCTGGAGATCTCGCCGGCCCACAGCGTGCTGCTGGAGGAGTCGGTCATCGGCTGGAAGGAGTACGAGCTGGAGGTCATGCGCGACCGCAAGGACGTGGCGGTCGTCGTCTGCTCCATCGAGAACATCGACCCCATGGGGGTGCACACCGGCGACTCGGTCACCATCGCCCCCGTCCAGACCCTCACCGACCGCGAATACCAGACGATGCGCGACTTCGCCGTCCGCATCATCCGGGCCGTCGGCGTGGAGACCGGCGGGTGCAACATCCAGTTCGCCGTGCATCCCGGCACCGGGCGGATGGTCACCATCGAGATGAACCCCCGCGTCAGCCGAAGCTCCGCCCTGGCCTCCAAGGCCACGGGCTTCCCCATCGCCAAGATCGCCGCGAAGGTGGCCGTGGGGCTGACCCTCGACGAGATCGCCAACGACATCACGCGCGAGACGCCCGCCTGCTTCGAGCCCACCATC
>CAYNYF010000002.1:0-93477 GCA_964401385.1 uncultured Planctomycetaceae bacterium | reverse complement strand
CTCGCTCGATGGCACCTGCTGCCGGAACTTACACAAGACTCTTGACGCTATCCGGCGAGAACGCCGGTTGCCAGGATCGTCGGGTTCTGGTATCATACAACTGTGTAAGTATTGGTTTGTTCAGTCCGTAGGAGTGGAAGAAACGGAGGCACAGATGTTTCTCAACCCGCACAAGAAATCGCCCGGGAATCTCAGCGCGCTGGCCGGGCTCATCGGACCGGTGGTGGCGCTGTTGGTCCTGGCCTCGGCGGCGCCGGCCGCCGTCTGGAACGTTTCCACCTTTGGCGAACTCCGCGGCGCCGCCCTGGGCGCAACACCTGGCGATGAGATCCTCATCGCCCCCGGCAGCTACCACGTCACCAGCCCGCTGTACGTCACCACGCGGGACCTGGTCTTCCGCGGGGTCAGCGGCAACCGCGACGACGTGGTCCTGTACGGAAACGGCATGAACGTCAACAGCGGCGTGTTGGAGGGCTTCTGGACCGCCGCCAACGGCATCGAGCTGTACAACCTCACCATCAAGGACTTCTGGCACCACGGCGTCCACGTCTCCAATGATCAGGCTAGCGGCGACCTGGCTGACGACGTGGTGATCTCCAATGTCAAGATCCAGAACTGCGGCGAGCGCTACATCAAGGGTTCCGGCAACGGCACCTCCAGCAACGTGCTGGTGGAGAACGTGCACTTCCTCCAGACCGAGGCCTACCTGCCGCGGCCGGACCACTCCGTGGACGAGTACAACTACATCGGCGGCATCGACGCCATGCACACCAGCAACTGGATCATCCGCGACAACCGCTTCGAGGGCATCATGGGCGCCGCCAACGGCGGCCGCGGCGCCATCTTTCTCTGGGTCGGCGCCACCAATCCCACCATCGAGCGTAACGTGATCGTCGGCTGCGCCGAGGGCATCGACCTCGGCAACGGCTACAACCCCACCGGCACCTGGCACGTGGTGGGCGGGGTCGTCCGGAACAACTTCATCGGCTGGGGCGGCGGCGACAACCGGGCCGTCCAGCTCGGCTACACCAAGGACGTGAAGTTCTACAACAACACCATCTACACCGACACCAACTACCACCGCGCGGTGCACATCTACGACAGCGCGACCATCCCCACGACCAACCTGGTGCTGGAAAACAACCTCATCCGCGGCACCATCGCCGATAGCTCGACCGGCGCGATCACCCTGACCAACAACATCATCGGCTCGGCCGTGGATCCTGCCTGGTTCGTGGACCCGCTGGCCAGCGACCTGCACCTGACGGCGCTGGCCACCGCCGCCATCGACCAGGCTACCACCCTCGCCGACGTCACCGACGACTATGACGCCCACGCGCGCCCGGTGGGCGACTTCCCCGACATCGGCGCCGACGAGTACGGCAGCAGCCCCGGCCCGCAACTGCCGACGCCGGGCGACGCCCAGCCCGACGGCAAGGTCGACGGCGGCGACTACACCATCTGGGCCGACAACTACGGCAAGACCGACGCCCTGCCGTGGCCTGACGGCGGCTGGGTGGTCGGCAACTTCACGGAGGATACCAACGTCGACGGCGGCGACTACACCATCTGGGCCGACAACTACGGCTACGGCACCGGCGGCGCGGCCGCGATTCCAGAGCCCATGACGCTGGCGCTGCTGAGCGTGGGCGGCGCGGTCTGCCTGGTTCGCAAGCGCCGGTAAGCGGCAGTTTGAGATGGACAGCATCCCGGGCGGGCTCAAGGGTCCGCCCGCTTTTTCGCGCCCGGCCGGCGCTTGACGGGAGAAGATCCGCCTGTAAACTGGCCGCCTTAAAGCCGTCTGGTAAGGTCCACGCGACGAGTGTCTGAGGAGGAATCATGAGCAAGGTTCGTATCGGGATCATTGGTTGCGGCAGCATCAGCGGCTCTCACGCCGAGGGCTTCGCGGCCATACCGGAGTCGGCCGAGGTAGTGGCGTGCTGCGACATCGTCGCCGACAACGCCGGCGCCATCGCCGCCAAGGCCGGCGGCAGCCCCGCCATCTACACCGACTGGAAGAAGATGCTGGCGGAGGCGGCCGTCGACGCGGTGGACATCTGCCTGCCTCACCACCTGCACTGCCCGGCAATTCTGGACGCGGCCGCGGCGGGAAAGCACATCCTCTGCGAAAAGCCGCTCTGCCGCACGCTGGACGAAGCCGACGAGATCGCCCGGGCGGTGGCCAAGGCCGGCGTGACGTACATGGCCAGCCACAACCAGTTGTTCCACCCCTGCCTCACGGCGGCCCGGGAGGAGCTGGACTCCGGCCGGCTGGGCCGGCGGTTCTGGCTCCGCACGCAGGACTGCTTCGTGCTGAACCGCTCGGCGGAGGAGATGGGCTGGCGGGCGGACCTGGAGAGCCAGGGCGGCGGGGAGCTGATCGACACCGGCTACCACCCCACGTACATGCTGCTGCACCTGGCCGATTCGCCGATCCGGCGGATCGCTTCGGTGGTCTCGAACCTAAGGCTGGATTACCTGCGGGCGGACGACACGGCCGCAGTGACCGTCCTGTTCGAGAACGGCACGATCGGGCAGATCCTGACGTCTTGGGCCATGCCCGTTCCGGTCGGCAACGCCCAGATCCACGCCATTTGCCGCGACGGGCAGCTCTGGGGGACGCGCTCCGACCTCTGGATTCAGCCGGCCGACGCCGAGCAGCCCGAGCACCGGCAGTTCGAGCGGACAAACACCATCCACGCCGCCGTGGCCCACTTTGTGGATTGCCTCCGCAACGGGCGGGAGCCCATCGCCACGCTTGCCAGCGCCCGCGAGGTGCTGGAGCTGATCCTCAAGGCCCAGTCCGACGGACAAGGATAGCAACGAGTCGACAACGTCGCGGACACCACCAACGGCGCCCGCAGAGGGCCCGAAAGGGCCAACGCCATGGCGCCCGAGCCTTCGCCGATAAGGAGATGCCAGATGACAGGGGTCGCCGCCTTCTTCTGCTGCATGGCACTGGCGGCCTTCCTTCAGGCTTCCTCCGCCCAGGAGCCCCTGACGGACTTCTCGCGGGATTCACTCTCGCTGGACGGGCAATGGCAGTGCCTGCGCGACCACGAGAGCGCCAAGGTATGGCAAGGCGAGGTCGCCGCCGGTCTGGAAGGCTGGAAGCTCGCGGACGTGCCGGGCCTGCTCTGGCGGGGAGGCCGCCAGGTGCACGAAAGCACGCGCTGCATCTGGGCCCGCAGGAGCTTCACCATCAGCAAGGGCCGCGCCGCTAAAGGAGCAGTGCTGAAGTGGAACGGCATCCGCTTCGGCGCCGCCGCTTGGCTCAACGGCAAGAAGGTGGCCGAGCATCCCTGCATCGGCCCACACACGGTGCTTATCCCCCCAGACTTGGTCCGGGCCGGCAGGAACGAGATCCTGCTGAAGGTTCCCGGCTGGGCCGGCGTGCCCAAGAACAAGGCCGGCTACCCGCTGGTGCCGACCGGCGCGGCCACGCAGAGATGGGGGTCCAAGGCCGCCGCCGTCTACGACGACATCTACCTGGAGTTCTACGACCGGGTGTACATGAAGTGGGTCCTGGCGGTGCCGGACCTGGACGCCGGGACCGTCACGTTCCGGGTCTGGATCGACGGCGCGGGCAGGGTGCCGGCCAGGGTCGATCTGACCGCCCGCGTTCGACCGGCGGAATCCGAGAAAGACTCCGGCCGCGCCGAAGCCAGCGTCGCCACGGGCAGAATGCCAGCGGAGATCACCGTCTCTCTGGCGGAGGTCAAGCCCTGGACGCCGGAGACGCCGCAGTTGTACTCGGTCGAGCTGACGGCGCGGGCGAGCGGGAAGCTCTGCGACAAGGTGAGTTTCCGCTTCGGCATGCGGACGATCGAGGTCGCCGGCGGGCACTACCGCCTCAACGGCAGGCGACTGCGGTTCCGCGGGTCCAACCTCGTGCAGGAGTGGCTCTGGGGCGGGCGCGGGGGGATCTTCAACCGCCGGGTCAAGAGCTACATTGTCGATGAGGCCCGGGCGATGAACCTCAACAGCTTCCGCACCCACACCCTTCCGCCGCCGACGGCGTGGCTGGACGTGTGCGACCGCTACGGCACGATGATCCTGGCGGAGCTGCCGGTGCTGTACAACCACGCGGACTTCAAGTTCACCCCGGCGGAGCTGAAGGTCTTCCACGCCAACGCCCTGCTGGACGCGGCCGGCTGGGTGAGGAAGCTGTGCAACCACCCATCGCTGATGATCTGGGTGCTCAGCAACGAATCCCGCCTGGACACGGCGTGGGAGTCAGGCCGGTACTGGCGGCACGTCCGCGGGCTGGACCCGACCCGTCCCTGCCTGCGAACCGGCGACATGGCCGGAACGCCCGAAACCACCGACATGCACACCTGCGGCAACTACGGCAGCGTCCCGGAAGGCCAGGCCATCCAGACCTTCCTCCGCGGCGCCGCCCGGAAGGACCCCAAGCGAACGCTGACCAACACCGAGTACATGAACCTGTTCGGCCCGCGGCAGGCCTACGCCACGCGCTGGCTCGGCCGGCCGGACCACCCGGCAGAACGCCTGACCTTCGCCGAATTCGCCATGGAGCACACCGAGGCCATGCGCAGGGCGGACTTCGACGGCATCTTCCCGTACATGTACGCCGGCTGGACGCGGCTGCGCGGGAACAACTGGCGCAAGGACTACCCCACGCCGATGGCGGCCGCCCTGCACAGCTCCATGGCCCCGGTGCTGGCGAGCCTGGACCTGTTCGATCGCAACTTTCTCGCGGGGCGGGTCGTCGAGACTGACCTGCTGCTGATTAACGAAAGGCATCAGGACGTGCCCGGCAAGGTCGACGTGTACGTCACGCCGAAGGACCCGCAGTTCGTGCCGACCGAGGCGTCGCTGAAGGCGGCCGTTTCCCGCCAGAGCTTCGAGTGGCTCTTCAAGGCCGGTCGGATCCAGCGGAAGCCCATCCGCTGGAAGGTGCCGGCAGAACAGGGGAGGTACTACCTGGCGGCGGTCGTCCGGCGCGAGGGCGACAGCCCGGTCGTCTCCCAGCGCGTCCTCCGGGCCGTCGGGCTTACCCCACGGGAAGGCCGGCTCGAGGGCCGCCACGTCCTGGCCCTCGGCGCCGACGAGGAAGTGAAGGCGTACCTGAAGGCCCACGGTGTTGCCTATTCGACCGCGTTGAAGAAGGGAAAGGTCGAGGCGGACGTCGTATTGGTCTGGGACGCGGCCGCCCTGCCGGAGGGCGGCCGGCCGGCGGCGAGGGCAGTCCTAGACTTCGCGAGGGCCGGCGGGCGGGTGGTGATCCTCACCCGGCGCGGCTGGCCGTGGAAGGAGCTGGCGGACTTCCGCGTGGGACGGCTGGGCGCTTCCCGCGCCTTTGCTTATCCGCGCGTGCGGCATCGCCTGCTGCGCGGGATCGACCCGGAGATGCTGAAGCGCTGGAACGGGCTGCCGGGCACGATCGCCAGCGGCGCCATCCAGGGCGACGTCCTCGCCCAAGGCGAAAAGCTCTTGTGGGTGCAGAACCCGGGAAAGACGGTGGCGTTGAGCCTGCCCGTCGGCCGCGGAGAGCTACTCATCTGCCTGCTTCAATTCCAGCGCCGGCTCCACCCGGACAGCAAGAGCTACGACCCGGCGGCGGATCGTCTCTTCCGCAACCTGCTGGGCCCGTGAGGCCGGCGCCCGGGCGGTGACCAACGCCGGCGTGACGTACATGCCCAGCCACAACCAGTTGTGCCACCCCTGCCTCACCGCCGCCCGCGAGGTGCTGGAACTGATCCTCAAGGCCCAGTCCGACGGGCGGGGCGACTGACCTCTGCCGGCTACGGCGTCGGCTGCGTGGCCGGAACCGTGGTCGCCGCGGTGGTCCGCACCCGGCCCGGCCGGTAGCCGGCCACGCTCTCGGCGATCAGCTTGATCTGGTGCTGCTGCAGCGTCGTGCCGGTGAGCTGGGTAAGCCTGGCCCGGGCGGTCCTGAAGTCGGTCCGGGCCCGCAGCTTGGTCTGCTTGGCCATGCCCAGCGACTGCTGCTGCCGCAGCATCTGATCCAGCAGCATCAGGTAGTCGGCTCCCCTGAGTTCCTGGGCCGACTCCAGCCCATCGAGGTTGTCTTTCAGGGCCCGGATGACCTTGTCCTGAGCGGCGATCACCTCCAGATTTGACTGCATCTGCCGAATGGCTTCGTTGACGGCGACGGCCAGCTGGTCGGCCACGTTCTGCATGGTGGCCATGGCCTTGTCCTGCTCGAGGAGCCGCTGCCGGAAAGCGGCCTTGGCTGCACGGTTGCCCAGCGGGTACTCGAACAGCAAGCCGATGCTGTAATCCATGAAATTGTAGGTGTTCATGTCCTCGATGGCGCTTTCGCGGTTGCCGGAGAGGCCCTGAAGGCCGACCGACCCGACGAAGTTCAACACCGGCAGCGTCTCGTTCCTGGCCACGAGCACGTTGATCTCCGTGCTCTGGATGGCCAGCCGGGCCTGCTCCAGCACCGGGCTGTGGCGCAGGGCGCTGATGAGCTGGTCGGCCGGGTCCACGGTCAGCTTGGCGACCTCCGGCTGGCGGTCGCTGGGAACGATGCGGCAGCCCGTCATCAGGTTCAGCTGCGGATCGCCCAGCAGCCTCACCAGCGAGTCCTCCAGGTCGGCGACGGCCTTGCGCGCCTCGATCAGGGCGGCCCGGCGCTGCTCCACGGCGGCCACGGTCTGCGCCAGCTCCAGCTTTTCCCTGGCGTCCAGGTTCAGCCGCCTCCTGACCTTCTTCAGCGTCTCCTGCCCGTACTGGAGGATCTCCTGCACGATCCTCATGTCGCCGCGGGCGCGGACCAGGAGCCAGTAGATCTGCTCGACCTGGGAGATGATCTCCTCGACCTTCAGGCGGAACTGGGCGTAGCTGGCGTCGCGGGAGACTTCGGCCACGCGCAGGGCGGCCAGGTTGTAGTCCTTCCCGGCCATGCGCAGCAAGGGCTGGGTCAACTGGAACGTCATCATGGATTCATAAGCCGGGTTGAGCGTCAGGAAGGCGTTGTCGTCGTGGGTCCGGCTGAGGCTCCACTTCAACTCCGCCTGCCCGCCGTAAACGTTCCTCTTGCCCAGGCCGGCCTCGGCGGCGGTGGCGTCCGTCTGGTCGCTGCCGAAGGTGCTGGCCTGGTGGCGGTCCGTCCAGCTCCGGCTGAGCGAGGCGAAGACGATCACGTCGAACGCCGCCGCTGCCTGCACCATCTCCTCGCGCGAGATGGCCGGATCGAAGCTGACCACGCGGATCTCCGGGCTGTTGGCCAGTGCCATGCGAATGGCCTGCTCCAGCGACAGCCGGACGCCCTTCTCGCCGGTCAGGTCGTCCTGGATGACCTCCAGCGGCTTGCGCGCGTCCTGCGGCAGCGGGCGCAGCAGGTCCAGCCCCTCCCGGCCGGCCCGGCACTGCGGCGAACGATCCAGGATCGTCCTGTGGTAGCGCGTAAGCAGCGACTCGGACACCTCGGAAGGCATCACGCAGCCCGACAGCCAGAGGCACACCCATCCGCAAGCCGACGCGATCCATATTGTGCGCTTCATAGTCATCCCTGAGTCGTTCTGTTCCTGTGGTTTTCCGGGCTCTCGCCCGCACCGTCCGTATGCCACGTCCGTCGCTAGCTTTTATCACCAAAGCCCCGGCAAAGACATCAGAAAATGGCGGCTCCCGCCGGAGGCGGCCCGCCGCCGACCGGGCCAGGGCGGGCATCCCCACGCCCACATGGGCATTGCATTCACGCCCCCTCATCTCTACTCTGAAGGCGCATCTACCGGAAGGATTTCCGCCATGAGCGACCTGGAAAAGGTTTTCAAGGCCTACGACATTCGCGGGGTGTATCCCACCGAGATCGACGAGGACTTGGCCTGGAAGATCGGGCACGCTTCGGGGCAGTTCCTCCGCAGCCTGCTAAGCGGATACGACCGCGGCCAGGCCAGCGGCAACCGGCTCGTGGTCGGTAGGGACATGCGGCCGCACGGGGCGCCGCTGGCGGCGGACCTCATGGCCGGAATCAACGCCAGCGGGCTGTCCTGCGTGGACCTGGAGATGATCGACACGCCCATGATGTACTTCGCCATCAACCACCTGGGCGCCTGCGGCGGCATACAGGTCACCGCCTCCCACAACCCGATCGAGTACAACGGCTTCAAGATCTCCGGGCAGAAGGCCCGCCCGGTCGGGGAGAACACCGGGCTGAAGGAGATCCGCCTGCTGGTTTCCACCCTGCGGAGGTCGCCGGCGAGCGAGACCGCCGCCACGGTCCAGAAGATGGACCTGTGGGAGCCATACCGCCAGCACGTGCTGGGTTTCCTGAAGCTCTCCCGGCGGCTGCGGATCGCCGTCGACGCCTCCAACGGCATGGCCGGCAGGATGATACCGGCCGTCTTTAAGGGCACCGACCTGGAAATCCTGCCGCTGAACTTCGAGATCGGCAAGGGCTTCGCCCATCCGCCCAACCCCCTGCTGGAAGTCGCCATGGAGCAGGTCTGCCAGGCCGTCCGCGAGGATAAGTGCGACTTCGGCATCTGCTTCGACGGCGACGCCGACCGCTGCATGTTCGTGGACGAGCGCGGACAGATCGTCCGCTGCGACCACCTCACCGCCCTGCTGGGAAGGCACTTCCTCCAGCTCCACCCCGACTCGACCGTGCTGTACGACATCCGCAGCTCCCGGGTGGTCCCCGAAGAGATCCGCGCCGGCGGCGGCATTCCCCGGCGCGAGCGCGTCGGGCACGCCTTCATGAAGAAAACCATGGCCGACACCCACGCCGTCTTCGGCGGTGAGCTCAGCGGGCATTTCTACTTCCGCGACAACTTCAACGCCGACTCCGGGGCGATCATCTTCGCTGTGGTCGCCTCGGTCGTCTCCCTGGCCCAACGCCCGCTGAGCGAGCTGATCGCCCCGCTGAAGCGCTACGTCCAGAGCGGCGAGATCAACTTCCGCGTTCCGGACAAGCAGCAGAAGATGCACGAGCTGGCCGAGAGGTTCTCCGACGCCCGGCAGGACCGCCTGGACGGGGTGACGATCGAGTACGACGACTGGTGGTTGAACGTCCGCCCGTCCAACACCGAGCCGCTGCTGCGGCTGAACGTGGAGGCCAGCGACAACCGCCTGCTGGAGAGCAAGCTCTCCGAGGTCCAGGGGCTGTTGGGCGAGCCGGTGGATGAGTAGCAGGCGGCTGCCTGGCCGGGCGCGCCAAGCAAGCAGGCGCCGGTTTCGCGAAAGAACAAGCCCCGCCGAGCTCATCTCATGACGAAGCGAACTACGATGTCTGCCGCGGAAGGCAATCTGCCACTTGAGAATTTGTACGCGTCGGCCCGCCGGCCCGGCGCCGGGTCGATCCGGCTTCCCGGCCCCGGCCGGGCGCGGGTCGCCCTGGCGGCGGCGCTGCTAAGCGGATCGGCGGCGTTTGCGGCCGCGGCCACGAAGCCGGCGCGCGCCCCGGCCGACCCCGACCTGCCCGCCCAGCGCCGGATCTGCTTTCCGCAAGCCGCCTCGGGCGGCGTGAAGACGTTCCGGGCCGACGGACTCATCCTCTGGACCGACGCCGCGGTGGACGGTGCGGCCGTCTTCGCCCATCTTAGGAAGGTAGAGAGATACCTGCGTGCGGGATGGCCCCCGGCCGGCCAGAAGCAGGCCGGCACGACGAGGCCCGCCTCCGCTCCGCCGGCGCGGGCCCGCCCCGTCGCCGTCGCCATCTACGCCGCCGCCGCCGACTACCAGGCACTGTGGCGGCGGGTGGCGGCGTATTACCGCGGGCGGTTCGGGGCCATTCGCACCCAGGGCTATTCCTACCGCGTGTTCTGCGCCACCAGCTACGACAGCGCCGAAAAGTTCGCCGCCCGCAGGTCGGTCATCTGCCACGAGTTCGCCCACGTGTGGCTGTATCAGCGTCACCGCCTGCGGAACGACGGCAACTGGCTCACCGAGGGTGTCGCCACGGCCGTGCAGTTGCACTTCTTCCCCGATTCCGGCAACCGCCGCGACTTTGCCCGCTGGATGGCGGCCGGCAGGATGCTGCCGCTGAAGCGGCTGATGTCGCTGCCGAGAATCGAGCCAAAGGACTACTGGCAGGCGGGAACGCTGATCGAGCTGCTCCGACTGCGCTATGCCGACAAGCTGCCCGAAGTGGTGGCCGCCTTCAACCGGGGAAAGTCCCCCTACTCCATCATCACCCAAACGCTGAAAACGGACTTCTCCACGCTCGAGAACCAATGGGCCGAGCACGTCCGCCGGTGCGCCCGCCCCACCAGCCGGCCGGCCAAGTAGCGCGCCAACGCTTGGCGCCGTGCTCGCCCCTTAGGCGTGGACCTCCTTCCGCCCGCTGAGGTGATCCTTCAGCCGCTCCATGATGGCCGAGTGCATCTGCGAGACGCGCGACTCCGACAGCGCCAGCGTCTGCCCGATCTCCTTCATCGTCATCTCTTCAAAGTAGTACAGGATGATGATGAGCCGCTCGGCCCGGCTGAGCCCGCGCGTGATCCACTCCTTGATGTCCTTGCTCTGGAACTGGGCGAAGGGGTCCTCGCTGCGCTTGTCCTCCAGCAGGTCGATCTCGCGGACGTCGCGGCTGGAATCGGTCTCGAAGAACTTCCTGGACAGGCTGACCAGCCCCACCGCCCGGGCGTCGCGCTGGAGCTTGCGGAACTCCCTCAGGCTGATCCGGAGCTTTTTGGCCAGCTCCTGGTCGGTTGGCCTGCGCTCCAGGTTCATCTCCAGGGCGCTGCGGGCGGCCTCGACCTTGTGGGCCCGGCTGCGGACCAGCCGGGGCACCCAGTCCATACTCCGCAGCTCGTCCAGGATCGCCCCGCGGATCCGCTGGGCGCAGTAGGTCTCGAACTTCACTCCGCGGGTCAGGTCGAAGGCGTTGATGGCGTCCACCAGCCCGAAGGTGCCGGCCGAGATCAGGTCGTCCAGTTCCACCTCATCCGGCAGCTTGCTGTACAGCCGGTCGGCGGTGTAACGGACAATGGGCAAGTAGTGCTCTATCAACCTGTTCCGCATCTTGTCAGTGTGGGCCCGGGAGAATTGCCGCCACCACTGGTGCACCGTCCCGGCATCAACGACCGCAGTAGCACGCATGATCGGAGCTCCTTCCTTGCCGCTCAGTACCGCGTGGACCGCTGCCGGCAAACCCGGCCGGCGACGACCTCGGCCTCTCGGCCTGTCAGATCGCCCCCAGCAGGCAACCGACCTGCACCATCAACATTCCATTCAGATCGGCCATTTTGCCTATATTCTACAGACTCTTTAGAATACTTATTCTTCCTAACCCTCCAAGAGGAGTCAAGGCCAAATCGCTTCAAAAAAGCGCAAAACTTGCTCGCGGGACACAGCCTTGCCCCAGCATAATGCCCTTTCCACTTGCAAACACAGGGTTTATATCTTCCTGCGCGATCCTCACGGCCGGGATGAGGCGAGCGGCCGCGGGGCGGTTTTTGCCCCGTTGACCGGCCGGCAGCCAGGCCGACGGACTCGAGATTCTTGGGGATCCCCCCTGGCGGGCGGAGGCCGATCGTGCGGATTGGCCTTTGCCGGGTACGGGTGACGGGCGGCCGCACCGGCGGCGGCTGCCCTGCCCTTGCCGCTTGAAACGCCATTTCGGTCTTCCTGACCTTCTTGGCACGACCCGGAGCAGGCTCGTGCCCACGACGCGTCCCTGCGCCGCGCTATCGGACAGACCCGGCCGCGGGCCCTATCCAGCCCGGTCCAGCCTGTCCAACTGCGCACGGATCTCGCGAAGCGTCCTCTTTTGCCGTTTCAGGTGCTCGATCATGTCCAGCCGGCCGAAGACGGATTCGTCATAAAGCCTGTGGCCCCCGGCCGTCCGGCGAGACTCGGTAATCAGACCCATGGTGGTGTAGTTGTGAATCGTCTGGCGCGATACGCCGGAATACTCCACGATGTCGCTGATGCGGTAGACCTTCGGCGGGATGCGCCGGCGCGCCGGGGCAGCGGTCGAGGAAGAGGCCTCCCCGCCCTCCTGAGCCAACCGAGATGAGCCGCCGCGAAGCACTATCAAATACCTTTTACGATTCGCAAAAGGTATCCGACTGGCTGACCCTGTCAATCAAATTTTCAGGCCTTTGCAAAAAAACTTCAGGCCGCCGCCCGCCGCTCTCGGCAGCCGCGACTCCCACTGGCTGCTTCCGGCCGCGAGCCACAAGCGCAATTATGGAAATATCTTATGGTTGAACGGCACCTTCCGGGACGCCCGGCGTCTCCCCCGGGCGGGCAAGCCGCCGGGGCCGGAAATGCCTGCGCTGGCAAGTTTGACTCCTGGGGCCCAATGTACCCCGGAGGGCCGGCGCCGGCAGAGCCGAGGCGGCCGGTGCCCTGCTCGGCCGGATGGGAATCGGGACGCCCGGCGGACGCCGCAGGCGTATCTTGATGGTACGTCGAGGGGAGACGCGTTTCGCGGACGCCGCCAGCGGTAAGAAGCGCCCGCCGACGTGCGAGGCCGCGCGGAGTTTACGGGCTCGGCCTGCCTGGGTCTGAGCGCAAAAGGAGGCGACGAGCCGGGGGAGCGTGTGTCGCGCTCCCCCGGCAGCCGCCGGCCTTTCGCGTGAATGGACACAACACCCACGTTCGCCAGGTCCGGCAGCCTTACGCCGCCATGTTGTTCTATTGTGCGGCCCTCTCCCCGGCGTCCAGAACCGACCCCAGCAGCCGGTCCTTGAAGTGGCGCACCTTCGGGTCGGTCTCGTTCACCACGGACCTGGCGGCGGTCGCCAGCGGCACCACCTCGGCGAACCGCCGCAGCGACCAGGCCGCCATGAGCCGCACACGTTTGCTGGCATCGTCCAGAAGCGGCAGCACCCGCGGGACGAACTCGCGGCGCTTCCGCTCCTCGGGCACGTCCAGCCCCAGCAGGTCTTCGGCCGCGCTGCGGCGGACCTTCTTGTGGCTGTCGGAGAGGGCCCGGGTCATCAAGACGACGAGCGTTTCGACGGTCTCCGGGGACTCACAGAAGCGCATCAGGCTCACGGCCGTTTTCCGCGCCGCCCAGTATGGGCAGGCCATCGCCCGCACGTAGCCGTCCAGGCCACTCGGGCCGATCTCGCCCAACTCCTTGGCGAGCTGGACCCAGCCGACCCCTGGCTGGTCGTCCCGCGGCCGGCGACGGCAGAGCAAGTCAAACACCCGCTCGGCCGGGTCGGCCTTCTGCTCGTCAGGCTTTGGCGCCTTGCTGGCCATGTTCACGAAGCCCTCTTCCCTCGCGCGGCGGCCTTGGCCGCGGTCTTCCCTGCGACTTTCTGCCCACGACCGCCGCCGTTGCTGCCTGTGATTCTAGCGCGTTTCGAGGCCCCGTCAAGCAGACATCGTACCCGAGCTCAGCTTTCTCACGTCAGAGGGCCGCGGCCCGGCCCGTAGCGGCCTTCCGCCGGGCCTCTGAAGCAGATGCGAACAGACCGCCTCTGCTCCGGCCCGGCACCGGCGTTGGGCACGTCGGCCGGATGGCGTTTGCCCGCTGCAAGGTGTGGGGATACAATCCTGTCCGGCAACGGGAGCAGCAATGGCCATGAGGATTGGCGACTTCGTCGGCCGGGTGACCGTCACGGACGGCGCGTGGGGAACGCAGCTACAGGCTCGCGGGCTTCCGCCCGGCGGGTGTCCGGACGCCTGGAACGTGGAGAAGCCCTCGGTCGTCGAGGCCATCGCGGCCGAATACGTCGCGGCCGGCTCGCGGATCATCCTGACCAATACCTTCCGCGCGAATCGCTTCGTCCTGGGCCACTGGTCTCTGGCGGACCGGGCCGGCGAGCTGGCCGAGGCCGGCGCCGCCATCAGCCGCAAGGCCGCCGGCGAGGCGGCGGCCGTCTTCGGCTCCATCGGGCCCACGGGAAAGATCGTCATGATGCGCGAGGTCCCCCCCGAGGAGATCGAATCGGCCTTTGCCGAGCAGGCGGCCGCCCTGGCCCGCGGCGGCGCCGACGCCATCCTGTGCGAGACCTTCACAGAGTTGGACGAGCTGAGGCTGGCCATTCGCGCGGGCGTGCAGAGCACCGACCTGCCCGTCGTGGCCAGCATGACCTTCGACTCCGGGCCGGACAAGTGCCACACGATGATGGGCGTGGCCCCGGGCGATTTGGCGGCGGCCGCCGGCGAGCTGGGGGCCGCGGCCATCGGCGCCAACTGCGGCGCCGGGCCGGCCAATTACGTCAACATCACCCGGCTGCTGCGGGAGGCGACGGAGCTGCCGGTGTGGGTCAAGCCCAACGCCGGGCTGCCGGTCATGCGCGACGGCCAGACGGTTTTCCCGATGGGTCCCGCTGAGTTTGCCGGGTTCGTTCCCGCTTTGGTGGAGGCCGGGGCCAGCTTCATCGGCGGCTGCTGCGGCACCACGCCCGCCCACGTCCGCGAGATCCGCCGGCGGCTGGAGCAGTTGGCCTGATCGCCGGCCGGCCGCTAGTTCGTCTCCGGCAGGTGGGCCTTGAGTAGGTCCAGCATTTTCCGGTCGAGCTGGTGGGAGCCGACGGTCTCGGTTTCGACGCCTTCGCGGCCGTTGTCGAGCACGCCGAACGCCCCGCGGAGGTTCCAGAACGCCCAGCCCCAGCCGTTGTCGTAGAGGATCGACAGCAGGTCCTCCAGGAAGGCGTAGGTCACCTTCGCCGGCGTGCGGCTGTAGACGCCCATCTCCCCGCAGTGGACGCCGACGCCGGTGGCCTGGAGGTCGCGCCAGAGCTGGTAGAGGTCGTGCTGGAGTCGCTGCTTGTCCCACGGCCGGCCGGCGTCCGCGTCCGGCATGGGCCAGGCCGGCTCCGGCCAGGGCTGGTCGCGCTTGCACCAGCTCGCCTGGTAGTGCGTCACCTCGAAGGGGACGTACCCGCGCATGGACTGGGCGACGTTCAGGTCGCGCAGCTCCTCGCTGGGCCAGTGCCCCCCGCCGTGGCCGTCGCAGATGATCAGCCGGTCGGGCGTGACTTGGCGGATCGCCCCGGCCGCCAGGTGCATGACCTTGCGGTGGGCCTCCGGCGAAAAACCCCTCTGCCCGTGCGTGGGCGGCTCGTTCAGCAGGTCGAAGCTGCACTCGGCCTTAGAGTAGTCCGCGAAGAACTCCGCCAGCGCGTGCCAGTGATGGGCGAAGGTCTCCTGGGCCTCGGCGTCGGTCCAGAGGTTGTACGGCTCGATCTCCGGGCGGTTGATGCAGTAACCCGGCCCGCGGTGCATGTTGATGCAGACGTGAATGCCGCGGGTCCGCCCCATCTCCACGGCCTGGCGGATCTCTTCGAGCACGCTGTGGTCGATCTGGCGGCGAGGCCCGTCCAGGTCTGAAGTCCACACGCGGTAGTCCATCGGCAGCCGGACGAAGCGGAAGCCGTGTTTGGCCATGAAGTCGAAGTCCCACCGGCGAAAGCGCCGTCCGCGCGGGGCCCGCTTGGTCCAGCCGAACTTCTCCAGCAGGTTGAAACCGCAGACGGCCGGCAAGTGCCGGGCGGTGAACTCGTCCGCCTCTGCCATGGGGGCTTCTCCTTCCTCGCCCCCCCGAAGCTAAGGCTGAATCAGCGGGCGGAGGACGTCGTAGCCGCGGACCAGGCCTTCCTCGAAGCGCTCGCCGCTGAAGACGGGGTCTTCGTGCTCGATGACCACGCCGCCGTCGTATCCGATCTCGACCACGGCGGAGATGAACTCGGCCCAGTCGATCTGGCCGTAGCCGGGAATGCGATAGCGGAACGGCCGGCCGCCGTAGTAGCCGTGCTCGGCGATGGAATCGTACAGGAGTTCGGTATCCTTGGCGTGGACGTGGTAGACGCGGTCGGCGAAGGCCTTCAGGGCGGCGATATGGTCCACGCCGATCCGCACCAGGTGCGACGGGTCGAACTCCAGGCCCAGGGCCTCGGACGGGACGGCCTCGAACATCCGCCGCCACAGGGCGGGGCTGCGGGCGACGTTGACCGACTTGAGCGGCAGCTCGCCGCCGAAGCCGGTCCAGTTCTCCACGGCCAGTTTGACCCCGGCCCGCTCGGCCGCGCGGGCGATCGGCCGGAAGACCCGGGCGAAACGCTTGACGTTGTCCTCGGTGGACTCCTCCGGGCGCGAGCCGGCCAGCGTCGCCACCGTGTCCGTGCCCAGGATGCCGGCCATGCCGAAGGCGGCCTTGTAGCCGGCCAACGCCGCCTTCGCGTCGCCCGCCAGCGGGTTACCGTAGTGGGCCAGGGCCGAGACGGAAACGCCGTAGTCGTCCAGGACGGCCCGGGCCTCCTTCGCGGCCGAGCGCATCTTCAGGTTCGGCTTCACCTCCTTGCAGATCGACCCGGCCTGAAGCTCCAGGCAATCAAAGCCCAGACGCGCCGCCCGGGCCACCTCTTCCCTGCTGTACCGGCACAGATATCCCAACTTCATGTTGTCGTCCTTTCCGCCTTTCCGCAAACGAGTAGTCGACTATTCTCCCCGCCCGGCGCGGACTGTCAAAGAAAATGCCGCAAAGCTGACGCGTCCAACCGAGACGGTGGTTACAATGCCGCCTGGAAAGGGCGGGCTGATGCGACCCAGCCGTCAGGGGAGATCGAAAACCAATGCGCCGCCCTCTCGGCCGCCGGTACGCCTTGGCTGGGAGTCGTGTTCGGTGGGCGGGCCGTGCTGGATTTCGCGCGGCTGAGCACTTAGGTGAGGTGCGTAGGCCATGAAGAGAAGGCGACCGTATCTGACATTGCTGATTGTCGGCGCGGCTATCGGCCTGGGCATGGGGTACCTCGCGTATCGGGACTACTGGCCCATGTCCGCTTGGCGCAACTGGAGGGTTCGAAAGGCCATGCGTCGAGCAAGCGTGGTCCACATCGAACACAGGGACTACGCTCATCGTCCGCCACGACCTGAGACCTGGACGCTGAGCGCACCGGCGTTCGTGCGGGAACTGATGCCGCGGATGAGCTTCGATTGGATCGGAGCAGAGGAGAGGTCTCTTGCCGCCTACATCCTAAGGTTTGAGGATGACAGGGGTGACACCATTGTGGAGATGCTGGTCTACCCGGGAGGCGGTTGGACCGTGGAGGGGTTCTCCGCGGATCGTGCAAGAACAGCCAGTTTCTGGGAATTCCTTGAGAAGGGAGACTGGCGGAAGAACGCCAGTAAGTAAGCACGCAACGCGGCACCGCGTGGCACGGCTTCCTGGCAGGCCGCGTTTGCGGGACCGGGCGCTGATCGACCGGGCGTTATACCTTCCAAAGTGTTGATGTGACGATCCCATGCCTCGGACAGGGGCCTCGATACCGGCGGAGGTAACCTTCGCGACCAAACCCCCGTTGGCGATGCAGATGCGTCAGCAACGGGTGGACGCCATCGCCGACGGCGTTCTCCAGGAGGCTTGGTTCGGCTTGAGCATCAGCGAAGGTTCCAAGGGGCCTCGCCTGTACGACTGGACGGCCGGACGACTGCCGGGACACGCCGACCATGAGTTGGTGCGATCGCTGCTGGTGCGGCGGAGCATCGAGCATCCAACCGAGCGGGCGTACTACCTGTGCACCGCCCCAACCGACATCTCCCCGCAAGACCTTGCCATCACGGCCGGACAACGCTGCGCGATTGAAAGTTGCTTCGACGCGGCCAAGCAGGAAACCGGCCTGGACGATTACGAGGTGCGCTCCTGGCACGGCTGGCATCGGCACATCACGCTGTCGATGCTGGCGTTGGTGTTCCTGGCGACGGTGCGAGCCCAAGCCGCCGAACCGACAAAAAAAGCCGGCCGATCTGGTGCCGTTGACTGAGCCGGAGGTGCATCGGCTGCTTTTGGCCATCGCCTCGCCCCGGCTGACCGACATCGAACGGCCCTTGGCCTGATCAGTATGGCGCCGACGCCACCAAGCTATGGCCCGCCGCTGTCACTACCGAGCACGAGATCCAACCGAAGCGCGAACTGTAGTACTAGCTGTCGATCGCCTCGCAGATTCTCGAGACGATGGTCTCCGTCGCGGGCTGATACAGCCGCCGGGCATTGTCCCGGAGAGCCTCAACCGCCGCGGGCGTCTCCAGCAGCCGTATCACCTCGCGGATGACGTCCTCGGTGACAGGTGCGGTTATGGCCGCCCCTTCGCGGGCGAGCATCTCGGCGTTCGCAGCTTCCTGACCCGGCACGGGCTTGGTCAGGACCATGGCTACCCCTTTGGCGATGCACTCGGAGGTCATCAGCCCGCCGGGCTTGGTGATGAAGACCGAGGCGACCTCGGCCAGCTCCTGAACGCGATCGGTGAAGGCGACGGGGGTGAGCCGCCGGCCCGACTCGGGCAGGCTCGCCAGGGCGGCGAGCAACTTCTTGTTGTTGCCGGCCAGCACGACCACGTGAGCGTCGGTGTTGTTGAGGATGGCCTGGGCGATCCGCTCGACCGGACCGACGGTGAAGAAGGTCCCCCCGCTGAGAATGACAATCGGCCTGTCGGTCGGCAAGCGCCAGTCGCGAAAGATGCTCTGGCGGTCCAGGCCGGCCGTCCACTTGGGATGGACCGGAATGCCGCTGACGGTGATCCGACCCGGCGCGATCCCCCACCGCGAGATGAGCTCCCTGACGCGCTGGTTGGCCACGAAGTAGCGCTCCACGTTCTCGGCGAACCACCAGCGGTGAGGCTCGTTATCGGTGATGACGGCAAACATCCGCAGGCGCTCGCCGCGGCCGATGAGGCGGCCGATCATGGGCATGGCCAGATAGTGCGTGGCCATCACCAGCGTGGGGCGGCGATCGAGCAGGTGCCTCCTGAGCCGACGCAGGGCGAAACGCTCGATCAACAGCCTGTTCCGTTCGAGCAGGGTCCGCCGGGGCGTGTCGGGCCGGTTGTGCCACCGATATCCCACCCCGTAGATCCGCGGCAGGCTGGTCACCAGCACGTTGTAGCCGCCGCCGTAGACCAGGCGGAACCACCAGGGGACGAATTCCAGCGCATCCAGGAACTCGGTTTCCACGTCCGGGCGGACCTCGCCCAGCCTGGTCATCAGTGCGGCCGCGGCCTGGTGATGCCCGGCTCCCACAGAGGTGCTGACGAAGATCACCCGCTTGCTGTTGTCTGAAATCTTCCCGTTCACGCTGTCACGATAATGCTCACGCTCGGCCGGTGATCGACAGAGGCCCTCGGCGGGACGCCGAAGACGACCGGGCCGGGAACGTGCCTCACGGCCCGGGCGTCTTTCTGGCGGCCAGCCTGGCGAGGTGTTTTTCGGCCAGGGCCTTATAGGGATTCCTGCGGGCTGCCCTGACGATGTCGAAATAATGTTCGGCGGCCTTCAGGCTTCGGGCAGCCCAGGCAGGGTCGTTGCCGTGCCGCATGGCCAGGTGCCCCAGCTCATAGTTGGCTATGATGGCGGCGTCTTTCAGCCCCGCCGTCACCGGGGCCAGCTTCCGGGCACGCTCCAGCTCGTCCTTTTCGGCCATCGCCATGAGCAGCTGGAAGTTGTCCTCCAACTCCGTGCCTTTGGAGCTGGCGGCAAGCTCTGCCAGAGCCGCCGACGTGAGGTCGCCGAACGGCCACAGCCTCATGTAATCGGAGAAGGCGTCCGCATTGGCCTTGTCACCTTCCACCACTTTGTTCTCGTTCATCAGCCAGAGCAGCCCTTCCGTCTCGGCCAGTACCTCGCGGTAGTATTCCTCTCCGGGGAGGGACTCGGCCGGAATGAACACCCGTGCCCAGAGGGACGCGCTGGCTTCCGCGCCCTTGTTGCCCAGGTGCGTCATCAATGAGGACTTGGCTATGTGCAAGTCTTCGAACGCCTTCTGCATGCGTCCGTCGCGGAGGGCGTCGATTCCCAATCGCTGGTGGGCCACCATGGCCTGAGGCGCCAGAGCATAGCGCTGGGGATAGGCGATCTCGCCCCAGCGGCCGATCGAGGACTTCGACGGGCTGGAGGTACGGTACTTGATAAACCCCTGGTCGAAGGCTTGCAGGTCGATTTTTACGTCCACGACCACCGCCCGAATCCACAAAACGGCTGCTCCGCGCGGGCTGTGAGGATGCCGCCGCAGGAAGGCATCGCACTCGGCAAGCAGGGCCTCTCGCCGCCGGGAAAGAGCCTTTCTGACCGCCTGGAGCATCGCGTCGCCGACCTTCGCCCCGGAAACCTCCAGATGGGAGCGGGCGAAGTCGGCCAGCGTTTCAGAGGCAAACATCGCGTCCGACCGCTGAAGGCGTCCGGCGATCAAGGCGTAATCCAGCTCCGCCGGCCCGATTTTCTGGTAGAACAGCCACACCGGCGGAACCAGGAACACTAGCAGCGCCGGCCAGATCACACCCGGGCGGAAGCGCGTTGCCCGCGCCAGCGCAAGCACGCCTACCCCGGCCAGCATTGCCGCCACCACCACGAACACCAGCAGCATGTACAGGACGAACCATTGCAGCGGAGTCAACACGATGTCCGTGCTGCGGGAGAAGAGGCCCAGGTACGCCCCCACCGGCGCCAACCCTACCAGCAGCGCCAGGAACGGCAGGCTTCTGCGGAGGCGAGTGCGTCCGGCCAGGATGCACCCGACCGCCAGGAACGCTGCCAGCAGGGGCCAGTGCCCGATCACCGCAACCGTCAGCACGAACAGGCCCGACACCCAAAGCCGGTACAGCACTGCCACCACGATCGGCACCAAAATCACCGCCGACAGCAGCAGTGCGATCAGCACCATCATCCACGGGTGGGAGAAGATGCTCAGCGGATGCAGAAACGTCTCGCTGAGAGGCGTGGTCAGGGCCTCGCGGTAGCCCGCCAGGGAAAAGTCCAGCCACAGCCGCGTGCTGAGATAGTGCAGGAAGGCGTTGATCGCCAGGAAACCGGCCAGGTTGGCCGAGACGAAGAACACCCCCCGAACCGTCGAGGTTCGGCGCAGAAGGGGTCCGGTGTCCCGCGGGGGCTTGCGAGGGTCCGAGTTTTCGGTGGTCGCCTCGGCCACGGTTTGTCTCTCGTGCCGGCCTGGGCCGCGCCTGTCAGCTCGACTTCAAACAGGCCTCGACCAGGTCGTCGATCCTGGCGGTGGCCAGGCACAGGCACGTGTCGGCCCCGCCGTAATAGATGTCGACCTTTTCGCCGTCCTCGCTGGGGATGGCCGCACAGGCAAAACACACGTTCGGCACGTCGCCGACGCGTTCGTAAGGCTCGGTGGGAGTGAGCAGGTATTGCGGCGGCCGGCCCAGGACCCGGGTGGGATCTTCCAGATCCAGCAAGGCCAGGCCGAGCCGATACACCAGACCGTTGCAGTAGGGCGTGGTGCCGTGATAGATGATCAGCCAGCCCTTTTCGGTCTTGATCGGCGGGGCGCCCGGTCCGATCTTGCCCCGGTCCCAGTGGAACCTGCGCGACTCCATGATGTTCCGGTGCCTGCCCCAGAAGATCAGGTCGGGCGAGTAGCTCACCCACACGCCTCCCTGCTGCCCGCTGAAGGGCCGGTCCAGCCGGCAGTACAGCCCGTTGATCTTTTCGGGAAACAGCACTATGTTGCGGTTGTCCGGCTCGGCAATGACCTCCATCTTCTCCCAGCGCTTGAGATCCCTGCTGCGGTCCAGCCCGATCTGGCAGCCGAACCGATTCTCACAAGCGTAGGTGACGTAATAGGTGCCCTCGATCCGGGTGATGCGCGGGTCGTAGATCGCCTCCTGGTAGGTCAGGAACGGCTCGGCGGTGGGCGACAGCAGCACCTCGTCGGTGATGTCGAAGCGCAGCCCGTCGGCGCTCTCACCGTAACGGATCGACTGTGTTCCGTCCCGCTTCTCGACCCGCAGCAGGGCCACGATTTTCCCCTTGTGCCGTACCAGGGCGCTGTTGAAGACCGAGCTGGCCCCACCGGGGATGTCGTCGGCCGTCAGGATCGGATTGGCCGGATGCCGTGTGATGATGTCCTTGAACATTGTCTTGCACTTTTCCTCTCTTGCTGGCGCTGGCTTTGCTGCGACAGTTCCACGTAACCGCCGCCGGCCGAATTCTTCCGCATAGGCATCGGCAATGCAACGAGCTTTTGTCAACGCTTCCGGTTACGCCGGCCGCCCCACCGCCGCTACCCTCCCCGGTCGGTCGAGCTGGACACCTTCCCATTGATGATCGCGCCGGCACGGGGCTTGTGTCTGGCCGCGAGCCACAGCCGATAGAAGATGTTGTTCTCCAGGAAGAGCTTGTACGCCGTTTCCGTCGGCAGCGGGTACCACACCTCCTCGTCGTAAAACTTTCCGCCCTCGATGCGCGCCTTGAATTTCAGAACGGGGATGCGCCCCTGCCGGAAGCGGTGCTGGAAGGTCGCGGTCTGCGGCGTGCCCAGGAGGATCAGCCCAATGGTGTATCGTCCGATGCGATTCGCATCGGTAGTGCCCTCGATGAACATATCGTAGTTGGCTCCGGAGAAGATCATATCGTTGCGGGCCGAGTCGTCCGGCAGGTACTCGGCATACCCGGTCATCCGGCGGTAGCGGTAGGTGGCGAGGTTCAGCCCGGGGAAGAAACGCGTCATGAACTTCGGGGCGGCCCGCCCGCGGATGTGGCCGTCCTCGGTGATCGTCGTGGACGTGCCCACTCTTACGGCCCGGTGCCGTGGGTCCAGCGACTGCATCACCAACTCGCGCAGCCCGCACGTGATCTCCTCGGTGCGGTTGAAATCGCCCCGGAAGACGTTGCCGGGAAACTCCTGGGCCAGTTGGGCCAGCATGCTCTCGCTGGCCATGATCTGGCTATACTCGGCCTGCGTCAGCGCCCGGGCGGGCCGACGGTTCAGATCGACCATGAATCTCTGTTTCATCAGCCCGCCGTTCAGGCCGCAACGGAAGCTGCCTTCGATGGCTCCGTCTTTTGCGCTGGTCTGTGCGACCAGGGCGTGGACTTCGTAGAACGACTTGACGAACGGGTCGAAGTACGACAGGCGACCGGCCTCAACACGACAGCGGAGATCGGCCGAGGCCAGCAGCTTCGCCGCCTCCGCGATGAGCCGGTCGGCCCGCCTGGTCAATGCCTTTCTGTCTTCCGGCGTCACCGGCCCGGGCCCGGCCCTCTCCGGCGGCTTTGGAAGCCCGCCGAGGCCCTGGAGTTCGTATATGTCCAGGTTGCCGGCCAGCAGTGCCAGCTCGCCGGTCGGCGATTCGGTCGGCTTGCGGACGTCGGCGATCAGATAGCCGCGGCTCTTTCCGACGACAACCAACAGTGAATCGGTGAAGACCCGTCCGATCTTGGTTGCCTCGCCGGCCAGCTCCGCGTTTTCCAGCAGCAGCGTGCCGTCCAGCCGGCACGGGGCGTCCCGGTACGTAGCCGTGACGTTCCGGGCCTTGATCGTGATGTACTTGAACCAGTCGCGGCCACCGCGGCGCTGAAGCTCGCACTCGGCGAAGACCGCGCCGGCGGGCCTGTAGGCGGCCAGCTCCGGCACGCAACCGGCCAGCCGGCGGAGGTCGGGAACATTCACCGCCAGGTGTGCCTCGAGCGGCTTATCGCTCAGCAGCGGCCAGGAGCCGTCGGCAGTGGCTTGAAACGCCCCCGTGTCCAGGAACAGATTCCGCAGACGAACCCGGGCGGGCTCCGCGGGCACCGTCAGCTCGAACGTCCCGCGGGCGGTCTCGCCGGCCGGCTTGACGAATGACTTGTCGCTTGCCACGGCCAGGTCGACGGCGTCGAAGTCGCCGTCCAGGTCGAGGCCCCTGGCATCGCCGCGAATATCCATCTTCGTTCGGACGGCGCCGGTGAGCCCCAGGCGTTTGGCCTGCCTGTCAAGCTCCGGCAGCAATGCCCTCAGTGCCGAGTCCAGCACGAACCGCCCGCGCAGCGTGAAATTCACTCCCGCCACACCCGGCGGCGGCCACCACTGCCGCTCCGGCGGAAGCTTTTCTGACGCGGCCGGGGCGACCGTGCCGCTGAGCGAAACTGAAGACCGCCCCAGATCGATTGACAGCAGGTCGATCGTGGCCGACGCGTCGTCGATCGCTCCGGCCAGGCGGACGCGCAGCGGCTTGCCCCGCGCTTTGCTCCTCTTGCCCCCCGGCCAGGTGAGTTCGAGGTCGTCAGCGTCGCATCTCAGCTCCCCCGTGACGGCCCGCTGGGAAATCCGCCCCTCAAGGGACAGCACGGTCGAGCCGCCGACCTTGACGGCCTCCAGCAGGCCCCGAGCGGCCGGAATCCTCTGCAACAGCCCGCCGGCGTCTGAGACTGACAGCCGCGCCGCGCAGCGAACCTCCCCGCCGGCCGTGCCTGCCCGCGGGAAGGACAGGTAAGTCTCCAGCTTGGCCGAGCCCAGGTCGGCGTGTACCGTCAGCCGCCTGGCGAACGCGGCAGACAGGCTGGCGTCGGCCTGGAAGTCCACCGCGACGTCGGCCAGTTGACCGGCGCGCTTTCGAAAGATGTCCCCAACGGATGCCTCCAACTGAGTCGCGTTGGCCTCGACCCGCAGCCGGAGGAACGACGCCGAGAGGATGGCCCTGAACTCTCCGCTGAGGTCGCCCCCGACCCGCCCCCGCCAAGCCTCGGCCGCGGGAACGCAGGCCAACAGGGCCGCGGCGTCTCGAAAGCCGTACCTGCCCTTCGCTTCGACGAATGGCATACCGCCCGGCCCGGCGGCGTCGGAAAAGGTCAGCTCCGCCTCGTCCAGGCTCACGCGGGCCCCGCCGGCGTCAGCGGCAAGATGCACCTCGCCGAGCCCGGCCGGGTCCGTGCGGATCACCGCGGAGGCGGCCAGGCGCATTGGCTGGCCGGGCGGCTTGACGAACCACTTGCCCGCCGACAGCCGCGTTTCCGCCGGCACGCGCACGCCTTCCAATCTGACCGTCCCGCCGCGCTGGATGAACCACTGCCCGAGGATTTGCCCCTCCAGCTCCACGTTCCTGTGAGGCGCGCCGCCGACCAGCTCCAGCAGCGAATCCAGCTCGACGATCTCCCAGGAGCCATTCCAGTCCAGGTTGGTGATGCCCTCCAAGGCCGCGGCCGTGGTGATGGATCGACCGGCTTGACTCAGTTCGCTCAATAGCTGCTGGACGTTTTCCACCGCCTTCCGGCAGGAAAAGAGGTTCCTGCCGATGCGGACGTCAGCCCGATCGCCCAAAAACTCCCTCGTCCGCTTTTCGAAGGAGCCTTCGAGTTCCACGGCAAGCTTTCGCTGGTTGCGCTTGACGACGCGGCCTCCCGCCAGCACGCGCGCGGCCGTGGCGTCCAGCTTCGCCTCCCAGGAAAACCGCTGCTCCCGCTCTGACAGCCTCACGTGCACTTCGACGTCACCATCGACGGCCAGCCCGCCCGGCGCCTCCCAGGCACACAACGCCGCCAGCGTGTTGGGGTTGACCTTCCCGTCCATCTCAAGAAACTGCACCGCTTCCAGGTTTCCGCGAAGGACGTCGGCGCCCATGCTGCCGTTGGCCTCCAGCTCCACTCCGGGCAGGCGGATGCGGACGGTCTGAATGTCAGCGCGGTTCGTCAGCGGGTCGTAGGCACCTACCACGCGCACCTCGGCCTGCTCGATTACCGGCAGGGTCGGGCCGCCGACGGGTTGGGCATCCAGGTCCTTGACGCGCACCAGGAACGAGAAGTCATCCACCCTTCCGGAGCGGCTAATTCGACAGTCCAGCCGGCCCGAGCCCCACCCATTGAGCCGCTCCAGCGGCAGGCCCAGCAGCAGCGTCAGGTTCAACTGGGCAATGTCCACCCCGGCGAAACGGAAACCACAGGTCGCGGCCACCGGCCCGCTGGCCTTGCCGGGCGCCGCTGCGTCACCGATTTGCCCTTGCGCGCCGCCGGCCGATGCCAGCAGCGCCACCGGCGCGTCCGGCCCACTCTGGTCCAGCACGGCCGACATGGTGATCCGGCCGAGGGTCTGCAATCTACCGGCCCGGTATTCCAGATCGGACACGCTCAGACACAGCAGCCGATCGTGCCGGGGCAGTTGAACCGTGGCCCGCGCCCGGCGCACCGTCAGATGTTCCGGCGGATAGAACCGATTCCCCCGCTCCAGCGCCGCCAGGTTCACCTCCCCGCGCTCATTGATCACGGCGCGGAGTTCGGCGTCGGTCATCTCCACCCACCTCATCCGCTGCTCCACGATGAGGCGGATCGGTGAAAAGTCGCACCGCATAGACCCGACGACCACCATGTCTCCGCCGCCGAAGGATTCGTCGCAGCCGATGCGGAACCCCTCGATGCTGATGCCGTCGCGCCAGGAGATCGTCATCCGCCCGATTTTCACCGGCAGGCCCAGCTCGGCGCCCAGGGAAGCGGCAACCCTGTCGGCCAGGAACTGTTTCGGAAGCCACCACGGCAGCGTCGCATACAGCACCGCCAGGACCACCCCCACCCACACGGCCGCGCGGATGATTCTCTGCCACAAGCGACGCCTGCGGCGGGGAGTTCGAGACTTCGCGTTGGTTTGACCGCCCGCGCTCATCGAGTCGCATTGTATCAGCTTGGCCGATTAACCGCCAAATTGCGCAAGCTCGGTGAGGTCATGGTATTCGCTCTGACATGGCGGCCCTTCGGCGTGCAGGTGCCGCCGCACGCGCCCGTCGGCGTCGACGGCGATGATCGTCGAACTCACCGTCCCGGCCGACTGGCCGTGCATGCACAAAGTTCCCCGGTCGGCAGCCCCTTGATGGTCCCGACAGATCCGCCGGAGGTCGGCGATCACCTCCGGGTCCCGGTCGGTCCGGGCCGCGTAGATTTCCCGCTCGCCCAGCAGCGTCCGCGCCCGGGCCACGCGCGGGTCCGACGGGTCATTCCATCCGCCGTTGGCCACAACATGCACCCCGACCCGAAGGTCCTCAATGGCGGCGTGGGCGGCGGGACACTGAATCACGAACCCCTCGCCGGCTTCGGCGACAAGAAGGTTGAATCCGTTGTATCGGACGGCCCTCAGGTGTTCCTGGAGAACGCTCCGGGCCGACGCGGCCGAGTCGCAGCCGCATGCCAGCAGCGGGAGCTGGCCGCGCGAGGGGCGCGTCGGGTCATCCCCGTCAAGCGTCGGGCGGTTGGTGATGGCCGCGACCACGCCCCGGGCGCTCAGCGCCAGCCAGGTGCCGCCGGCGACCTCATCCCGACCTGCCAGAAGGGGCGGGTGAGTCTCCCACACGAACGGCGGCCGTGTCGGCCGGTCGTAGCGCTCATCGCGATTGGCGGCAATGACCAAAGAGCCGTCGCGGCGGTGAAGACAGATCAAAAGACACATCCCATCATCCGCTAGACGTTGAATCGAAACTGGATCACGTCCCCGTCCTGGACGACGTAGCTCTTGCCTTCCAGGCGGAACTTGCCGGCGGCGCGGGCGCCCTTGGCGTCGCCGGCGGCGCGCAGCTCCTCGAAGGCAATCACCTCGGCCCGGATGAAGCCGCGGGCCATGTCGGTGTGAATCTCCCCCGCCGCCGTCAGCGCGTCCGTCCCGGCCGGCACCGGCCGGGCCCGGCATTCGTTCTGGTTGACCGTGAAGAAGCTCACCAGATTCATCGCCTCGTAGCAGCAGCGGATCAGTCGGTCGCGGGCGGGCTCGGTGATGCCCATCGCCTCCAGGAACTCCCCGCGATCGTCCTCAGCCAGGGCGGCGATCTCCTCTTCGATCTTGCCTGACAGGTGCACGGCCTTGCAGCCGGCGATCTGTTCCGGCCGATCGGCGCCGCCGGCCTGCTCGTCGCAGTTGACCACCACCACCGCCGGCTTGAGCGTCAGGAAGGCGAACGCCCGGATCATCTTCTCCTCGGCCTCGTTGGCGACGGCCTCGGAAAGGGGCCTCTCGGCCTCCAAGGTTTCGCGCAGGCGCTGCATCAGTTCCAGCTCGCGGGCGTCCTGCTCGCGCTCGGGGCTGGGCCTTTTCAGCCGGGCCTGGAGCTTTTCGATCCGGGCGACCACCTGCTCCAGGTCGGAAAAGAGCATCTCGGTCCGCAGCTCCTCCAGGTCGGCCGTCATGTCCACGCGGTCGCGATAGGGCGGCACGGAATCGCTGTGAAAGTCCCGCAGGACAAAGACGATCGCCTCGCTCTCCCGGACGGCCGGCCAGTGGGCACGCGCCCGCTGGCGGGCGGGCTCGGTCGACAGGTCCAGCCCCGGCACGTCCAGAAACTCCAGCTCGGCGTTGGCGCGCTTCTTGGGCTTGTAGTGCTGCTCGATCCAGTCCAGCCGCTCGTCGGGGACCTTGGCCACAACGAGGTGCTCCTGGTCGGCCCGCTCCAGGTGCACCTGCGAACCCCCCGCCTCCGCCACGGCCGCGAATAACGTACTCTTGCCCGAAAATGGCAGACCCACCATCGCCACGCGCATGGCAAGCTCCCTCAAGCAGTCCTCGGTTGCCGGTTTCTCGATCTGCGGCCCGTGCACACCAGTCCGAACCTCTACGGCCTCCATTTTCGTCCGGCCAGGGCAGAAATGGAAGGTGCTGTCTGCCCGGGACGCAGCTCAAGCAGCATCTTGCTGCCGCGCAAAGGCCGCAATCCCCGCCCGCGGCCTGGGGCGGGGCTGCCCCACGCCGCTTCTTGCCCTGTGTGCCGGCGCTGCTACAATGCCCATTCCGCGCCAGGCGGGCGCGGGGCCTCTCTGCCGGACAGGAGTGATCGAAGCAATGGCTTGGGAAAGATCGCAGCGTTTGCAGGCATTGCCGCCGTATCTGTTCATGGAAATCGACCGGGCGAAGCGCGAGGCCATCGCGGCCGGCCGGGACGTGATCAACTTCGGCGTGGGCGATCCGGACCGCCCGACGTTCGAGTTCATCATCGAGGCGATGAATAAGGCCGTCGCAGACCCGGCCAACCACCGCTACCCTTTCGACGAAGGCGTGCCACGGTTCCGCTCAGCGGCCGCGGAGTTCATGAAGAAGCGCTACGGCGTCGAGCTGGAGCCCACCACGGAGATCATCACCATCATTGGGTCCAAGGACGCCATCGCCCACCTGCCGTTGGCGGTGGTCAATCCCGAGGAGGTCGTCCTGGTCCCCCGGCCGGGCTATCCGGTGTACAACTCGGCGGCTGTCTTTGCCGGGGCAATCCCGGAGTACCTCGCGCTGACGGCCGAGAACCACTGGCTGCCGGACATCGACGCGATCGCCCCGGCCGTCGCCGACAAGGCCAAGCTCATCTACGTCAATTACCCCAACAACCCCACCGCGGCCGTGGCCGATCTGGCCTGGTACCGAAGACTCATAGCCTGGGCCAAGGCGCACGAAATCATCGTCGCCTCCGACGCGGCCTACAACGAGCTGTACTTCGAGTCGCCGCCGCCCAGCGTATTCCAGGTTCCGGGCGCCAGGGACGTGGCGGTGGAGGTCCACTCGCTCAGCAAGACCTTCAACATGACCGGCTGGCGGATCGGCTGGGTAGCCGGCAACGCCGAGGTCATCTCCGCCCTGGCGGCCGTCAAGGGCAACGTCGATTCCGGGCAGTTCAACGCCGTCCAGTGGGCGGGCGTTGCCGCCCTGGAAGGCTACGATCGCGAGGAAGTGCGCCAGCAGCGCCAGTTGTACCGGGCCCGGCGCGATGCCCTCTGCGACGGCCTGGCCAGGCTCGGCTACGACGTGGCCCGCTCGCCCGCCACCTTCTACGTCTGGGCGAAATGCCCCAACGGAGTGGACTCGATGAGCTTTGCCAAGCGCTGCCTGGTCGGGGCGGACGTGGTGTTCATTCCCGGCGTCGGCTTCGGCCCGCCGGGCGAGGGATACTTCCGCGCGGCGCTGACTGTTGAAACTGAACGGATCGAAGAGGCCATCGACCGGCTGGGGAGGCTGTGAACGCAGACTTGCCGGAGCCCGGTCCGTTTGCGGACGTCCTCATATGGCGCATGTGGCATACATTGCCTTCGGCAGCAACATCGAGCCACGGGCGGCGACGCTGATTCAGGCGTTGACGATACTCGACCAGCGGGACGACGTCACCGTCAAGCGCATCAGCCAGATGATCGAGACCGAGCCTCTCGGGCCGCCCGGACAGGGGGCTTATGTCAACGGCGTCGCCGAGCTGGCCGCCGACCTGACGGCCGAGGAACTGCTGTCGCTGCTGCATGAGGTGGAGGCGCAGCTCGGGCGCGACCGCAGCCGGGAGCAGCGCTGGGGGCCAAGGACGTGCGACCTGGACCTGCTGCTGTACGATGACTTGGTCGCCGAAAGTGAAACGCTCGTCCTGCCGCATCCCCGGATGCACGAGCGCGACTTCGTGCTGCGCCCCCTGGCCGAGATCGCCGCCGAGCTGGTCCATCCCGTCCTGGGCAGGACCATCGCGGAGCTGCTTGCGGTGCTGGAGGCCGGCGGGTGAGCGCGGCCCTGATCAGCATCATCGGCCCGCCCGCCTCCGGCAAGACCACCACGGCCGAATGGCTTTCCCAAGCCCTGCCGGCCCGGCTGATCCGCGAGGACTATGCCGGCAACCCGTTTCTGGAGGGCGCCTATCTCGGCCGGCGGGAATTCGCGCTGCGGGCGCAGTTGTACTTCTTGTTCTCCCGCCTGTCACAGTTGGACGTGGCTACCTGGCCGGAGACCGGCCTGGCGGTGAGCGACTACGGTTTTTGCCAGGACAGCGTCCACGCCGCGAGCAACCTGTCGGCCGAGGACCTCGCTGTCTATCGCCGCCTGGCCGAACCCGGCGCCAAAACGGTCAAGCCGCCCGACCTGCTAATCGCCCTGGACGGTGATGAGACGGTCCTGTTGGAGCGGATTGCGCGGCGCCGGCGGCGGCACGAGCTGACCTTTATGCCCGAGTTCATCAACGGCTTGCGCCAGGCGTATCGCGAAGTCGTGGCTGCGGCCGACTGCCCGGTGCTGTCCGTCGATGTGTGTGCGGTGGACTTGCTGGCGGGCGACGCCCGAGCGAAACTGATCGGGGAAGTTCGGGAGGCCCTGAAATGAAGCAGGCCAGAACGATTGCGGAGATTCGCCAGGCTGTCGCCGAGGCCAGGCGCGGCGGGGCGGGAGCGGTCGGCCTCGTGCCGACAATGGGAGCGATGCACGACGGCCATTACAGCCTCATCGACGCCGCCGGCGAGGGCTGCGGCTTCGTCGTCGTCAGCATCTTTGTCAATCCCACCCAGTTCGGGCCGGGTGAAGACTACGAGCAGTACCCCCGGACTCTGGAGGCGGATCTGCCCGGATGCGAAGCCCACGGCGTGGACGCGGTCTTTACACCGGAGCCGGCGACGATGTATCCGGCCGGCTTCGCCACGTCGGTGCATGTTTCCGGGCTGACCGAACGCATGTGCGGGGCCTCTCGGCCGGGGCACTTCGACGGCGTCTGCACCGTAGTGGCCAAGCTGATCGCCATTGTCGGCCCCGACCGCATCTATTTCGGCGCCAAGGACTACCAGCAGGCGGCCGTCATCAGGCGGATGGTCGCCGATCTGAACATGCCGGTCCTGGTCGAGGTGCGTCCGACCGTCCGCGAGAAAGACGGCCTGGCGATGTCCAGCCGAAACGTCCGCCTCAGCGCCGAAGAACGTTCCCAGGCGACGGCGCTGCACGAATCGCTGCAACTGGCTCGGCGGCTGGTCGACGCAGGCGAGCGCCGGGCCGGCCGCGTGGCCGAGGCGGCGCGCAAACACCTGGCCAAACGGGCTTCATTGGCCGAGATTGACTACGTAGAAGTTGTCGACGCCGAGAGCCTGGCCGACGTAGAAATGATACAGCGCCCGGCTGTCATGGCCGTGGCGGTGAGGTTCTCCTCGGCGAGACTGATTGACAACATGGCCCTGGAACCGCCCGGGAGCAGCGAATAGAATGCGGCCTCTGGCTTTCCTGACCGGGGACGGCTACTAGCGTGATTGCAGGGCAGGTTAGCGCATAGCTCGCGCCGACAAGAGATTCATGCAACAGGTCATTATTGATTTTGGCGAGATCAACCTGTTCGGCCAGTCGGTTGGTCTGCGCATTTACGGCTACGGGCTGATGCTCGTGCTGGGATTTCTCGTCGGGATTTATCTTGCACGGTGGCGGGCAAGGCGTTTTGGCGAAGATCAGGACGCGGTCACAAGCTTGGGGCTGCTGGCGTTAGTGGCCGGGGTGGCCGGCTCGCGGGCGGCGTTCGTCATCGAGCGCTGGGACAGTCAATTCGCCTGGCACAAGCACCCGCTGCCGGAGATTTTCAACATCACCTCCGGGGGGCTTATCTACTACGGTGGGGCCGCCCTGGCGGTGATCGCCATCGCGGCTTACCTGCGTCTGCGGCGACTGCCGATGCGACGGTATATGGACATCATCGCCCCCTCGCTGATGATCGGCCTGGCCTTCGGGCGGATGGGCTGTCTGTTGAACGGTTGCTGTTACGGTGCCCGCTGCGGTGCCCATTATTCCCTTGGGATGCGTTTCCCCTATGCCGCCAAGCCCCTGCTGCGGTACGGCAAGGGGCCGAATTCCTTCGGCGGGGCCGCGTCGTCGCCGGCTTTTCACAGCCAGGCCGCCACCTTGCCAGAGGAAGCCCTGCGCGAAATCGGCGTGCGCTCGTGGCTTTTCCGGAAAGACCGGGACGGGAACGTCCAACGAAGCAAGAGCGGTGAACGGCTCGTGAAGATGCCCTCGGAGTTGACGCCGGCGCAGGCCCGCCAAGCGGCGGCGCTTCGCTCGTTACCCATCCAGCCTGCGCAGGCCTTCGGAGCGATCAACGCTTTGCTGATCACAGGCGTGCTGCTGGGCTTTTCCCGGCTGCGGCGGCGCGAAGGACAAGTCTTCGCGTTAATGTTGGTGCTGTATCCCATTACGCGCTTTGTCCTTGAAAGCCTGCGCGGCGACAACCCACATGCCCTGCTCCAATTGGAACTGACGCACAACCAGTACACCTCCGTGGCCATGCTGCTCTCGGGGCTGCTGATATGGTTTGTATTGCGGTGGATGTCCGCAGAGGCCGGCCCGTCGTGGCGTGAACGACTCGCCGCTGCGGAAACGAGAAAATCAGCCTCCGCCAGACAACGGAAAGGAAGCAAATCATGAATAGAAACAAGGTGCCGCTCGCGCTGGGCCTGATATGCTCTCTGACGGCGGCGTCGTACGGGCAAGGGGCGTCGGAGGATGCCATCGCGCAAATAGCGGCCAAGGCAAGCAGCGCCCTGGCACGCCTGGAGTACGTCTACCACAACGAAATGGTGGGCGTGCAGAAGCGCATCGGGCAGTGCGTCTGCATCGATGCGGCCAACGGCGTCTTCCTCACGCGCGATGTCTCCGGGGCCGTGCCGGCTGATGAATTCAGAGACTTCTTCCTGATTCCCAGCGGCTCGACCGAGAAAAAGTTCAAAGCCGAGCTGATGGGCACCGATCCGGAAGAGAACCTCACCTTCCTTCGCGTCACGGGCAAGCACCCTTGGAAGGACCTGAAGTTCGTCCGCGTGGACTTGAAACTGGGTCAGCAGGTGATCGGCGTGGGGCTGCTCGGCCCGCAGACGGGGAACGTGCCGTACGTCGGCGTCGCCCGGGTGGCGGCCAAGCTTCGCATGCCCGGCGAGGTGATCTATGTCAGCGGCGGGGATTTGACCAATGCCTCCAGCCCGGTGTTCGCCTCGGACGGTCGGATGGTCGGCATCGTCTCCCAGCAGATTCCGATGGAATTCCGAATGCTGCTGCGAAATCGATGGACGGAGATCGGTCTGGCGGGCCTGCAAAGCACCAGATTCTTCCTCCCCGTTGCGGAATTCGCCCATGTCCTGGGCCGGATCCCCCAAAAGGGAGAGTCGCGCAGGCTGGCGTGGATGGGCGTGTGGAGATACAAGCGCGTTGCCGCCGAAGAGGCCGAGATCAAGAAGCTGCCGGCGGGCAAGCCGGCCGTTCTGATCGAGCAACTGCGATCGGGCGGGCCGGCCGATAAGGCCAACGTCAAGCAGGGCGACGCCATCGTCGGCCTGAACGGCAAGCCGCTGCCGGAGCTGCCCACGCCAGCACTGATTGCCACGAATTTCCGGCGGCTGCTGTATCGCTTCAAGGCCGGGGATCGAATCTCGCTGACCCTCTTCCGCGAAGGGTCGACCTTTGAGGCCCAGGTGACGCTGGAGCTGATGCCGCTCCAGCCGCACGAGGCGCCCCGCTACTACAACCAAGCGCTGGGCATCGCCTGCCGCAATCTGGTGGACTTCGACCGCTACCCCGGCCGGGTGAGCGCGCTCACCACCCGGGGCGTGCTGGCGACGCTGGTGCTGCCGAATTCGCCGGCGGCGACGGGCAAGTTGCAGCCCGGCGACATCATCACCCACGTCGGCGACAAGCCGATTCCGGACGTGGAGACGCTGGGCAAGGTGCTCAAGGAACTGTCCGCCGCGACAGAGCCGGTGCAGTTCCTGGTCAAGCGCGGCGAACAGGACCGCCAGATGCTGATGATCACGCTGCCTCCGCAGTAGCGGCGGTAAAACGATGCAGACACGAGCGATCAGCTCAACATTGTGGGCGGCAGGGGCGGCGGCGCTGCTGTGGATCTTTCCCACGTGGGTTGTTGCCGGGGCTCAGTCGGCCCCGGCCGGAACGGCCACGGCGCCGAGCACCGCGCCGGCGCCCGAGGCAGCGCTGACGGTGGACAGCCTCAATCACGCCGCCCGCTGCCTCGGACACCTCCGGGACGAGTCCGTCGTCGCGCGCTTTGGCAGGATCCGCGCCCTGCTGGGATACGCCAGTCGTCTCCGGGGCGATCATGTCCGGACCAACCGGCAGTTGGTTGACCTGTACGAGGGCTCCGGCGAGCTGGAGCGAGCGACCGCCGCGGCCGACCGCTACCTGCGGGCCCGCCCGAATGACTACGCCATGGCCGTCCGCTGGATGCACCTGGGCCAGGCTACGCTCAACCGGGCCGACCAGCGCCGGGCACTGCTGGAGGAGATCGTCGCCCGCGAACGGTTCCTGCCGGAGTTCCGCGCCGCGGCCGAGGCCGAGCTTTGTCAAGTCTACTTCCGCCAGGGAGACACCGCAAAGTCGAAGGCGGCCTGCCGCCGGGCGCTGGAGCTCGATCCCGACGAGCCGACTGCGCTTCGGGAGCAGGCGCGGTTGGAGAAGAAAACCGGCCTGATCGACGCCTTCCAGTTGACGCTGAAATCCCTTCAGGCCAATCCCCGAGACCTCGACGCCGCCTGGGAGCTAGCCCAGAGGCTTCAGTCGGCCGGGCTGTACCTGGAGTCGCTGAAGTTCTACGAGCACGGCTACGCCCTTTCCAAGGACAGGCCCCCGGCCCAGAACGTTCTGAACACGTTCCTGATCGACTATGCCAACGCGATGCTCGACTCCGGCCAGGCCGCCAAGGCCCTGGAGCTGTTCCAGTCCGTCGCCAAGGAGCACGGGCACAGCCTGGCTCTGCGGGCGCTGATGGTGGAGGCCTGCCGCTCGTTGGGGCAAGACGACCAGGCGAAGGCACACGTCGATTTCATGGCCAGGGTGTACGAGCCGCTCAGCGCCCCCGCCGTCAAGCGCACCGGGTCGCAAATGGCCGAGCTGGGATGGTTCGATCTTCACTTCCGCGCCCAGCCCAAGGTGGCTCTGGAATGGGCCAAGGCCGCGGAAATGTCGGCCGGGGACGACCCCTTCATCCAGCGCGTGCTCGGGGCCGCCAGAATGGAGGCGGGCCAAGTCCAGGGGGGCCTGAAGCTCCTGACCCCGCTGGCGGCCAAAGACCCCTTCGCGGCGGCCATCCTCGCGCGGCACTACTTCGCGGCGGGCGCGCCGGCCAAGGCGCAAGCGGTGCTGCTTGAGGCCGCAGGCAACCCGCGCACCGGCCCGGCCTGGCGCGAGCTGGCCGCTGTCGCCAGCAAGCACAAGGTAGCTCTGCCGCCGGTGCCGCACGCCAAGCAACTCCGGGACGTTCAGGCGAAGCTGCCGGCGGACGTCTTTCAAATCGGCCGTTTCCCCGAACGGCTCGTCAGCATCACGCTGGCCGCCGCGGCCAACAGGGTCGCGCCCGGCGAACCCATTGCCGTCACACTCGAGCTAAAGAACGTCTCGCAGCATCGCCTTACCCTCGGCCCGGACGGGCTGTTTACGCCGGTGGTGTTTCTGAGCCTCACCGTCGAAGGCGCCGCCAAGACCGCCCTGCCTAACCTTACGGCGGCGCACCTGCCCGCACCGAGGTATCTTCCGCCGGGCCAAAGCGTCCGCCAGAGAGTTCGCTTGGACGTCGGCCCGGCCCAGACATTCCTGATGGCGCACCCGATCGCGGACCTGAAACTTACCGTCAGTGCGGTCCTCGACCCGCTCCAGCGCGGCGACAAGGTGATGTCTTCAGCGCCTGGCGTGAAGATCCCACCGGTGGAGATCGAACGGGCGGGATTCATCCAGGCGTCGGCGGACGAGACCGCCGTCAGGTACGCCCTGGCCTGCATCGTGGGGGACCTCCAACAGGGCGACCTGCCCGCCCAGCTCCGGGCGGCGCGGCTGACCGCCTCGCTTTTGGGATACGTTCGAAGCGTCGAGCAGGGAAAGGCCGAGGCGGCCTTCCCCAAGGTGCTGACGAAGCCCATCCTGCTGAGCATGACGCGGGCTTTCCTCAAGGCGCCCTCGGCGCTGGTCCGGGCCGAGATGCTTGCCGCCCTTCAGCACGTGGACTTGGACGGGAGGATCATCGCCCTGATGGGCCCGAACGTTGAGGATCCATCGCCCCTGGTTCGGATGCGCCTGATCGAGCTGTTGGCCGGCCAGCGGACCAAGGGCTACAAGACGCTGCTGGAGGTATTTGCGAAGGACCCGGACGCCGCCGTTCGCGAGATGGCGGCAGCCTTTGGTCGGGAAAAGTGAGTTTCGGTCCGCTGCACACGCGACATGCGAAATTTCGTCGACCTGCACATCCACTCCGTTGCGTCCGACGGGGACCTAACCCCCGCGGAAGTGGTCCAACAAGCTGAGTCCAAGCGCCTCGCGGCCATCGCGCTGACCGACCACGACACGCTGGCCGGCTTGGCCGAGGCCGCCCGCGCCGCCGCGGGGTTGCCCGTTCGCTTCATCCCGGGCGTGGAGATATCCGCCCGGTTCTCCGGCGGAACGCTGCACATCCTCGGGTTGGGGCTCGATCCGGCCTCGGCGGTCTTGACCGAAACCCTGAGGGACCTCCTGGAGCAGCGCAACCAGCGAAACCCCAAGATGATCGCCAAGTTGCAGGCCTTGGGCGTGGACGTGACGATGGACCAACTCCGGCAGGTTGCCGGCGGTGCCGATTCCGACACGGCCGTTCTGGGCCGGTTGCACATGGCCAAGCTCATCTGCCAGAAGGGCTACGCCCGCACCGTCACGGAGGCCTTCCGGCGTTACCTGGGCTACGGGGCGGCGGCCTTCGTTGACAAGGAGCGGCTCGCGCCGGCCCAGGCGGTCGAGGCCATTCACGCCGCCGGCGGGCTGGCTATCCTGGCCCACCCCTTGCAGCTTCAATGCGCCAACTTCGCCCAGCTCGAGCGGGCCGTGCGCTGGCTGGTCGGCTACGGCCTGGACGGCGTCGAGGTCTATCACTCCGACCACAGCCCCGCCCAGACCCGCGCCTACCTGGGTCTGGCCAGGCGCCTGAGCCTACTGGTGACCGGCGGCTCGGACTTCCACGGCTCCGGCAAGCCGGAAGCCCGCCTTGGACGGCCGAGGGTCCCCCTGGCCGCCGTGCAACAACTTCTTGCCAGAGTTGCCCCTTGACTGATACTCTCGTTGCTCGAATGGACGCGGGAGCCAGCAAGAGCGCGGAGCGGCCGATCGCCGTCTTCGATTCCGGCCTGGGCGGGCTGACGGTCGTCAGGCAACTGCTGGAGCGAATGCCGACCGAAGACGTGGTGTATCTGGGCGATTCGGCCCGGGTACCCTACGGCATCAAGTCGGCCCGCACCGTTCGGGACTTCGCCTTGCAGGACGCGGCCTTTCTCCTGCGGTTCGATCCGAAACTGCTGGTGGTGGCGTGCAACACGGCCTCGGCCGTGGCACTGGATGCGATCTGCCGGATTTGCCCCGTGCCGGTGATCGGGGTCGTCCAGCCGGCGGCGGTGCGAGCCGTCCAGTTGGCCCAGGGGCGAACCATCGGCGTGATTGGCACCGAGGCGACCATCATCTCCGGGGCGTACCAGCGGGCGATTCGGGCGCTGGACGGCAGTTGCCGGGTTCTGGCGGCCGCCGCCCCGCTGCTGGTGCCGATCGTCGAGGAGGGCCGGTCGCAGGACGACCCCATCGTGCTGCACGTCCTGAGCGACTACCTGCACGACCTCCAGCGTGCCCGTCCGGCCGTGCTCATTCTCGGCTGCACGCACTATCCGCTGCTTTCGGACGCCATCGCCAAGTTGATGGGCCCGGAGGCCCTGCTGCTGGACCCCGGGCAGGCCGCCGCCGAGCGCATCCAGGCGCATCTGTGCGACAGCGGGCTGCTCAGCGCCCGCTCCAGCGGCACGCTGCGATGCTTTTCCACCGACAACCCGGAGCGATTTGCCAGGGTAGCCCGACGCTTCGCCGGCCGGGAGGTCGGCGAGGTGGCCTGGGTCGGCACCGACGAACTGGCCGCCTGCCTGCCCATGGTCGGCGGACGCGGAGCACAAGAGATATGAAGTATTTCCCGCGCTTGCTTGTTCTTGCGACGGCGGTTGCGGCGGCCGGGTGCGGCTCCGGTGATGGGAAAGCCCGCGGCAGACTGATGACCAGGCTGTTCGGGCCGTCGCGCGACCAATTGGTCAAGCAGATGCTCAAGTCGTGCGACGCCGACCTGCGCCGCCAGGCCGTTGAAAAGCTTTCCGGCAAGGGCCGGGGCAGGCGGGAGCCGTATCTGACCTACTACGCGGCCATGACGGGCGACCCGGCCGCCACCGTCCGAAGCGCCGCCCTGCGGGCCCTCGGCCGGTCGGGGAATGTGAAGTACGTCAAAGTGGTCGCGGCATCGCTGAAGGACCCCGACGCGGTTGTGCGGTGGGATGCGGCCGTGGCGCTGGATCGGATGGTCGACCTAGCCGCCGGCGCCAGGGAGGAAGCCGACTTGCCCGTCAAGATCCTCTCCGAAGCGGCCACGACCGACGACTCCGTCGATGTCCGCGCCGCCGCCGCGGGGGCGCTTCGTCACTACCAGCGGCGCGAGGTACTGGCGACGCTGCTTGTATGCTTGCAAGACCCGGCCTACGGCGTCCGCTTTCGCGCGAGTCAGGCCCTCCGGGAGCTGACCGGCGAGGACGCCGGCCCCGAGGCCGACGAATGGCAGAGGGTCCTCGCCGCCAAGGCTGATCCCTTCGCCAAGCCGCCGGAGCCCAAGAGGCCCTGGTGGGACTGGTTCGGCGTGACCAAGCCAAAACGCCCCACCGGCCAACCCGCCAGCACAAATCAATCGTCCTAGCCCGCTCCGGCCCGGGCGCAGACGTCTGCGAACAGCAGACGTGGCGGTTGGGCCCTGTGCTGCTACTGTGGCAGCGTGAGGATGATGTCCTTCATGTCGGAGCGCCAGTCGTCATACCAGCGGTCGTAGCCCCAGTCGACCGGCACGCCGTTGTAAGGCAGCAGGTGACGGTCGTGATCGGCCGAGCAGAAGGAGAAGATGTCGTCCAGCCAGGCCTGGGCGGCGGTTGCCAGGGCGGGGTCGGTGCAGTTGGCGATCCTGTCCTTCAGCACCAGGTAGTAGCGCAGGTCGTTGGCGCCGGCGCCCATGGCCGCCACGTGGTGCATCCGAAGCACCTTCCCGCCGATCTCCTGGATGGCCCTTTGCGTGTGCCACCAGTGCCAGTAGCACGCCCCGGAAGACGCCATCATCAACCCCGGCTGGTAGCGCCCGGCCGACAGGCCCAAGGCCGTCCCGCAGATGCCGAACCGTCCTGAATTGGCCCGAACGTAGTCGTACATCAGCGGACCGGTCCAGTGGGCCGGATCGTCCAGCACCGGCATGTTGTACCAACTCCAGGTCTTGACCATGTCGTGGTACTGGGTGTCGCAGTTGGTGATGGCATTGGGCAGGCGATCGTTCAGCCAGCCCATGGACGGGTCGACGTCGGCCGCTCTGTCCGGCTCGTCGCTGACCATGTAGATCATGTCGGGCCAGTTGTGCTGGATTGCATACGTCTCAAGCTGCTCGGCCAGGTCCTGGTAGCCGCTCATGTACTGCGGGTCGGTGGTGCTGCTGCCGTAGGGGTCCAGCGGGTCGAACTCGGTGTTGCTGGCGATCTGGTACCACTTCCGGGGCTGGTCGCGGCTCATGTTCGGCTCGCGGTACAAGCCGATGCCGCCGGTGACGTGGGCCAGCGTGGCCATCTTGTCCACCTGCTGCTGGGCGCCTGCCAGGTCGATCTCATCTCCGCCCATGTGCGTCGAGAAGTAATCGAACAGCATCAGGAAGTTGAAGCGCACCTTGCCGTAGCAGGTGTAGAATCGGTCGTCGCGATCCAGTGGGTAGCCGATGTTGTAGATGCCCCCCACGTAGGTCCCCTCCATGGACGGTACGTCAATCGGCAGGACCTCCATCTCCAACGGCAGGACGCCCAGCGTCCGCGTACCGGCCGTGACGATGACCAGGCCCTTGTACGTCCCCGGCTGCAAGCCGGCCGGCACGTCGATGCCCAGCAGGTACTCGGCCGTGTTGCCGGCGGCCAGCTCGATCAGGCTTGCGTAGTCCTCGACGAAGCTGCCCAGCCTCTCCAGATCCAGGTTCCCGCCGGACAGTTGCCCGCCGGGCCCGTTCAGGGGCATGACGTAGACCTGAACGTTCTGAAGCGTCTGCACGGCGTGGACGCCGAAGCGAAGCTGATGGCGCTGCCCGCGCATGGCGAAGGCCTTCAAGCTGCTGACGGCCTCGTGGGCGAAGGCCTTGTACCGCGGCATGTTTACCGGGCGGGCGACGATCACCGCCCCCTTCTTGGCCACGTTCGCCAGCGGCGTCTGCCGGTCCACGGTGATCTTCGGCTGGACCAGCAGCAGCGCCTCGTCGAGCCAGATCCTGCCGGTCCGGGTGCCGGTCAGGAAGGGCTTGTTCTCCTGGTAGGCGGACAGCGACAGCCGGACCTGGCGACTGGCGACGCCCTTGGAGCCGTTGCAGGGAACGCCCCAGGCGTCGGGGTCGTCTGAATCGAAGCGGTAACAGAACCACGGGCGGTAGTCGCGAAGGGTCAGCTCGCTCCGCCCGGTGAAGGCCGTCGATTCAAACCGGATCCTGCCGCCGCCCGTGAAGCCGTAGCCGGTGTAGGCGAGGTTGTCGGTCTTGCCCCAGATGCTGAAGTGGTAATGCAGCCCCTGGCCGATGGGCACGGTGGCGCTAGTCTTCAGCGTGACGGCCATGCCGACCGGCAGGGTCAGCTTCATCGAGCGCATTCCCGAGTGCTTGGTGGCGGTGTCGTACGAAATCGTCGACGCGCTGCCCGAGGCCACGTAGTAGCCCGTCGGCACCCCGCCGGTATCGGTCTCGAAGCCGCCGTTGGGCAGCATGTTGTTGGGGTTGTCGATCAGGTTAATCTGCTGGGTCATGCCCGGCAGGGAGGTGTTGGTGACGCGATAGTTCAGCGTCTGGCCGGCGGCCATCTGGGGGATGATGAACACGATCTCGTCGTTGCCCAGGCTGAAATCCGGCGGGATCGGCCGGATCATGTGCGGGACTTCCGCGCCCGTCTGGTCGTAGACGTGAAAGCCGGCCGAATTGAGCTTGTCCAGGTCCAGGTTCGCCCCGAAGACCTTCCAGACGGTCAGCAGGACCGGCCAATTCGTCTTGGCGGAGCCGGTGTTATTGTAGATCTGGATATCGGCGCGGAATGGGACGGCGTTGTAGTTGTCGGACCAGATGGTGTAGTCGCCGCCGTCGACGATGCCGTCGCCGTTGAAGTCGCCCTGCTCCCAGGTCTTGCCCGCCACCCCGGGCTCGTAGTTGTCGGCCCAGATGGTGTAGTCGGCGCCATCTACGGCGCCGTCGTTGTTGGCGTCGCCCGGCAGCGGGGGCTCGTCGGCCCAGCAGAAGGCCCCCACCGCCAGAAGGATTACCCCGGCCAAACATCGGATCCTGTCCGTTCGGTTGTTTTTCATGGCGCGGTCCTTTGAGAACGGGTCCTCTTGGCGCTGCTGCCGCGGCTTGGTTGCAGGCCCGACGGACCTGTTCCTCCTCGTTTCCCGCTGGGGTTGTGATCGTCCCGTCGACGAGCACTGCACAGCCCGTATTCTAACCGCTTTTGTCGGTTTCGCAAAGACTTAGGGCGATGGTGCCATGCTTCTGCTTCCAGAAGCATGCCGCCGCCCGACACAGCCGGCCGGAGCCGGAGGGCTCGACTACATCTGCTCGACGGTCTGGATGCCGAGGAGGTCCAGCCCGGTGCGGATGAGGCCGGCCGTCAAGGCGCACAGCGCCAGCCGGCTGGAGCGAACCGGCTCGGGGGATTGGAGCACGGGGCAGTTCTCGTAGAACCTGGTAAGGGCGACGGCGAGGTCGTACAGGTAGGCGCACAGGAGGTTCGGCAGGCACTCGTCGGCAACGGCCTGGAGCGTCTCGGGGAATTGCAGCAGCTTGACTGCCAGAACTCGTTCGGCCGGGGCGGCCAGGGCGATTTTCACGCCGGCCGGGTCGAAATCGGTCTCACCGCCCTTGCGGAAAATGCTGCGGATCCGGGCGTAGGCGTACTGCATGTACGGGGCGGTGTTGCCGTCCAGGGCGAGCATCTTGTCGAAGCTGAAGACGTAGTCACTGGTGCGGTTCTGGGACAGGTCGGCGTACTTGATCGCACCGATGCCGACGATGCGGGCGATCTCGTCGGCCCGCGCGTCGCCATTCAGCTCGGGGTTCTTTTCCAAGACCACGGCCTTTGCCCGGCTCTCGCCCTCGTCCAGCAGGTCGATAAGCTTGACCGTTCCGCCTTCACGGGTCTTGAACGGCCGGCCGTCAGCGCCCATCATCGTCCCGAAGGCCACGTGCTCCAGGCGGACCGCCTCCGGGGCGAAGCCGGCGGCGCGGGCGACGGCGAAGACCATGCGGAAGTGCAGGCTCTGCCGGGCGTCCACCACGTACAGGATCCGATCCGCCTTCCAATCGACCTGCCCGGCGGCTTGGCCCTTCCCACAGCGGAACCAAATCGCCGCAAGGTCCGTCGTGGAATAGAGATACCCTTCATCCGACTTCTGGACGATCAGCGGCAGCCGCTCGCCGTCCTTGCCCTTGAACTCATCGACGAAAACGCACTGGGCGCCCTCGGACTCTTCCAGCAGGCCCTTGGCCCGCAGGGCCTCGACAACCTTTGGCAGCATATTCCGTCCGGGTAAGTACTTGTGTCCTCCGAATTCATCCCGGACGAGTCCGCCGTAGTAGCTCTCCCCGCGCTCGTGGTCTTCGTAGAGTCCGACTCCAACGCGACGATACACCGTTGCGACGTGCGAAAGCGATTCCGAGACGACCTTCTGCCATTTGCCCAGCACTTGTTGTTTGCCGGTCTGAAGGTCGACCACGGCTTGTCGGGCGCGGGCCTGGAACTCGGGGTCCGTGTCGAACTTCTTCTTTGCCTCTCGATAGAACTCCTCCATGTCTTCGATTCCGACGTAGGCGGACTTCGGACCGTAATCTCCGTCCGGCGCCCTCGTCTTGCCCCGGACCATGTCGTCCCAGTTCGCCACGAGCATCCCGAACTGCGTTCCCCAGTCGCCGACGTGGTTCTGTCGGATGACGTTGTGGCCGAGGAACTCCAGGACGCGAGTCAGGGCGTCTCCGATGATGGTGGAGCGAAGGTGGCCGACGTGCATCTCCTTGGCGAGGTTGGGGGCGGAATAGTCGACCACGATCGTCTGCGGCCTGTCGGGGCTCTCCGCTCCCAGGCGTCCGTCGCCGGCCAGTTCGACGAGTCGCTGCCCCAGCCAGTCGTCGCCGAGGCGGATGTTGATGAACCCCGGCCCGGCGACCTCGGCGCTTTCGGCCAGATCGGACAGACCGGCGGCGGCCAGCACCTTCTCCGCGAGCTTGCGCGGGTTGGTGCCGATCGCCTTGGCCGCGGGCATCACGCCATTGGCCTGATAGTCGCCGAATTCCGGGCGGGTTGACGGGGTGATGAGGGCGGGAAGGTCCGGCTTGCCCGTGGCGGTCGCGAGGGCGTCTCGCAGACGATCTTCAAGCTGCCGACGAATGTTCATGCGAGCGGACGCTTACGGCTTGCCGTTTTCGGCCTGGGACCCTTTCTTTTCCTTGCTCCCGGATGGGGGCTTCTTGGGCGACTTGACCTTCCAGAGGTTGATGGTCCCGTTGGGCGCGAGCTCGGCCCGCAGTCCTATTTCCTTGAGCTTCACTATCTTCAGGAGGCCGCGTGCAATGCGCCTGGGCGCTTTGCCGGTGGCCTTGGCCATCTTTCCCGTGCCCATGAACTGGAAATCGGCCGGCTTGCCGCTGGGGCACGACCGAAGCCAATTCGCCCCCACCAGCACGGGCGGCTTGACCAGTTCGTCGATGGCCCGGCGGAACTCCTCTCTCAGTTGCTGCTCAAGATCCATCGCCGTTCCCTTTCGCGTCTTTGGCGTGCCTTCTCTGCGGCGGCCGCCAACTGACCGATCGGGCGTCTCCCCAGATCAGTTCCAGGTCGTAATGCCGCCTGTATTCCGCGTCGAAGATGTGTACCACCACGTCCACGAAGTCCAGCAGGACCCACTTGGTCGAATCCAGCCCCGCAACGTTGTACACCGGCTGGCCGGATTTGGCCGCCTCGGTGACCACCTCCTCGGCAACGGAACGCATCTGCCGGTCGGAGGTGCCCGTGCAGATCACGAAGTAATCCGTCACCGGGCTGATCCCGCGCAAATCCAGCACCGCGATGTCGACGCAGTGCCGGTCATGCGCCGTTCGGGCAATCTCAACCGCCAACCGACGCGGCGAGGGGGGCCGCGGCTTGGGTTTCTTCACGCGGCGTATGTCTGCCGGGTCCGTGGACATTCCTGAGGTATTGTTCGCCCGGTCCGCCGGCCGGTTCGACCGGCGTCTCGCGCTCTCGACGCATTATTGCAGGTGCAGCCACTCGGCGATCTGGGCACCGTACTTGACGGTCATGCCGGCGAAGACCACCGAAACCATGCTCATCAGCTTGATCAGGATGTTCAGGCTCGGCCCGGAGGTGTCCTTGAACGGATCGCCCACAGTATCGCCCACGATGGCGGCCTTGTGGTTGTCGGAGCCCTTGCCGCCGAGCTGGCCCGTCTCAATCCACTTCTTAGCATTGTCCCACGCCCCGCCGGCGTTTGCCATGAAGATCGCCATGGCGAAGCCGCAGGTCAGCCCCCCCGCCAGCAGGCCCAGAACGCCGCCCACGTCCAGCAGCAGCCCCACCGCCACCGGCACGATCAGCGCCAGCAGCGAAGGCAGGACCATTTCCCTCTGCGCCCCGGCCGTGGAAATAGCCACGCAGCGGGCATAATCCGGCTTTGCGGTGCCCTCCATAATGCCGGGGATCTCCTTGAACTGCCGGCGGACCTCCTTGACCATCGCGTTGGCGGCCCGGCCGACGGCCTTCATCGTCAGGGCGCTGAACAGGAACACCAGCAGCGCCCCGGAGAACAGACCACACAGAACCTTGGGGTTCATCAACGTCACGTCGTAAAAGCTCATGAACCGCCCCAGGCCGGCCTTGCGGGTGGAGACGAGCGTGCAAATCACCCGGTCGTCCTCGATCTTCAGCCCCGGGTCAGGGGGCATCACGTAGGCAGGGCCCACTCTGTCGGGCGCGCGCTCATAGCCGGTTTTGAAAGTGTTGAAGTCCTTTTCGGTCTTGGGCGTTATCACCATTATCGTCGATTGTTCCGGCGAGATGGGCTTGCTGGGCTTGACGTTGAGCGGGCCGACGCGCAAATTCTCGGGCACGGGCGACCCGGCCATGAACGCGCCGAAGCAGCCCTGCCTGACGCCTTCCTTAATCTTCACGCCGAACTTTCTCTTGCCCAGATAGAACAGTTTGCCCAACCCGGCCGCGGGGTCGGTCTTCGCCTCGGGCATGTACTTGACGATGGCGGTCATTGCCTGGCGGTTCTGACCGACGCGGACCTCCTCGACGTAGGCGGCCAGCAGGGCCAGCGCGGTCAGGGCGGCCGAGCCGATGGCGAAGCCCTTGCCCGTCGCGGCCGTGGTGTTACCAAGTGAGTCCAGGGCGTCGGTCCGCTGACGAACCTCCGGCGGCTGGTGCGTCATCTCGGCGTTGCCCCCGGCGTTGTCGGCGATGGGGCCGTAGGCGTCGGTCGCCAGGGTGATACCCAGTGTCGCCAGCATTCCCACGGCCGCGATGCCCACCCCGTACAGACCCAGCGGCGGGCTGGAGAAGCCGCCGGCGAAGGCGTAGGCACACATGATGGCCACGATCACCGTCGCCAGCGCCGCCCAGGTACTCTTCATGCCCTCGGCGACGCCGCCGATGATGACCGTCGCCGGACCCGTCTCGGACTGCTCGGCGATGCCCCGGGTCGGCTTGTAGTCGTAGCTGGTGTAGTATTCGGCGCTCTTGCCGATGACCAGGCCGGCGAGCAGTCCGCTGACGATCGAAAGCCAGACGCCCCACCAGTGCAGGTCCGGATGAATCCCGCTCAGCAGCACCCAGCAGACCGCCCCGGCGGCGCCGGCGATCAGAACGGTCGAGCCGTTCACGCCCAATCCCAGGGCGCCCAGGAGCTGCTTCATGGATGCCCCTTCGCGGGTGCGGACCATGAAAATGCCGACGATGGAAAGGGCGATGCCGATGCCCGCCAGCACCATCGGCGCCGCCAGCAGTCGCATCTGGCCGTCAAAGCCCAGTGTCAGCGAGGTCGCCGCCGCCACGCCCAGAGCGGCCGTGGCCAGGATCGAGCCGCAGTAGCTCTCGTACAGGTCCGCCCCCATGCCGGCGACGTCCCCGACGTTGTCGCCGACGTTATCGGCGATGGTAGCCGGGTTGCGGGAGTCGTCCTCGGGGATGCCCGCCTCCACCTTGCCGACCAGGTCGGCCCCGACGTCGGCCGCCTTGGTGAAGATCCCCCCGCCGACCCGGGCGAACAACGCCTGCGAGCTGGCCCCCATCCCGAACGTCAGCATCACCACCGTCACTTCCACCAGGGACATCTCGAAGGGACCCCATCCCATCACACCGTACAGCCAGGGAGAAAACTGGGTCAGGATCAGGAACCACATGCTGATGTCCAGCAGCCCGAAGCCCACCACCACCAGCCCCATGACCGCCCCTGCACGGAAGGCCACCTGCAACCCGCGGTTAAGACTCTCCTTGGCGCCCTGGGTGGCGCGGTTGGAGGCCATGGTGGCGGTCTTCATCCCGAAAAAGCCGCACAGACCCGAAAAGAACCCCCCGCTCAGGAACGCCACAAAGACGATCTGGTGCTGCACGCCGATCAGGCCCATCACGGCCAGGACCGCCGACATGATGATGAAAAACACGAGGACGACTTTGTACTGACGCTTCAAGTAGGCGTACGCGCCTTCGCGGACGTATTTGGCGATGGCCTTCATGTTCTCATCGCCCTCGTTGGCCCTCTTGACCTGCCGGTAGAACAGCCAGGCGAAAAGCAGGGCAACCAGCGACCCGATCGGCGCCACCCACCAGATCAAGATGGGGTGCCAACGAGAGAAGTCCGACAAGCTGACAGCGGACGATCCCCCCGCACCGTCGTCAGCTACGGCGGCACCGGCCACGCCCAACACGACCAAGCTGGCGAGAAGACCCAACAAAATGAGATTGCGGCGGGCACCGGAGTCGACTTCTACCATCACAGCGATATTCCTTTATGCCGTTGCTGCCTCATTGCCTTCCGCCGGTCGAGCCACCGCCTGCCCCGGGGGTCCCCGGGCGAAGCCCGGAAAGACGGCTCCTCGCGGCGCTGGAGAGTGATGTCGAGCGTTTCAGGGAGATCGGGAGGCGAAAACTAGCTCAGCATCGCGGAGCCTTCCGGGAAAAACTCATGGCGCCGCGCGGCAAGCCCCGAAGACTTCGCTGAATGCCGTCCGGCGCGCCTGGGGCGTCCGCGGCCGGGCTCGTGGATTGATGGTCTCCCTGACTCTTTACCTAAAGCGCGGGCCGCCTCGTCCCTTATCATCCTGCATTTGCCGCTTCACGCTCTTGCGCATGCGGCGACGGCGTCGTTCCGAAGGCTTCTCGTAATAGCTGGTGCGCTTGATGTCCTTCGTAAGACCTTCCTTCTCACACATCTTCTTGAACCGGCGCAACATCTGCTCCACCGATTCGTTGCCTCTGGCCTTGACCCTGATCATGCTAAATCCACGGTTCCTTTCTCTTGGCTAACCGCCCGAAAAGCAGAATTATAGCCCCCGGCGCGTCCGATGCAAGCCTAAATGAGCCGCCAGCAGCGAGGACATCGGCCAGCCGGATCGGGCCCGAGGCCGCCTTTGGCGCCGACTCACCGGCCGTGCCGCCATCAACTCGTGGTCGCTTGGCCCTGGGCGAGCTGCAACTTCGTCAGGGCGGTCGCCACGTCCTTGGTGAACTCAAAGATATTGTCCAGTCCCGTCACCACGAAGACGCCCCCGACCTGGTCATTGACGCCGCAAATGATCAGTCGCTTGCCGCTGGCGAGCATCTGCTTTCGCAGGCGAAGCAGCCTGGAAATGCTCGATGAGTTGATGAAACTGACAGCTCCCAGGTTCAGCACGACGTTGGCGCCCTTTCCGGCAAGCATCTCCGCCAGAGCCGCCATCTCGTCGGCAAACTGAGGGTCGTCGGCCATCTCGGCAACAATAATTTCGTCTGACCAATTCTGAATCGTCATGCGCTTTCGTTCCTGTTGCTGGAGGACTGACTAACAAGATAGCGGCCGGAGGCCCGCCAGTCAACTGCCTGGCGGATTGAACTCATCCCGAGTTTTGTCGCGCCCGGCAATCACGGCCGCCGAGAGCGGCGAAAACGCCATCACACACAAGCTTTGCGCCAACGGCGGCGATTTAGGGTGACATAATGTTGACACCACCGACGCAGCACCTGATCCTACAGGGGTCTGCAATTCTGAAAGGCGTGATCTAGGGTGTTTGGCCGACGGTCATTTCAGGCGCCGGCGAGGTCCGTAGTCCAGGATACGGCCGGTTGCCGGCGCCTCGGTTTCACCCTCATCGAGCTGCTGGTCGTCCTGACCGTGATCGCGCTGCTGGTGGCGGTGCTGCTCCCGTCGCTTTCGGAGGTCAAGGCGCAAGCCAGGCTGGCGGCCTGCGCCGTCCAGATGCGAGCCGTGTCCGTCGGACTGAACCATTACACTGCCAGCCGTCGGAACCGGCTTCCCGGCTTTGCCTTCAGCGACTACTTGGGCAATCTCCCGCTCAGCGGGCACTGGGGCGGGATGAGTCAAAGCGGCGATCCGGACTGTTTCTCCCGGCACGCCGTGGAAAACGTCAATCTCGGACGGCTCGTGGCCGACGGGCTGGTTGCGCGGAGACACTTGATCTGTCCGGGAGCCGAATGCTCGCCCGACGACCCGACGAAAAGTTACTTTCCCTACAGTTCCAAGTTCAGCACCTATTGCCTGCGCATGCTCTACAGCGAAGACATCTTCGACCAGGTGCCCAAGCTGGCCAACTGGAGCGGCCTCGGCCTGCTGGGGATCTACATAGAAGCGGGTAGCGGCTTTCCATTTCCCGTCGGCAAGGACCTGGTGACCGTGCCGTACCTGCGGACGGACGTCAGTTATCGCGAGATCGATCCTGACACCGACCAGGCGCGCACGGTCAACTGGGTGGACGTGCCGGTCATGGCGGATACGTTCTGGTATCAGGATTACTCCAAGCCGCCCGTGCCCAAGACGGGCCTGATCGCCTACGAGGTCCGCGCCGGATGGTGCCACGCCGAGAAGTTCAACGTCTTGTACGGTAACGGCGCGGTCCGGACTCTGCGCGACGACGGGACCGTTGCGGCCAACTGCCTGACCCAGCCGGGCGCGATCGCTGACGACGGGGCGTACTTCGCCTCCTACGCGATAAAGGTCTGGCGGCACTTCGAGGACAGTCGCTAGCAGGCCGGTTGCCCCGCATGGCCGCCCGTGCCATCGTCCGGGCCGGCCGCTATGCTTTCTCCAGGCGGGCCTACTATTGCAGAGCCTGATTGATCGGCCCCCGCCCGACCAGGTAGATGGCGTTCTTGCCCGACTCCTTGGCCTGGTGGAGGGCCCCGTCGGCGTGTCGCAGCAGTTCCCGGCAAGTGTTCCCGTCCCAGGGGAACGTTGCCAGCCCGCCGGAGATCGTCAGCACGCCCTTTGCCTCGGGGCCAAGGGAGTCGAACTCGTGTTTGGCCAGGGCATCCACGAACCGGCCGGCCAGGGCGAAGGCCTCCTGCGGATGCTGGCTGTCGGGCCGGCGAGGGGGCTCGGCGTCCCAGAACAGGACGGCGAACTCGTCGCCCCCGATGCGGGCGACGATGTCGTGCTCCCGGGTGACCTGCCTCATCAGCGCGGTCGCCTCCCGGAGGATCTGATCGCCGGCGGCATGGCTGTAGGCGTCGTTGTAGCGCTTGAAGTCGTCGATGTCGAACAGCAGCAGCGTCACCCGCGACCGCTGGGACTGTGCCCGCCCCAGCAGTTGATCCGTGAAGCGGTAGAAGTACCGCCGGTTGTAGGCACCGGTGAGGTAATCGGTAATGGCTAGCCGGTGGAGTGTCTCGGTCCGGCGGGCCTGTCCGGCCACGGGTCCGAGGAGGATTTGCAGCGTCTGAAGTTTCCTCCGCAGCCCGGGCGCCAGTTGACCCGGCTTGTCGGTAACCAGGACCGACGGTGGATCACCATCGAGCAGCAGGAGCTCCTCGCCGCCGCCGGGGTCTTCGTTCGCGCCGGCCCAGCGGACGTTCAGGCCGGTCCATTTGCCCACCAGCCGCTGAACCTGTTCGGCAAGGTCGGCCACGGAGTTAGCCGCTTCAACCAACTGCACGATTTCCTGCGGGGCCAGGTCGGCCCGCTCGGGGGCGGCCCCGGCCGGCGGCACGCCCGGCCGACCGGGGTGCAGGGCCCGTTCGAGTTCGGCCCTGGAAGGCGGGTAGATGAAATAATCGTCCAGTTCCTTCAAGCCCAGGAGGCGCAGGTTGGCCTCGCCGCCCGGCGAGCACATCGCAAAGGTCGCCGCGGCCGGCTGGAGGCGGCGAATCGCCTGAACCAGGGCGGCGAATTCCGGATACGGGTGGGTAAGGATCACCGCTCGATACCCCCTGCGGGCGAGCTCCTCCAGGGCGTCATAGGCGTCGGCCCGGTGCACGAAGTCCTCCGAGGGCATCAGCGACGCCAGCTCGGCGGCCACATGCTTATCTGAGAGCAGCAAGGTTTTCTCGTCGCCCTGGTTCACTGATTCTCCTCGATCAGGGCGTCCAGTTCGGCCCGCGTGAGCCGCTCGGCGGGCGGCTGCGGCCCGGCCGGAGTCGGTCGGTCGGCCAGGTCCCGCTCGGACGGCTCGTACACGCCGGCAGCCGAGAGGACCTCCGCAAGCGCCGCGGATACGTTCTCGGCGCTGACCAGTCGCACCGTTGCCAGCGTCGCTCCGTTGAGGGTGGCCGAGATGGCCCCGAACGCCACAACGGGCACGCCCACCCGCCCGGCGATGTCCAGCAGGCGCACGTGAGACCGGGTGATTCGACCCAGGTCCACCAGCAGCGCCGAAGCGGGAGCGACCAGCAGCTCGGCCGCGGCCTCGTACCCGCTGGTGCAGCAGACCCCCTCGACCGCATCAGGCAGCTCCGGCTGGTGCGCACCCGGACCAATAAGTGCCACGACACGCTTTTGCCGGGATGGGTTCACCTCCGCCTCCAGAAACCACGGCTCTGATACTATCATAACTGCGAATGCCCATTTCGTCAAAGGTTACAAGTTGTTCCCTGCCGACGGCGGCGCTGCACTACGGCTCGGCGGGCCGACTGCCACCGGCAGGGCCTTTCGCCACAGGTAGATATGTCGCAGGCCATGGCCGAAGGCCGTCCGGGACCACGACCATGCCGAGGCGCCGTGCGGGTCGGACAATCCCGCCGCAGCCGCCCGTCGGCGGGCGCCGTCGCTGGCGGACACTTACCGTCCTTGACGCCGTCCGCCGGCGGCATTACCTTCACTCTCGCCATGGACAAAGCCAAAGCCAAGGAAATCACGCTGGGCGAACTGGCCGACAGGCTCGGCGGCAGCCTCTCCGGCGAGGCCGGGAAGCTGGTCCGCGGGGCAAACGGACTCGCCGAGGCCAGCGAAGACGAAGTTTCCTTCCTGGCCAACGCCCGGTACAGAAAGTTCATGTCCACCACCGCCGCGGCCGCGGTGATCGTCTCGACCGACTACGATGGGCCCGGCCAGAGCCTCATCCGCTGCGACGATCCGTATTTCGCCTTCCGCGAGGCGATGGTGCTTCTATACGGTTTCCGCGAGCACCCCTTCAGCGGGGTGGACGCCTTGGCCCGGGTGGATCCGACCGCACGGCTGGGCCCCAACGTCGCGGTGGCCCAGTTCGCCACGGTCAGGGCGAACGCGGAGATCGGCGACGGCGCGGTGCTGTATCCCGGCGTTTTCGTGGCCGCCGACTGCAAGATCGGGCGCGACTGCGTGCTGTATCCCAACGTGGTCCTCTACGAAGGGACGATTCTGGGCGATCGGGTCGCCATTCACGCCTGCACCGTCGTCGGCCAGGACGGCCTCGGCTACGCCACGCACGCCGGGCGGCATGAGAAGATTCCCGCCGCCGGCTGGGTGGAGATCGGCGACGATGTGGAGATCGGCGCCTGCTGCACCATCGACCGGGCCACTGTGGGCCCAACCGTGATTGCCGCGGGAACGAAGTTCTCCAATCTCGTCGCCATCGGGCACGGCACCCGGGTGGGCCGGCACTGCCTGTTCGTGGCCCAGTCGGGCGTGGCCGGCTCGACTACCATCGGAGACTACTGCGTCTTCGGCGGACAGAGCGGTGTTGTCGGGCACAGGACCATCGGCGACAACGTGGGCGTGGCCGCTCAGGCCGGCGTCGTGGATGACGTTCCCAGCGGCCAGGACGTGATGGGGGCCCCGGCGATTCCGCGGGCCCAGGCCCGGCGGGTGTATTCTTTGCTGAGCCAGCTTCCGGCCTTCCGGGAGAAGTTGCGGAAGCTGTCGGCTGAGGTGGCAAAGCTCCAGGCGCAAGGCGAGGCGTCCAACGGGCAGGACACGTGAGTCAGACCGCCGAACCACTTGGGCTGATCGCCGGCCGCGGACGGCTGCCCGTGCTGATTGCCCGGGGCGTCCGGCGGACGGCGCGGCCCCTGATCGTGGTGGGCCTTCGCGGCCAGGCTGACTCGACCCTGCGCGAGCTGGCCGATGAGTTCGCCTGGGCGGGCGTGGCCCGCATCAGCAGGTGGATCGGGCTGCTGCGCCGGCACCGGGTGCGCGAGGCCATTCTCGCCGGCGGGGTGCGGAAAGCGGACATGTATTCGCCGCTTCGGCTCCTGCGGTACCTGCCGGATCTCCGCACGGCCAGGTTGTGGTACCGACGGCTGCGGCACGACCGGCGCGATAACGCCGTCTTGCTGGCAGTGGCCGACGAGCTGGCACGGGAGGGCATCAGACTGATGTCCAGCGTGGAATACTGTCGCGAACATCTTGCCAGCGAGGGGTTGATGACGAAACGGGCGGTTCCGCGATCGGCGGAGGCGGACGTGGAATTCGGCTTTCGCATCGCCCGCCGCAGCGCCGACCTGGACATCGGCCAGTGTCTGGCGGTCAAGGAAGGCGACATCATCGCGGTCGAGGCGATGGAGGGAACCGACGAGATGATCGACCGTGCCGGCCGGCTCTGCCGCAGCGGCGGTTGGACACTGGTGAAGGTCGCCCGGCCCGATCAGGACATGCGCTTCGACGTGCCCACCGTCGGGCCGGACACGATGAAACGTCTGCGCGCCGCCGGGTGCATCTGTCTGGTCCTCGAGGCCGGCAGGACGATCATCCTCGACAAGCCTGACGCGCTGGCCTCGGCCGACCGCTACGGCATCGCGGTACTGGGAAAGCGGACCTGAAAAGGCCGTTTGGTTCACGGGCGAATCCCCCCGTTGGCGATCCGGCGCCCGCATCGTCCCCACCGGCCGTCACGCGCCGGCGGGCGGTCCTTGTTGTTGGTTCGTCAGTGGGCGCAGGGCCAGGTACAGGTGACGCAGCTTTTCCATCGGCAGGCCGCTGAGGTACTCGGCGGTGAAGTCGAGCGGGAAGTCGCACTTCATCCTGAGGATGCCCTCGACGAGCTCTTGGCGGCTCATCGACTTGGCCTCTGGGAGGGGTCTGTCCTTTCGTTTCGCGCTCATGAGCAAAGGCCCTGGCGAGCGCCAGCCGGGCTTGGCGCGCCCGACGGAGGTATCCATACTATCGGCAAGATCGTCTTGGGGCTTGTCTTCGATTTGCGCTGGCGGCCTTGCTCGGCCGGGGTCATTCCTGCATTAGACCGTCCAGAAGCTGCTGTATCGCTATCTCGAGCTTTTCGGGGGTCTCGTACTTGCCGGCGGCGATTTCGGCCTTTACGCGGCGGACCAGGTCCTTCCGGACGGGAGGCAGCTTTCGCGCCTTGCGGATCCATTCAGCCGGCTCGCCCGCCTTCTTGGCCCGCTTAGCCCGGCGCGGGCCACGCCCTGCCGCCCCGGCCTTCGCCGGGCGACGTCCGTTCTTGGCCGAAGTCGACTTGCGATTGCCTTGGTCCATTTTCCAGTCCAATCAACCGGAGACGCGGCCACATGCAGGCGCAAAAATTCACCCGCCTGCCATCCTTGGCGCTGGGTGCGTGTTGGAGTGCATGGGCCACGCGCCGGCCTGCCTGTACCAACTGCCGGAGCCCGATCCTTCAGGCTCCCTCGATCCCGTCCTTGCTGTTGGAATATCGGTCAGGAATGCCCGATCCGTTCAATGATTGCTGGAAATCGCAATGTCCGGTAAGTGTCCGTAGTAACAGGGCGTGCGCGCGTTTTCTCGATTCCGGGCGGGTCTTCGCCGGAATTCTTTGCCTCTCAGTCGGCCGGGAAAGGGCGCGCAGATTCCTCAGATTTCCCATGTTCACAGGGTCGTACTGCGCCGGTTAGGCTCTGGCTCTCCCGGCCAAGTGAATCATCAGCACGGTGATGTCGGCGGGCGTGATGCCGCTGACGCGCAGGGCCTGGCCGAGCGTCTTGGGGCGGATGGACTTCAGACGCTGCCTGGCCTCTGCCCGCAGGTGCGGCACGGCCGAGTAGTCCAGCCGCTCGGGGATCACCCTCTCCTCCAGCTCCACCAGCTTGCCGGCCGCGGCGCGCTGCCTGGCGACGTAGCCGGCGTAGCGGCAATCGATGGCAACCGTCTGGAGGGCGTCGCGATGCTCGCGCCAGAGGGAAAGCAACGTCCGCAGCCGGCGCGAGGCCCGCGGCTCCCGTCCGTCTGGGCCGCCGACCAGGAGCTGCTCGACGCCCACGCCCGGCATGGCCAACTCTTGGGCGAGAGTTTTCCGGTCGATGCGGACGGCGTGGAACAATTCCTCGGCCTCACCCGCCGCCTGCCTTTTGGCGGAGAATTTTCCCCACCGGCCTTCATCCACCAGCCCGATCTGCCGGCCGACGGGCGTGAGCCGCCGGTCGGCGTTGTCGCTGCGCAGCAGCAGGCGGTGCTCGGCTCGGCTGGTGAACATGCGGTACGGCTCGACCACGCCCTTGGTGACCAGATCGTCGATCATGACGCCGATATACGCCTGGTCGCGCCGCAAAATCAGCGGCGCCAAGCCGCGCAGCCCGGCCACGGCGTTGACCGCGGCGATCAGGCCCTGTCCGGCAGCTTCCTCGTAGCCGGTGGTGCCGTTGACCTGGCCGGCAAGGAACAGCCGCCCTACCTGCTTGGCCTCCAGCGTCGGCCTCAACTGCGTCGGGTCGGCGAAGTCGTACTCGATGGCATAGCCCCAGCGAAGCACCTCGGCCCGCTCCAAACCGGGCAGGTTGTGCACGATGAACTCCTGTAAGTCGACCGGCACGGAGGTGGCAACGCCGTTCAGGTACACCCAGTTGGTCTGCCGCCCCTCGGGCTCCAGGAATACCTGGTGGCTGTCCTTTTCGGCGAAACGATACACCTTCAGCTCCAGCGACGGGCAATAACGCGGCCCGGTGGATTGGATCTGCCCGGAAAACAGCGGCAGCCGCGGGAGGTTGTCCCGGATGGCTTGATGGATCGTGGCATTGGTGGCGGTCAGCCAGCACGGAATCTGCCACAGGTCCACCCGATCGTTCATGAATGAGAACGGAACGGGCGAATCATCTCCGTCCTGGCGGGTGCATTTCTCGTGGTCGATGCTCTCGCTGGCGACGCGGGGGCAGGTTCCGGTCTTCAGCCGGCCCAATCGGATGCCCAGGGCTTGCAGCGATCGGCCGAGCGTCTCGGCCGCCGGCTCGCCGTAGCGCCCGCCGGGCCAGATCCGGTCCCCGCAGTGCATCCGGCCTCCCAGGAACGTTCCGGCCGTGAGGATCACGGCCCGACAGGAAAGCTCCATTTGCCCGGAGCTGGACCCGACGGCCTCTCCCTCCCGGGCGGCGCTCACTCTTACCCCGACGACGCAGCCGTCCTCCGTGACGATATCCGTAACTTCGCCTTCGAGGATCGTCAGGTTCTCCAGGCCCGCCAAAAGCTTCTGCACGAACGCTGCGTAGGCATGCCGGTCGGATTGGCAGCGCGGCCCCCACACGGCCGGGCCCCTGGAGCGGTTGAGCATGCGGAACTGCATGGCCGTGGCGTCGGCGGCGATGCCCATCAGTCCGCCGAGGGCGTCGATCTCGCGGACGATCTGGCCCTTGCCCACGCCGCCGATGGCCGGGTTGCACGACATCTGGGCAATGGTCGAGCGACGCATGGTCGCCAGCACCGTCCGCACGCCCAGACGCGCCGCCGCCCAGGCGGCCTCCGCCCCGGCGTGGCCGCCGCCGATGACCACGATGTCAAAGTCAAGCTGGTTCATCACCATGCCGCCCGCCTACCATCTGTCGGGCAGGCCGGCCGAGACAAGCCGTCGCCGGAGCCTCGGCGAACGCCCATTGTACCAATTCGGCCGGGCGTGTCGCGCGCCGCCGGGGCCGGTCGGCAAGGCGGTCAGCGGCGGGCTATCGGGCCGGGCAGGAGATGGTCACGGACTTCATCTTCGGCCGCTTGGTCCCGCCAACCTGGACGGTGGACTCCGCTCCGTTCCTGGTGACCTTGTGCTGGAAGGACTTTGCCTTTGGGTCTTTTGTGTCCCAGCCTTCCACCCACCGCCAAGTGACCTCCAGCGGCGTGGCGGCCAGGGCGCGGGCGCTCTTGCAGGTGACGGTCACCTTGTTCCTGCCCGGTTCCAGCCAAGGGCGCGAATAGAAGTTCAGCATGGTGGTGTTGGTGACCTTCAGCTTCTTGAGCACCGCCGGCTTTCTGTCGGCGTCGCAGCGGAAAACAATCCGCAGGGCAAAGCCGTACTGCCCGCTGGTCGAGCCGGCGGGGAACTCGTAGGTGTTGGGCTTGCCGATCCGGATGGGGCCGAACTCGCCGCTGGTCTTGACCTCCCCGCCGAGCAGCCACGTCTTCCCGCCGTCGGTGGAGAAGCAGAAGCTCAGCCCGCCCCCGTTGCCCACTTCCGCGCTGCCCTCGATCTCAGTGTCGGCGATGACGTAGGGCAGCTTGAAGCTCAGCTCGGCGCGCCCTCCGGCGCCCCCGGTCAGCGCCAGTCCGCCGTCGGGCAGGGGGCGGACGTTGTCCAGCTTCATGTCGAAGTCGTCGACGCCCTGCTTCGTCAGCGCCGGCTGGTGGGTGAAGATCCCGTTGCCGTAGTAGCGGTAGTAGGTCTTGTTCCACCTCGAACGCGGGCCGTCCGGAATCGTCTTGGCGTACGGCTCCCAGTAGCCGAAGGCGTCCTTGAGGACGCGCTCGTTGGCGAACTTGGTGGCCGGGCCGGAGGGAAACTGGCGGTCGAGGTGCCTTCCCAGGTACGGGCCCGCCGGCGAGTACCACTTGCCCACGTTGCCCCACAGCCAGGTGACCGACTCGCCCGGACGGAGGGCGAGGTTCTCGACGTGCTTCTGCGAGTACGGCCGGCCGCCGGCCTTGTGGTTCTTCGCGTTCTTTACGGCGTTGACGTCCGCGCTGTAGTTGACCATGAAGTTGACCGGGCAGCGGCCTTCGTCCCTGGCCTTGGTGAAGCGCGTCCGATCCTGCATGATCTCGTCATAGGAGTAGATCTCGCCTTTCCCGTCGGTCACGTAGGCCGGCAGCCACACGTCCAGCCAGCGCCACTTTCCCTCGCAGAAGACCTCGCCGCTGACGTGCCCGAAGCCGGGGTCAAGCTGCCGGAATTTCAGCCCGGCGGCCTCGCACAGCGCCCCGTAGACGCCCGCCTGCGGCCCGCAGCCGCAGAAGCCGTACACCACGATGTACTTAATCGGGTCGTTGGCGAACACCAGCTTGTCCTGGCGCTTGCCCTGGTACTGGATGTTCTTCATCTCCAGCGGGCGGTGGGAGTGCCAGTCCATCCACACGGCCCGCACCATGAAGTTGTAGATGGCGATCGCCTTGTCCTGCTGCGTCTTGCAGCCGCGGGTGACGTCGGCGACGATCGTTTCCAGCGAGGTGCAGTTGACGCTGCGGTCGGTGTCGACGACGATGCTCTCGACGCCGGCGGCGCCGACAGCCGTCGACATGGTGAGAACCAGAAGAATCAATGCGCACTCGTGCATAACCAACTCCTTTCATCGGGGCAGCCACTGGCGAATGACCCATAGCCAAACCCCAACGACCAGACAGCCCCGAAGGCCGAACGTCGAAGAGGCGGGGGCTTCGTGGCCCGTCATTCGGGCTTGGTCATTCGTCATTCCGCCCGGGCCCCGCGGCCGGGCGGGCGATGGTTATGGATTTCATCTTCGGGCGCTTCCTGCCGCCGACCTTAATGACGGCCTTCGCGCCGCTCCTGGCGACCTTGTGGGTGAAGCTCTTCTCGTCTTTCCAGTCCTCCAGCCACCGCCAGGTGACCTCCAGCGGCGCCGCCCTCACGGCCTTGCCCCCTAGGGCGGTGACGGTGACTGTGTTCGCTCCCACCTCCAGCCACGGCCGGGAGTAGAAGTTCAGCATGGTCGTGTTGGTGAAGATCATGGACTTCAGGGTGGCGGCCTTGCCGGCCTCCCCGCCGCGGAGCACCACGCGCAGCCGGAAGCCATACCGCCCCGTCGTGCTGCCCGCAGGATACTCGTAGGTGTTGGGCCGGCCGATGTGGATGGGTCCGAAGCTGCCGCTCTTTCTCACCTCCCCTCCCAGCAGCCAGTTTCGGCCGCCATCGAGGGAATAGCAGAAGCTGATGGCCCCGCAGGGTACGTCGGCGGTGCCGGCGATCTCGGTGTCAGCGATGACGTACGGCAGGGCGAAATCGATCTCGATGCTGCCGACGGCCGCGCCGCCGCCCTTCGGCGCCCTCCCGCAACGGACGCCGCCGCCGGCAAAGGCGACGTGCTCCAGCTTCGCGCCCACGCCCTTCAGCCCGCGCCGCGTCAGAGGCGGGCAGCACTCGAAGATGGCGTTGCCGTAATACCGGTAGTACACGTTGTCCGGCGCGTGCGGCCCGTGCCGGATGAGCTTGCGGTACGGGCGCCAGTGCTCGAAGGCGTCGGCGCAGTGCCGGTCGCCGGTGTACTTGAACGCCGGGCCGCAGGGAAGCTCGCCGGGGTAGTACGCCGCCGGCCAGTACCACTTGCCGACGTTGCCCCACAGCCAAGTGCACGACTCGCCCGGGCGCAGGCGGAGGTCCTCGACGGTCGTCTGGCGGTATCCGGCCCGCCCGCCGGGCTTGTGCCTCCCGGCATGGATGACGGCCGGCAGGTGATCGCGGCGGTTGCAGATGAAGTTCCCCGAAGCGCGGCCCTCGGCCAGGGCGTCGGCGACCAGCGAGCGGTCGGCCATCAGCTCGTCGTAGCAGCAGATCTCACCCGTGCCGTCGGTGACGTAGGCCGGCAGCCAGACGTCCAGCCAGTGCCACTTGCCGCCCCACCGAACCTCCGTACTGACGTGCCCGAAGCCCGGGGCGAGCAGCCTGCACGACAGCCCCGCCTGGCCCAGGAGGGTCGCAAACAGGTGCGCCTGCGGCCCGCAGCCGCAGCAGCCATAAACCGTCACGTACTTGATCGGGTCGTTAACGAACCACAGGTCCAGGCCCACCTTTCGCCGGGTGGCCTCGTCCGCCGGCTCGACCGGGCGATGGGAGTGGTTGGGCATGTACACGGTGCGGACCAGGAAATTGTAAATGGCCACGGCCTTGTCGCGGTCGCTGCGGCAGCCTCGGCAGACGTCGGCGACGATGCTGGCCGGGCTGGAGCAGTCCACACTGTGGTCGGTTCGGACGACGATTCGGCTCAGCTCTTTCCCCATGGCGGCGGACTCCTCATCGCAGCGGGCAGTGGATGGTGATGGACTTCATCTTCGGCCGCTTGGTCCCGCCGACCTGGATGACGCAGCTCTGGCCGCTGCGCGCGACCTTGTGGGTAAAGCTCTTCTCGTCCTTCCAATCCTCCAGCCAGCGCCAGGTGATCTCCAGGGGCGTCTTGTCCAGCGGTGAACCGGCGGCGGCGGCCACGGTGACCACGTTCTTTCCGACCTCGAGCTGCGGGCGGGAGTAGAAGTTCAGCATGGTGGTGTTGGTAACGGTCAGCCGCTTGATCGCGCCGATGCCCTTGCCGGGCGCCAGCGTGATCCGCAGGCGGTAGGCGTATTGTCCGCTGGTGGTGCCGGCGGGATATTTCCTGGCGTTGGGCCTGCCGATGCTGAACTTGCGGGCGGGCTTGCCCGGCTCGCCACCGGAGGCGGCGAGCTTCCAGGTCTTGCCGCCGTCGAGGGAGTAGGCGAAGGTGACATTCCCGCCGGCGGCGGGCTCGGCGTCGCACTCGATCTGGGAGTCGGCGATGACGTAAGGCAGGTCGAAGGGGATCTCGATGACCGCCGGAGCCGTCGCATCCCGGCAACCGACGCCGACGACCGGGCCATTTGTCTTCGGGTCGTCGGCCCCGGCCGCCACCTCGGCGACGTTCGTCAGCTTCGCCCCCCAGCCAGCCAGCCCGTCCTTCGTCAGCGGCACCCGATGCTCGAAGATCGCGTTGCCGTAGTAGCGGTAATAGACCTTGGACCAGGGGTGAGACCCGCCGACCAGGTCCTTGCGGTAGGGCTCCCAGTAGGGGAAGGCCCGCTTGGCGTTCCTATCGGCCGGGAACTTGAAGGCCGGGAACGCGAACTTCTCCCCGGGGAAGTACCACTTGCCGACGTTGTCCCACAGCCAGGTGACGCGCTCGCCCGGGCGCAGGCGGAGGTTCTCCACGTAGTTGACCTCACGCGCTCCCGAGCCCAGCGCGCGGTGCGGCTTTGCGCCGAGCATGGTGCGGGTGTCCGAGCCGGGGTTATACATGAAGTTGGGCGAGTGCCGCCCCTCCTTGACAGCCTTGGTAATCAGGGCGCGGTTGGCCATGAGCTCGTCGTAGGAGTAGATCTCGCCCTTCTCGTCGAGCAGGTACAGCGGCAGCCACACGTCCATCCAGTGCCACTTGCCGCCCCAGCGAACCTCGTTGGAGATGTGGGCGAAGCCGGGGGCAACCTGGCGAGGCTCCAGGCCCGCGGCCTTCAGCAGCGTGGAGAAGACCACCGACTGCATCCCGCAGCCGCCGATGCCGTAGACGTTCAGGGCCTTCAGCGGGTCCGTCACCGATCGCATCCGGCCTTTCTCCATCTCCTTCGGCAGGTCGTAGTCGTAGTGCATCCACATCATGCGGACCATGAAGTCGTAAATGGCGACGGCCCGCTCCTGGTCTCCCTTGCAGCCGCGGGTGACGTCGGCGACAATCGTCTCCAGCGAGGCGCAGTTGACGCTACGGTCGGTGTCGATGACGATGCTCTCGACGCCCGCGGCCAGAGCGTTGCCGGTCAGCGCGAGCGACATCACGATCACGGCGGCGGAGCATCCGATTTGAAGGCCCATTGGTCCTCTCCCTTGGCGTTACGTCAATCTTGACGCTGTCGGAGGTCTTCTCTCACGCGCTGTGTTAGAATCCACCGGCACGCGGGAGTCAAGCGCGGCGGATCAGGAAAAGACAGCCGATGGCAGCACGACGGACGAGCAGCGGCAGGAAAGGCCCGATTCGCGTGGGCATCGTGGGGATGGGCATCCGCGGTCGGATGTACGCCGCGATTTGCCGTTCCATGGCGAACGTCGAGCTGGCGGGGTTTTGCGACCTCGACGCCGCCGCCCGCGCCGCCGGGCAGGGGGAGCTCGGCGTTCCCGGTTTTGCCGAGACGGGCGAGATGTGCCGGAAGTGCTCGCCGGAGGCGGTGGTGGTCGCGACGCCGGACTTTGCCCACGTCGTCCCCGCCCTCGCGGCCGCCGGCGCGGGCTGCCACCTCTTGATCGAAAAGCCCCTGGCCATGAGCGTGGCCGATGCCCGCAAGGTATGCCGGGCCGTGGCCGACGCGGGCGTGCGGGCAATGGTCGCCTTCGAGAACCACTGGAACCCGCCGCTGTCGGCGATGAAGGCCGCGGCCGAGGCCGGCGAGTTGGGAGCGATCATCTCCTGCAACTCCCAGCTCGACGACCGCATCGACGTACCGACAAAGCTGCTGAGCTGGCTGGGCAAGTCCTCGCCGGGGTGGTTTCTCATGGCCCACACGGTGGAGCTGGCGGGCTGGATCGCCAACCAAAGGCCCGTCGGCGTGCACGCGGCCGGGCACAAAGGCATTCTGACCGGGCGGGGCATCGACACGTACGACGCCATCCACGCCCTCATCCAGTTCGACGGCGGGATGGTCGGGTCGTTCAGCTCCTGCTGGGTGCTGCCAGTCTCGCTGCCGCTGATCTTCCAGTTTCGCCACGAGATGGTCGGGCAATCCGGTTCGGTGCGGGCGGACCTGACCGACCAGATGCTACACAAGGCGACTGGGCGGTACGAGCATCCCTCCACCATCGGGGTGACGCTGACGGGCGCGGCCGCTTCGCCGCCGGCGCTGATGTTCGCGGAGTTCGTTTCGGCCCTGGTCGCCGGCAACGCCCCGCCATGCCCGCTGGAAGACGGCCTGGCCAACGTCGCCGCCATCGCCGCCATCCACGAGAGCATCGAGTCCGGCCGGCCGGCGGCGGTGCGATCGTGATCCGGGCGGTGACGTTCGACTTCTGGAACACGCTGTACGTGGAGGGGCCGGCCATGAACCGCCGGCAGCGACTGCGTGAGGACTACAGCCGGGGATTTCTGGCGAGAGTCGGCAAGGAAGTCGCCGACAGCCAGTTGAGCTACGCCTTTGGCATTCTCCGGCACGACCTGGACCACTATCGCGCCGTCCGCCACGCCGCCTTCGACGCCGAGGAGATGGGTCGGCGGCTGGCCGGAGCCATGGGAATCAGACTGGGCGCCTCCGAGGCGGCCCGGCTGGGGGAGCTGATATCTTCGGCCGGGCGCGACGAGCCGCCAGTGCCGGCCGACGGGGCCATGCCGCTCTTGACGGCACTGCACGGGCGGGTGGCGCTGGCGATCATCAGCGACACGGGAATGACCCTCGGCCACGACCTGTACGCGGTCATGGAGCAAGACGGCATCGCACAGTTGCTGGACCATTTCACCTTCTCCGACCAGACCGGCACGACCAAGCCGGAGGTTCGCCAGTTTCATCACACCTTGTACCGGCTGGGCTGCAAGCCGACACAGGCCGTCCACGTCGGCGACTTGGAGGAGACCGACATCGTCGGAGCCAGGCAGGCCGGCATGCGGGCGATCCGGATCGTGCATCCGGACGGCGAGCCCGCGACCGCAGCCGACGCGGCCGTGAGCAGCGTTGGCCAAATCATCGACCCCCTGCGAGAATGGGGCCTCCCCGTCTGAGTGGCAGCGGACCGCCAGCGGGCCGGCACCGGGGGGCGACCCCGGCCAGGCGAGACGTTTGTTCGTCGCGTTAGCCTTGTCAAAGCAGCAACTTAGAGAAATCACGGGGATCTGCTGGATTCGCCTGTTTTTCTGAGAATTTTGCTGGAAATCGTACCGAAATAGTCCTATATTGGGCTGGAAATAGTACCAAAAGGGTGCTATATTTCAATGGACCTGATGTCAATGGATATTTGAATGTTAGCTCTGACCAAGAAGACCGGTTACGGGTTGATCGCGATGACGCACCTGGCGAGGCTGGCCGAGGAGCAGGTCTCCAGCGCCCGGGAGATAGCCGGCCGATCCGGCGTGCCGCTGTCGCTGCTGATGAACGTGCTGAAGCAGCTTTCATCGGCCGGGTTCGTCGAGTCGGTCCGCGGCGTCCGCGGCGGTTACCGCCTGGCGCGCGGTCCGGCGGAGATTTCTCTGGCCGATCTGATCACAGCCGTAGAGGGCCCCATCCGGCTGGCCGAGTGCGTCGCCGAAGGTGAGGAAGTCGACAACGGCGCCCCCTGCCGCCTGCTGGATCGCTGCCCCATCGCCGACCCGGTCCACCGCGTACAGCGAAGGCTCAGCGACTTCCTCAGGACGGTGTCGCTGGCCGACATCGTCAAGCCGTCGCTGCCCGCGGCGGACAAGTAGAGAGACGTCCCATGACCGTCAAAACGCCGATCTATCTCGACAACAATGCGACCACGCCCGTGGACCCGCGCGTGCTCGAGACAATGCTCCCCTATTTCAAGGACCAGTTCGGCAACGCCGCCAGCCACTCGCACTCGTTCGGCTGGAAGGCCGAGGCTGCCGTCGAGGCCGCCCGCGAGCAGGTCGCGGCCCTGATCGGGGCAACGCCCAAGGAGATCATCTTCACCAGCGGCGCCACCGAGAGCGACAACCTCGCCATCAAGGGCGTGGCCGAGATGCGTCGCGACAAGGGCGATCACATCATCACCTGTGCCACGGAGCACAAGGCCGTCTTGGACACCTGCGCATACCTTGCCCGGCACGGCTGCCGGGTGACGTTTCTGCCGACCGACGAGTACGGCCTGGTCACGCCCGAGCAGGTGGCCGAGGCGATCACCGACAAGACCATCCTCATCACCATCATGGTCGCCAACAACGAGATCGGCACGATCCACCCGGTCGCCGAGATCGCCGCGGTGGCCAAGGAAAGGGGCGTCCTGTTCCACACCGACGCGACCCAGGCTTACGGCAAGATACCCATCGACGTGGAAGCGATGGGGATCGACCTGCTAAGCCTCTCGGCCCACAAGATTTACGGTCCGAAGGGAATCGGGGCGCTGTACGTTCGCCGCAAGGGCCCGCGCGTGCGCCTGGCGATTCAGATGCACGGCGGCGGGCACGAGCGGGGAATGCGCAGCGGCACCCTGAACGTCGCCGGCATCGTCGGGCTGGCCGCGGCGGCGGACATCTGCGGCCGGGAGATGCCCGCCGAGGCCCGGCGGTTGGAGGCGCTGCGCGATCGCCTGCATCAGGGCATTACGGCCGGGCTAGATCACGTCAAGCTGAACGGCCATCCGACCCGGCGGCTGCCCAACACGCTGAACCTGTCCTTCGGATACGTGGAAGGCGAGTCGCTGATGATGAAGATGAGCGACGTGGCCGTTTCCTCCGGCTCCGCCTGCACCAGCGCGTCGCTGGAGCCGAGCTTCGTGCTGCGAGCGCTGGGCGTCTCCGACGAGCTGGCCCACGGCTCGATCCGCTTTTCGCTGGGCCGGTTCAATACGCCCGAGGAGGTTGGTTACGCCATCGCCCGCGTCGTCGAGAGCGTAAACCAGCTTCGCGAACTCTCGCCGCTGTACGAAACAGCACAGGAGGGAGCGGCAGGAACGACGGAAGGACACTGACCGTGACGTACTCGGACAAAGTACTGGACCACTTCAACAACCCGCGGAACATCGGGTCGCTGGACAAGAGCGCCGACGACGTGGGCACCGGCGTGGTCGGGGCCCCCGAATGCGGAGACGTGATGAAGCTCCAGATCAAGGTGGACGACGATGGCGTCATCACCGACGCCAAGTTCAAGACGTTCGGCTGCGGGGCGGCCATCGCCGCCAGCTCGCTGGCCACCGAGTGGCTCAAGGGCAGGACGGTGGAAAATGCCCAGGAGCTGAAGAACACCGCCCTGGCCGAGGAGCTGGCCCTGCCGCCGGTCAAGATTCACTGCTCGGTCCTGGCCGAGGACGCGGTCAAGGCCGCCATCGCGGACTGGAAGCGGAAGAACGGTGGATCGGAGGCGGCCTCCTCGGCCGAGGAGGCCGGCGAGGGCTCGCCCGACGAGAGTTCACAACGACAGGTCGGCCTGCGGCTCGGTCGACCCGGAGGTTGATCATGGTCATTACGCTGACGGAAAAGGCTGCCGCGAAGGTCAAGAAGGCCTTCGGCGAAAACGAGATGCCCGAGGGGGCGTGTCTGCGTGTGGGCGTCAAAGGCGGCGGGTGCAGCGGGTTCTCCTACACCCTGGATGTGGCGAAAAGCCCGGCCGATGACGACGAGGCGTTCGACTCCAGCGGGGTCAAGATCATCTGCGATCCCAAGAGCTATCTCTACCTCAACGGCACCGAAGTCGACTACGACGACAAGCTCCTCGGCGGCGGGTTCGTCTTCAACAACCCCAACGCCAAGGCCCGCTGCGGCTGCGGGGCAAGCTTCCGGACGTAAAGGCACCGCTATGTCGGATCCTACACGTTCGGGAGGCCCACAAGCTCCGCGGCGAGCCCCAGTCCGGCGGTCCTGAGAAAGTGGGGCCAACGCCATGGAAGAGAAAACCAATCAGGCGCTGCCGGAGAAATGCGTTCGGTGCAGCCGGCCGATGACCAGCCCCCTGTTCTGCGATTACTGCCAGACGCTCCACCCCGTTCCCGGCGTGGTCGACCATTTCCAGCTCCTGGGGCTGCCGCGGCGGTTTGACGCCGACCAGCAGGCCCTTCACGAAAGCTACGTCGCCCTCTCGCGCCACACCCACCCGGACTATCACGTGGACGACTCGGCGGAGGCCCAGGCGCTGTCGATGACGGTGTCGGCGGCCATCAACGAGGCCTACCGGACCCTGTCCGACCCGATCCGCCGCGCCGCCTATCTGCTGGAGCTGTTGGGCGGGCCGCCCTCGGCCGAGGACAAGTCCGTTCCGGACGGCTTTCTTGAAACGATGATGATGATGCAGGAGGAGCTGATGGACGCGCGCTCGGCCGGCAAGGCCGAGGAGCTGGCCCGCCTGGGCGCGGTCCTGCAAACCCAGCAGGAAGGGCTGATGAAGCACGTCGCCGGGCTGTACGCGGAACTGGACCAAGCCGTTTCCTGCAAGGCCACGCGCCAGGACCTGCTGCACGAGATCCGCAAGCAGCTCAATGCCGTGGCCTACGTGCGGAAACTGCTCTCGCAGGCACGACAAGAGCAAAGCTGAAAGCTGAAACATAAATCGACGGACAGAGCAGCGATGAGTGACGACGCTATAGTCGGCATTGACCTGGGCACGACCAATTCGCTGGCGGCGGTGATGACGCCCGCCGGGCCGGAGATCATCCGCGACGAGTCCGGCAACTCCCTTATGCCCAGCGTGATCGCCTTCCATCCCGACAGGTCGGTCTCCGTCGGCAGCGAGGCCAAGTCCGGCGCGGTGGCCAACCCGCTGACGACCGTGTATTCCGTCAAGCGGCTGATGGGCAAGGGGCTGGCGGATCTGGCAGAGGACCGGCGCGTGCTGCCGTACCACGTGGTCGGCGGGGAAGGCTCAGCCGTCTCGACCGAAGCCCCGGCCGGAGGGCGCGATCTGGTCAAAGTCGACGTCAACGGGCGCTTGATGACGCCCGAGCAGCTCAGCGCCATCATCCTTTCGGAGGTCCGCGCCCGCGCCGCCAAGGCCCTGGGCAGGCCCATCACTCAGGCGGTGGTCACGGTGCCGGCCTACTTCGACGACGCCCAGCGTCAGGCCACGCGCGACGCCGGGCGGATCGCCGGCCTGGAGGTCAAGCGGATCGTCAACGAGCCGACCGCCGCGACGTTGGCCTACGGCCTGGACCGGCAGGAGGACGCCACCGTGACCGTGTTCGATCTCGGCGGCGGCACCTTCGACATCAGCATCCTGAAGATCGCCGGCGGGGTCTGCCAGGTGCTGGCCACTCATGGCGACACGCATCTGGGCGGCGACGACCTGGACCGGGAGCTGATCGACCTGATCGCGGGCGAGATCCGCCGCCGGTACGGCCAGAACATCACCTTCCCGCCGGCCACACGGCAGGCGCTGCGGAGCTTCGCCGAGGCGGCCAAGATCCGCCTCAGTGATTCCGACGAGGCCGCGGTCGAGGTGGACCTCGGCGAGGGCAGGACGTTCCGGCGAACCATTTCGCGAGAGGAGTTTGAGTCGCTGGCGGCCAAGTGGATCGATCACACGATCGAGCACTGCCGAAGGGCGCTGGCGGACGCGCGCCTGGCGCCCGAGCAGATTGACCGCGTGGTCATGGTCGGCGGCTGCACCCGGATCCCCTACGTCCGCCGCCGGGTGGGAGAGCTGTTCGGCGCCGAGAAGCTCTACACGGCCGTGAATCCCGAAGAGGTCGTCGCCCTGGGGGCGGCGGTGCAGGCGGGAATCCTCGCCGGCGTCCGCCGCGACATGCTGCTGCTGGACGTGACCCCCCTGTCGCTGGGGATCGAGACGCTCGGCGGGGCGACGGGCAAGCTGATCATGCGGAACACGACCATCCCCTGCCAGACCTCCGAGGTATTCACCACGTACGTGGACGGGCAAACTGCGGTGGACATCCACGTGCTGCAAGGCGAGCGCGAGCTGGCCGCCGACTGCCGCTCGCTGGGACGGTTTCAGCTTCGCGGCATTCCGCCCATGCCCGCCGGGGCGCCGCGGATCCGCGTGACGTTCCTCATCGACGCCAACGGCATTCTGAACGTCTCGGCCCGCGAGGAGCGCAGCGGCAAGAGCGCCTCCATCCAGATCACCCCTTCCCACGGGCTGACGCGGCGGGAGGTCGAGCAGATGGTCAAGGAGTCCCTCACCAAGGCCGGCGAGGACATGCTCGCCCACCAACTCATCGACCTTCGCAACGAGGCCGGGCGGATTCTCAAGGCGGTGGGCCAGGCCCTCGCCGGCGCGGGCGGCGCCCTCAACGACCAGCAGCGCCGCATGCTGGACAGCGCCGTGGCCCTGCTGAAGGCCCGCATGGCCGGGGACGATCCCGATCAGATCTACGCGGCCATGGAGATGCTCAACGACGCCGCGGCCCCCCTAACCGAGGCCCAGATGGACGAGGTGCTGCGCAAGACGGTCAAGGGCAGGAAGCTGGACGAGTTTTGATTGCCGCTTTGGCGTTGCGGGCTGACAATTGGCGACTGGAGAGCGGGCGATGGCGAAATACACAGTCAAGTTCGCCCCGGCCGGCGTGACGGTCGAGGCCGACCCGGCGGAGTACCCCTATGGGAGGGAGGGCCGGCCGGGGAGCATCCTCGACATTGCCCTTTCCCACGGGGTGCAGATCGAGCACGCTTGCGGCGGAGCCGGGGCGTGCGGCACCTGTCACGTGATCGTCACCGCCGGCGGCGAGAACCTTTCCGAGGCGACCGAAGACGAACTCGACCTCGTCGAGCAGGCACCGGGCTACACGGCCGATTCCCGCCTGGCCTGCACGGCCGTCGTGGCCGGCGACGTGACCGTCAGAATTCCCGGCTAGGGACGCCCTCCACCGCCGCCGCGTCCTTGCCGACTCATGCATCAGCCCATATGCTATGGCGGCCCCGACTTGAAGGGTGTTGTCAATTCCATTCGGCAACATTGAAAGGAGCAAAGCGATGGCGCTCGAGGCATTGTACGAACCACTGGACCGGCTCACCGGAAAGACACTCGACCTGCGCAGGGCGATCGCCTCGCTCATCGAGGAACTGGAGGCCATCGACCATTACCAGCAGCGGGTCGACGCCGCCGGCGACGCCCAGCTTAAGGCGATCCTCGCCCACAACCGGGACGAGGAAAAGGAGCACGCCGTCATGCTGACGGAGTGGCTGCGGCGAAACGACGAGAAGCTCGCCGAGGAGGTCGGCACCTACCTCAACAGCAAAGGCGCTATCGAGGAGATGGGACACGGCCACTAGGCGGCGGATCGTCGGCATTTGCAGCGGGTGATCTTCGCATGAGCGAGGCGCCGGTCATATTCGTCACGGCCGCGGACGTCAGCGGCGATGCCCACGCCGCCGGGCTCATCGAGGCGTTGCGAAGGCGGGTGGCGCCGGTGCGCTTCGTCGGCATCGGCGGCGAGCGCATGGCCGCGGCCGGCTGCGAGCTGCTGGCCGAGCCGGCGCGCCGCGCCACCATGATCACCGGGCCGCTGCGGCAGTTGCTCTACTACGTGGGCCTCATCCGCCGGGTGGCCGGCGCCATGAGCGAAAGCCGCCCGGCCGTCCACGTGCCGGTCGATTCCCCGGCGCTCAACTGGCACCTGGCGCGAGCGGCCAGGCGGCGCGGCGTCCCGGTGATGTACTACATTGCCCCGCAGGTATGGGCCTGGGCGCCGTGGCGCGTGCGGAAGCTTCGGCGGCTGACGGACGCGGTGGCCTGCATCCTGCCGTTCGAGGAGGACTATCTTCGCCGCCGCGGCGTCAACGCCCACTATGTCGGCCATCCCCTCTTTGACGGGCTGGCCCCGGCCGAGCCGCCCGACCTGGAAGAGTCGGCCGGCCAGGGGCGCTGGCGGATCGCCCTGCTGCCGGGAAGCCGCCAGGAGGAAATCAAGGCCCACACCCCGGCGCTGGTTGCCGTGATGGAGCGACTGTCGCGCCGCTTCGGCGAGGCGGAGTTCGCCTTTACCGCCGGCAACGCCGAATCGGCCGAGTGGATCCGGCGCTGCGCCGGGCGCGACGACCTGCCCATCCGCGTGGGCGAGCTGGCCGAGGTGCTCTCCCGATCGCACCTGGCCGTGGCCGTCAGCGGGACCGTCACGCTGGAGGCGGCCCACTTCGGCGTGCCCATGGTCATCTTCTACCGCGTCAGCAAGTGGGGGTATCGGCTGCTGGGGCGGTGGGTGATCCGCTCGCGCTACCTGTCGCTGGTCAACATCCTCGCCGGCGAGCGGCTCGTGCCGGAGCTGATGCCCTGGTACGGCGACGTCAACCGCGTTGCCGAAACGGCCGAGGCCATGTTGACTGACCTGCCGTCACTGCGCCGGCTGCGGGAGAAGCTCCCGGAGCTGGTCCGGCCACTGCGAGCAGCCGGTTCGGCCGCGGACAACGCCGCCGAGCTGGTGATTCACACCATGCGATGATGCGCCCTGCTCGGCGTCACCTGCCTGCTTGCCGACCGGCCTCTGCTTGCAGCGCGATCTGCCTTGGGTATTCGAGGCCCCGCAGGAGCCGGGCGGCGCCCGCACCGGCCGAAAAAAGAGGGCCGGCGGACTCCTCGCTTTCCACCGGCCCAAGGTTGATCCCCGGGACGACCCTGGTCATCGCCGGAGACCGTGCCGGCACATTATGCCGGCGACTGCAAAGGTCTCCCTCCTGTGCAACAGTCCGCTAGTCAGTGCATCTATCGGGTCGCGCTCGCTTAGGCCCGGCCGGGCCCGCGGGAGACCCGGCCGGACCGTGCACTACCAAGGCGAAAGGCAAATGGCGCTTTTTCACACCTGCCATCACCTCACCCCCTCCGTTGTGCACTGACCGTGCCAGCCGCGAATTGCTCGCGAAGGCTGCCGCTAAATGATTTCCAGGACAGGGTTTGCCGGGAAGCTTTCTTGAGGTATGGGTCGTGGGGCTGCGTTGAATCGAGCGATTCCGCGCAATCATGCCCGAATTAGTGGGCAGTATCACCCGAAGCGGGACGCCGTCACTGCCTGGACAGGCAGTATACGATTCCCGCTGAACGGCCGCCACCATTGCATGCGGACGAACGCTGCCCGATGCCAGCCGCGCCGCGGGCAGGCGGAGACGTTTACGATATCCCCGCGCCGGGGGGCACGTCGCCGTCGGTGGTCAGGACCGTCACCTGGTCGCGCTCGCCGTCGTTCCAGGTGGCGGCCAGCAGCATGGCATTGGACTCCAGGCCGCGCATCTTCCGAGGCGGGATATTGGCGATCACGACGATGGTCTTGCCGATCAGCGATTGCGGCTGGCAGTAGGGCTTCAAGCCGGCGATGATCTGACGCTGCTCGCCGCCGAGATCGATGTCTATCACGATCAGCTTGTCGGCGTTGGGGTGGTCCCTGACGGCCGTTATCTTCGCCACGCGAATGTCGAGCTTGGTGAAGTCTTCGAAGCTGATCGGGGGCTTGGCCTGTTCGCTCATGTCCGACTCCTTGCTGTTTGGCACTTCCCGGCGAGTGAGTGTATGCAAGCGCCCCGAGCTTGGCAAGGTCGCCCTGTAACGGGTGGCGCTTTTGCGCTACAATCAGCCAATGTTCCGTGGTCGGGGCGGCCGATCTTTCGGACTGTAGCGTATTTGCGATGAGGTGTTCATGAGCGTGTATCCGTACAAGTTCGTTCCGATCTACAAGGACAGGGTGTGGGGCGGAAGGCGCCTGGAGCGTCTGTTCGGACGCCGGCTTCCGCCCGGAAAGAATATCGGCGAGAGCTGGGAGCTGGCCGATCTGCCCCCGACCGACCGGGACCGGCAGACCGAGTCCGTCATTGCCAACGGCCCCGACGCCGGAAAGACGCTCAACGAGCTGCTGACGGACCGGCGGCGGCAGATCCTCGGTTCGGCCCGGCCGTGGGATGACGGCCGGTTCCCGCTGCTGCTGAAAGTGCTCGACGCCAACGAAAGGCTGAGCCTCCAGGTCCATCCCGACGAGCAGGCGGCCAGAGAGATGGGCCCGCACGCCAGGGCCAAGACGGAGTGTTGGTACGTGCTGAAGAGTTCAGGCGGGTATATCCTCAAGGGCGTCAAGGGCGGCGTTACCCGCGAGCGCTTTGCCGAAGCGATCGGACGGGATGAGGCCCTGCTCGAACTCATCCAGCGATTCGAGGTAAGGGACGGCGATTTTTACTACCTGCCGGCCGGCACCGTTCACGCCCTCGGCGCCGGCGTGGTGGTCGCCGAGGTTCAGATTCCCTCGGACACGACCTTTCGCGTGACCGATTGGGGCCGGGGGCGCGAGATCCACCCGGCCGAATCCCTGCGCTGCATTCATTTCGCGCCCCCAGACGCCGCCGACCCCGCCGAGGCGCCGGAGGCGGTCTCCGCCCGCGATGCCGCCCAGGGGCCCGCCGGCGACGAGATGCTGCTGCGGACGCCGTATTTCAGCGTGCGAAAGCGGCTGCTGCCGCCGGGGCCGGTCGAACTCCGCGCCGGCGCATGCGCCGTCTGGATGCTCCTGGGCGGGCGCGGCAAAATCCTCTCCGATGCGGCCGCGGCGCCGTCCGTTCCGTTGGGCCGGCTGGAGACCGTGCTCGTGCCGGCGGGGCTGGCCGCCCCCACAGCGGTCGTCGACGAGCAGATGACGGTTCTGGAGATTACACTTCCGCGGTGAAGGCATCCCCTGTCATGTGTCGCTGCCGGAGGCCGATGCGTCATGGCGAAGGTTCGCATTCAGAAGGTTCTCGCCGCCGCCGGGATCGCCTCCCGCCGGGCCGCCGAGCAGATGGTTCTTGACGGCAGGATCAGCGTCAACGGGCAAACCGTCGCCGCCTTGCCGTGCTTCGTGGAGCCGTCCGACAAGATCCACGTCGACGGCCAGACGCTCGCGAGGCGCCCGGCGAAATTGACCTACATCCTGCTGAACAAGCCTCGCGGCGTCATCTGCACGCAGCGGGACGAGCGCGGGTTTGACCGCCCGCGAGCGGTGGATCTGGTCGGGCGGATCGGTCGGCGCGTATACTGCGTCGGCCGGCTGGACGCGGACTCCACCGGCCTGATCGTCCTCACCAACGACGGCGAGCTGACGGATCGGCTCACGCACCCGCGCTACGGCGTGGTGAAAACCTACATCGCCCGCGTCGCCGGACGCCTCGAGACCAAGGACCTGGCGGCCTTGCGCCGGGGAGTCTTCCTGGAAGGCGGGCGGACCTCCCGGGCGGCGGTAAAGCTCCTCCACCGGGGCGGCAACGAAAGCCTGCTGCAAGTGAAGATCCATGAGGGGCGGAACCGGCAGGTTCGGCGGACGCTGGCCCGGCTGGGCCACAAGGTTCGCCGGCTGCACCGCTCGGCCGTCGGCCCCGTGACCGACAGCGGCCTGAAGATCGGCAAGTTCCGCCACCTAACCGCCGCTGAGGTGGCCTCGCTCAGGAAGGCCGCGGGAATGTGATCGCCGGACGGGATCGCCCGGGCCAGCCCCGGCGCGGAGACCACGAATTACACTAATTACCGCGAATTTCACGAATGGGCTCCTTTTCTTGAGCCGGCTCTGTCTAATTCGTGCAATTCGTTACAATTCGTGTCATTCGTGTTCCCGTTCGTTGCGACGTGTCGAGACCCTGGACGGGGCCACTGTTCAAACATTGTTGCGGTCCGCTTAGGAGAGAACGGATGCGAACTCGACAGCTATGGGCCGCCGCCCTGCTGGCGGTGGCGGTGCTTTCCGGCTGCCAGGGAGCGATCAGCCCGGCCGGCCAAAGGCTTCTGGCGACCGCCAATGCCGCTTACCGGCGCGGCGACGACGCGGGCGCGATCGAGGCCGGCTCGCGTTTCCTGCAAGTGCATCCCCGGCTGGAGGAGGCGGGCGAGGCCTACTACCTCCGCGGGATGGCGCGGCTGCGATCGAAACAGCCCGGCGGCAAGGCCGATCTGCTCGCGGCCATCAAGCTCGCCAAGCGGAAAGACCTGCTCACCCTGGCCCACGTCAAACTGGGCGAGCTGGCCTACGCCGACGACGACATGCCCCAGGCCGAGAGCCACTACCGCTCGGCCGTGGAGCACGCCCGCCCCGGGGCGCCCCCGGCCGACGAGGCAATGTACCGGCTGGGCTGCGTGCTCCAGCGTTTGGGCCGCTGGAAGGAGGCGGATCAGCACTTTGACCGGCTGATCTACCTCTTCGAGGGCACGGAGGCGGCCCGCCGCGCCCAAGACCGCATCCGGGCCGTGCGCTGGTCGATCCAGGCCGGCGCTTTCGAGAAAGCCTCCACCGGCGGCGCGGAGAGGCTCATCGCCGAACTGCGCCGGGCCGGGCTTTCCGAACACGCCCGGGTCGACGTGGAATTGAGGCAGGGACGCCTCATGCGGCTGGTTCGTGTCGGCTCCTACCGGACGTACGACGCCGCCCGGAGGGATCTTTTCGTTTTCGGAAAGGTCCGGGCCGTCCGGGCGGATGCCTTCATCACACCGGCAAGGTGACGCCATGAACAAGATGCGTCTATGGGCCAAGACCCTGGCGGCGTCGGCGGTGCTGCTGGAGCCGCATCGAATGCTTCCCCCTCCCGGTGCGGAGGGATATCGTCAAGGCGGCTCGGGTCCCGGGCGGACAACTCGCTCGCGTCAGGGACGAATTACTAACGCCTTGACCCGCGCCGGCGGCTTTCGCGAGGCAGACCCACGAGGCCCGCTGGCGACAGTCAGGACCCAAGAACATTCCAAGAACTCAAGATATTAACGTTGTAAGAACGCCATACAGCCAACTGTGTGACGGACGCACCTTGTGGGCCGCTTGCCGGACGTGCCGGTCCGCCGGGATAGGAGCTGCGCGGTTTTCGGAAAAATGCTACCTCGGTTGCTGAAAGTCGGTTCGATGGCCGAGTCACTGGGAGTGTACGTGCCGGCCATGGTGCTGCAGAAGGGCATCGCCCTGGGGCGCGTGCTGCTGCTGACGTATCTGCTGGTCAAGGCCCAGTACGGGCTGTGGGGGCTGGGGATGATGATCTTCAACCTCGCCAGCCCACTGCTGACGCTCGGTAGCAACCAGGGGCTGATCCGATACGTCAGCTTCTACGAGGCCCGCGGCCGGCTCCGCGAGTTCTACCGGCGAACGCGCTGGGCGATCCTCGGCTGCGCCGTCGCCATGACGCTGGTGGCGCTGGCCGGAAGCGACCTCATCGCCAGGTATGTGATCGCCTCGCGCGCGGCCGGGTCCCTGGTCGCCTACCGCACCCAGTTGCACATCTGCTGGGCCGCGCTGGCCAACGCGATGGTCGGCGGGCTCTACCATAACCTGCTCGGACTGTTGATCGGCATGCGGGCGTATCGGCTGGTCTCTCTCGTCGAGGTCGCCTTCGCCGTGATCTTCACCGCCATCGCCGTGGTCACGCTGATGGTCACGCCGACCGGGCTGGCGCTGCTGCTGGCCCACCTGGTGAGCCTGATACTGACGCTGACGGGCGGAGGGGCCCTGCTGCACGCGGCCCTGAGCCGCCAGAGAGAGGCGATGGCGCCCGCGGCCGAGCCCCGGCGCGCCCGGGCGCTCATCGTCCCGCCGGGGGCCGAAGACGAGGAGATCAGCGGGCCCGTGCCCGTCTCGTCGTCGTCGGCCGGCGAAGACGCCGACGGCATCATCAAGAGCCCCTACCGCCGCGTGCTCCGCTACGGCCTGGCCGCGCTGGCGGGAACGGTCCTGTGGAACGCGGCCGGATATCTCAGCCTCTGGCTGACCAACCGGCGCTACGGCCAGGCCGAGGCGGGCGTCTTCTACGTCTTCCTCCAGCTCGGCCAGCCCATCGTCTTCCTGGCCAACGCCGTCTGGGCGGTCGTGTTCTCGCACGTCGCCCGCATCTGGGAGGCCGACGAGCGTCCCGCGGCCATGCTGCGGCTGGAGACGGCGTACAAGGCCGTCGTCGTGGGCATGATGACGCTGACGGTCGTCGTATACGCCGGCTCGCCGCTGTGGGTCCGGCTGCTGCGGGCCGACTACCGCGCGGGGCTGGCGCTCCTGGGCGGCCTGCTGATGTTCTTCCAGGTGATCAATCACCTGGCCCTGCTGAGCATGATCGCCAAGCTGCACGAGCGCCCGATTCTGATCGCGGCGGCGGTGCTGGCGGGGGCGGCGGCGAACTTGGGCCTGGCTGTGTGGTGGATGCCGCTGTACGGTCCCGTCGGGGCGGCGTGGGCGGCCGGCGTGGGCATGTACGCCGGCGGCTCGGTCGTGGCGGTGGCGTACCTGCTGACCGCCCAGGCGAAGCGCCGCCCGCCTACCAGCTCTCGGGCAGGCGCCCGGGATAGCTCGCTCAGACTGCACCCGAGCACGTACCTGGTGATGCTGCTGCCGGCCGTGCTGCTGCTGCCGGTCGGGGTGCTGGGAATCGTCTGGGCGGTGCTGCTGGCCGCGATCGTCTTCACGCCTCTGGCCTTCCCGCCCGAGCAAAAGCAGGTGCTGGTCGCCTGGCTCCGCCGGCGCCGCGGCGGAGGGGGAACGCCCCCCGAGAACCTCGGTTAGCATCCGCAGCTACACTCGCCCGCCGACGCCGAGTGCATCTTCCGCCCGGCCGATACTTCACCGGGACCGCCGCCATGCCGATAAGAATTACCGGTGGCGGCGGACCCGTCCACCACCCGCCCGCCAACTGTCCGGCAGGGCTTGCAGGCAGGCACGGACCCTCGGAGGAAACGGAGCATGAGCCTTCTGAATTCCTTTGTTGAAGGCATGCGAGCATACCGCGCGGGTGAATACTCCACGGCGGTGGAGCTGCTGGGCCGGCTGGTCCGCCGGGAAGACGTGCCGGGCCGCCTGGCTCGCTACTACAGCGCGATGTCGCACCGCGCCATGGGCATCGCCCACCTCCGATCCGGCCAGTTCATCGAGGCCGGCCGACGCTTCCGCCAGGCCGTGGCCCTGATCGGCAACCGCTCCGAGCTGGCCGAGTACCTCTTCTTCGTGTACGCCCGTTCCGGGCAGTACGAGCGCTGCGCCGAACAGGCCGAGGTGGTCGCCCGGTCCAACCGCGACGACGTGCCGGCGCAGATTCGTCTCGCCCAAGGCTACTGGCGCAGCCGCCGCCGGTCGCTGGCGATCATGACGCTGACGGCGGCCCTGCGCCGACTTGGCGACTCGGCCGAGCTGCACTTGCAGTTGGGCCTCTTTCACGCCGCCGAGGATGATTACGACACCGCCCGCGAGCATCTGCTGCGCGCGGTCGAGCGCGATTGCACCTCGGCCGAGGCGCATCGCCGCCTGGGGCTGATCGAGTGCGCCCGCGGTGATTTCCCCGCGGCGGTCAAGGCCTTTCAGCGAGCCTGGGTGCTTCGCCCGGAAGACATGATGACGGCGTATCAGTTGTGCCTGGCCGCCGACGCCGCCAGCCGCCTACCAACTGTCGGTGACGCCCCCGCCGCCCGGACAATCACCATCGCCCTGCCCGAGAGCCGCCACCCGCCCCAGGCGTCTCTGATCGGCCAGCTCGCCGAATACGCCGCGGACGAGCCGGACTTCGTCGAGGCCCTCCTCGCCCTGCCGCCCAGCGACGTCGACGAGGAACTCTTCGAGGTGGTGATGCTGGTATTGGCTACGGCCCTGGCCCGTCACGCCGATCAGGCCGAGCTGCACTACCTGGCGGGCGTGGTCTCGATGCGGCTGGGCCGCTCGAAGCCGGCCAGGGACCACCTCCTGCGGGCCATCGAGATCGACCCGACCTCCGTCAAGGCCATGCTGCGACACGCCGAGCTGGACGCCGGCGCCGGCGAGGTCGATCGGGCGATTAAATATCTCGACCGGGCCATTCGCGCCGGCGGCGACTGGCCCGACGTTCACGTGCGCCTGGGCGATCTGATGCGGCATCGCGGGATGGCCGAATCCGCCGGCAGCCACTACCGCCGCGCCCTGGAACTGAACGGCCGTTACGACCGCGCAGCCGAGCGGCTGGCCTCGCTGGCGGCTTGAGAAAGGTCTTCCGAGCGGTGAGTTCTCTGCTGGAGATTCTGGGAAAGGGGCTGGAAGCCAACGTCGGGGAGACGCTGGAGCGCTTCTTCCGCCACGGCGCCGGCAAGTCGGTGGCCGAGCTGGAAGACCTCTGCCGCCAGCAGCCCGACCGGGGCAGCCTCCGCTACGAACTGGGCCTGGCCTACCTGCGGGGCATGCAGCTCACCCAGGCGGCCGGTCATCTGTCCGAGGCCTGCCGGCTGGAGCCGGATCATCTGCCCGCCCGGCTGGCCCTGGCCGCGGCGTACGACGACATGGGCGACTCGCAAAAGGCCCTGGAGCACTTGCAGGTCGCCAATCGAACCCACCCCGGCGCCCCGGCGGTGCTGTTTGCCGTGGGCTACTGCCTGGAGAAGCTCTCGCGCAGCGACGAGGCCGCCGAGTACTATCGCGACGTGGTCCGCGCCCAGGACGACTGCGTGTCGGCCCGGCAACGACTCGCCGCCGTCTCCCTGCTTCGCGACGATGTGGACGAGGCTATCTTGCAGTACGAGCGCCTCCGCGGTCTGGCGCCGGAGGACTCGGCCAACATCGTCATGCTGGCGCACCTGTACTACCGCAACGGGCGGAACGATGATGCCATCGCCGCCTTCGAGACCGCCATCGCCATGGAGCCGGACAACTGGGCCCTGCTAGACGATGAGGTGGAGGTGCTGGTCCGATCCGGGCAGATCCGCGAGGCAATCGAGCGTCTGCACAAGCTGCTGGAGATTCAGGGTCCGTTCGCCGACCTGCACCTGCGGCTGGCTCGACTGCTCAGCGACACCAGTCAGGACGACGAGGCGATGATCCATTTCCTGGCCGCGTTGGAGGCCCAACCGGACTACCTGGAGGCGAGGATCTCCCTGGGGACCCATCACCTCTTGAACGGTAGGTGGGCTGAGGCGGCCGAGGCCTTCCACCAAGCCGCCGAGATCAACGACCGCCTGTTGACCAGTTACGTTGGTCTGGGTGTCGCGCAGGCGGCGGCCGCCCGGCCGGAGGAGGCGATCAACAGCTTTCAACTGGCAGCGGCCGTCGAGCCCAACTCCGGCGTGCTGCTGAAGGAAATGGCCTGCCTCCAGCTCAAGGCCGCCACGGCCCAGGAGCTGGAGAAGTCGTTGGCGATGGGGGAGGACCCTGCGGCGGCCGAGCCGGAGCTGGACCGGGCCGACCTGCTGAAATTGCAACTCTCGCGGCACGCCGAGGAGGTTGAAAAACACCCCGACTACGCCGACCTTCGCTACCGCTATGGCGTTCTGCTGCGGGCCGAGGGCCGGCTGGGCGAGGCCGGCAGGGAGTTCGAGGAGGCCGTGCGCATCAACCCCGACTATACCGCCGCCATCATCCGGCTGGGCATCACGCAGCAGGACCTGGGCCGGACCGAGGACGCCATCGAGACCTTCAAGACGGCCCTGGCGCTGAACGGCAATTCCGTGAGCCTGCACTACCGGCTGGCGGTGTTGTACACCGACCGCCGCCAGTTCGCTCAGGCCGTCGAGCACATGGAGAAAGCCGCCGCCCTGGCCCCCGGCGACGAGCAGCTTCGAGCGTCACTGGCGCTGTCGCTTCAGAACATGGGGCTGACCGATCGCGTCGCCGCCACTTGGCAGAGCCTCTGCCGGATGCACCGTCAGGCCGTCAGCAACCAGCACGCCGCCGGCTGAACCCGTCGGGTCCCCGGATCAGCCGCCCTGCTTCAGCAGTTTCTCCAGGCGGTCGAGGCCGGCTTCGATCCGATCCATGCCGGTGGCGAAGGAAAGCCTCACGCAGCGGTCCTCGCCGAAGGCCGCCCCCGGCACCATCGCGACCTTCGCCTTCTCCAGGCAGAGACGGGCGAAATCCATTGAGTCTTCAACCCTTTCCTTGGCGAACGCCCTGCCGTACTGGGCCGAGACGTCCGGGAAGCAGTAGAACGCCCCGGTCGGCCGGACGCAGGTGACGCCCTCGATGGCGGCGAGCCGTTCGTGCATGTAGCGGCCGCGCTTCTCGAACTTACTCCGCATCGCCTCGATCTCGCCCGCGGCCGTGGGGTGGGTGTACGCGGACAGGGCGGCGGCCTGGCAGAAGCTGACCGGATTGGTCGTCTGGTGGGACGCAAGCGTGGCCATGGCCTTGAGGACATCGGCCGGTCCGGCCACCCAGCCCATCCGCCAGCCGGTCATGGCGAAGGTCTTGGACAGGCCGTTGAAGGTCAGCGTCCGCTCGGGCAGGCGATCATCCATGGCCGCAAAGCTGGCGAACTTCGTGTCGCCGTAGATGAGCTTTTCGTAAATCTCGTCCGAGAAAACAATCAGGTTCGTCCCCAGAACCGCCTTGGCGATGGCCTTCAGCTCCTGCGGCGTATACGTCACACCGGTGGGGTTGCACGGGTTATTGAGCAGCAGAACCTTCGCCCCGCCGGCGCTGGTCCGGAGCTGGTCGGGCGTGATCTTGAAGTGCGTCTGCGGCCCGGTCGGGAGGAACGCGCACTCCCCGCCGGCCAGCTTGACCTGCTCGGCGTAGCTGACCCAGTACGGGGTCGGGATCAGCACCTTATCGCCCGGGTTCAGCAGCACCTGGAAGGCGTTGTACAGGGCGTGCTTGGCGCCGAAGGTCACCAGCACCTGATCGGACCCAACCTCCAGGCCGTTTTCCCTCTTGAGCTTCCCGGCGATGGCCGCCTTGAGCTTGGCCGCGGCGCGCGGGGCGTACTTCGTGTCCCCGGCCTCCAGCGCCGCCTCGGCCGCCTCCTTGATGAACCGCGGCGTGTCGAAGTCCGGCTCGCCCACCCCGAAGTCGACCACGTCGATGCCCTCGGCGAGCATCTGCTTGACGCGCATGCTGGCCGCAATCGTCGCGCTGGGGCTGACGGCTTTGATCCTGCTGGACAGTTCCATGGTTTCTCCCGACAATGTCGCTGGACCGACTGAACCGGCGGCCCAAGTAGCGTAATCGCCGAGCGCGCTTTGTCAAACCGAAAGGCGGGCAGAGATGGAAAAGATCGCTCCGGAGGGCAATCTCATCCACGAGGACCGCTTCGAGGACCTGGACAACTGGCACCTGGAAGGTCTGGTGGAAGGCGCCGGCATCGTCGCCGGCGGCGTGCTGCGGCTGGATTGCAGCGGCTCCAGGCAGGGGGGCGCCGGCTGCATGGCCTTCTGCAAGCGGGATTTTCCGGACAACATCTGCGTCGAGTACGACCTGTTCGTGGCCGAGAAGAACGGGCTGGTGATCACCTTCCTGGCCATGAAGGGGCTGGGCGGCGAAGACGCCATCACCGGCGTACCCGCCCGCGCCGGTGTCTTTGACGACTACGTCGGCGAGAACGCCACCACCCGCTCGTATCACTGCTCGGTCAGCCGATACGACGACAAGGGCGAGCACACGGGCGTGTCGAATTGGCGGCGCAACCCGGGGCTGCACCTCATGGGCCAGGGCGAGGACCTGTGCAGGCAGATCCGCACGCCCTATCACGTCGCCTTCATCAAGGCCGGGCGAACCTGCCAGCTCCAGGTGAACGGCGCCATCGCCAGCGGCTTCACCGACCCGGGCGAGCTCCCGGATGAGATTCCCACTTCCGGGAAGGTCGGCTTCCGCGTCATCGGGGCGAAGGCGATCGCGCGATTCTCCAACTTCAAGGTCACGGCCCTGGGCCGAGGCTCAACACAGCGTTGAGACAGGAGTTTTCCGTTGGCTATACCGATCTCGCTGATTGTGGACGACGGGGCGCCGGTGAACCTGGCGTACTGGCTGCACCCCCAGCAGCAGTGCGTGCACCTCATTCCCAACGCGGTGGCGCGGGACTTTGCGGGCATCTGCCGGCGATACGGGGCGGCCGGAAAGTTCAGCGTGCTGCCCATGCCCTCCCAGTTGGGCCGGCTGGACGAAGGACTCAACTACGTGCCCGATCGGCACCTGCAAGGGTTCCTCAAGGTCGCCCGGGAGCGGATCGCCCCGCTCTTCGACATCACCGTCGAGCTGCTGACCCACCAAGCCGCCTATGACCTGGCCCGCGGCCGATACCTGCACGTCTACGAGGACGCGTGGGTCTCGCGGGCGTCCGTGAGCGAGATGGCCGATTACATCGCCCTGGCGATGCGCATCCTCAAGAACGTGGGGCTTCCGCCCAACGGCGTCACCTCGCCCTGGGCGGCGGGCATCGACAACGAGAAGCGCTACGCCGAGGCCATCGCCCGGGCCACCCGACGGGTCACCGGCCGCAAGTTCGCCTGGTACTTCCTCCACTGTCTGGGCTCGGCCAGGCCCCGCTGGCCGTGGATCGCCTGGCGGGACAAGAAGGCCAGCCTGGTGACGGTGACGGTGCCGGCCAACACCGACGACCGGCTGTGGGCCAGCCAGGACGCCGGCTCGGCCCGCGCCGCCCGCGCCGCCGTCGAAAGCGGCATCGACCAGTGGCTCACCGCCGACGGCCGGCGGGGAAAGATCCGCGATCTGTTCGACGCGGGGCTGCCCATCGTCATTCTGACGCACTGGCAGTCGCTCTTCTCCAACGGCCGCTGCGCCGGACTGGCCGGGCTGGAGAAGCTGTTCGGGCGGGTCGAGAAGGCCTTCGGCGCCGGCGTCCGGTGGATGCGTTGCAGCGAGCTGGCCCGCACGGCCCTGAAGCGGCGAGCCGGCTGAGCGCGCCGGGCCTGAGCAGCGGCGGCCTTGCCCGCGCCGGTCGGCCGTTCCGTCTACATCGTTGCGGTCCCGTCCACCGTGTAGGTCACGCCCTGCCGGGAGATGGTGCCGTAGAAGTGCACCTGGCCGGTGCAGGCGATGTAGGCCAGCTCGGCGTCCTCAAGCAGGGTGCCGACGCCGGTGCCGGCCTCGATATGGTAGTAGTTGTCCGACTGCTCCAGCGCCATCACGTCGCCGGCGGCGAACCCTCCCAGGAAGTAGGAATCGCGGTCCATGTCGTACGGCGGCGTGCCCAGCCCGTCATAGGCGGCGGCGTCGGTGTCCGTGTCCACTTCGTACTCCAGCACGCCGGGCTGGATGATGGCCTTCATCTGCACGATGCTGCCGTCCACGCCCTCAAACGTCATGTTCGCGAAGTAGGAAGCCTGGATGCCGTCGTCCGAGCGGATAGTGAGGCTGTAGCCGTATAGCCCGCCTCCCAGGTCGGTTACGACCGAGTCGATTGCCGGGGTCACCATCGCGGTGACGCTGAAGTTGAAGGGATTCTCGTCGGCGTCGTTGTTGTCGAAGCGCACGTCGGCGGACTTCTGGCCGATAGAGTCGGTCGACAGTCGAATCCGGAAGCCGGTCGACCCGCCGGGCGGGACGACCGGGTCCGGCTGCTCGTACACGAAGAAGCCGTCGTTGTTTTCCAGGACGATCGAGCCGACCTCCAAGTCCGCCTCGCCCACGTTCTTGATGATGAACGTCCGCTGCCGGACGTCCCCGCCCAGGCCCACGCTGCCGTAGTTGACCGCCGCCGTCTGCCCGTCCGCCAGCAGGATGTCGCCGCTGGGGTTCCACCGCCACAGCTCAATCTCCGGCTGCGGCGGCAGAACCTCGCCGCCGACCTGGAAGTCGAACGGATTCTCGTCGGTGTCGTTGTTGTCGAAGCGGACGTCGGCGGACGTCTCGCCGGCCGTGTCGGTCAGCATCCGCAGCACGAAGGTCGTCGACGCACCCGGCAGCACGCTGCTGTCGGGATAGGTGACGATCTCAAAGCCGGTGTTGTTGTTCAGGACCAGGTTTTCTACCGTCAGGGAGACCTCGCCCACGTTGGTGATGGTGAACGTCTGCTCCGGGGCGGTGGCGTTGTACTCCACCGTGCCGAAGGGAATCGGCGTTTCCTCCCCGTCGGCGACGTCCAGCCCGGACCGGGAGAGCGCGATCTCCGAGACGCCCACGCGCCCGATGACCTGGAAGCTGAAGGGGCTCTCGTCCGGGTCGTTGCTGTCGATCTGGGCCGTGGCGGACCGGTTCCCCTCCGTGTCCGTCAACATCTCCAGTGTAAACGTCGTGAACTCGCCGGGCAGGATGGGCGTCGCCGGAGGCTGGGAGATCTCGAATCCCTCGTTGTCGACCAACGTCAGCGCGCCGATGGTCAGGTTCTCCGATCCGATGTTCAAGACGGTAAAGATCAGTTGGACCGGGGCCTCGCCGAGTTCGCCCAGAGCGAACTCCACCGGCTGGGACCGCAGGCCGGTGAGGATCAGCACCCCGTCCTGCTCGACCCGGATTTCCGGCGGCGAATCGAACTGCACCGCCGCCCCGACCAGGGCCGCGACCAGCTCGTGGTCGGCGTAGATGTCGCCGTCCCTGGGCGACCATCGCCAGTTGTTGTCCCTGTTGGCCTGATCGGTATAGCGGACCGAGCGGATCTCCCTGCCCGAGCCGGTCTTGAGCGCGAAGACGCCGAACTCGTCGCCGTCGAGCAGCTCGGCGTTCAGCAGGCTCACCGAGCCGATGGTGGCGGCGGAAAAGTTGCTGTCGGCAAAGAACTTGGGTATGGGGTCTTCCCTGGGCACCCGCCAGCCCCGGATGCTGATCGACCTGATCTGGGCGGGGGTGGGCCCGAAGTCGCCCGCGTCGTGAGCGTGTCGATACGTCTCTTCGGACATGCCCGCCAGGAAGTCGCTGCCGCTGGCCGCGCCCAGCGTGATTCCCGCGATGTCGCCGCTGGTGCGGACCGTGCTGTCCCTGGCGGTGCCTTTGACGGTGAGACGGCCCATGGCGCCGGTGATGTACCACAGGACCTCGTCCAGGTCGCCGGCGACATTGGCCGAGCCGAGGGTGGTCCGCCTCGCCCCGGTGCCGTCCAGCAGCAGGTTGGCCTGGAAATGGCCGGCCTTGCCGACAATGCCCAGCCGGGCATTCGCCCGCAGGCCTCTGGTGGTCAGGCGGCTGACCCAGGGGGCCTGGATCAGGTCGGCCGTGGCGTCCGTATCCAGCCAATCGCACACGGTGATCCCCCGGATCGGGCCCGACGAGTCGATGCTGCTGTCCTGGACGGTGCCCTTGATCGTCAGCATGCCGATGGAGCCGTCGACGTCCCAGGCGACATTCGACAGGCCGCCGGCGATCCTGGCCGAGGCCAGCGTGTCCCGGGTCGCGCCTTCGCCGCTCAGGTCGAGATCGGCCTGGAAATCGCCGGCCTTGCCGGGGATGCCCAGCCGCAGATTGGCCCGCCGGCCTCTGGTGGTGAGCCTGCCGATCCAGGGGGCCTGGATCACGTCGGCCGTGGCGTCGCCGTCCAGCCACTCGACGGCCGTGAGCGACTTTATGGGAGTTTCGCTGAAGATGGAGGTGTCAGTCACCTCGCCGAACGTCATCGTCACGGCCGTTCTGGTGTCGCCTGCCGGCCGCGGGCCGATGGTAATGGTGTGGTTGGCGTCGACGTTGCCCAGGGTCAGCCTGCTGATGGTTCCTGCGACGGTCATGTCGCCCGTCAGCTCGACGGTCCTGCCGTCCAGGGTGCCCATCGAGCCCACCACCTCGATGGCGCCGATGGGGGTCGTCTGCCCGCGGGTGGTGGTGATCCGGGTCGAGGCCCTGGACGATATCGGCCAGATCCTCAGCCGTTCGATGTTTCCGCCGCCGGCCCCGGTGGTGTAGGCGATCGCCTTGGCCCTGGACACGCTGATGGTGACGTCCACGCCCTGATCGTCGGTGATGGTGACCCTCCTGTCGACGACCACCCGCCTGGCCAGGACGTCCGCGTCCAGCAGCACCACGCCGGCCCAGTTGTCCGAGACGGCGATCCGGTTGCCGCTGATGCTGACCTGCTGGGCCCAGGTGGGCATGCTGAACCGCTGCTCGAGCATCATCGTCGCCGGGTCGGAAATGACCACCAGCGCGAAGCCGTCGTTGGTGGCGAGCACGGCCCTGTCGCCCAGCAGCGCGATCTGCCACGGCTGGCCCGTCACGGCCACCTGGCCGACGACCCTGGGCCTGGTGGGGGCCCTGGTGTTGATGGCCACCAGCCCGGTTTCCATGACGGGGACGTAGAGCATGTCGTCTCGAACGGCGATGCCCCAGGGCTGGCCGGGCAGGCTCAGGCCCGCGGCGAATCTCGGGTTGGTCGGGTCGATGAGGTCGAAGACCACGATCGCCCCCTGCTGCGAGCCCGACAGGGCCTGTTCGGTGATGTAGACGTACCTGCCCTTGACGGCCACGTCCACCGCCGACGTCAGGCTCAGGCCCTCCTGGATTTCCTTTGCCCGGCCGAGCTTCGTGATGCTGTACGGGTCGGAGATGTCGAAGATGCTCAAGCCGTTGGCGTACTGCGGCACGTAGGCACGGTCGCCCTCGACGACGACGGTGACCGTGACGATCTGGTTGTAGGGGTCGCCCACGTCCGGGTCAAGTTGATCGATGAGCGTGATGTTCGCCGGATCGGCCACGTCCAGCACCAGCAGGCCGCCGAACGTGTTGGCCGCGTAGGCGATGTCGCCGACAACCAGCACGTCCCGGATTTCGTCGATGACGTCCGCGTCGTAATACGTGCCCAGCAGGTCCGGATTTGCCGGGTCGGAAGTGTCAAACACCTCCAACCCCTTCGTCCCGGCGGCCACGTACAGGCGGTCGTTCGCCTGGAAGATGCCCATGGCCGTCCCGTAGAGCTCGGCGGGCGCCCTGCCCACCACAGCGGGGTCGTCCGGGCCGTTCACGAGCACGAAGAACGATTCCTCCGCCCGCTGGAAGTCGCCCTCAGTGGACGTGAGAGTCACCTCGAACATCCCCCAGAGATTGGACGGCACGGTGATCTCGACCGCGTTGGTGACCTCGTCGACGGAAACCGTCGCCGCGCTGTTGCTGCTGGAGATCGACAGGGTCGGCGAGGCGGCCGGGTCGTGGTGGAAGCCGGCGATGAAGTTGATCGTCTCATCCGGGGTGGCGAAGAACGTTCCCGGGTTGTCAATGGCCGGCCGGATGGTGAAGGACTGGCTGGTCTGGTTGCCCTGGCCGTCGTCGAGAGTGACGGTGACCAAGGCCTGGCCGGCCCAGTCGGCCGGAGCCGTGAACGTGACCGTCGCGTCCTGGTCGGACTCGAGAACCTCCACGTAATCCAGCAGCGGCGGGTCGTCGGGGCGGTCGTTGTCATCCCGGGGAAGGTTCACGATCGTGTCCAGCACGTCCAGGCCGGAGATCACGTGCCCGAAGACCGTGTGCGCCTGATTCAGCCAGGGCGTCCCGGCGTGGGTGATGAAGAACTGGGCGTCGTTGGTGTTTGCTCCGGAATTGGCCATCGCCAGCACGCCGGCGTTGGCCAGGCTCAGCTCGGAGTCGAATTCGTCGGCAAACGTCCCCAGGCCGCTGCCGCCGGTGCCGTCGCCGTTGCGGGCGTCGCCGGTCTGCATCATAAAGCCGGGGATGACGCGGTGGACGACCACGTCGCTGTAGAAGGGCACGCCGCCCGGGTCCAGCTCGCCGGTGTCGGGGTCAACGTAGTTGGTCGCCAGCGTGATGAAGCGTCCGGCCGCCAGGGCGCTGCGCGTCTCGAACAACTGAAGCACGATGTCGCCGATGTCGGTGACGCCGTCGCTGGCGACGAAATGCAGCCGGGCGAACCGGTTGCCCGTGGGGACGAACCAGCTCAGCTCGGGGTTGTCGCTTTCGACGCTGATCGTCAGCGGGTCGGCGTCGGCGTCATAGCCGTCGACGCCGATGGTCAGCGCAGCGTCGGTGGCAAACCACTGGTCGACCAAGGGGCTGGCGAATTCCGGCGCCGCCAGCAGCAGGCGGCTTTCCAGCGGCTCGAACGTCGCCGGCAGGGGCTCGGATCGTTTTTGTGGCTTCCGGCGTGATGAGGGTAGACTGAAATACATCGTATCTCCCCAGATATTGAGCAAATCCAGGCCGCATCTCGGACGTGATACGGTCCTCCTGAAAAACTCGGCAGCGGGTTCTTGCCGCAACCCTCCAGACAACCGGGCCTTCACTTAGAGCCGGGCCCGTTCCTCACGTTTGAAACATATTATAGCACATTTTCCGAGTTTCTTGAAGGCCCGCAGGCCAAAAATCCCGGCCGGAGACCTCGACCGAGCGGGCCCAGGCGACGCCGGCCGAGGGCACCCGGCGTCCCGCCCCGGCCCGGCCCGGCGAACTTATCGTTGACGGGCGGGTCTTGCCGACCGGGCTCGGCGCGGGTAAAATACATAAAGAGGGATCGCAGTGCATGCTGGCGCCGTCGCCGTGGCGATCCGCGAACCAGTCACATCAGCGCGTGCCCGATGCTTCGGAACCCGAAGGGCGGGTTCGATCCATTTAAGATGATGCCTGTCAATGAACGAGTGGTTTCAGGCTGAGCAACGTGTGGAGCGGGCTCAACATTTGTTCGAGTCCGGAAACTATCTCAAGGCGGCCGAGGAGCTGCGGTCGGCCATCGCCGTCAACCCCTACAACTCCTCCTGGCATTTCAACCTCGCCCTCACCATGGACGCCCTGGGATTCTATGAACAGGCCGTGCGGGCGTATCGCCAGGCCCTGGAGCTGGACCCGGACGACCCGGACGTGCTCAACGGGCTCGGGGTCGACCTGACCCGACTGCGACGCTACCGGGCCGCCCTGGACTGCTTCGAGCGCATCGAACGCGACGACCCCACCTACGAGCCGTCCTACTGCAATCGCATCGTCACCTACACCGAGATGGGCGACCACGACCGCGCCGAAACCATGTTCTACCTGGCCCGGCAGGTCAAGGAAGAGTGCCCGCTGTGCCTGTACAACATCGCCAGCAGCCTGTACGAGCGGCGCGAGTTCCGCCGGGCCCTGGCCTGCCTGCACCGGGCGCTGGAGCTGGACCCGCAGCAGCCGCAGGTCCACGCCCGCATGGCCGAGATCCACTGGTCCATGGGCCACCTGCGCCAGGCCAGGGAGCATTATCTCGCCGAGATCCGCCACGGTGCGGACGACATGGACACGCTGGGGGACTTCGCGGAGCTGCTGACGGAGCAGGGCGACTACGACGAGGCGACGGAGACGTACCGGCGCGTGCTGGAGCGGCTGCCCGACCACGTCGGGGCGCATTTCGGGCTGGGCGAGCTGGCGCTGAGGCGAAACCGGCTGGACCCGGCCGAAAAGCAGTTCCGCCTGGTGCTGCGGATCGACCGCCGCTACCCGGGCGCCCATCAAAGGCTGGGCGAGGTGATGCTGAGAACCGGGCGGCGCCGGCAGGCGGGCGTGCACCTGCTGGCCGAGCTGCGGCACGCCGGCGACGAGCCCCAGACACTGCTGGAGCTGGGGCAGTTGTTGCTGGAGGCGGGCAAGGTCAAGCAGGCTCACGCCCTGCTGCGGAAGCTGGTCGCCGGTCAGCCCAACAACCCCCACGCCATGCACAGCCTGGCCGTCAGCTACTTCTTCCTGCACGACCTGGAGGGGGGCATCCTGCACTGCCGCAAGGCCCTGAAGCTCAAGCCGGACTACTCGCTGGCCTTGTACAACCTCGCCCTGGCCCACATGCAGAAGGGTCAGCTCGGGCGGGCGCGGCGGTACGCGGCCAAGGCCGTGGCGGCCGCCCCCGCCGACGAGAACATCCGCGCCCTCGCCGGCCGGCTGGGAATCGTGGGCTTCTGGACCAACTTGAAGCACCGCCTGCTGATCGGGGCCGGGGAGCGCCCGCGCCGAACGCGCCAGCGGAACTGACGCCACCGGCCGGCCCGCCCGGCCCGGCTCGGCCCATTCCGCTCCCTTGTCCGCGGCGCCCGATTCCATCACAATTCTCATCGGGATTCGGCCCTGTGGAACCGTCGGAAGAGCCACCGTGAGAAAGCGTCGGCCCATTCTGCTCTTGGCGGCTGTCGTCGTTCTGACTGCGGCCGTGTTCTGGGTCATCTGGCCGCTGTTCCCGCCTGAATGGTTCGGCATCCAGCCGGGCCCGAAGCCCCGGCCGACCGAGTGGGCCGTGCGGCTCGCCCGGCCGGGCGTGAGCAATCTCTACCGGGTCTCGGAGGGCCTCTACCGCGGCGCACAGCCGACGGCCGAGGGGGTGCGCCAACTGAAAGCCATGGGTATCAAGACCGTCGTCAACCTGCGCGAACTCCATTCCGACCGCGAGGAGATCGGCGACACGCCTCTGGCGCAGGAGCAAATCGGCATGACGCCCTGGGACCCGGACGATGATGAGGTCGTCCGATTTCTTCGGATCGCTACCGACGAAGCCCGCACCCCTGTTTTCGTGCACTGTCAGCGCGGCTCGGATCGCACCGGCTTCATGTGCGCGGTCTACCGCATGGTCGTGGAAGACTGGAGCAGGGACGAAGCCATCGCCGAGATGACCCAGGGCGGCTTCGGCTACGCCGGCCTGTGGCAGTCGCTGGTGGATTATCTCCGCGAGGCAGACCTGGACCAACTGAGGCGCCGCGCGGGCCTGACGCCCTAGCGATCTGCCAGGCCGCCTGACCAAGCCCCCTTCCTTCGCAAAAGACCCCGCGCTGCTGGGGTAAGTGCCGGCGGCCGCCGATAAGAGGGGGTGACAGGCGCGTTTCGGCGTGCTATAAACCGGCACCCCGGGGGGAAGAAAAGACCGGCTGATCGCATGCGGACCGACAACATCCTGGATCTGATCGGCAATACGCCGCTGCTGCAACTGAAGGGCGAGAGCGTCTTCGCCAAGGCCGAGTTCCTCAACCCCGGCGGCAGCATCAAGGACCGCGTGGCCCTGTCCATGATCCAGGGCGCCGAGCGCGACGGCAAGCTCACCGCCGACTCCATCATCGTCGAGCCCACCTCCGGCAACACCGGCATCGGCGTGGCTTTGGTGGGCCGGCTGAAAGGCTACACCGTCCGTATCGTCATGCCGGAAGGGATGAGCGAGGAGCGGAAGAAGCTCATCCGAGCCCTCGGGGCGGACCTGATTCTCACCCCCGACCAGGACGGCATCGCCGGGGCGGTACGGCGGGTGGAGCAGATGGCTGCCGAGGACCCGCGAATCTACGTCCCCCAGCAGTTCGAGAACCCCGACAACCCGCGGATTCACTACGAGCAGACCGGGCCGGAACTGTGGCGGCAGATCGACGGCCACGTGGCCTGCTTCGTGGCCGGCGTGGGCAGCGGCGGCACCCTCCAGGGGGTGGGGACGTTCCTGAAGGAGCGGCTGGACGCGGTTCGCATCGTGGCCGTCGAGCCGCAGGGCGTCTCGGCCCTGCTGGGCCACGAGCCGGGGCTGCACCAGATTCAGGGCATCGGCGACGGCTTCATCCCGCCCATCCTGGACGTCTCGCTGGTGGACGAGGTGATCGAGGTCTCCGACGAGGACGCCGTCGAGACCACCCGCCGGCTGGGGCGGGACTTCGGCCTGCTGGTGGGAATCTCGGCCGGCGCCAACGTCTGGGCCGCCCGGCAGCTTGCCGAGAAGGTCCCCGGCAACATCACCACGGTCCTGCCTGACCGGGCCGAGCGGTACTTCTCCACCGCCCTGCTGTGACGGCCTCCCACCGTCGCCGCCCAAGCACCTTCCGTGGGCTTTTCCTGCATTCGGCCGGCGAACAGGCCGATTGAGCTTGTAACCGGCCTGCGCCGGCAGTGCGGCCGCAGCGGCAGGATCAGCGTTTCGAAAGGGCACGATCATGGCGGAGTATTCGGTCAGCCCGGGCGGCGAGAAGTTCCGCATTCCCCTGCCGAAGGAATACCAAGCGGAGCTGGCTCGCGTGAAGCGCCTGGCCGAGAGGGCCCGGGCGGAAGGCCAGGAGGTCGTGGTGGTGGTCGGCGTCGGCTTCGTCGGGGCGGTCATGGCCGCCATCGTCGCCGACACCGCCGATCCCAAGACCGGCAAGCCCCGCAAGTTCGTCATCGGCTGCCAGCGGCCCAGCACGCGCAGCTTTTGGAAGATCCCGCTGCTGAACCGCGGGCTCTCGCCCGTCCGGGCCGAGGACCCGCAGGTCGACCCCATGATCGCCCGCTGCGTGCTGGAGAAGAAGACCCTCACCGCCACCTACAACAACGACTGCCTGTCCCTGGCCGACGTGGCGGTCGTGGACGTCCAGTGCGACTACAGCAAGCACGAGCTGGGCAACATGCGCACCGGCGAGGCCGAGATGGGCGCCCTGGAGGCGACCATGCGGACCATCGGCCGGAAGATCGGACCCAAGTGCCTGGTGCTGATCGAGACGACCGTCGCCCCGGGCACCACCGAGTTCGTGGCCATGCCCATCCTGAAGAAGGCCTTCGCCGGTCGCGGCATCAAGGCCACCCCGCTGCTGGCGCACAGCTTCGAACGCGTCATGCCCGGCAAGCAGTACGTCAGCAGCATCCGGGAGTTCTGGCGGGTGTGCTCGGCGTGCACGCCCGCCGCTCGCAGGCGGGTGGTGAAGTTCCTCAAGGAGGTAGTCAACACGGCCGACCACCCGCTGACGGTGATGGACCGGCCGATCGAGTCGGAGACCACCAAGATCGTCGAGAACTCCTACCGCGCGACCATCCTGGCGTTCCTGAACGAGTGGAGCCTCTTCGCCGAGCGCAACGGGGTGGATCTGACCAAGGTCATCCAGGCCATCAAGGTCCGCCCCACACACAGCAACATCATCTTCCCCGGCCCGGGCATCGGCGGCTACTGCCTGCCCAAGGACGGCGGGCTGGGATACTGGGCCTACAAGCACATCCTGGGCTTCGAGGACCAGGACGTGGTCTTCAAGATCACGCCGACGGCCATCGACGTGAACGACACCCGCGGGCTGCACGCCGCGGAGCTGACGCGCGACGCCCTACGCAACATGGGCCGCTACATCGCCGGCGCCGATGTGCTCATCTGCGGCGCCAGCTACCGCCAGGACGTCGGCGACACCCGCTACAGCGGCTCGGAGATGATCGTGCGCAAGCTGGTCGAGATGGGCGCCGAGATCCGCGTCCACGACCCCTACGTGGAGCACTGGTACGAGCTGGAAAAGCAGGACGTCTACCCCGCCCCGGGCCATTCCTGGGCGCGGTTCTTCCGCAGCCAGGAGCAGCTCAAGGACATCCGCGTGCAGAAGAGCCTGCCGCGCGCGCTGAAAGGGGCCGAGGCGGTGGTGCTGGCGGTGCCGCACACGCCCTACCTCCAGCTCGACCCCGACAAGCTTATCCGCTGGGCCGGGGCGCCGCTGGCCGTGGTCGACTGCTTCGGCATCCTGGACGACGACAGGATTCGCCGCTATTTCCAGCTCGGCTGCGAGGTCAAGGCCCTCGGCCGCGGGCACATCCAGCGGATCAAAGAACAAGTCCGCTCCCGGCGCGGCTAGAGCAATTTAAGTATGAGATGCCGTATCGCCGATGGAGAGGATATGGCATG
>CAYNYF010000001.1:100820-120311 GCA_964401385.1 uncultured Planctomycetaceae bacterium | reverse complement strand
CTCACTAACTCCTTATCCTACAAACAGCAAGGCCATCGCGCTATACAGAACCTGTCAAATCTCATGCAATATCCGGGCTAGGCGGGTAGGACGGCGTTGACGGGCCGCCCACGCCGGGAGAGGCCGAGACGGCGAAGAGTTTCTGACAGCTCGGACACTGAACCTGACGGCCGACCGAGCCTGCATCCACTTCCAGCTTCTTCTGGCAATGCGGACAAGAAACGATCATTCGCGTTCTCCTTTTACCTGAATCCCTGGTGGCGATGGTAAGCCCTTATCGAACAAGTAATCTAAGGTCAAGAATAAACTGGAGATGATCGCAGGCCCCCGCACAAACGTCTTGCCGCGCAAGGTCGCTCTGGCCTGTCGGGGCCTCCTCCTGCATAATGCTGTTCCCGCCCGGCTCGCCAGGGCGACGCCGTGGCAAGCCCGGCCGACCACGGCCGTCGGGCGAGCCAGGGCCATCCGGTTCAGGCAGGTGGGCAAGTAGGAGATACGGCCATGAACACCAGGACCTCGGGCGGACTCGCCGGAAGACTGAGCGTCATGCTCGTCGGACTTCTGGCGGCCGCGTGCGTTGCCGCCGGCGAGGTGGTCATCGAGACATGGGGCGTAGGCGAGCGGGCTTCCCACCCGCAAACGGTCAAGATCGTCGAGGCCGAGCGGGGCGCGGCCGTCATTCAGATCGACCTCAGCGCTCTGCTGCCCCAGCGGCCGGAGATCTACCGGGCGCGGCTGCTGGCGTTGCGCGCGCCCATCACCGGCGCCGACGAGGAGGCGGTGGTGAAAGTGGAGATCTTCCCCCTCACCAGGCCCTTCGTCGCCGGCGGCAAGCCCGCCCTCGGCCCCCGGCCGCTGAAGCTGATCGCTCCGTGGTACGACTGCTTCGACGCCACCGAGCAGGTCCGGGCGTGCATGCCCAAGAAGAGCAACTGCGAGCTGTACGTGAAGGCCTTTCCCAAGTGGCAGCGGGAATCGACCGCGCTGGAAGTCACCTTTGAGGGCAAGCCCACCGGCAAACTCCCGCCGGCGGTCACGGGCCTGCGGGTGTTTCACCGCGCCGGCCAGACGTTCATCACGTGGAAGGAAACCCGCCTGCCCGCTGCCGGCGGGCAGGCTGAAGACCCCTTCGGCGACAAGCCCGTCACGTTGGCGCAGTTGCGCCAGAAGCAGCAGGAAATGGCCGAGCGCGCCCGCGTTCGCTACCGCGTCTACCGTCACTCCCGGCCCATCGACAAGAAGTCCCTGTCCGAGGCGGAGCTGCTGGCCGAGGTGGCGCCTTTCTCCGGCTACAACGTTCGCGGGGTCTGCCTGAACCGGCTGATCTATCAGCATCAGCTCCGGGCCGTGGACGATGCCGTGTTCGCGCGCAAGATCGCCCGGGGGCCGTTCGGGGGATATCACCCCCAGATGCCGGCGATGGGCGAGGTCGTGGTGGGGCGGCTGGCCATCGAAGACGGCAAGCCGCTTCCGCCGGGGGCGGGCTTGTACGTTCATCATCCGGCCCAGGTGGGCAAGGCCTATTATGCCGTGGTCGCGTCGGTCGACGGCAGCGCCAATACGAGCAGGCTCGACGGCGGGGCGAGCCTGGCCGAGCCCGTCGCCGAGCAGGTCGGCGGCGGCGCGCCCGTCTTCCAGTGCGTCGAGGACCTGAAGGTCTTCTACGACTACCCCGGCCAGCGGCGGCGGTACGTGCAGTGGTGCGGGGGTCCCCAGGCGCACCGCACCGCCTCCGGGGCCGCCGCGGCGCCGCTGGCGAACCTGCCGAACCAGTACTACAACTGGGGCGTGTACCTGCCTGCCCGCGCCCTGCCAGTTCGGGGCAAGCAGGCAGGCGTTCCGCCGGCGGCCGAGGGGAAGCAGCCGCTGGCGCTGGGAATCTTTTTCCACGATTCGCAGGGGCTCTACCTCAAGCCGCGCTGGCCGCATCCCAAGGACATGATCCTCATCTCCCCCAACGACGCCCCCTGGCCGTCCTACGGCTACGGCTACCACGAATCGCTGGGGACGCTGCGGTCGTTCGGCGAGGCCGCCGTGCACGACTACACCGCCCGGCGGGTCGACGCCTTCGTCGAGTGGGTGCGCGGCAGCTTCCGCATCGACGAGAATCGCATGAGCTGTCACGGGCAGGGCACTCTCGGCGGCACGGCCGCGCTGCACTACGGCCTGCGCGACGCCGAGAAGTTCGCCCTGATCGTCACCGGCTACTTCGACGCCGATCCGCAGTCCACGCCGGCGCTGGTTCAGATCGACCGCAACCGGCGCAGGACGCACCTTCGCGGCCTCGAGGCCGTGTGGGGCAAGAAGGAGTGGGACCTGAAGAACGCCGAGGGCGCGAGCATCTGGAAAGACCGCGACATGGTCGAGTTCGTCAAGGGCGACTCCAAGGTCTCCCTGCCGTTCCTCTCGCTGGGGACGGGCTCGCAGCACAGCACCTGGCCGCAGGAGACCGCCCTGATGAAGGCGCTGTGGCAGGCGAAGCAGCCCTTCTGGACGGACTTCACCTGGGGCGGGCAGGCGCCGAGATTCGGCCCGCTGTACGTTCGCAGAGACCGGCTCATGCTGGCGGTCGCCCCCGACCCGGCATCGCTGCCGAAGCTGCGGTGGTACAACAGCGACCGCTGGCAGAAGGCGAGCATGGGCTACTGGGGCGGCGGGGCGATCAACACCGGGACAAGCTGGAAGATCGACGACATTGTCGACACGGCGGACCGGCTGGAGGTCACGGCCTCCGCCGGCGGCGACGTGACGATCCGCAACGCCCAGGCATTCAAGCTCAAGGCCGGCGAGAAGGTCCGCTGGCGGGTCAAGACCGGCCGGCGCGACGAGCCCGGCGGGCAGGCCGCGGCCGATGAGAACGGCCTGCTGACGATCCGCGCCAACATCCGCGGCAGGCTGATCGTCACCCGCGGCGGTGCCGACGAGGCACCCAAAGAAACATCTCGGCAGGAAGGAGAGCAGAAATGAGGCGGCTTCTGGCGATCATGGTGTTGCTGACGAGCGCGGCCCAGGCCGCGGGCGACTTCGTCAGCGAGGTGTGGGGCAACGACAAGTCCTGCCACCACAAGGCCACGCTGAAGATCGACGGCAGGATCGCCGAGTTCGACCTCTCGGTGCTGCCGCGACGGGCGAAGATTCAGCGGGCGATTCTCCGCGCCGACTTCCGGCGGCGGGGCTACCGAACCGCCATCGAGGTCTGCCCGCTGGCCCCCGGCCGGACCGAGCCGGCGGATGAGGCCCGGTCGCTGCCGCTGCGCCCGCCCCTGTATCGCAGCTTCGACGCCACCGAATCCCTCCGGGACTGGGCCAAAAAGAGCAGAGGCCCCTTCCGGCTGTATTTCAGACGCGCCCCGGGCTGGAGACGAACCTCGACGAAGCTGGAAATCGCCTACGAGGGCAAGGCCCGCGACCCCGGCCCGCGCGTGACCGGCCTGCGGGCCGACCACCATCACGGGCAGACCTTCCTGACCTGGAAGGAGCACGAGGACATCATGGCCCACGCCGAGCCGGTGACCATCGAGAAGCTCGAACAGAAGCTGCTGCCGCTGCGGGGCACCAGCGAGGTCGTCTATCGCGTCTACGCCCACGACAAGCCCATCACCATCAAGACGATCGCGCAGGCGGAGCTGGTGGCGGAGGTGCCGTTCGTGCTGTCGGCCTACTACCTGGACATCATCCGCACGATCGAGCACCCCAGCCGGGAGCGGGGCGAGGGCTCCACGCCGTTCATCGGCGGGGCCCGGGCCCGGCGCGATCCCCTGCCGCGATACGTCGTCGCCGAGGGCGCCGAGCCCCTGCCGCGGGGCAACGGCCTGTACGTCCGCACGATCACGAAGCCCGGCAAGACCTACTATGCGGTCATCGCCGCCGTCAACGGCCGCGAGGCGGTCGGCGGGAAAGACCTGGGCGAGCCGAACAGCCTCGCCGAGCCGGTGGACGAAAAGGTCGCTCCGCCCGGGCCCGTCCTGCAAAGCAAACAGGTCCAGAAGCCCCGCCAGCGGGGCCAGACCCCCAGCGTCCTGGGCCTGTATAACTTCTGGCTGGAGTTCCCGTACGTCAACGTCCCGCGGCAGTTGCAGGTGGCGGCGAATTACCCCGAGCAGATCGATCCCGCCAAGAAGCTGCCGCTGTACGTGATGCTCGGGGCCTACGGCGGCCAGCCGGCCTTTTATGCCCGCGGCAACCCGGGCTACCAGGTCGTCATCTGCCCGCCGTACGACCAGGACGATTCCATGTGCCAGGGCCGGCACGAATGCCTCGGCACGCTCAAGACCTACGACCAGGGCGTGGTGCACAACTGGGGGCAGCGGCGGACGCTGGCCCTGATCGAGTGGGCCAAGCGGCACTGGCCCGCCGACGCGGAGCGCGTCAGCCTGCGCGGGCAGTTCTGCTGCTGGGCCCTGCGGTATCCGGAGGTCTTCACGTCCGTCCTGGGCGACGCCTACGGCAACATGTCCAAAAGTCGCGAGGCCCAGAAGCACGGGCCGACTTGGGGGCCGTACCCGCGGGGGGCCAAGAACTGGGCCGGCGTGGACCAGTGGGAGTGGCTGAACGTCTGCAAGTACGTCCGCGAGAATCCCACCAGGGAGCTGCCGTACTACGTCAGCTTCCCCTACAGTTCCAGCCACGTCGGCGACATGGGCCCGTGGGCCTGGCAGGAGCTGTACCGGGCCCTGCACGACACCAAGCGGGCCTTCTGCGCCCGCTGGGGAAGCTGCTGGGCCGGGGCTCCTCCGGCCGCCGCCATGGCCGGGGCGATCAAGCTGCACCAGTCGCTGCCGGCCTTCGGCCACTGCTCGCTGGACGACAACCCCGGCGACGGGGCCTTCGACCCCGGAGCCGCCGGTTCCGACGGCGACCCCACCGGCAACATCAACGGCTACCTCTTTTGGGACACGGCAACCATCGTGGACGAGCCGGACCGCTGGGAAATGACCGTCTATCTGTATGACGGCGACCGCTACGGCCGCGGCAAGGTCCCCGCCGATAGCTGCACCGCCGACCTGACCCCGCGCCGCTGCCAGAGGTTCAAGGCTCGCCCCGGCGAGAAGTTCAAGTGGACCAACACCTCGCTGGCCGACAACAAGCAGGTCCGGACCGGCACGGCCGCCGCCGACCAGTGGGGGCTGGTCACGCTGGAAAAGATCGTTATCACCAAGGGCAAGAACCGAATCGCGATCACGCGCGAGAAATAAGCGACCGAGGAGCTGCCGGTGAACCTGCGGCTGGCTGTTCCATACTTCACGGGCTACGATCCGGCGGGCGGCAGCCAATACAAGTACAAGGTCTGGGCCCGCGACATCGCCGGGGGCAAGTCGTCAAAGGCGGGCGCCGGCACGTTCGGGCCGCCCCCATGAGGGCGATCGAAACCGCCTTGGTCAGCGGCGGTGCCGGGCAAGGGAGATTGCGCAAATGAGCGGCAAATGCGGCAGGACGATTCTGGCATTGGCGGCGGTGGTGCTCTTCTCCGGCGGCGGCTGCGCCGCCCGGGTGACGGTCCTCCAGAACGGCGTCTCGCCGAGCCCTGAGTACGCCGGCTGCGCGGACACCTGGATCAGCGCCGAGCCGTATGAGGGCGGGCGCGACAACAGCGGCTCCGAGTCCCTGCGCTGCGGCGGTAAGCGGCACGTTCTCATCCGGTTCGACCTGTCGGGCATTCCCGCCGACCACGTCATCGACCGGGCCGTCCTCCGCCTGGCCGACGTCGGCTATCCCGCCAAAGGCAAGGACGGCACGTGGGCCAGCTACCTCGCCGCCTACCGGCTGTCGCGACAGTGGAACGACAAGGCGTCGTGGGAGCACCACACGCGGAAGAGCCGGCGCGACAAGCCCGCCGACGCCGCCTGGGCCACGCCCGGCGGCGATATCGATCGCGCGACGGACTTCGGTGAGGGGCCCACGGGGCTGGTCGCCTCCGGCCGGGTTGCCGACGGACCCTGGGGGCACGTCCACGAGCTGGACGTGACGTCGATCGTCAGCCAGTGGCACGCGGGGCGGCTGCCCAATCACGGTTTCCTCTTGGCGGCCGCACCGGGAAGCCGCGGCTGCACTGTCGCCGGCAGCGAATGGTACGTCCCGGCCTCCCGGCCGAAGCTGATCGTCTCCCACGCACCCAAGGGCGCCGAGCCGCCGGCCATCGCGCCGCTCTCGCCGGCGCCGAAAGACATCGAGCTGGACCCGATCTCCAAGACGCCCCCGCGCGGGCCCATCATCGGGCGCGTCTACACCGTCCGCGTCGGCCGGAATTCCAACTGCCACCTCCGCGGCGGCAGCACCGACGCCTACGTCAAGGAGGCCGTCGGGAAGTTTCCCGGCAACTGGGGCTGGATGAACATGTGCCGCGTCGGCGGCCGGGCGGGCGATTTCAGCCGGGCCCTGCTGTACTTCGACCTGAAGGAGATTCCGCCGACGGCGCACATCGCCTCGGCCAGGCTGGTGCTGCCGCTGACGCCGTGGACGAACCGCCACGCCGGCAGCTACCGCTACGGGGCGTTTCTACTGCGGCTGGCCGACAGCCCCGGCTGGAAGGCCGAGGAGGTAACGGCCGCCGGGCGCCGCGCCGGGGCGGGCTGGCCGCGCGGCGGGCTGCCGGGCGCCTGCGCCGACAAGCCGCTGGCCATCGGCAAGTACACCACCAGGAAGGTCGGCAACCGCACCTACCCCGGGACTATGGAGTTCGACCTGAGCGGCGCGGTCCGGGCGTGGGTGCAGGGAAAGGCCCGCAACTGCGGCGTCGTCCTGGACAACCGCATCGAGGGCGGGGCGTACGACTTCTACTCGTCGCGCTCGTTCCATCCGGAGCTGCGCCCGTACCTGGAGATCAAACTCTTCGGCGCCGGTCCGTTCCCGCGGCCGCTTCCGATCGAGGCCAAGCCGGCCCGGCCGCCGGGCGACTACTGGGTTGGACCGATGCGGGAAGTCCACAAGAAGTTCAAGGGCACCCCCGGCACGCTGGCCCAGTACGGCGACAGCATCACCGTCACCTACGCCTTCCTGGCGTATCGCTTCGCCGCCGCCGCGCCCAAGGACATCACGCCGCCGCGAAAGGAGCTGGCGCTTGCCAACACCCCGCCGCAGGTCAGGAAGGAGCTGGAGCTGGTCGCCGGCTATTCCGACCGCCGCCTGTGGTGGAAGTGGAAGGGCGCCCAGTGGGGCTGCACCGGGCAGATGCGGTCCGACTGGCTGCTGGCCAACGTCGACGCCTGGCAGAGGAAGATGAACCCCGAGGTGGCGGTGATCCTCTTCGGCACCAACGACCTGGGGGGGATCTGCCCGCCGGAGTACACCGAGAACATGGCGGCTTCGATCCGCCGGATGCTCGCCGACGGAGCCGTGCCGATGCTGACGACCGTGCCGCCGGCCTCGGGCAGGGCCGCCCTGGCCGGGGAGTACGACCTGGCCCTGTGGAGCATCGCCCGCGCCTTCAAGATTCCCGTGATCGACTACTACGGCGAGATCATGCGCCGCCGGCCGAAGGAGTGGGACGGGCGGCTGCCCGAACTCATCAAGGCCGGGCGATACGGCCTGATCTCACGCGACGGCGTGCACCCCTCCCACCCCGGCAAGTACGTCTTCGACTTCAGCGAGGAGGCCCTCAACAACAACGGCTACGTCCTGCGCGATTACCTGACCATCCGGAAGTATTACGAGGTGATCACCCGGGTCCTCCGGCCGAAGGCGGATTGATCCGGCTGGGCGGCGCGCGTGCCTTCTCACAATGACCGCGCCGCGGCTATCTTCGCGGGTCGCCGCCGGCCATCAAGTTGCGGTTCACGTAGCCGCAGTGAACGCAGGGAATCTCCTCCCCCTCGGTCATCTTCGTGATCTTCTTGCACTTGCGGCAGCGATAGCCCAGTACGGCCTGCCGCTTGCCGCACTTGGGGCAGACGAGCGGAAAGGTGGCGTTCCAGGGGATGCGCATCTCGCCCGTGGCGCCGCAGGACTCGCAGTAGTAGAGGACCCGCTTTCCCTTCGCCCGGATGGCGTCGGCCTTGGTGCCGGAGCCGCCGACAAAGAACATGGCCGCGGCGCCGCCGACGAGCAGCAACCCCAGCGAGATCGTGACCCACCGTCCAGTGCCGGTGTTCAGCCACCCCCGTGCGCGAGCGAGGAAACTATCTTCCATTGGTCAAGGGTGTTCCGGCCCCGCCGTGCCGCTGCCCACGGCCGGGGCGTGAAATCCGTCGATGATCATCCAGATGTCGTCGTGCTCCCAGTTGTACGCCGAGCCCCAGCCGGTGATCCCGTTGTCGTAGAGGATCTCGCCGCTGTCGTCGCGGAAGAAGCGGACGTGGTCGTCGAGGTAGAGCACGTTGACGCCGGGCACATGCGAGTCCAGCGCCACCTCCGGCATGTCGAACCCGTCGGCCATGTACGAGAACTTCGCCGGGGTCCGAACCCCGCCCAGCCCGGCCGTGAGGATCATGGCCGGATTGTTCGCTTCCTCCATCGCAAGCGCCTGATCGTCGTAGTTCAGCATTCGCCGCGTGCCGTAGGTCATTAAGGAGTGCTCCTGCCCCGACGACACGTCCAGCGGCGGCCACGGGTTGTTTCCGCCGGGACGGTTGAACCACGGCCCGTCCTGGTTTCGGTCGGCCGTCGGGCAGATGAACACCTTCTCGCTGTCGACGTACTTGCCGCCGTACAGCACGCCGGCGTTGATCCAGCACGGCCCGCCGGCCCAGCCCGCGCAGAAGATCAGGAAATTGAATTGGCTGATGACGTCCGGCACCAGGATGTGGTGCCCACTATAGTTTCCGCCGTTCAGCATGGCCGGCGTCCGCAGGCCGGTCTCCCCCCAATACGCCGACCAGCCCTGCCCGAGGGACTTCAGGTTGTTCGCGCACTGCGCCCGCCGGGTCAGCTCCAGGGCTTGGGTGAGGTTGGGCAGCAGCATGCTCGCCAGCAGGGCGATGATCGCGACGACCACCAGCAGCTCTATCAGCGTAAAGCCCCCGCGGCTCCGGCCACGCCGGCCGGGGCGGATGACAGAGTCCCGTGCTTTCATATCGCCTCCAAAGACTTGCCGTGCAACAGGATTGCGCGTACTGCATTCACCTGAGTCCTGCATACTATTATAACCTGGGAATGGCCTCAGGTGAACACCCTAGGCGACTATCGGGCGATCAATGTATGCAGGGGGATTGCACGCGCGTTGGAGGTACCTCGGGTATCCGCTCGCTGTGAGGGGCGCCTCAGCCCGCGGTCACTTCTTCGCTTTCCACGGGTTCAGGCGGTTGTCGTAGACCTGGTGGCAGTGGGGGCATTCGAAGACGGGATCGCGGCGGTCCTCGATGATCCGGCCGCACTTGCTGCACCGAAAGCCGATGACAGCTTCCCGCTTGCCGCATTTCGGGCAGTTGACGGGGAACTTGGCGTCCCAGGCCAGGCGTATCTCGCCCGTGGCCTGGCATTGGCGGCAATAATACAGATATCTCCGCCCCCCGGACCGGATGTCGTCGGCCTCGCCGCCGGAGCCGCTGAAGAACATCGCGGCCGCGCCGCCGACGGCCAATAGCACCAGGGCAATGGCGGCCCACCGTCCGGCGGCCGTGCTCATCCATTCCCGCAATCGACTGAAAGGGTTCTGCTCCATTGGTCAAGGATGTTCCGGACCCGGATCGAAGCTGCCTAGCGGTTCGGCGTGAAATCCGTCGATGATCATCCAGATGTCGTCGTGGAGGAGGTTGTATTGGCTGCCCCAGCCCGATATGGCATTGTCGTAAAGGATCTGGCGCGTGTCGTCCCGGAAGAAGCGGACGTGGGCGTCGAGGTAGAGCACGTTCACGCCGGGCACGTGCGACATCAGGGCGACGTATGGCCTGTGGAAGTTGTCGGCCATGAAGCTGAAGCCGGCCGGGTCCTTCACCCCCGCCACGCCCTTCAGCAGCAACTTGAAGTTGTCCTCCCACGGATCTCCCGGCGGCCCGGCGTCCTCCGCGTCGTAGTTCAGCATCCGCCGCGTGCCGTAGGTCATATAGGTCTCATCGTCGTTAGTCTTGGGCCAGGGGTTGGGAATTTTCAAGTGCGGGTCCGGGCTGTATCCCACAAACCCCCCGTGCGTGGAATCGAACCAGCGTCCGCCCAGGCTCTTCAAAATGGTCGGGCAGATGTACGTCCGGATGTCACTGACGTAGCGCTTGCCGTAGAGCACGCCGGCGTTGACCCACGTCCCGCCGGAGGCCCTCGGGCGCCAGATCATGAAGTTGAACTGGCTGCTGATGTCTTCTACGTGCCAGCCCTGTTGGGGCGGCGTTCTGAACTTGTCGGCCTCCTCCGACCAGTAGAGCGTCCACGCCTGCCCGAGGGACTTCAGGTTGTTCGCGCACTGCGCCCGCCGGGCCAGCTCCAGGGCTTGGGTGAGGTTGGGTAGCAGCATGCTCGCCAGCAGGACGATGATCGCCACCACGACGAGAAGCTCTATCAGGGTAAACCCCATGCGCCCCCGCAGGTGTGGGGCCGCGTGGATAAGAAGCCGTTGCGGTCTCATAGGACCTCCAATCCGACGCTGCTCCGAACGATCCGGCCGATCGTTCAGCAAGCTGGAAAGTCTAGCGTATTATACCTTGCCCGCCGGGCCGGGGAAACCGCAAAGCGCTGAAAAGGTGGGTTGCCGCGCAGCCCAGCCATCTCGCATGCAGCAGAGCTGCATGGCCCACCAGCCTGCGTTTGGCGGGGCCGTAGCCCCGCCCTACGTTCGGCGCCGCCGTAGCCCCGCCCTACATCTCTGTTGTGGTTCGCGTTGTTCGCGGCTGGAAAGGAAAAGGTGGGTTGCTCCGCAACAACCCACCGTATGAGTTTCACGGTGTTGGGTTGGGCAGGTTCATGCGCGGGAATTCACTGTCGGGCTGAGCCACGATCCCAAATGGCTTTGTTTGGTAAAATCGATGTTTGGGGGCCGGCTGCTCCCCGGTCAAATCTCCTTCATCCTGCCGCCGCTGGTGGAATCGTGTCCGCCCAAGCGCTCCGTTGAGCCGCGCTGGTTCGGTCCGTTGGCTTCCATCTGCTTCCGGCCGGGCATTTCATTCTCTCCCGACGGCCTGCCCCCCGGCGGGCGCGCGGAGGCTCACAGCCGCTCCACACTTACCCCGCGCGTTCACGTATGCGCGCGCAAACGCTTTCCCAAAACCGGGCATGATCGCATAAGCCTCTGGGCGGCATAGGGATAAAAAACCCGAGAAAACTCACTCCGGCGAATCTAACGGTCGCATTTGCGCGCGCATTTGGTTTCCCAAACCATCGCCCACGGGGAGCCTGTCCTGCTGCGTCTCCGGGCCCAAATCGGCGCGATCTGGCGATCCCAGCCGCTACTTTGTAGGCTTCCAGACCCAGTCACCCCGCTTGTCGACGTAACCGTACTTGTCGCCGACCTTGACCTGGGCCAGGCCGTTGGTGAAGGGCTCGGCCTCGTTAAACTCGGGCTGAATCACGAAGCGGCCCTTCTTATCGATATAGCCCCACTTGCCCCCAACCTTTGCTGCGGCCAGGCCTTCCGAGAAACCACCTGCAGCATCGAAGCGAGCGCTAATTGCCACATTGCCTTCTCTGTTGATGTAGCCCATCTCGTATCCGCGCCGGGTTCCCTGCCAGAACGCGGCCAGCCCCTCGTGAAAGCTGCCCCCCTCCACAACGAAAGGCGCTTCGATCACCGTTTTGCCTGTCTTGTCGATGTACGCTCTCTTCCCATCGATGTTCGCGTACGCTAGGCCTTCAGAGAACGCCCTCACCTCACGAAAGCGGGCAGGTATCACAAGCTTCCCGCTCTTGTTGATGAATCCCCAGCTTCCACGGACTTCCACGGCAGCCAGCCCTTCGCGAAAATCAGCGGCGATGTCGTACTGAAAGCCTATAGTCAGTTTGCCTGCCTTGTCGACGTATCCCCATTTGCCGTTCGGGTTCTTCTGGACTCGGGACAGACCCTCCGAGAAAGCCACCGCGGTATCGAATCTCGGCTTGATGACGAGCTCGCCTGTCCTGTCGATGAACCCCCACTTGTCTCCGATCTTGACGGCGGCGCGGTCTTCTGAGAAGTCGCAGGCCCGAGAGAATGTCTTGTCGAAGGCGGGCTCGCCCTTCTGCTTGATGTAGGCGAACTCCATGTGGAGTTTCCCTGCCCGCACTTCGGCCTTGGTTACCACGCATGCCAGCCCTTGCGAGAACACGCTGGGCGCAACGAATCGAGGCGAAATGACTACTTCCCCCTTCTTGTCCATGTACCCGTACTTCCCGTTCTTGACGATAGGAAAAAGCGCGCCGGTTTGACTCACGCCCTCGTTTGCTTGCTCCCCGCAACCGGGCAGCAACGACAGACAGACGGCAAACCAAAGACACCAGAAGTCTAACCTTTTGGCCATGTTTCACCTCGTTGGCAGGCGCCGAGCAGGATCCATCGGGCATCCAGAAGACATGGCGTCACGCGAGCGTACCGTGTGCCGACTTACCTCACAAGCAAAAGGATGGTCGGCGGAGGCAGGGGCGGGTTAGAATGTGCCCGGCACGAGGAGACGGACGGATGCGGTTCGTGAAGATGCAGGGCGCCGGCAACGACTACGTGTACGTGGACTGCTTCTCGCAGGACGTGGCCGACCCGGCCGGGCTGGCCCGGCGGATCTCCGACCGCCACTTCGGCGTCGGCGGCGACGGGCTGATCCTGATCCTGCCGTCGCAGGTCGCCGACGTGCGGATGCGGATGTTCAACGCCGACGGCGGCGAGGCCGAGATGTGCGGCAACGGCGTCCGCTGCCTGGGCAAGTACGTCCACGACCACGGGCGTTCGGCGGCCAATCCGCTGCGGGTCGAAACGGCCGCGGGCATCAGGACCATCGAGTTGACACTCGACCCGGCGGGCAAGGTCGCCGCGGCCACGGTCGACATGGGCCAGCCCATCCTGGACCCGGAGAAAATCCCCGTCGGAATCCCGCAGCAGCGCGTGATCGACCTGCCCATCCGCACCAGCCAGCACGCCTTCAAGATGACCTGCGTGTCCATGGGCAACCCGCACGCGGTGATCTTCGTCGACGACGTCGCCGCCGTGGCGTTGGAGCGGGTCGGGCCGGAGCTGGAGCACCACCCGCTCTTTCCGCAGCGCGTCAACGTCCATTTCGTCCAGGTGCACTCGCCGGCCGAGGTGACCGCGCGAACCTGGGAGCGGGGCAGCGGAGCGACGCTGGCCTGCGGCACAGGGGCTTCGGCCGTGTGCGTCGCCGGGGTGCTGACCGGGCGGACGGAAAGGAAGATCCTCGCCCACGTGCCCGGCGGGGAGCTGAACCTCGACTGGCGCGAGGCGGACGATCGCGTCTACTTGACCGGCCCGGCCGTGGAAGTCTTCTCCGGCGACTGGCCGGAGGACCGTGGGACCGGATGACGCAGATAGCCGTTGCCTGCTGCCTGCTGCCGTGCTGACTGTTGCCTGTTGCCTGTTGACTGATTCGAGTGCTTGAAGGAGTATCCCAGGTGAGTTCTTCCAGGAAACGCTACGCTGTGGTGGGGATCGGCTCCCGCAGCCGGATGTACACCAAGGCGATTACCGAGCGCTACACCGACATGGCCGAGCTGGTGGGCCTGTGCGACACCAATCAGGCCCGCATGAACCTCCGCAGGAGCGAGCTGCCGGCCGGATACGCCGACGTGCCGACCTTCCCGGCCGGTCAGTTCGACCGCATGGTCAAGGAAGCCAAGCCCGACGCCGTGATCGTCACCAGCATGGACGTCACCCACAGCGACTACATCGTCCGGGCGATGCAGCTCGGCTGCGACGTGATCAGCGAAAAGCCCATGACCACCGACGAGAAGCGATGCGACCGCATTCTGCGCACGATCAAGCAGACCGGCAGGAAGCTGCAAGTGACGTTCAACTACCGCTACGCCCCGCCGCGCTCGCAGGTCAAGGAGGTGCTCGACAGTGGGGCGATCGGGCGGATCGTCGGCGTGGATTTCCACTGGATGCTGGACACCCGCCACGGGGCGGACTATTTCCGCCGCTGGCACCGGCAGCGGGCCAACTCCGGCTCGTTGCTGGTGCACAAGGCGACGCATCATTTCGACCTGGTCAACTGGTGGCTGGGGGCGCGCCCGGTGGAGGTGTTCGCCTTCGGCCGGCGGGCGTACTACACGCCGCGGACGGCCGACGAGATTCACGGCCTGGCCGGGAGATCCGAGCGCTGCCGCACCTGCAAGGTTTCCGACAAGTGCCCCTTCTTCCTGGACCTGGCGGCCAACGAGGGCCTGCGCAAGATGTACCTGGAGTGTGAGCGGGAGGACGGCTACTTCCGCGACCGCTGCGTCTTCAGCGAGGAAATCGACATCTGGGACACCATGAACCTCTCCGTCCGCTACGACACCGGGGCGACGATGAGCTATTCGCTCAACGCCTATATGCCCATGGAGGGATACGTGATTGCGTTCAACGGCGACCGCGGCCGGCTGGAGCACCGGGCGTGCGAGAACACCTACATCAGCGGCGACGGCACGGTGCCGGGGGAGCTGGAGAAGGGAAAGGTCTCGATCACGCTGATACCGGGCTTCCGCTCGCCGGAGGACCTGGAGGTCCACACCGGCAAGGGCGGCCACGGCGGCGGCGACGTGGTCCTGCTGGACGACGTGTTCCTGCCGAACCCGCCGGCGGACCCCCTCGGCCGCAAGGCCGGACAGCTCGACGGCGCCTACTCGATCCTCACCGGCATCGCCGCCTACCGCAGCATCGACTCCGGCCGGCCGGTGAAGATCGCCGAGCTGGTCGACGAGTCACTGCTGACGTAGCCTCGTCCCGCGCGCGGCCTCCCCGGGGGCTGTCGGGAATCCGACTCTGACTTATCCCCAACTCCATAGGTAGCCCCGTCAGGGGCGCCTTTCTTTGCCCCGGGCGCCAGCCCGGGGACGTGAAAGGCTTCGCCGCCCTGGAGCCCCGTAGGGGCGTCTTGGCTTCCCACCCTCTCAAGACGCCCCGATGGGGCTGCGCTGCTTGCTCCGCCGGTTCCCCCGGTGTACTGGCACGGGGCCAAAAAAGACGCCCCGCTGGGGCTGGGGCCGAGCGTAGGGTGCGTGCTCGCACGCACCGGAATTGTCTGGGCGATGTCTCATTCCATGGCTCTCGCCACGTGCACACTTGTCAGCTCGCAGGGCGGTTCGGCAAACTGGGGATAGGTCAGAATCCGTCCCGAGGCGCGGATCTGTGCGTTTCCGTCAACACTGTTGCTTCTAAGCAACATCGGCCGGGGCGGGAGCCGATACAGGGCTCCAGCGGGACTGCCGGGAGCCTCGAAGACGCCCCGGCCGCATCGCCGAGACACGCATGGAGCTCGTCGCCATGACGCACATCGAAGGATTCGTCGGCCGGGACTATCGCATGATGAGCGTGTTCGAGCTGATCGACGCGGTGGCCGACAGCCGCGCCACCGTGCTGATCACGGGCGAGTCCGGCACGGGCAAGTCGCTGGTGGCGCGGGCCATCCACCAGCGAAGTCAGCGGCGCCAAGAGCCGTTCGTGGAGGTCTCCTGCGGCGCCCTGCCGGAGACGCTGCTGGAGAGCGAGCTGTTCGGGCACGTCAAGGGGGCCTTCACCGACGCGATGGCCGACCGCACGGGGAAGTTCGCCGCGGCCGACGGGGGCACGATTTTCCTGGACGAGATTTCGACGGCCTCGCCGGCGCTGCAATTGAAGCTGCTGCGCGTGCTCCAGGAGCGGACCTTCGAGCCGGTCGGGTCGAACCGGACTCTCAGCGTGGACGTCCGCGTCATCCTGGCGACCAACCGCGATCTGGCGGCCGAGGTGGAGGCCGGCAGCTTCCGCCGCGACCTGTACTACCGCGTGAACGTCGTGAACATCAACCTTCCGCCGCTGCGGGAACGGATCGGCGACGTTGACCTGCTGGCCGAACACTTCCTGGGCAAGTTTCGCCGGGACAACGGCAAGGCCGTCTGGGGCCTTACCGACGCCGCGGCGGAGGTGCTGCGACGGCATCACTGGCCGGGCAACGTCCGCGAGCTGGAGAACTGCATGGAGCGGGCGGTGGTGCTCTGCCGCAACGGCTGGATCGACGTGGACGACCTGCCGCCGACGGTGGTGGACGCCGCCGACGGCCCGGCCGGCGGGCAGCTACTGGCCGCGGCGGCACTGGCCAGCGGGCGGACGCTGGCGGAGGCGCTGGCCGAGCCGGAAAAGGATATCATCCAGGCCGCACTGGCCGCCCATAACGGCTGCCGCAAGTCCGCCGCCCAGGCCCTGGGAATCAACCGCACCACCCTGTACAAGAAAATGAGAAAACACGGACTGCTGGATCGCGGCCCGGGTGAATAGCGGACGGCGAGTCCACGCCTGCCCGCCATCCCTGCCCGCAAGCCGGCAGGCGGGTGGCAGGCGGGAATTACACGCCTTCCCGCCTTCGCGCCGGTCGGCGCAAAGGAAGCCCCGACCGCTTGGCCGGGGCGATGAACATCCCGTGTGAGGTTGCGCTCGGCGGCTTATTTGTTGCCGCGAACCTGCCAGGGGCTCAGGTAGCTGGGTTTGTCGGCCAGCCAGAAGTAGTCCCAGTCGTCGACAATCATGCGGCTCTGAAGCTGGACGATGGTCTTGTAACGGCGTTTACGCTCCTGCTGGGAATCCACCAGACCGCAGCCGGCCAGACACGCCCCTGCCAGAACTACCAGCAACACCAGCAACCGTTTCATAATGCACACCTTTCCGCCCGCCTGCGCCAGGCGCCCATGCACTGGGCCATACACCATATCCCGCAACGGCCAGATGATGCTAGCCGCGGGGGGCCGCGGTGTCAATGAGAATCGAACCGGATTTCAGGCCTACCGGGCGCGGGTGCCGGGACGCGGGCGGGCCCGCTGGATCATCGCCGCCACGTTCTTGCCCGGATGGAAGAGAAGGACGTTGCGGGCCGGCACGCGGACTTCTTCATTGGTCTTGGGGTTGCGGGCCTTCCGCGCCGCCCGCCGTTTCACCTCAAAGACCCCGAAGTTGCGCAGTTCGATTCTTCCGCTGCTGGCGAGCGTTTCCAGGATGGTGTCCAACGTACGTTGAATGACCTTCCTGGCCTGGACTTGATCCACGCTCAGCTCCGCGGCAATCCGTCGAGCGATTTCCTTCTTGGTCAAAGGCCCTTCTCCCTGGCAAACAGCAATGGTCCCAGCGGCCGGTGCACCATGCCATTTCGGCCCAGTACATTTTCCTGGTTTTAGCACCTTAGTTAGGCATGTTAAGAAACTTATCAGAGAGGCCCGGGAGGTCAAGCCCAAACCCCGCCCGGACGGCTCCGGAGGCCTTCGTTTAACTCATGTATCTACAAACAATTGCATAATGAAGCCGGGAAGTTCCCCGTAACCGTATGGGATGGAACGGCTTTGGTGGAGGCGCCGAATCAGCCCGTGAAAATGCTCGTGCACCCGCTGGAGCGGAATTTTTTTTTCGTCTCGGCAGAAAAACGTCCTGCACCCCAGCGGGCGGCGGCGGTAGGCCGTGCAGCGCCCGCCGAGCTGATAAGGACACCGCCGGCGCCGGGCCGCGTCCAGGTTCGTCGGCGGCTCGCTCGTCAGCAGGGCCAGCTCGCCGACGGTCAGGAACAGGCGATGGCCGAACAGGTCGAACTTGCAGCAGCCGCCCCCGCCCAGGCACCTGACCGCCGGCCCGTCGGCGGCGGCCAACGTCCCGGCGACAGCGCGGTTGGCCTGGAGGTAAATCCGCCTCAGCCGGCCGAGCATCTCCGGGTCGGCCCGGCAGCGGGCGACGATCGCCGGCAGCTCCAACTCAGAATTTGGTGCGATTTTTCTCGCGCTCGATCTCATCGATCTCATGCGGCGGTCCGCGGTTGATCCCGGGACATCGCACCGCCGCCAGGCACCAGGCCGTCGGATCCTTCAGGTTCGTCGGCCAGAACGGCCACGTCTGACACTGCGTCGGCCGCACCGGGTAGATCGCACACTCCGACAGCCCGTCCGCGTCGTAGCGCAGGAAGACGCAGTCCTTGCTCTTGGCGTCTTCCAGCAGGCTTCGGCGCCCGCCGACGTTGCGGGTGTATCGGTCGCGGGCCTCCTCGGCCGATTCGCCCAGAAACTCGGCGATGTTCCGGACCTCCTCGGCCGTGACCCAGACGTATCCTTCCGCCGGGCCGGCGCAGCACCGCCCGCAGCGGGTGCACTCGAAGGCCAACCCTCCCCGATACCACGGCCGCTGCCTGCGAACGACTTTCATCGCCCGGGCATTGTAAGCGGACGGCAACAATGTTTGAACAGTGGACCTGCCCACCTCCCTGCCCACCTCCGGAAGGCAGGCGGGCGGAAGGCAGGTGGGCGGAAGGAGGCGGGCCTGCCCGCGGTCTGTACGGATCCCAACGAATGAGTCCACGCCTGCCCGACAGCTGCGAGGCGGGAATTACGCGAATTCTAACGAATTGCACGAATTAGGCAGAGCTGGTGCAGGAAAAAGAGGCCATTCGTGAAATTCGCCGTAATTAGTGTAATTCGTGGTCTCCCGAGCTGGGCCAGCGGACGCACCCTCGCCGGGTCACACTCTGCCTGCCCACCTCTGCTAGGCAGGCGGGCAAACATTCCTGCAACCAGCTTAGCAGAACTGCCCCGCCCGGCCAAACGGACCTGTGCGCGGCTACGGCCGCAGGGCCTCCCGGACGGCGGCGTGGGCGAGGATGCGAGTGGAGTCCAGCAGCGGCAGCGGGGCTCTCGCCGGCTCGGCCAGGAGCGGAAGCTCGGTGCAGCCCAGCACGGCCGCGTCGCAGCCGCGGGATTTCATCACGCCCATGATCCCGTTGAGGACCTCTCGACTTTCCGGGCGGACCGCGCCGCGGACCAGCTCGTCGAAGATGATGCGGTCGATCCGCTCGCGGTCGTCGGCCTCGGGAGTCTCGACGGCCAGTCCGGCTTGCTCGGCGGCGTCGCGGTAGACCGGCCCTTCCATGAGGTATTTCGTTCCCAGCACGGCCAGGCGCTCGCAGCCCAGCCGCCGGGCCTCGCCGACCACCTCGCGGGCGATGTGCAGCCACGGCAACGGGCTTTTCGGCTCGACCAGCGGCATCGCCTGGTGAATCGTGTTGTCCGGGCAGATGAGCAGCTCCGCCCCGCTTCCCGCGAGCTTCCCGGCCGAATCCAGCATCAACTCCGCGACGGACTGCCAATCCCCGGCTCGGATTCCGACCATGTATCTGGCAAGCGGGTGCGTGTGCATGGACAGCTCGGGGTGGTCGTGGAGGCCCATCGGCTCGGCCGCCGCGAGGCAGATCGTCCGATAGCACAGCGCCGCCCCCCCCTCCGCGCTGCACGCAACGATACCGATGTGCCTGGCCATGAGTTCGCCTCTCTGTTCGCACCGCCGCCCGTCATCGAGCGCACCGGCATGTAGGGCGGGGCTACTGCCCCGCGGAATCTTCGCTCCCTGCGCCGGCGGGGCGGTAGCCCCGCCCTACGTCTGCCCCGCGGAACCATCGCTCCCTGCGCCGGCGGGGCGGTAGCCCCGCCCTACGTCTGCCCCGCGGAATC
>CAYNYF010000001.1:0-100720 GCA_964401385.1 uncultured Planctomycetaceae bacterium | reverse complement strand
TCGCTCCCTGCGCCGGCGGGGCGGTAGCCCCGCCCTACGTCTGCCCCGCGGAATCTTCGCTCCCTGCGCCGGCGGGGCGGTAGCCCCGCCCTACGTCTGCCCCGCGGAATCTTCGCTCCCTGCGCCGGCGGGGCGGTAGCCCCGCCCTACGTCTGCCCCGCGGAACCATCGCTCCCTGCGCCGGCGGGACGGTAGCCCCGCCTACGTCTGCCCCGGCCGAGCAGCAGCCCCGCCCTACCTCTGGTTACGGGTTCCGAGCTTTACCGCTGCTCAGGCTCAATGTCCACCCCGCCGGGCAGCTCGACGGGCCCGTACCACTCAGCATCATATTCGCCGAGTATTACATACCTGTGAAAACTTGACCACGGCCAACCCCTTGGGCGGTCAGCCAGGGCGTGTTTGACGGGATTGGCGTGAATGTAATCCAGATGCCGCTTGAAGTCCCGGTAATCTCGAATCGTGTGCTCATAGAAGCGCCTCTGCCACACGCCGCGGTATTCCTGCCGGCGCCGCGCCGTGCTGACCGATCCCTCCTGCCCGCCGGCCGCTAGCCAAGCACGCGTGAAGGACTGCTTCAGGCCGCCCAGGCGGCTGGAGTAGTCAGTGTCATTCTCGGGCAAACGCCAAAGCAGGTGGAGATGGTCCGGCAGGAGCACAATCGCCAACTGCCGAAACGGTCGGATCCGGCGAACCTTGACCATGGCTTCGCGCAAGAGCCTCCGCGCCAACGGGCCGACGAACATCTTCCGCCGTTCGTACGTCACCAGCGTGAAGAAGAACGTTCCGCCTTCCAGTCGCCAGCGGCGATAGTTTGGCACGGCAACCCCTTTTGGCCGGTCCATGGCCGGGCCCGAACATTCGCTCTGCGCTTCATGTAGGGCGGGGCTACGGCCCCGCGGAACCATCGCTCCCTGCGATGGCGGGGCGGTGGCGGGGCGGTAGCCCCGCCCTACGTCTGCCCCGCGGAACCATCGCCCCCTGCGCCGGCGGGGCGGTGGCCCGGCGGTAGCCCCGCCCTACGTCTGCCCTGGCGGGGCAGTAGCCCCGCCCTACGTCTATGCCGGGCGGGCGGGAGGCCCGCCCTACCTGCCCGCCTCTGAGAGGCGCTGGAAGTATTTCTGGAGTGCCTGGCGGAACTCGGCCGGGAGCTTGGCCCGGGTGGTGTCGGCCACGTCGTCGGGGAGCTGCTTTTTCGGCCCGGCCGTGGCGTCGGCGGTGACGTCGATCTTCCCGCCCAGCAGCAGGTGAGTCCGCTTGAGGGCGGTCAGCGTCACGTGCCTTTCGCGCAAAACATTGCGGTAGCGATAGTGGACCAGGTGGTCCTGCACCCGGTTCATCAGCGTGATCGCCTCGAGGAACTGATAGTTGGAGTAGTCGCCGACCTTGAATGCCGGCCGGATCCGCTCGGCCTTGTTGAGCAGTTGGGCGTGCTGCCCGGCCAGGCGCTTCAGCTCCTTCTGAAGCTCCGGCGGCAGGGGGCCCTCCATGCCCTCCGCGCCGGCTCCGGAGAGCTTGCCCCCGCCGGTGGCGCCGCCGGCGGGCTCGGCGGAAGTGTCGTTGACCTGCCCCTGCTGGAACGGCTCGGGCGTCAGCCGCGTGGGGGTCCGCCGCCCGCCCTTGCCGACGGCCTTGTCCTCCACGAACTCGCCCAGGCTCTTGCCCTGGCGGCCCTCGCCGCTCCGGCCGGAAATCTCGGACGTGTTGGGAAGCTGATTTCCGGTGACTCCCTGGGCGTTCATGTTGGAGATGGGCCCGTCCATGGCGTCCCAGCCGATGCCCTTGTCACCGCTCATGGCGTACTTGGCGGTGACGTCGTCCATCTCGTCGAAGAGGTCCTCTTCCTCCTCCAGCAGGTCGCCGACGAGGTCCTCCAGCTCCTTGGGCAGCTCGGGCATCTCGATGTTGCTCTGGCCGGCGGGGTCCTCCATGTCCCACTTGATGCGGTCGGGCTCGTCCGGCAGCCACTTCTCGATGTTGGCCGTCAGCGTCTTGGCGTTCTCGATGCCGTTGTCCTCGATGGCGGTGGCGATCTCGATGGCCTTCTTGCTGAGGGCGTCCTTGGCCATGGTCACGTCGGTCTTGACCGAGATCAGCTCCTTGAGCAGTTGCGGGTTGGAGAAGTCCTGCTGGGCGAGCTTGGAGAAGTCGGTGAACTTCTCGTTGAGGAACTTCTCCCACTTGTCCTGCGCGAGCTGGAGTTCGCGGAGGAGCTTCTCGTCCTCTTTCGTGAAGTTGTCCACCGGCCGCTTGGTCAGCCGCTCGGCCGTCTGGATGAGCTTGCGCTGCTCGTCCATGAACTGCTTGAGGACGCTTTGCAGGTCGGTGAGTTTCTCGCGGGCCTCGGGGGGCAGGTCCTCTCCGCGGGCGGTTCTGGCGACCGCCTCGGGGTGCTCCTTGGCCGGCAGGATCGCGAGCATCCATTGCAGCGAGCGGATGATCTCGTCCTGGGTCGCCGCCAGCTCGCCGCAGACGCCCGGGCGGGCCTCCACGTCGGCCAGCGCCGCCAGCGAGCGAGCCTGGGTGATGGCGGCGGCCGTTTCGTTCTCGCCGAGCAGCTTCAGCCCGTGGCGGATCTCGGCCCACTCATCCTCGAACGGGAAGTTCTCGGCCACGTCGAGCACGTCGGCGCGGATGGCCGTCTGTCCGGCGGCGACGGTCCGCCCGACCTGGCGGACCTTGGCCAGCTCGGCCGGGCCGGCGGCCGCGACGTCCGTGTTCACCCGCTGGACGGCCTGGGCCTTCAGGATGGCCAGCAGCCGGGCGCGGAGCCGCTCGTAGCGCTCGGCCCGCTCAGCGGCGACCTCGGCCGAAGCGCGAATGAAGATCTTGAAGTCCGACGACTTGACGGTCTGCGGTCCCCGCCCCGGCAGCAACCGGTTGTCGGTGACCGTGGCGTGGTAGACGATGGTCTCGCCGACGCGGTACTGCGGGCCGACGTTGATGGTGTACGTCGCCTCGGCCGACGTCTTGCCGCGGGCGGCGTCGCAATCGGCGATGTTGGGCACCTCCCGCGGCGCCTCGCCCGCGGGGCCCATGAAGAACCGCACCTTGGCGATGCCGTGGTCGTCGCTGGCGGCCAGCCGCGTCGGCAGCTTTCCGCCGGGGGCGACGGCGACGTGGCGGTTGGGCCGAACGTACCTGACCGTCGGCGGCCGGTCGGGAACGGCGCGAATGCCGAAAAAACCCCCCGGAAACGCCGCCGCCTCATCCGCCCGCAGGCTCGCCGCCGGCACCTGCTGAAAGTTCCGCGCCTGGCGGTCCAGCAGCACGATCCGGTAGGCGTCGTCGGCGCTCACGTCCAGCGTGCCCGCGCAGGAGCTTCCGTCGGCCGACATGGGCTGCTTGATGCCGCTGCGCATCTCCAGCCGCGCCCGCGGCGCCGGGGCGGACAGGTGCAGGGTCACCTTCACCTTGGTGCCCTCGGGGGCTTCGATCGGCCCCCGCGCGTTGGCCTCGAGATGGTCCTGGCGGTTCAGGTAGGCCGGATACACATGCAGCAGGTCGAGCCCCTTCACGTCGAGCCGCTGAAGGACCGTTATGGTGTAGTGGTCCTTCTCGGCCGGGAACCTCGCCTGGCCGATCCGCACGCGATACTGGAAGGACTCCTCCAGCTTTCCGTAGGGGAAGGAGTAGGTCGCCCGGTCCGGCGAGGCCAGCATCTCCAGCCGCTCCGGCCGGCCGAGGATCTCCACGGTGGCCTCGTGCCGCCGCCGCTGGGGGTTCTCGATCCTGGCCTCGATCGTCAGCCGCTCGCCGGCCAGCCGGGTCGCGTCGCCGGGGGTCAGCGAGATCAGCTTGACCGTTTCCACGTGCCGGACGTAGCCGGTGGGGCGGAACACGGCCGCCAGCCCGCGGGAAAGCCGCGGCCCCTGAAGCAGGGCGAACGCCGCCAGCCCGGCCGCGGCCACGCCGGCGGCGATCAGCCATCGCCGCAGCGACCGCACGGACACGGCCGCCGCCAGCGGCAGTCGGCCGATCCGCCGACTGGTCTCGTAGATCGCGCTCTGGACCAGCGCCGGCGAGGGCTGCATCCGGTCGCGGCTGAGCTGGATGGCGTTGATGAGGGAGTTGTCCAGGCCGTCGAAGGAGCGCTCGATCAGGCGGGCGGTCTGGTGGTAATTGAGGTTGCGCCGGATCGGCAGCAGCACCAGCCACGCCAGCGCCGCCGCCCACACGGTGAGGATGCCGACCAGCAGCCCCCAGCGGAGCGTCGCCGGCGGCTGGTCCGCCCAGTAGCCGGCCGAGACGCCCAGCAGGATCAGCCCGGCCAGCACGACCGTCGCCAGGGCCGCCGCGGACCGGGCTAACTGCACCAGCAGATGCCGCCAGCGGACCCGGTCCAGCCGGTCCAGAATCGACTCCATCGCCCTGTAGCCACCCAGCGTGGTCATGCTCGTCTCAGGCATCTCAGGCAACAGGCAGCAGGCAGCAGCCGAAAAGGTGGGTCGCCGCGCGATCCAGTCCACGCCTGCGCCTGTATTCTAAACGCAGCGTTCGGCGGGAGGATGCGAGAAATCGGACGGGCCTTTCTGTCGGCGCGGCTCGCCGATCAACCGCTCGGCCGCGCTATTCGCCGAACGCCTCCTGGTACCAGGCGGTCATTTCGTCGTCGGAGACGGAGGAGGTTCGGCCGGCCTCGTATTCGGCGTCGACCCGTTCCTTGATGGCCAGCAGCCGGGGGTCGTCCTTGGGCACGTCCACGTCGTGCCGCCGCTCCAGCCAGTGCTTGATGCCGGCGGCCCCGCTCTTGTCGGTGATGATCACCCCGACCGGCCGGCGGAGCAGCCGCTCGGTGTCGAAGCAGTTGTAGATCTCCTCGCTCTTGAGCAGCCCGTCGGCGTGGATGCCGGCTCGGGTGGTGTTGAAGTCGCGCCCGACCAGCGGATAGTTGGCCGGCACCGAATCGCCCACCTCGCGGGTGAAGTAGTCGGCGATCTCGCTGATGACGGCGTAGTCCACGCCGGGGGTGTGTCGGCCGTTGAGCTGGGCGGCCTCGACGACCATCGCCTCCAGCGGCGTGTTGCCGGTGCGCTCGCCGGTGCCCAGCAGGGCGGCGTTGCAGGCGGCGCAGCCGTACAGCCAGGCGGTGGCGGGATTGATCACGACCTTGTGGAAGTCGTTGTGCCCGTGCCATTCCATCAGCTCGCCGGGCACGCCGGCGTCGTGGATCATCCCGTGGACCAGCTTGGGCACGCTCCGGGGCAGGGCGGCTTCCGGCCAGGGGACGCCGAAGCCCATGGTGTCGCACAGGCGGATCTTGACGTCGCGGCCGGCCTCCTGCCGGAGCTTCATCAGCTCGACGGCGAACGGCACCACGAAGCCGTAGAAGTCCGCCCGCGTGATGTCCTCGAAGTGGCAGCGCGGGGTGATGTCGGCGGCCAGGGCGGCCCTGACGACGTCGAGATACTGCTCCATCGCCTGCTTCCGCGTTTTGGCCAGCTTCAGGAAGATGTGGTAGTCGCTGCACGAGGTGAGGATTCCCGTCTCGGTAAGGCCCGAGTCCCTGACGAGCTTGAAATCGCTCTTGACGGCGCGGATCCAGCCGCTGACGGCCGGGAACTTAAAACCCAGCTCGCGGCAGCGATCGACCGTCTCCCGGTCGCGGCGGGAGTACAGGAAGAATTCGGAGGTCCGGATCAGCCCGCTGCCGCCGTCCAGCTTGTGCAGCAGCGTGTACATGTCGACCACCTGCTGGATGGTGTAGGGCGGGCGGGCCTGCTGGCCGTCGCGGAAGGTGGTGTCGGTGATCCACATCTCCGGGGCCCGGCTTATGGGCACGCCCTTGCCGTCGAAGATCACCCGCGGCAACTCGGTATAGGGGAAGACGTCGCGGTACAGGTTGGGCTCCTGCACGTCTTGCAGCGGATATTTGTCGGTCTTTCTCGCCATGAGCGTCCTCGACCAAGAGATTGTAGCTTCCGGCGGGCGGGATGTCAACGAGTTGTGCCCGCGCGGCAGCGCGCTTGCTGCTTGTCCCGGCAGGATTTCCGCAAAGCCGACGCCGGTTGACCCGGCGGGGGCTTCTTTCTAGGATATTGACGTGACGGCTGGACGCGGCAAGTCCGCCCGCCTTCCACAGGCAGGCAGCTTCGCCGGCCGGACACAAGTGAGGAGATGACCCATGCGTCTACTGCTGATTGCCCTGTTGCCGGCCTTGCTCGCCTCGGCGGCCGCGGGCGGCCGGGCCTACTGCCCCCGCGTCACCAGCGAACACAACGCCGACACCACCGACCTCAAGCGCTTCCGGAACTTCCACCAGTGGAAGGACAAGACCGGCAACGACCTGGCCTACGCCGTCTGGCAGTATCTCTGCGGCTACGAGACCGGGCTGTACCACTTCTATGAGGTGCTCGACGGGCCGGACCCGTTCGGCGAATACTCCACCATGCGCGAGCCGCTGAAGATGCTCAACGTCTACAACATGGGCTACTGCGGCATCTTCGGCCCGACGGTGGAGGGAATCTATCACGGGATGGGCTTCGAGACCGGTCGCAGCTTTTTCCTCGCCAAGTGGAGCCACTGCGCCACGGAGATATTCTACGACGAGGAGTGGCACTACATAGACGTGGACGTGCGCGGGGTGCTGCTCCGCCCCGATGGGACGGTGGCCAGCCTGGACGAGGCCAGGACGAAGCGCGAACTCTGGGTCAACCCGAAGCGCAAGGCGGAGCCGTTCTTCCCGCATCACCGGACGCCGGAGCGGGCCGCCAGGGTCTTCGACATCTACTCCACCAGCGAATACGGCTATCAGTACCGCTGGTTCCAGGGCAGCCACACGGCCGACTACTACCTCCGCCCGGGCGAGAGCCTCACGCGCTTCTGGCAGCCGCAAGGGGGCCGGTGGAACCATCGGGCCAGCTACAATAAGTCCCAGTGGGTGCGGAAGCTCATCGAAACGCCCCCGCGCGGCATGAAGCCCAACCACCGCAACTTCACCAAGTGGAACCACGGCAACGGGCTGTTTCACTACGCGCCGAAACTCACGGCCGACAGCCGCGACTTCGCGGAGCGAGTCCGCGCAGCGTACGGTTTGGGCCCGGGCAAGGACGGCCTGCACCTGACCAGCGGCGACGGCGGCCGCGGGCAAGTGATCTTCGAGGTCTTCAGCCCGTTCGTGATCGTGCCCAAGGTCAACGACCTGGACGACTTCGACGACGACACCGAGGCGTCCGTGATCACCCTGGACGCGGCCGCGGAGGTGAAGGTCTCGGTTTCGTTGGACAATGGGCTGTCCTGGTCCGAGGCGGGCAAGGTCGACCCGGGCAAGGGCAAGCTGGACCTGACAAAGTGGGTCAAGGGGACCTACGGGTACCTGCTGAAGCTCGCGGCTGAAGGCGAAGCCGGCGACGTGGCCATCCGCTCCATGGCCATTGACACCTGGGTGCAGGTGGCGCCGATCTCGCTGCCGCGGCTGAAGAAGGGCGCCAACCGCCTGCGCTACGACGCCGGCGACCGCTACGACGGGATGACCTCGCCCGTGCTGGTGCTGCCCAACGTGGGCGACCCGGACGACCTGAAGAAGTACGTCCTCGAGCTGCCCAGGCGATACGACCCCAAGCGCAACACCGGGCGAATTCAGGGCGACGTGGTGCTGAAGTTGAACGCCCCGGGCGGCACGAAGATCTCCTGGTTCAGCGTCGGGGCGACGTTCAGCACGATCCAGGGCAAAGGGGCCACGCAGACGGCCAACGCCATCGCCTACGCCGTGGGCGAGCCCGTCGCCGCCAACTTCAAGGAGGTCTACAAGGCCAAAGTCCCCACCTGGGCGGGCCACTGGCGCTACAACTACGACACCGACGTGAAGCTGGATAAGCCCGCCGAGACGGTCTACGTGAAGTTCACCGGCGCCCCGGCCGTCAACGTCATCCGGGCGTGCCTGCACGTGACGCCGCCGACCCCGCACGACCCGGCCGTGAAGATCACCCACGGCTACAAGCTCGACGGAAAGATGACCGAGAAGACCGTCGAGATGAAAAAGCCCGGCGACTACAAGATCGACTGCCCCGGCAAGGTCGAGAACGTCTTCATCAAGGTGGAGAAGCCGTCGAGCTAGAGCTGCTCACGGCCGCGCGTATCGGGCGGCGGGACTTTTCTCGAGAAGACGCCGCCGCGCCAAGGAGGCGGGCCCATGCGAGTGCTTTTTCTGCTGATCCTGCTGGCGCTGCTGGCGGGCGGTCTGCGGCAGGCCTTCGCGGCCTCCGGCGGCCGGGCGTACTGCCCGCGCGTCACCAGCGAGCACAACGCCGACACGACCGAGCTGAAGCGATTCCGCAACTTCCACCTGTGGAAGGACAAGACCGGGCAGGAGCTGGCCCTGGCCATCTGGCGGTACCTCTCGGACCACGAGACCGGCATCTACCACTTCGAGAACCTCTACGACGGGCCGGACCCGTTCGGCGAGTACTCCTACAACGTCAACCCGCAGAAGCTGCTGAACGTCTACAACATGGGCTACTGCGCCGCCTTCGGGCCGCTGCTGGCGGGCATCTACGAGGGCGTGGGCTTCGAGCAGGCCCGCAGCGTCAGCATCACCAGTCCCAGCCACACGGCGACGGAGGTCTTCTACGACGGGGCTTGGCATTACTTCGACGTGGATTTGCGCGGGCTGCTGTTCCGGCCCGACGGCGTCGTGGCGAGCATGGAACAGGCCTGTCGGAACCTGGAGCTGTGGACGCGGGCGGCGCGGAAGCCCGACGTGTGGTTCCCCAACCTGCGCGCGCCCGACGGCGTCGAGCGCATGGGCAAGGCGTACGGGCGCGCGGCCTTGCACCCGTCCTACCGCTGGTGGACGGGCAGCCACACGCTGGACTACTGCCTTCGACCGGGCGAGAGCTTCACCCGCTTCTGGCAGCCCCAGGGCGGGCGATGGAACCACCGACCGGAGTACAACAAGATCGGCTGGCTGCGAAAGAACATCCTCAAACCGCCCGTCGGCATGAAGTCCAACCACCCGAACTTCACCTGCTGGACGCACAGCAACGGGCTGTGGCACTACGAGCCGAACCTGACCGACCGCAGCGCCGACTTCGCCGCCGGCCGGGCCAAGTGCAGCGGGCTGGCGCCCGGCGAGGGCGGCCTGGTGCTCACGGCCGATGAGGGCGAGGCCATCTTCGAGGTCTTCACGCCCTACGTGATCGTGCCCAGGGTCAACGACCTGGACGACTTCGACGACGACACCGAGGCGTCGATCGTCTCCCTGGACGCGGCCATGCCGGTGAAGATCTCGGTTTCGCTGGACAACGGGCTGACCTGGCAGGGCGCCGGGACCATCCAACCAGGCAAGCACGCGGTGGATCTGACCAAGTGGGTCAAGGGAAGGTACGGCTACCTGCTGAAGCTCGCGGCTGAAGGCGAAGCCGGCAACGTGGCCATCCGCTCCATGGCCATTGACACCTGGGTGCAGGTCGCGCCGCCGTCGATCCCGCGGCTCAAGGGCGGCGCCAACCGCCTCGGCTACGACTGCGGCGACCGCTACGACGGAATGACGCTGCCGATGCTCATCTGGCCGAACTGCGCCGACCCGGACGAGCTGTCCAGGATCGCCGTCGAGATGCCGAAGCGCTACGACCCCAAGCGGCACACCTCGCGGATCGCCGGCGATTTCGTGGTCAAGCTGTCCGATCCGCTGAGGCGGAAGATCTCCTGGTTCAGCGTCGGGGCGACCTTCCGGGCGCTGACCGGCAAGGCCGCAGGCGCCACCGGCAATCGCATCGCCTACGCCGTCGGGCCTTTCGAAGGCCTCGAGACGGGCGAGCCGACCGGCTTCAAGGAAATCTACAAGGCCGACGTTCCAACCTGGACCACCCACTGGCGCTGCAACTACGACACGGACGTTCGCCTCGAGCAGCCCGCCGAGGCGGTGTATGTGAAGTTCACGGGCGCCCCGGCCGTCAACGTCATCCGGGCGTGCCTGCACGTGACGCCGCCGACCCCGCACGACCCGGCCGTGAAGATCACCCACGGCTACAAGCTCGACGGAAAGATGACCGAGAAGACCGTCGAGATGAAAAAGCCCGGCGACTACAAGATCGACTGCCCCGGCAAGGTCGAGAACGTCTTCATCCGGGTCGAAAAGCCGTCGAGGTAGGGGGCGTCAGCCCGGCAGGACGCGGACGACCCGGCCGTCGATCTTCAGCCGGCCTTCGGCGAACAGGCGGATCGCCTCGGGGTAGGCGATGCATTCCTGCTCGAAGACGCGCTCGGCCAGCGCGTCGGGCGTGTCGCCTTCCAGGACGGGCACGCACCTTTGCACGACGATCGGCCCGCCGTCGTATTCGTTGTCAACGAAGTGGACGGTGCAGCCGGAGACCTTGCAGCCGGTCGCCAGCACCGCCTCGTGAACGTGATGGCCGTACATGCCCTCCCCGCCGAAGCGCGGCAGCAGCGCCGGGTGGATGTTCATCACGCGGCCCTCGTATCGCGGCGGGATCTTCCAGTAGGACAGGAACCCCGCCAGGCAGACGAGCTGCACCTTGGACGCGTCGAGAAACCGTCCGATCCGCTCCGAGTACGTCTGGAGGTTGCGTATCTCCTTATACAGGACGATGCGGACGTCCAGCCCGGCCTTGCGGGCGCGCTCGACGCCCTGGCAGTCGCGGCTGGCGATGACGACGGCCACCTCGGCGGGCAGCTTTCCCGCCTTGACGTGTTCGAGGATGTTCGCGAGCGTGCGGCCGCCGCCGGAGAGCAGCACGCCCAGTCGAAGTGTCTTGCGCTTGCGGGATTTCATACAGAGGGCATTAGAGCGCCGCCGCGGGCGGCAGTCAAGCAGCCGGCCGATCCGCCGCGCGCCCTGCGCCGGCGAATCGATCAGGAATTACCGTTTGACGGCCACCGCCAGGAACTTCCGCTGCCAGGGCCGGCCCCGCAGGAGCTTGCCGCCCAAGGCCTGAATGTCGCGGCGAATGTCGGCAAACTCGATCCAGCCCAGCAGATCGAACCCCGCCGCGGAAAGCATCTCGACGGTCTCGGACCTCTCGAAGACGTTGTGCGTCTCGTTCATCTCCAGCGTCTCCATGGCCGAGTTGAGCCAGTGGGCCTTGGTCACAAAGTCCTGGAGGCAGGGCCTGGAGATTCGGATCGCTGCGGCGACGGCCGGGCTGTGCGCGGCGGCATAGCGTTTGAACTTGCGCTCGAACTCGTCCAGCCGGGCCATCGCCTCCGGCGGCAGGGACACGATCACGTCACCGTCCGCGGCGCGGAGGTGGTCCAGCAGCAGGAACCTCCCCGACCTGGCCAGGACTCGGCAAGTCTCGCTCAGTGCCGCATGCAGCTCCGGCCGGCCCGAAAACAGTTCGACCTCGTGCAGTATCTGGCAGGCCACGGCTGCGTCGAAGTAGCCATCCGGCAAATCGAGCTTTTGCACGCGGCATTTGACCAGCTTGGCCTGCGGGCAGGCGAGGGCGGCATCTTTCAGTCGCTCGGGGCTTTCGTCCACTCCCCAGACCTCTTCGACCCTCTCGCTTGCCATGGCAAGAAACTGGCCCCATCCGCAGCCGATGTCCACCAGCCGGCGGCAGGGGCCCAGGTGCTCCAGCAGCAGTTGAAACTTCGCTTCACCCTCTCGAAGCAGATACTCCTCGCGCTGCCTGCTGCAGGCGGACTGGTCCCGCTCGTACAGCGGCTCATCGTGCGGGGTCATGTGACGCTCTGCTACCATAGTCCGGGTGCAAAAAAAAGCGGGTGCGCCTGCTCGGGGCGGAAACACCGGCGGCCGTTCCCCGCAGGCAGTTCACGAATCGGCCGTGGTGCCGTCCCGGTCGGCCGGGCGGATTTCGCGCAGGTGGCGTTTCCGCAGCCGGCGGCGGCGGTAGCGGTTCACCGCCCGCAGCATCAGCGGGTAAGAGATGCCCGCGCAGATCAGCCCGACGATGATCCCGCCGATCATCATCTGCACGAATACGTTGGCGCTGGCCCTCAGGAACGACGTCAACTGCTTGTGGAAGGCGAACCAACTGAACTGCTTCAGGCTGGCGACGACGGCCACCAGGCGGTGGTAGACCTCGCCGGCGGCCGGGCCTTTGCGGAAGAACGTGCCGATCCAGTACGTCAGGGCATAGATGGGAGGGATGGTCAGGGGGTTGGTGATCCACGGCCCGATGACGGCGGCGGGGCGGTTGGCCCGCACCAGCGTGGCGATCAAGGCGGCGATCAGCATCTGTAAGCCGACGGTGGGGGTGAAGGCCACGAAGACGCCGATGGCCGTGCCCAGGGCGATGTCCCGGGGCGACCCGTGCAGGCTCAGGATCGAGTGCGCCGCCCTCCGCAACAGCACGCGAACCGATCTTCGCATCCGTCCCATCTCCGCTCCGTAACTCACCCCATCATAGGCATGCGCCCGGATCGCCGGGTTCAGCATGCCCGCACTTGCCCCCCGGCGTTTCTCCGGACATATCTGTTTACTTCTATAGGCGCCGGCCCGGGCGATTCTACCGGATACCGGCCGAGCCGGACAGAGACTCCCGCCCGGCAGGGAGCCCACTCTTGGAGTATCGGCAAACACATGGCCGGGCGAGACGGAATCCGTCACCGAGCCGCACGGAGCGTTGCAGCGCCGGAAGGTCGGCCGGGCCGGGCGAGCCGCCCGCCTTTCGCCTTCACGGGCTCGCCTCCGGGCCGCGCCCGCCGGGGCGGGTTTGCCGGAGATAAGCCCGCAGGTGCTTGCGCGCCTGGCGCAGCCAGGTCCGGCTCAGCACGAACCCGCCGAGGACGCCGAAGGCGGCGCAGATCAGCAACTGCACTACCAGCAGGCTTTCCCGGGCCACCGTAAAGCCGAGGTACACACCCAGGCCGCCGCACGCCCCGCAAAGCATAAGCCCCAGCCAAGTCTGCCAGTTTCGCCGGGCGCGCCACATGCCGGTCCACCACGCCCGGCGAAGCACGGCCAGGGGCACCTCGTCCAGTTCCGCCTCCGCCGGCTCTGTGCGGCTTTCCTGCATTCGTTTGCCTCCGGCCGGTTATTCCTTCGACAGCTCCTTCATCACGGCCGCGTCGCGGGCCGAAAGGTCCGGCCAGGCCGCCTCGGACCCCACGTCCGGGCGCCGCTTCCACGAGCGGGCGCAGCGGCCGTACTTGTCGCGGACGTCGGCCACGTTGACGGCGATGGGCGAGCCGGCCTCGGCCTTCCCGGCCTTTTCGATACGGGCGTAGCCCACGCCCAGCAGGTCTTCCAGCTCCTGGAGGTACGTCTCCAGGAAAGCCTCGGAGGCGTCGTCGTCGGCGGCGATGGTGAAGACGGCCTCGGCGTCGAGCGGGTTCTTGACGCCGGCATTTCGCAGGGCCTCCAGCTTGACCAGCCCCTCGGCGCGGAGGTCCAGCAGTCGCTGCCAGATCATCACCGGCGAGGGCGAGAGCGTCTCCAGCTCGAACTTCATGGACTCGGTCCAGTCGGCCCCGACGGTCTCGGCCAGCTCCATCGCCTCGGCGTCCACCTCCGGCAGCAGCGCCAGGTGGACGCTCTCCGGCTCGGCCGGGTCGCGGTGGGGGATGTGCCCCCACGCCTCCTCGGCCGTGTGGGGCAGGATCGGCGCCAACAGCTTGACCAGCGCCACCAGAACCTCGTGGAGAACGGTCTGCCCGGACCGCCGGCGCCGCGAACCGGGCAGCTCGCAGTACAGCCGGTCCTTGGTCGCCGCCATGTAAATGCTGGAGGCCTCGACCGTGCAGAACTCGTACATCAGCCGCACCGCCCGGTGGAACTCGTAACTCTCGTAGGCCGCCCGCACGTCGCGGATGAGCTGGTGCAGGCGCAGCCGCATCCAGCGGTCCAGCGAGTGGGCCTCCGGCTCGGCGGCGTCGGCGGCCGGGTCGAAGTCGGCGCAGGCGCCCATGCAGTACCGCAGCGTGTTGCGGATCTTCCGGTAGGCGTCCTCGGCCTGCGCGATCAGCTTCTCCGAGCAGCGGACGTCGTCCTGGTAGTTCTGCGAGGCCACCCACAGCCGCAGGACGTCGGCGCCGCGATGGGAAAGCTGCTCGATGACGTCGATGGCGTTGCCCAGCGACTTGGACATCTTGTGGCCTTCCTCGGTGACCACGAAGCCGTGGGTCAGCACCGTCCGGAACGGCGGCGCGCCCACCATTCCCATCGCCGGCAGCAGCGAAAGCTGAAACCAGCCGCGATGCTGGTCGGAGCCTTCCAGGTACAAATCCACCGGCACCTCCTCGATGAGCCCGCGCCGGACGGCGACGGCGAACCAGCTCGACCCGGACTCAAACCACACGTCGATGATGTCCTCGCCCGCGTGGAGGGCCGAGAGATCCACCTCGAAGTCCTTCGGCAGGTCCGAGTCCTCGGACGGATCGTACTCGCCCAGCAGCTCCGGCACCGAGTGCGTGAACCAGGAGTCCGAGCCGTGCTCGGCGAAGTGGCGCGCGACCGCGCGGACGGAGGCCGGCGTCATCAGCACCCGCCCGTCGCCGTCGTAAAAGGCGGGTATGGGCAGGCCCCAGCTCCGCTGCCGCGAGATGCACCAGTCCGGGCGGCTCTCGAGCATGCCGGCCAGGCGGTTTCGCCCCCAGCCCGGCACGAAGTCGATGCCGCCGTCGGCGGCGGGCCGGCGGCAGGCCTCCATCGCCATCTCCCGCAGCGTGCCGCCGCGCTTCATCTTGCGGTCCACGGCCACGAACCACTGCTTGGTAGCCCGGAAGATCGTGGGCGTCTTGGAGCGCCAGTCGTGGGGATAGGAGTGGACGACGCGGCTGTGTTGGAAAAGCGAGCCCGCCTCGCGCAGGGCGTCCACCACCAGCGGGTTGGCCTGCCAGACGCTCTTGCCGACGAGGAACTGCGGGGCGGTCTCATCGAAGGTGCCGTCGGACTGAACGGGGCAGTAGATCTCCAGCCCGCACTTGAGGGCGGTGCCGTAGTCCTCCAGCCCGTGGCCGGGGGCGGTGTGGACCAGGCCGGTGCCGTCTTCCAGGGTGACGTAGTTGGCCGGAACCACCGGGCAGGCCTTCTCGGCGATCAGCGGGTGCCGATAGCGGATGCCGCTGTCGGTCAGCGCCGCCCCGCGGGCGGCGGCGAGCGTCTCCCATTTCTTCACGCCCCCGGCGGCGAGAGTCGCCTCGACCAACTCGGTGGCGATCACGGCCATAACCTCGCGCCCGGCGAGGGTGAACTTGACGGCCGAGTATTCGAACTCCGGGTGCACCGCCACCGCCAGGTTGGCCGGCAGCGTCCACGGCGTGGTGGTCCAGATCATCAGGTACGCCGGCGCCGGCTCGTCCAGGGCGAAGACGTGCTTGAGCGCCTCTTCGTCGTCCGCGGCGAAGAGTACGTAGATGCTGTCGTCCTCGCGCTGGTGGTATTCCAGCTCGGCCTCGGCCAGGGCCGTGTGGTTCTCGATCGACCAGTGCACCGGCCGGAGCTGCCGGTACACCAGGCCCTGCTCGAGAAGCTTGGCGAAGACCTCCAGCACGGCCGACTCATACTCGCCCGTCATGGTGACGTACGCCGCCTGGAACTCGCCCATCACGCCCAGCCGCTGAAACTGCTCGGACTGAAGCTTGACGAACTTGTCGGCGTGGACGAAGCAGCTTCGCCGAATCTGCATCGGCGTCATCGTCGCCATCTTCTCGCCGAGCCGCTCGACGATCATCTGCTCGATGGGCTGTCCGTGGCAGTCCCAGCCGGGAAGATACGGGGCGTCGAAGCCGGTCATGTTCTTGCAGCGGACGACGACGTCCTTGAGCACCTTGTTCAGCGCCTGGCCCATGTGGATGTTGGCGTTGGCGTACGGCGGGCCGTCGTGGAGGATGAACCGCTCGGCGCCCGCCCGCGCCCGGCGGAGCTGCCCGTAGAGGTCCTGCCCCGCCCAGCGGGCTTGAATGGCCGGCTCCTTGACCAGCAGCCGGGCGCGCATGTCGAAGTCCGTCTTCGGAAGGTTCAGCGTCTCCTTATAGCTCTTGCCCATTGCCTGCTCCTTGACGATTCCGCCGGCGGGTGCGTTCATCAGGGCCGGCGGCGCCTCTGCACGTAAACAAAAAGACCCCGAAGCGTAAGGTAGCCTCAGGGTCGTCAGATGCACGCGAAATTCTGACGTGTGCCCTAAGGCGCGCGGTGTCGGATCCCTATGGCGATAGTGCCGGCGCGGACGCGGGCACGCACCGCCGTCGAAGCGGTGCCAGCGAGCTTCTGATTGTACCGCGACGTCCGCATGGACCCTTTCCCGTGCGCCTGTGGGGCGTTCTTTCGAGGGAATTATATCGGCCGGCCGGGGGCTGTCAATGAATATGTCAGCCGGCAGAGGAACGTTACTGGCCGTCGGCGCCTTCGCTCGGCGGCGGCAGCCGCGAGGATCGCTTAGGGTACCGGCGGGGCGGGCGCGGGCGGAGTCGGAATCGGCACGGCAGCCTTGCGCCCGAGCAGATCGATTCTCCGCCACGGGCCGGACTCGAACCGCCACGCCATCACCGGCCCCAGCAGCATCACGTAGGCCGACGCCGCCAGCCAGGGCCCGATGCTGCCCAACTGCGGCGCCCACTTGATGAAGGCCATGCCGCCGCCGACGATCATGCTCCAGCTCAGCAGGAAGGTGACGATCATGGGCCAGAGGGTGTCGCCCGCCCCGCGCAGGGCGCTGGAGAAGACGATGCCCACGGCGTCGAAGCACTGGAACACGGCCGCGCAGATCAGCACCGTCGCCCCGAGGCGGACGATCTCGGCGTGCACGGCGGCGCGTTGGGCGGCGGACATGCCCGCGCCGTCGCGGACGGTGGCGAAGACCTCCAGCATCGGCCGCCGGAACGCCCAGAAGACCAGCCCGCACAGGCCCATGTAGGCCACGGCGATGAGCACGGCGGCGTGGGTCCGGCGGCGGGCCAGCTCCGGCCGGCCGGCGCCGACGTACCGGCCCACCAGGGCGGTGCAGGCGATGCCGATGCCAATGGCGGGCATGAAGGAAATGTGCATGTATCGCACGGCCGCGGCCGAGGCGGCCTTGTGAATCTGCCCGAAGTGCCCGACCAGGACGCTGTTGAAGACGCTCCAGGCGAGGATGTCCAGACAGAAGTGGACGCCGGCGGGCCAGCCGACGCGGACGACGTCGGCGCAGAGCCTGACCCGCGGCCGCCAAGTCCGGCGCGTGCGGAAACGCCGATTGTGGCTGGCGCCCAGGAAGCTCGCCAGCAGCATCAGGAAGGCCGCCGCCCAGCCGATGATCGTGCCGATGGCCGCGCCCTTCAGCCCCAGGGCGGGGAAGATCCAGTAGCCCGTGATCAGCACGTAGTTCATGCCCACGTTGACGCCCACCGACAGCATGGCCACGACCACCACCACCCAGGGGCGGTGAATGCCGAAGAAGAACTGCCCCAGGGCCCGGCTCATGAGCATGATGGGCGTGCCGATGATGAGGTAGCGGAAGTACACCGCCTGAAGGGCCAGCTCGCCGGCGGGCGTCGCCCGCCCGCCGCGCCACAGCACCAGCCGGCTGAGCGCCTGGAAGATGGGCTCGGCCAGCGCCGCCAGCGGCAGCAGCAGCGCGCCGTAGGCGGCCGCCAGGTACAGCCCGTGCCAGCCGTACTGCCCGCACCGCCGCAGCCGGTTGGCGCCCAGGTTCTGCGAGACGAAGGTGTTCACCAGGACGATCACGCCCATTCCCAGGCTGGTGGGCACGAAGGACAGAATGGCCGAGACGAACTGGGCGCTGAAGGCCTGGTGCCCGATCAGGCGGGAGACCATCCAGCCGTCGATGAACTGCATGATGGTCCCGCTGATCATGCCGGCGGCGGCGGGGAAAGCCAGATTCAGCACCTCGCCGATGCCCCATAGCGGCTTGTCGTCGCGCAGGTCGTCCATTCCCGCTCCTGGTGGGCGCGCTAATGAGCGGGAGACCATACCGCTGTCAACCGGGCCGGTCAAGCCGAACGCCAAGAGCCGCCAGCGCCGGGCCCCGGGCGGGTTTCCGGAGCCTCTGGATTGCCCGCGGAGATGTTATAATAGTCGGTGGCCGAAGCGTCGCTTGTTGAGTGGAGAGGGACGATGTTCGGGCATTTCGAACGGCCGGGCCGCGGCCGGACGGATCGAGGACAGATCGGGCGGCGTCGCCGCCCGCGGGCGTTCACGCTGGTCGAGCTGCTGACGGTCGTCGGCATCGTGGCCATTCTGGTGAGCATGCTGCTGCCGATGCTGGCCAATGCCCGCGCCTGCGCCAAGGTCGCCGTCTGCGCCACCCACCTGCGTGCCATCGGCCAGGGCTGGATGATGTACCTCCCGGCCAACAACGAAACCTTCCCCCCGGCCTGGAAGAACATGCACTGGTTCTACGGCGGCAACGGCGTGCAGCAGTGGAACCACCCGACGTGGACGCTGGCCCATCGCCCCCTGAACCCGTACGTGGCCCTGGCCCTGCGGGAGGAGATGCACGCGGAGGTCTTCCGCTGCCCGGCCGATCGGGAGATCCGCGGCCTGGAAGGCAGAACCTCGCCCACGCTGGGCGTCTCGACGTATGAGTATTTCGGCAACAGCTACATGATGAACTACATGCTGTTGCAGCGTTTCGACGCCGAGGCCGGTCGGTGGCTGAACGGGGCCGTGCGGCTGGCCGACGTGGAGATTCCCCACGGGCGCATGGTCCTGGCCGGGGATTGTCAGTGGTATTACAGCACGCTCGAAGCCCCCTACGACGCGAACTTCCACAACCGCCGGGACAGGATGAATCTGATCTTCCTGGACGGTCACGTCAGCTACGTGCAAATCGTCCGCGGGGCGTGGGCGACGCCGGACTACAGCTTCTGGCCGTGGGAGGTCGAGTACGGCCTGGAAGAATCGTCGGAGGAGCAATAGCCGGCCCTGCCGGGCGTTGCCTCTGTAGGCCCTTTCGGCCCGCCCGGCCGCGCACTATAATACACCTGATAAGTCGCGTAGCGTGGGTTGCGCAGCAACCCACCTTTTCAGGCTGGCAAGCCTGCGGCGAAGGGGACGATGGCACAGGCAGAGCAACTTCGGCGGCTTCAGGCCAACGTGGAGTCGGTGCTCCTCGGCAAGACCGAGTCGGTGCGGCAGGCGCTGATCGCGCTGCTGGCCGGCGGGCACGTCCTGCTGGAAGACGTGCCCGGCGTGGGCAAGACGGTGCTGGCGCGGGCCATCGCCCGCAGCGTCAACTGCACCTTCAGTCGCATACAGCTCACCCCCGACATGCTGCCCACCGACATCCTCGGCGTCAGCGTGTACAACGCCGAGACCGGCCAGTTCCAGTTCAAGCGCGGACCCATCTTCGCCCACATCGTCCTGGCCGACGAGATCAACCGCACCACCCCGCGGACGCAGTCGGCCCTGCTGGAGGCAATGAACGAATCCCAGGTCACCATGGACGGGGCGACCTATCCCCTCGGCCCGCCCTTCATGGTCATCGCCACGCAGAATCCGTTCCAGTTCGAGGGGACCTACTTCCTGCCCGAGAACCAACTGGACCGGTTCATGATGCGGATTCGCATCGGCTACCCCGACCGGCCCACCGAGCGCCGGATCCTGCTGGAGCAGCCCTCGCGGCGGCGCTTGCAGAACCTGGAGCCGGTGATGGACCTGGAGGAGCTGCTGGCGCTCCAGCGGCAGGTGCTGGAGGTGCGGGTGGACGACGGCATCATGGAGTACGTCGTCTCCATCAGCGAGGCCACCCGGCGGGAGGAGCAGTTGGCGCTGGGGCTTTCCCCGCGCGGGGCGCTGGGGCTGGTGCAGGCGGGCAGGGCCGCCGCCCTGATGGACGGCAGGGACTACCTCGTGCCCGACGACGTCAAGCGGCTGGTCAGCCCGGTGGTCGCCCACCGGCTGCTGATCAAGGCCGTCGCCCAGGACGGCTCCTACGGTGCCGAGGCGATCGTCGAGAAGATCCTTCAGACCATCCCGGCCCCGCAGTAGCGGATGCGGCCGCCGGCGGGCGCGGGCCGCCAGCCGGCGTCGCGGTAAGTCGCCGATGCCAGGCAAGATCAAATCCAGGCGAACGAAGAGCCATTATGATTTTTCGGCCACCCTGGCCGGCGTGCTGTACGTGGCGGCCCTGTCGCTGATCGCGCTGGCGGCCATCAACACCCAGCGGGCGCTGCTGTTCGCGATCATGGGGCTGATGCTGGGGGCGCTGCTGCTGTCGGTGATCGTGGCCAGGCGGTCGGTGCTGGCCGTGGACGTCTGGCGCGACATGCCCGAGCGGGCCTTTGCCAACCGCGTGGTGTACCTGGGCTATTTTCTGCGCCACCGGCGGCGGCGCGGCACGGCCATGGGGCTGGAGCTGACCGAGGTCAGCCGCCCCCGTCCGATGGAAAGCGCGGGCGCCTACTGCCTGTGGCTCCGCCCCGGGGAGGTCTTCAAGAGCGGCTCGCGATTCGCCGTGCGGCAGCGGGGGCGGTACGAGCTGAGGCGGCTGCGGCTGAGCACGCGCTTCCCGTTCTCGCTGCTGAAGGCGCAGAGGGACGTTCGGCAGCTCAGCTCGCTGGTGGTCTGGCCGGCGCTGGGCCGGCTGCGGAGAGACCCACTCGCCGGCGGAGCCGCCGAAATCTCCGACGGCGCGCCCTCCCAGGTCCGCAGCGGCGCCGACGAGTTCTTCGGCCTGCGCGAGTACCGCCAGGGCGACAACCCGCGCTGGATTCACTGGAAGCGCAGCGCCGCCACCGGCGCCCCGGTGGTGCGGGAGATGTCCAAGCCCCGCCCGGACGTGCTGTACGTGGTGCTGGACACGCAGCTAGCGGACCTGTCGGCCGGGCAGCGACGGCTGCGCGAGCGGCTGATTCGCTTCGCCGCCACCCTGATCGAATACGCCTTCCACCGCGAATACCAGGTCGGGCTGGCCGTAGCCTACAGCGACCGCAGCGTCTCGCTGCCGGCGGGGGCCGGCAGGGGAAACCGCACCGCCCTGCTGGACGTGCTGGCCGAGATCGACCAGAACACCGACCGGCCGTTCTCGGCGACCCTGGCCGCCTTGCCGCGGTGGCTGCTGCGGCACTCGCACGTGGTGGTCATCGGAGCCGATCGGCAGCGGCTGGGAGACCTGGTGGCGATCCGAACCGCCTGCCGCCGGCTGACCGTGGTCACCCCGGACGAGGTGGACGGGCTTTTCGAGGATGACCCGCGCGCCGCCACGGACGCTGCCGGCGGGGAGGGCACATGAGGTGACAGCGGCGCGACCCATGCCGGCCGGAGAGGCCTTCAGCCAGTGGACTTCTCTTCCGGCCGCGGCCGAGCGCGACGCCAGGCCCCTGCGCCCGGAGAGGCCGCTGTTGCTGCTGGTTTTGCTGGGAGCGGTCGGATTCGCCATGGCCGAGGGCAGCGGCTTTTACCTGGCGCTGGTCGCCGCCGGGGTGCTCATCAACGGCGTCGGCCTGTGGCGGGGATGGGAAATCCACCTGCCCCGGCTCGTCGTCAACGCCGCCGTGCTCCTGGCCACGGGCTTTTTCCTGATCGACTTCCTGGCCACGCCCAACTTCTTCTATCCGCTGGGGCACTACCTGCTGCTCATCCAGCTCTGCAAGCTCTTCGAGAGGAAGCGCAACCGCGACTACGTCCAGATCCTGGCCCTGTCGGTGGTGCTGGTGCTGGACGGGGCGCTGGTGACGACGGGGCTGTGGTTCGGGCTGCTGATGCTGGTGTACGTGCCGGTGGCGTGCTACGTGGGCATGGCGCTGTCGCTGAAGGTCGCGCTGGACCGCCAGACCGCCAGCCGTCTGACGGTGGAGGTCGGCGCGGCCGGCGCCCGCGGCCCGGCCGTCCAAGTTCCCGGCCAGTTCTCCCAGGGCAAGCTCTGGCCCAGGGCGTTCGGGGCGTCTTTGGCCTGTGCGCTCGTGGCCGCGGTGGTGTTCCTGCTGATGCCGCGCGGCAGCCCGGGCGCGCTGTTCGAGCTGCCGCGGATTGCCCGCGGGCGGGCGGGCGTCAGCGGCTTTCCGGACTCCTTTGCGCTAACGGACCTTGGCCGCATCACGGCCGACCCGCGCGTGGTCATGGAAGTTCGCCTCGAGCGGGACGGCTGGGACCTGGGCCCGACCGGCTTCTGCGGCTACCTGCGCGGCCGGATCTACAGCACGTATCAGCGGGGCGAATGGTTCGGCCAGCCCGGTCAGTTCACCTGGCGGGCCGGCCGGGGGCCGTGGCGGACGCCGCTGCCGAAAACACGCGGCATCATCACCCAGCGCGTCACCATGGACCCGTCTCTGCTGCCGATGACCTTCGCCATCGCTCCGATTGCGCGGGTGGAGCTGCCGGGTGGGCTGGAATTCGTCGGTCTCTACCCCGACACGCGCGTCGACCGGCAAAGGAGCGACGCGCCGGTCCGGTACACGGCGTATTCCTTTGCCCGGCCGTTCAGCCCGCCCCAGCGAGAGCAGCTCGCCGAGCTTCGCCGGCGCGGCCCCCCGCCGGCGGCGATTCGCACACGCGGCGTCGGTCCTGGCAGGCCCCGGCGTGCCGGGCGGGGCGAGCCGGGCGAGGGAATCCCCTCGGGCGTCGCCGAGCTAGCCCGGCAGTGGTGCGCCGACCTGCTGGCCGCCAGGGACGCCCTCTCCGAGGCCGAGACCAGCCGACGCGAAGAGCTGGACTACGCCATCGCCCGACGCATCGCCGCCAAGCTCTCCGACAACTACACGTATACGCTGGACCTTTCCGCCGCCGACCCCGACCGCGACCCGGTGGAGGACTTCCTCTTTCACACCCGCCGCGGGCACTGCCAGTTCTTCGCCTCGGCCATGGTGCTGATGTGCCGGGCCGTCGGCGTGCGGGCCCGGCTGGCCGGCGGCTTCCTGGCGTCGGAATACAACCCCGCCGCCGGCGGATACCTGGTTCGTGCCGCTCACGCCCACGCCTGGTGCGAGGTGTACACGCCCTGGACCGATTGGATCGTCGTCGACCCCACGCCGGCCGAGGCTCGCCAACGCCTGTCGCGCTCGCCCGGGTGGCTGGCCAATATCTGGGCGGCGATGCGCTTCTACTGGGGAACGCGCGTCATCGGCTACGGCGAGGCCGACCGCCAGAACCTCTTCGGACGCTTCCTGGACAGGCTGCGCAGGACCGGCCTGGCCGTGCACGACCTCTTCCAGCGCGCCGGGCGGGCGGCCTGGAACCTGCTTGCCCTGCACAGGTTCGGCTGGGACCAAGTGGTCTCGGCCCTGCCGATCTTTTCGTCCGGCCTGGCGGTGATGACCCTGACGTGGCTGCTGGTGGCACTGATTCAGCGGCGGAAAGGCCTGCGGCGGGTCCGGGTCCACCCGTCGCTGCCGGAGTGCTACCACAGCCTGGTGAAGCTGCTTTGGCGCCGCGGCCACCGGCAGCGCCCGCACCAGACCCCCAGGGAGTTCCTCTTCGGCCTGGCCGACGAGCTGGGCCTGCCGCGAGATCGGCTGGCCGGCCTGGCCGACCTGCTTTACCAGATCCGCTGGGGGCACTCGCCCCCCTCCGCCGCCGGTCTCCACGAGGCCGAGCAGACGGTCCAGCAAGTGGTGCGTCGATTGAAGCAGGGCTGAGGCCCGCGGCCGTGGGCAAGTCCAGAAGAGAGCGTCTGTTGGCGGCGGAAATAGCTTCCCCTTCCATGCAGGGGCGGATATGATCCAAGCGGCTTTCACGCTGGCGGGAATGTGTTGGCATGGGCAAGTCGGAGAATACGGACGAGCAGCGGAAAGACCCGGCCGATGCGCTGGCGAGCATGGCCGACGGCCAGCACGACCAGGCCCCCGCCGCGTCCGATTCACCTGAGGACGAAGAGGTCGACGCGACCGCGGCCCTGGACGAGATGGCCGGCGATCAAGGCGACGCCGCCGAGCTGCTGGACGATCTGGCCGAGTCGGAGGCTGAGCCCGTCGACGAGGAAGTGGCCGCGGCGGTGGGCGCTTCCGATCTTCAAAGCCGGCAGCAGGGCGGGCGGACATCGGCCCGGCTCGCCCGGGCCCACGCCCACGCCTACAAGAAGACGATGATCCCGCTGCTGCTGGTGGTCGCGGCGATCCTGGCGGTCGTGGGCGCCCTGGCAACATCGATGCTCATCCGCGCCGGCCAGGCCGCCAGGGAAACCCGGTGGGAGGCGTGGCTGACGTTTGTGGCGCTGGTGAGTTTCCCGCTGGCGGCGATCCTGCTGTTTGGGGCGTGGCTGTTCCACCGCGAGGTGAAACGATAGCGCAGCCGGCGGCCCGGCCGGGGCGAAACGCCGCGCGGCGTCGCCGCGAGGCACGACGCTTCCGGGCGTCGGAACCTGTACGAGCACGAGGCGAAGCGGGTATGCGATCGCTGGGTCACGCCATCCGGCCGTGGGCGTATCTGAGCTGGCCGAACCGGCTGACGATGCTGCGGCTGCTGCTGGTGGCGCCCTTCGTGGTGCTGATGAAGCACCAGCAGCTCCGCCCGCCGCTGCGGCACCTGGCCCTGGGCATATTCCTGCTCATGGCGCTGTCGGACCTGGTCGACGGGTTCCTCGCCCGCCGGCTGGGCACGTCCGGGCGGCTGGGGGCGATCCTCGACCCGCTGGCGGACAAGGCCCTGATCGTCTCTGCCGCCATTCTGCTTTCGCTGGAGCATTCGCACGTCCGCGGGGCGCGGCTGCCCGATTGGGTGGTGGTGATGATCGTCGGCAAGGACCTGTGGGTGGTGGTGGGCTTCATCGTGGTCTTCCTGTTGACCGGCAAGGTGCGGGTGATGCCCACGCTGCCGGGCAAGGTGTGCACCTGCGGGCAGTTGGTGATGGTCACGGCGGTGCTTCTCAGCCCCGAGCTTAACGCGATCGGCCCGCCGATCGGCACGTGGCTGGCCCGGGGGCTGTGGTGGGCGGTGGGTGGGCTGTGCCTGCTGACGGCCGTCAGCTACACCCGGCTGGGGCTGGCCTTCGTGGCCGAGGCCGATCAAAATCGCCACAACGACCAAACCGGCAGGGCAGCCTGATATAATAATGCCGAGGTGTGAGAGTGCCGTTTTCGCCCATTGAGGAAATCCTGGAAGAGATTCGCTCCGGCCGGCTGATCGTCCTGGTGGACGACGAGTCGCGCGAGAACGAGGGCGACCTGGTCTGCGCCGCCGAGAAGGTCACGCCCGAGGTGGTCAACTTCATGGCCCGCTTTGGCCGGGGGCTGATCTGCCTGCCCATGTCCGGCGAGAAGGCCGACGCACTCGGCCTGCATTTCCAGACGCCCGTCAACACCTCGCGCTTCGGCACGGCCTTTACCGTGACCATTGACGCGGCCACCGGAATCACCACCGGCATTTCGGCGGCCGACCGGGCGCGGACGGTGGAGCTGGCCTGCCGCGACGACGCCACCTCGGCCGATTTCGTCCGCCCGGGGCACCTCTTCCCGCTGCGGGCCCGCGACGGCGGCGTGCTCGTCCGCGCCGGGCAAACCGAGGGCTCGCTGGACCTTGCCCGGCTGGCCGGGCTGAAGCCCATCGCCGTCATCTGCGAGATCATGAACGACGACGGCACCATGGCCCGCGTGCCGGACCTGGAGAGGTTCTGCGCCCGCCACGGGCTGAAGATGTGCACCGTCGCCGACCTGATCAAGTACCGCCTGCGGCGCGACCGGCTCATCCGCCGCAGCGTCGAGTTCGACATCCCCCTGGCCGCGGGCGTCTTCCACCTGGTGGCGTATGAGTCGCAAGTGGACGCCGAGCCGCACGTGGCCATGTGCAAGGGCCCCATCGGGCGGCTGGACGCCGACGGCAAGCCCGTGCCCTACGAAAAGCCCGCGCTGGTTCGCGTCCACAGCGAGTGCCTCACCGGCGACGTTTTCGCCTCGCTGCGGTGCGACTGCGGCGCACAGCTCGACGCCGCCCTGACCGCCATCGAGGCCGCCGGCGCCGGCGCCCTGCTGTATATCCGCCAGGAAGGGCGCGGCATCGGCCTGATCAACAAGCTCAAGGCCTACAAGCTTCAGATCGAAAAGGGCATGGATACCGTCGACGCCAACCTGCACCTGGGCTTCGAGGCGGACCGCCGCGACTACGGCATCGGCAACCAGATCCTGCGCGACCTGGGCCTGAGAGAGCTGCGCATCATGACCAACAACCCGCGGAAGATCTACGGCCTGGACGGCTTCGGGCTGAAGATCGTCGAGCGGGTGCCGCTGCAAATCCCCCCGCACGAGCAGGACCGGGCCTACCTCCGGGCAAAAAAGGACAGGCTCGGCCACATCCTGGACAACCTCTAAGCCGCCGCCGGGCGGATCTTTTGCCCGCGCGACTCGCGCCCGCGCGGTAGAATGCGGGTATTCACCAGATCGGATAATGACGCCGGAGGCTTGCCCGCCCGCCTTCGACAGGCAGGCGTGGCTTCGGAGGGTCGTGCGTGGCCGCAAGGATATGCATTCTCTCGGTCGTCGTGCTGAGCCTTTTCGGAAAGGCCGCCGCCAGCCGCGACATCCCGGCCGATGCGTACTACGACAAGCTCCACGGCATGTGGCTCGGCCAGATCCTCGGCAACTACGCGGGCCGGCCGACCGAGGGGGCTTTCTGCATCCGCGGGGGAAACCCGGCCGGGAACGTCGACTGGAACTCCTTCATCCACACCGACCCCTGGGTGGGCGACGACGACACCTGCTTTGAGTACATGTACATGCACCTGCTCGCGGGCAACTCCGACCCGTCCGGGGCGGACGTCAAGGCCGCCTGGGAGGCGCACGTCCCGCTGGACGCGTTCTACATCGCCAACCGCCAGGCCCGCTACCTGATGACCGAAGGCCTCACCCCGCCCGCCACCGGCAGCATCCGCAAGAACATGCACTGGTACGCGATCGACTCGCAGATCACCACCGAGAGCCTGGGTGCGGCCGCGCCGGGAATGCGGCAGCGCGCGGCCGACCTGGCCGGGCGGTTCGGCTCGGTCAGCAACGACGGCTACCCCGTTCACGCCGCCCAGTTCTACGCGGCGATGTACGCGGCCGCGGCCTTCGAGATGGACGTCGAGACCATCGTGCAGATGGGCCTGGAGGTGGTGCCGACGACCTCCCGCACGCACCAGGTCGTACAGGACGTGGTCGACTGGTACGACGGCGACAAGGCCGACGGCACGCTGGACTGGCGGGCCACGCAGGAGAAGATCTACGATCACTACGTCGGGGCCTACAGCAGCGGGCGCTACCGGTACTGGATCGAGTCCACCGTCAACACCGGCATGACGACGCTGGCGATTCTGTACGGGCAGGGCGACTTCAAGGAGACGGTGAAGGTCGGCGTGCTGGCGGGCTTTGACTGCGACTGCAACCCCGCCACGGCCGGCGGGCTGATCGGGCTCATCCGGGGCTACTCCGGCCTGCCGGCGGACCTGACCTCGCAGGCAGCGGACGCCTACCACGTCCCGACGCTGGCCAACATCAGCCCGGACACGACGATATCCGACGTGGCGGTGGCGTGGCGGGGCGCCGCCGAGGGGCAGATCCTCCTGGCCGGGGGCTCGATCAGCGGCGAAGGGCTCGCCCGAACCTATCACCTGCCCGAGGGCGACGAGGTACTGCCGCCGCCGGAGAAGCCCGACCCGCCGGGTCCGGCCGGCCTGGTTGGATCGGTCCTCGACGCCGGGGGCAGCGCGTGGGTCTCTTCCAGCGTCGAAGCCCACGACCCGGACAACGACAGGCAGAACCTGGACGCTATCATCGACGGCATCGTCGACGTCAGCCACAACGGGCATCTTCCCTACACCACCTACGACGGCGACAACGCCCAGCCCGCCGGCGGCGACTTCTACCAGATCAACTTCGACCGCGACGTCACCTTCACCTCGCTGGTCTTCCACGAGGGCGATATCCGCTGGAGCGCCATCAACGCCGACCCCAGGCTCATCGAGCCCAGAGGCGGCTACTTCCTCGACCTGATCGTGGAGGTTGGCGACGACGGCGCGTTCACCGAGGTGGGCGGCCTACAGCTCGACGAGCCGCTGGACCCGTACGAATACTTTCAGCGGATCGAGCTGAGCTTCACCCCGATCGTCGGCGACGCGATACGCATTCGCGGCCCCGCCGGCGGCACGGCCGAGTTCACCAGCATCGTCGAGCTGGAGGCCTACGGGCTGCTGCCGGCGGTGATTCTCGGCGACGCCACCGGCGACGGCGCGGTCGACGGCGGCGACTACACCGTCTGGGCGGACCACTACGCATCCCAGGGCGTCGCCCGTTTCTCCGAGGGCGGCTGGGCCGTCGGAAATTTCAACCAGGACACCACCGTCGACGGGGGCGACTACACCATCTGGGCCGATAACTACCTGCCTGCCGGCGGCAGGCAGGTAGGTGGCGCCGGCACGGGCCCGGCCGGCGTGCCGGAGCCGGGCACGATCCTGCTGGTGGCTCTTGGCGGCGTGCTCGCCCTCGTCCGCAGACGGTAGGCCGGCCCGCCTGCAAGGTGCAGGCCGGCAGGCTTACCACCCCACGGCCTGAAGCCAATCGTGTGCGATCATCAGGTGGCCGGCGCGGTTGGGGTGCACCGGCTCGGCGCAGACGAGGTCGGCCGTGCGGCGCTCGAGCACTCGTTGAAACATCTCGTGCAGCCGCACGTGGATCGCCCCGAACTCCTCGGCCAGCTCGCCCGCGACGGCGATGTACTCGGGAATCAGCTTCAGCACGCGGGTCCGCCAACTGTGCGGGTCGGCCGCGCGGCTCATGTAGAACGGGTCCATGAGGATCAGCCTGGCCGAGGTATTCTCAACCGTGCGGCGGAGGCACTGCGTGTACGCCTGGCGATACAGCTCCGGCGGGACGGCCTCGGGGCTGTTGCGGATCGTCCGGTGCAGGTCGTTGATCCCGACCAGGACGCTCACCCAGTCCGGCCGGTGCACCAGCACGTCGTCGTCCCAGCGCTCGCGCAGGCCAGTGGCCACGTCGCCGCCGATGCCCTCGTTGATGAAGGTGATGTTCCTTTCCGGATACCTGGCCGTCACCAGCGCGACGACCATGCTGACGTATCCTTCGCCCAGCGGGGCCGCCTGGCCCCGCCGGCCGCAGTCCGTGATGCTGTCGCCGATGAAAACCACCCTCTGGCCGTCCTGAATCGCCAGAGCACTGCTGCTTTCCGCCATCTCATCTCTCCTCGTGACTCGAAGGTCAAGTAGCCGGACAGAATAACGGAATGCGCTGCCGAGGCAAGAGCCCATCCACGGCGATCATCCGGAGAGGAAGGAGCGGCCCCGGGCCTACGGGCTCCAGTTGTCGCGCCAGAGACGCCGGGCGAGCTTGCCGAAGTCGCCGCGGCGGTAGCGGTGCCGGCGCGAGACGTCGACCACGGAGCCGTGGCGGTCGAAGCTGACGCGCAGCGGCCACATGCTCTGCGGGCTCTCCAGCGACGCGCCGTAGCGCATGTCGTGGAAGGTCACCACGTGCAGTCCGTCGGAGCGGGCGTACGCCTCCCGCATCTGCCCGGAGCAGAACCAGCGATACGTCTTCACTTCCGCCAGCCGGCGGGCCCGGCGGACCCACTGGTTGTCGACCTTGGCCGCGCGGGTGAAGCTCTCGGCCGTCAGCGGCGGGCTGAACAGGACGTTGTGGCGGGCGACGTACCACGCCTGCTCGTCCTCGGCCGTGACGCGCCAGACGAAGATCGTCAGAAGCTGCGGGTAGGCCCGCGTCCTGCAATTGCCCAAGGCGCCCGCGGCCGAAGCCCGCAGCGACCAGTTCAAGCCCACCCCGGCGATGATGTAGCCGGTGGAGAGGGCAAAGCCCACCCACCCGGCGATCAGCGTCGCCCGCCGCGGATTGGCCTTCAGCTTCCGCAGGAGGTAGCACGCCAGCAGCGTCACGATCAGCATGGGCGTGTAAAAGATGTCGATGATCGGCATCGCGTCGATGGCGAATCGGGTCTTCGTGATCGGCGCCAGCAGTTGCGTGCCGTAACTGGTGCACCAGTCCAGCAGCGGGTGCGACAGCGCCGCCACGAAGCAGCAGGCGTACAGCAGCGAAAACGGCGGCGGCCTGCCCGCGGGCGCCTCGGCCGCCCCGTCGGGCTGCGCCGACCGCCGCCGGTTGCCCGCCCGCCGCCGCGCCCACCACCAGATGCCCGCGCCGACCGCGGCGATGAGCGGCGTCATCAGCAGCGAGTGGCTCAGACCCCGGTGGTAGGTGGTCACCGCCATTTCCCCGGCCTCCGCGCCGGAGAGGCTCAGCAGCGGGCCCACCAGAACGTCCAGATCGGGCGTGACGGCGACGGCCGCGGCCACCCATCCGGCGTCGCGCCCGATCCGCTGGCGGAAGCCCAACTGGGACGTTACCGCACCCAGAAGTCCCTGTGTCAACGAATCCATTGGCTGTCAGACCATTGTACATGCCCGGCGGCCCGTGCTGCTCTCGGACCGTGAATTTATCCCGCCGGCCGCCCGCCGCACCGCGCAGCGGCCATCGACCGCGCCGGGGCCGATGAGCTTGCAATGCCTCCCCGCGGTTCGTAAACTGCACGGGCTAGCTTGGTCACGGGAATGTTTGCAGAGCGTGACCAACCGAGGACGCGTCCGCCCGGCCGGCGCGGGAGACCACGAATTACACCAACTACGGCGAATTTCACGAATGACCGGCGTTTCTTCATCAGAGTCTGTCTAATTTGTGCAATTCGTGCCAATTCGTGTGATTCGTGGACTCATTCGTCGGGATGCGTACAGACCGCGGACAGGTCCAGTGTTCAGACATTGTTGCGGTCCGCTTAGGCGTTTTCGACGCAACAGGAGTGGCAGATGAGCATAAAGGCAGTCAGTCTCCGCCGGGGCATGGGCGTGATGTATAAGGATGGCGTCTGGGTCGTCTTCAGCGCCGAGCACGTGGCCAAGGGCAACAAGCGCAGCTACATGCAGATCGAGCTGAAGAACGCAAAGACCGGGCAGCTCATCAAGGAGCGGTTCCGCGTGGGCGACGCGCTGGACCAGGCGATCTTCGACCGCAAGCCGATGGAGTACCTCTACTCCGACGGCGCCGGCCACGTGGTGATGGACCTGGGAAGCTACGAGCAGGTTAGCCTCCCCGAGGAACTGATCGGTGATGGCCGGGTCTACCTGGCGCCCAACATCCACCTGGACGTCAGTTTCGTGGAAGGCCAGCCCGTGGCCGTGGAGCTCCCCAAGACCGTCGAGCTGAAGGTCGTCGAGACGCCCCCGCAGGTCAAAGGCGCCACCGCCACGTCGCAGTTGAAAGACGCCCTCTGCGAAGGTGGGGCCAGGATCCGCGTCCCCCCGTTCGTCGAGAACGGCCAGATCGTCAAGGTCGACACGCGGACCGGAGAGTACCTCGGACGGGCCTAGCTGCCGTCGCGCCTGGCCGCGGGGGGAGTCCACGAACTACACGAGGAGTCCACGTCTGCCCGACAGCCCTGCCCGCCTGCCCACCGATTTGCAGGCGGGCAAGCTGGCAGGCGGGTGTCAGGCGGGAATTACACGAATTACACGAATGTTCTCTTTTTCTTCAGCGACTTTGTCTAATTCGTGCAATTCGTGGCAATTCGTGTAATTCGTGGACCCATTCGTTGGGACGTGTCGAAACCGTGGGCGCGTTCACTGTTCAAAGATTGCTGCGGTCCGCTTAGCTCCCGTCGCGCCTGGGCGCCGGCGGCTTCGCGTTGGCCGGCATGGGCAGGCTGTACTTCTTGCCGCGGCGGCTCTTGCGGAAGTCTTCCCTGGCCTTCCTCAGCAGCGGCGCGTTCAGGGCCAGCTCCACCGCCCCGGCCGCCAGGGCCTCGGCGGCCTTGCCCATTCCGCGGTGGGCGCCCGGCGTCCGCACCATGGCCGCGTAGTCGCGATGGTGCCCGGTCGTCCCCTTGGGAACGCACGCCACCGAAATCCGGCCCAGCGGGGCGAACCAGGAGACGTTGTCCTCGTCGCTGCTGCCGCGGCCCTGGGTGACGCGAATCGGCTCGACGCCCGTGGCGTACTTCTTTCCCCGCACAACTCGCGCCGCCGCCCGGGCGTCGGCGGGCGTGAACCTCGGCGGCCCGCAGCGGCGCAGGATGGCGTCCATCATCTTCGCCAGCGGCCGGTTGCGGATCCGCTCGGTGTTGGAGGTCTGCACGATCATCCGCACGCGCGTTTCCGTGGCCAGGGCGCCGGCCCGGGCGCAGAGCCGCACCCGGCGGCGGAGCTGGTCGACGTGCTTGCGGTCCGTCCCGCGGACGTAGTACCAGATCTCGGCCGTGTCGGGCACGACGTTGGGGGCCTTGCCGCCGTCGGTGATCACCGAGTGCATGCGGGCCTCCTCCTTGACGTGCTCGCGGAGGAAGTTGACGGCCACGTCGGTGAGCACGGCCCCGTCGACCGCGCTGCGGCCCTCGTGGGGCGCGCCGGCGGCGTGGGCGGTGCGCCCGCGGAATCGAAACCGGATGGAGTCCATCGCCAGCCCACCGGCGATGTCGGCCCTGGTGGTCGCGTCCGGGTGCCACGCCAGCACCGCGTCCAGCCCGGAAAACGCCCCCGCCGCGGCCATGAATACCTTGCCGGAGAGGGCCTCCTCGGCCGGGCAGCCGAAGACGACAATCCGGCCGGGCTTGCCCAGTTTGGCGAGCACCTCGGCCGCGGCGATGCCGGCCAGGGCCGAGCCCACGCCCAGCAGGTTGTGCCCGCAGCCGTGGCCCCACTGGCCCGGCCGGCGGCCGCAGTCAGGCAGGGCGTCGTACTCGGCCAGGATGCCGATGGCCGGCCTGCCGCTGCCGGCGGCCGCGCGAAAGGCCGTGGGCATGTCCTTCCACGGGCGGGTCACGCGAAAGCCTGCGGCCGCAAGGAACCCCGCCAGCCGGTCAGCCGATCGAAACTCCATCATCGGCGGCTCGGCCAGCTCGGCGATGGCCTCGGCTACCTCGATTGCCTCGGCGGCGGCAGCCCGCAGGGCCGAGCGGATACGCCGCAGGTGCGGAAACGATCTCAGCGACGGTTTTCTCTTCATGGTGCGAATCCTAGCGTTTCCGCCCGGGGCTGTCGAGCCTCGAAAGGTCTTGACTGGCGCGGCGGCGGCGATAGAAATGCCTGCCTGCGCCGTCCGCCAAGCTGGGCGCGGGAACGGTTGTGCAATGCGAGCAGGCGAGGATGCGTCTGCGCGCCCGGACGGAGAGTCCACGAATTACACTAATTACACTGAATTCCACGAATGCCCTGTTTTTTTTGGCAGTGCCTGTCTAATTCGTGCAATTCGTGCGCATTCGTGTAATTCGTGGACTCATTCGTCGGGACGTCCGGAAACCGTGGGCGTGTACACTGTTCAAGCAACGTAGCCGTCTGCTTAGCCCTCGGGCAATGAAAGGAAGCGGGATGACTTCGCGGGAGCGTGTGTTTCGGGCGCTGGAGTTTCGCTCGCCGGACCGGGCGCCGCGCGACCTGTGGGCCCTGCCCTGGGTCCAGCAGTACGCCCGGGCCGAATACGATGCCGTCGTCGCCAGGTTCCCCGGCGACTTCGGCGGGGCGGCCTCCGGGCCCGAGCCCGGCGGCGGCCTCGGCCCCGGCGACCGCCGCCAAGGCGAGCAGGCCCGCAAGGGCAACTGGACGGACGATTGGGGCTGCACCTTTCAGGTGGGCGAGGACGGCGTCATCGGCGAGGTCAAGGAGCCGCCGCTGGCGGACCCGGCCGCGCTGGGCAGCTACCAGCCGCCGTGGGAGATCATCCAGCGGGCCAACTGGGACGCGGTCAACCGGGCGTGCGCGGCCAACCTCGCCGGGCCGAAGAAATTCATGATCGCCGGCACCAGCGTCCGCCCGTTCGAGCGGATGCAGTTCCTCCGCGGCTCGGAGAACCTGTACCTCGACCTGGGCTACGAGACGGCCGAGCTGATGCGCCTCCGCGACATGGTGCACGAGTTCTTCATGAAAGAGCTGGCCTGCTGGGTGAAGACGGACCTCGACGCCCTGAGTTTCATGGACGACTGGGGCGCGCAGTCGGCGCTGTTGATCGCGCCGGAGCAGTTCCGGCGGCTATTCAAGCCGCTGTATCGCGAGTACTGCCGGATGATCCGCGCGGCCGGCAAGAAGGTCTTCTTCCACAGCGACGGGCACATCTTCGACATCTACGAGGACCTGATCGAGGTCGGCGTGGACGCGGTCAACTCGCAACTGTTCTGCATGGACATCGAGGAGATCGGCCGGCGCTTCAAGGGCAGGATCACCTTCTGGGGCGAGATCGACCGCCAGCGCATCCTTCCGTTCGGCACGCCGGGCGATTGCCGCGCCGCCGTCGCCCGCGTTCGGCGGGCCCTCGACGACGGCCGGGGCGGGCTCATCGCACAGTGCGAGTGGGGCGTCAACAACCCCCGCGCCAACATCGAGGCCGTCTTCGAGGCCTGGGACATGTCCCTGGACCAGGTGCTTGCCCTGGAGGCGTAGCTCCGTCTGAAAACCTGATCAACCCCCGGGAGGACGGGTGCCACAGGTTGCTCGCAACCTGTGTTCCCGGGGAAACACGGCTTGCCAAGCAAGCCGTGCCACCCGCCGCGGCAGTGGTGAAGTGAGATGCGATGGAAACACAATCAATACAACCGACGATTGCCGGGGTCCCGGGCGCCGATACGCCAGAGCAGGCGAAGCTCCGGGCCGAACTGAAGGCCAGCGGGCTGAAGATCTGCCATCAGTCCCGCCGGGAAGGCAACAGCGACCTGTACGTGATGGACGCCGACGGTGAAAACCTCGTGAACATCACCAACACGCCGGACGTGGACGAGGTAGGTCCCCACGTCTCCGCCGACGGCGAGCGGGTGTGCTTCACCACCGTCGCGGTGGGAAAGGGGAGCGTCCGTTTCGACGTGCACTGGATGGGCATCGACGGTTCCGGCCGCACGCTGGTCGCCGGCGATGCCACCGACCCGTGCTGGGACCCGGCCGGCACGAAGATCGCGTTCGTCAAGCGCCTCGGCCGAACCAAGACCGGTGACTACCAGAACGCCGGGCTGTTCGTCTACGACATCCGCACGCGGAGCTGCCGGGACATCACCGAGGGCCGGCTCTCGCACGCCTACGTGCCGTGCTGGTCACCGGCCGGCGACTGGATCGTCGCCACGGTGCACGAGCACGCCGACTTCGGCCACGCCATCATCGCCATCGACCTGCGCTCCGGCCGGATCTGCCGGCTGAGCGGCCACGCGGAGCTGCACCTGCGGCTGCGGGACGGCGTCAACGGCTGCCGTCCGGACCTGTCCTGGGACGGAAAGAACATCTGCTGGAACCCCGGCGACTATCACGTCTACGTCGCCCCGTTCCGCCCCGATGAGCACGTCACCGGCCGCCCGGTGGCCGCGGCGCCCGAGGGCGGGTCGGTCTACCACGGCGACTTCTCCCCCGACGGCAAATATATCGCCTACTCCATGAATCCCGACGTCAAGTCCACCGACCCCCGGACGCGTGCCCTGTGGGACATCTTCGTCGCCCGAGCCGACGGCAGCGCGCAGGTCCAGGCGACGTTCGATCACGCCAACAGCAAGCAGCCGGAGTTGTTCACCCCCGCCTGAGCGGCTCGGCGGCCTCAGCCCTCGCCCAGCCAGTCGGTGATCAGCTTTTCGTCCTCTTCCGTCCACGGCGAGATGGCGGGGTCGTCCTCGGCCAGGCCGTCCCAGCCGCTGAAGATGCGCGCCATGTTCCGCTCGTACGTCCCGGCCGCAAGCTGCTCCGACCGCCATTGGCGGAAGCTGCGCTTGTCGTAGTCCTTTACCTTGGCATCGACGGCCTCGTAATCGACGATCTGGCGCAGCCTGGCGTCCATTTCCGCCGCCACCTCCGGCCGGGATTGGGCGAGACTGCGGATCTCGTCGGGGTCCTCGCGGAGGTTGAAGAGCTGCGGCTCGTAGCCGACGTAAGCAATGTACTTCCAGTCGCCGCGGCGGAGCATAAAGCTGCCCGTGTTGCAGCCTTCGCCGTGGAACTCGCCCAGCACCCAGTCCGGCCGCCCGCCGGCCCGGCCGGTCAGCTCCGGCATGAGGGAATGCCCGTCCAGCCCCGGCGGATGCTCGACGCCGGCCATGTCCATCAGCGTCGGGTACACGTCCACCAGCGAGGCCAGCCCGTCCACGGTTGCGCCCCGGCGAACCCCCGGACCGGCGACGATCAGCGGCACCCGGGCCGACGAATCGTACAGCGTCATCTTGTACGCCTGGCGGTGCTCCATGGCCATCTCACCGTGGTCGCTGCTGAAGATGACGTAGGTCGAGCCGCCCAGGCCGAGCTCGTCCACTGCCGACAGCACCGCGCCGACCATGGCGTCGACCTCGGCGATCATGGCGAAGTACACCCGGCGGACCTTCCGCACCATCTCCTCCGAAAAGCCGTGCTCCCAGTTCTTCGCGGTCCGCATGTACCGCATGGCGGGGTGGTCCTGCTCGTCGGCGGGCGGCAGGGCCACGCCGGCTTGCTCGATCATCTGGAGGTACAGCGGCGAGGTGGTGAAGCCCGGGTGCGGCGCGCGGATGCCCAGATACAGCATAAACGCCCGGCTGGGCGACCGGGCCGCCTCGGAGAGCCACTCGATGCTGCGGTCCACGTCGTTCCAGTCCTGCTTGTGGACGCGCGGTTCCTCCTCCTCCACGACCAGCGGCGGGTTCAGCCTGTAAACGGGCCGGTGGATGTTCGCCGGCCCGGTCCACGAAGACACTCGCGAGCGGATCGTGTGGAACCCGGAGAGGTAGTCCGTCTTGCCGAAGGTCTGCGTGAGATAGCCGGCCTCGTCCAGGCGCGTGCGGAAGGTGGGCGTGTCGGGGGCGAGCCCCTTGTAGTTGTTCCAGCCGGCGCAGTGGTGGGTCCACTGACCCGACCACATGCTGGCCCGCGACGGACAGCAGATCGGGTTGTTGCAGTAGGTGTTGTCGAACAGCACGCCCTGAGCCGCCAGGGCGTCGAGGTTGGGCGTCGCCCGCCGCATGGCCGGATGCCCCATGCAGCCCATGACCCGGCCGTCCATGCTGTCGCACTGAATGAATAAGATGTTGGCCCTGCGGCCGCGGCCGGCAGGCGAATCGCTCATGGCGGTCTCCACTGATTGGTCCGTGCGGGAACCCGGTCGGCGTCGGGCGAGGATGTTATCGCGCCCGCCGGCGGATTTCCCGAATTATCGCGGCGTTGTCGAGCTCACCGTCGCCGGCGGCGATGGCGGCGTCCAGCACGCCCAGGTGCACGGCCGACAGCGGCAGCTCCTGGCCGAGCCTCTCGGCGTAGCGCAGGATGATTCCCACGTCCTTGCGGTGCTGGGCGAGCCGGGCCTGGGCGGTGAAGTCGCCGCGGACCATCTTCTCGCCCTTGACGTCCGCGGCGCGGGAGCCGGCGGCGGTCTCCCGCAAAAGCGCCAGGAAGCTTTCCGGCTGAAGCCCCAGCCGCTCGGCAAAGACCAGCCCCTCGGCCAGCGCCAGGCGGTTGAGCCCCAGGATGAGGTTGACCGCCAGCTTGGCCTTGCAGCCGGTCCCCGACGGGCCGAGGTGAAAGGCCTTGACCGCCAGCGCGCTGAAGACGTCGCGGCAGGCCTCGAAGGCGTCCTTGTCTCCGCCGACCATGAAGACGCCTTCCTTCCGGCGGATCTGCTCGCTGGAGCCGGAGATGGTCGCGTCCAGGAAGGAGATTCCCCGCCCGGCCAGTTCGCCGGCGAACCGCTCGGCCATTTCCGGCTCGCCGGTGGTGGTGTCGATGATGAAGCCCGGCGGCGGGTCGGCCTGGAGCACGCCGTCGGGGCCTTCCAGCACCTCCCGGACGATCTGGGAGTTCAGTAGGGACAGCACCACGCGCTTGCAGCCGCTGGCGGCCTGGCGGGCGCTGTCGGCCGGCGTGCCGCCGAGACGGGCCAGGTTGCGGCACTTTTCGCCGTCGATGTCGAAGCCGACGACGTCGAAGCCCGCCGCGAGCAGATTCTCGGCCAGGGCCGTGCCCACCAGGCCGATGCCGACCAGTCCGATCCGTTCCTTCATCGTTCGCACTCCACCTCGCCCGGCAGGACGCACACGTACCGGGGGTGCTTGAAGTCCTACGCGGACGGTAACAATGTTTGAACGCTGGGCCTGTCCGCGGTCTGTACGCATCCCAACGAATGAGTCCACGAATTACACGAATTGGCACGAATTGCACAAATTAGACAGACTCTGCTCAAGAAAAGCAGGTCATTCGTGAAATTCGCCGTAATTAGTGCAATTCGTGGTCTCCCGCGCCGGCCGGGCGGACGCATCCTCGCCTGGCCACACTCTGCCTGCCCACCTCCGGAAGGCAGGCGGGCCTGTCCGCGGTCTGTACGCATTCCAACGAATGAGTCCACGAATTGCACGAATTGGCACGAATTGCACAAACTAAACAAACTCTGCTCAAGAAAAGCAGGTCATTCGTGAAATTCGCCGTAATTAGTGTAATTCGTGGTCTCCCGCGCCGGCCGGGCGGACGCATCCTCGCCTGGCCACATTCTGCCTGCGCGATCCCGGCGCGCCGGGACAGGCGGGCAAACATTCCTGTGACCAGCTTGGAATGCCCGCGCCTTCAAGATGTCGGTCTCACAATTCCACGACGCTGCCCGCGTCCTGGGCGTCGCGGGCCTTCAGCGCCACCTCGGTCATGCGGAAGGATTCTTCGGTCGTAATCGGCGGCTCCGCGCCGCTTGCCAGGGCGGCGGCGAAGTCGGCGAAGATGTTGCCGGAAAGCTCCAGCGGGAGCATCTCGGTGCCGTCGGGCGTCATCAGCTCCACGGCCGATCCGCAGTCCTTCGTCTCGATGACGCCGTCGGTGCCGGCGATGCGGAGGCGGTCGTCGCCCCACGGGCGCTGGTGGCTGCCCCACGGGCGGAGGTAGTCGAAGTTGATCACGGCCGTGCCGCCGCCGCTCAGCTCGGCCAGCAGCCCGCCCTCATCCTCCATGCCCGGGCGGCTGGGATGGGCGGTGTTGGCGGCCATCGCCGCCACCCGCCGGTAGCCCTGGCCGGTGCACCAGGCGATGTAGTCCAGGGCGTGGATGCCGATCCACGGGATCGTCCCGCCGTAGGATTCGCGCGTCTTGTAGAACTCGTCCCGCTGCCGGAAGGGGTAGGACTTCTGCGCGGTCGCGTGGACCACCCGGCCGATCCGCCCGCCGAGGACGGCCTTGCGGACGGTCCTGAAGCCGGCCTCGCCGCGGGCGGTGAAGCAGGCCGCCACGCCCACGCCGGCCCGATCCACCGCCTTCCGCAGGGCGCCCAGGTCCGCCAGCGTCGTCGCCAGCGGCTTTTCGGAGAAGATGTGACACCCTCGCTCGGCCGCGGCCATCGACGCCTCGGCCAGGCGAGCGAACGGCATGAAGACGGCCGCGACGTCCGGGGCGGCCGCGTCCAGCATGTCCCGGTAGTCGTCGTAAACGGGAAGGTCGCCCGGGGCGGCCTGGCCGATGAACGGCAGCGGATCGTCCGCGCCCCACCTGGCCGCGGCCACAAGCTCCACGTCGTCGACCTGCCTGAAGCCGCCCAGCACGACGTCCACGTGTCCGTAAGAGCCGATGATCGCCAGCTTCATGGCCTTCTCCATGACGCGAATCGCGCCAGCAACAACCACCACGAATTACACGAATAAGGCGGATTCACACGAACGGGAATAGAAAAATGATGTTTCTGGCCCGGGCCCGTCACCGGCACTGCGGAGGTCTTTCTGGCGGGGGCGGGGTGGCGAAAGGCCGGCCGGACGTATACAATCCCACCGACGAGTCGGCCTTTGGGGTGGATGAGGCGATGCCGGAGTTCATCATCGGAATGCTGGTCGGCGCGGCCGCGGTCGCGGTCGCCTGGCTGCTGCACGCCCGGGCGGGGCGGCGACAAGAGGGCCAGATGCGGGAGGCGTTCGCGGCCATGGCGGCCGAGGCCCTCGACGCCAACTCGCGCCGCCTGGCCGAGCTGGCCGGGGCCTCGCTGGAGGCCAAACGCGAGCTGATCGACCAGGCGGTCGCGGGCATGAACGAGCGCCTGGAGCGGGTCCGGGCGTTCGTCCAGCAGGTCGAGGCCGACCGGCAGAAGCATTACGGTCAGCTCACCGCCTCGCTGGCGTCGCTGTCGACCACGACCGAATCGCTGCGCAAGGCCCTGGCCGGGGCCAAGCGCGTGGGCGCGTGGGGGGAGAGGATGACCGAGGACGTCCTCCGGCTGGTGGGCATGCAGGAGGGGGTCAACTACCGCAAGCAGTCCGGCGACGCCGCCGAGAGCGGGCGGCCCGACTACACCTTCCTGCTGCCCAACGACCTGGTGGTGAACCTGGACGTGAAGTTCCCGCTGGACAAGTGCCTGGCGTATCTCGACGCCGACGACGACCAGCAGCGAAAGGCCCGGGCGCGGGAGTTCATCGCGGCCGTCCGCGGGCACGTGCGGGAAGTGGCCGGGCGCGGCTACATCGACCGGGCCAGCGGCACGGTCAACTACGTGATCGTGTTCATCCCCAACGAGCAGATCTACTCGCTGGCGATGGAGCTGGCCCCGGCGCTGATGGACGAGGCGCTGAAGCTGCGCGTCGTCCTGTGCGGCCCGTTCACGCTGTACGCCATGCTCTCCGTGATCCGGGCGGCGGCCGAGAACGCCAACATCATGCGGACGGCCGACGAGGTCATCGAGCTGCTGACCGTCTTCAACAAGCAGTGGCAGCGATACCGCGAGGCCATGGACGCGATGGGCAGGCGCATCGACGACGCCAAGAAGGAATACGACAACCTCGTCGGCACCAGGACGCGAATGCTGGAGAGGCCGCTGGAGAAGATCGAGGAGCTGCGGACCACGCGCGGACTTGCGTCGGCGGACGACGAAACATCCGGAAATCCGGGCTCGCGGGAAGATAGCCCATAGAATTTCCGGGCGATCACGGAACGGGAGCGAGGCAATGGCCAAGATGCTGGTGACGTATCACTCGCGGACGGAGCGCACGGGCCACATGGCCGAGGCGGTGGCCGAAAGCGCCCGCGGCCAGAGCGGCGTGCAGGTGGAATGCAAGCCGATCGCGGAGGTTTCGGCCAAGGACCTGCTGGCGTATGACGCCATCGCCGTCGGCTCGCCGACCTACTACGGCTCCATGGCCGCGGAGGTCAAGCAGCTCTTCGACGAGTCGGTGCAGTTCCACGGACAGTTGGCGGGAAAGGCCGGCGGCGCGTTCTCCTCCTCTGCCAACATCGGCGGCGGAAACGAGACGACCGTGATGGACATCCTCAAGTGCATGCTGATCCACGGCATGGTGGTTCAGGGCTCTGCCTCGGGCGACCACTACGGCCCGGTGGCCGTCGGCGAGCCGGACGAGCGCTCGCGCAAGGAGTGCACAAAACTGGGGCAGGCCTTGGCCGCACTGGCCGTCAAGCTGCACGGGTGAGGTGTTGGCCGGGGGCGTTCCTGCCTGCGGCTAGCGCTGTGGGTAAGCGTGCCGGCATGGCGCGAGCGGGCTCCGGATTCGACCCAGGCCGGATGAGGATATGCTGGGCGAAAGCCGCCGCCTTGAGCAAATGCGGAATGCCCCGCGGCGGTCGCGGGCGCTAGTTCGAAAGGGAAGCGGAGACGTGCAGGCTAGTTGCCAGATAGGAGAATCTCAATGAAACGCAGCTCGATGGCGTGTGCGATGTTGGCCGGGGTGGCGCTTTTGTGTGCCGGGTGCGCCCCGCAATCGGTAGGCGGCCTTCCCGCGGATAAGTGGCTGATCGGGGGAGGCATGTCGATCTCATGGTGCGCTCCCAAAGCGGGGACCGCGATCATCGCCGACATGGCCTCCCGCAGGATCCTCATGACGAAATTCCTCGGCCAGGATGAGAAGCTGGAGTTCAACATCCAGGGCGCCAAGGAGTTTGAGGCCGTGACGGGCGCTTCTCTCAAGCAAGCCAGGATCGTGGCGTACTTCCTGCCGGCTGGAGCCCTGCCCGCCCCCCAGTGACTCGATCGCAGTCAACCAGGGGCGACCAGGCCCATTGAGGATCGTCGGCGCCGCCCGCTCAGACGATGCCATTTGATCGCGGTCGAGTGCCGGTGCGCTCACCACTTGCCGGGGCTATGCCCTGGCGGGCGGGCTGGGGTCGAGGTCGTGCCCCGGCCGCCACGGCCGGGCCCACCAGCCCTGCCCGCGGAAGGGGTCCAGCCGCTCTTCCTGCCAGGTGAGCAGCCGGTCGTGCAGGCGGTCGCGCACCTCGGCGGTGGCGGGCTCGTGGATGCGGTTGACCATTTCCCCGCCGTCGTCGGACAGGTCGTACAGCTCGTCGAGGTCCAGCAGGTTGACCGCGAGCTTGCGGCTGGCGGTCCGGATGCAGCGGATCGGCATGCATCCCCACCAGTGCGTGTGCGGCAGGCCGAAGCGGTTGTACTCCAGAAAGACCGCGTCGGTGATCTTCGCGGCCGGGTCGGCCAGCAGCCCCATCGCGTCGGCGCCCTGGAACTGCGGATGCGGCTCGACGCCGGCCAGGGCGCAGATGGTCGGAGCCAGGTGAATGTGGCTGATAAGCGAATCGCACACGCTGCCCGGGCGGGTCAGCCCCGGAGCCCGCACCAGCAAAGGCACGTGGATGACCTCCTCATACATCGTCGGACCTTTGCCCAGCAGGCCGTGGGCGCCTTGGTGGTCGCCGTGGTCGGTGGTGAAGATGATCACGGTGTCGTCGCCGCAGAGTTCGTCCACGGCGTCGATGATCCGCCCGATCAGGTGGTCGGCGAAGCTGGCCGTGCCGTAGTAGCGGGGGCTGTTGTGGGGATCCTGCCCGGGCGGCACGTGCCCGCCGGGGTGCCCGGCGAGGAACGCCCGGTGCGTGGCGGGCTTTCCTTCCAGGCTGTCGGCCATGTTGGCCTGCCGGGGGCGGGTGGTGCCCTCGTAGAGCTTGTAGAAGCTTTCCGGGGCCGAGCAGGGCCCGTGGGGCTCATCCAGCGAGACCACCAGCACGAACGGCTGCTTGTGGCGCTCGGCCAGGAAGCGGACGGCCCGATCCGCCACGCGCCCGCCCCAGCAGTCGCTCTCGGCGAGGCCCTTGCCGGCCCGCCAGCGGGCGAACCCGTCTTGGCCGACGTCGTCTATGAAGTTCTTGCCGTCGTACCAGTACTCCGGCAGGAATCCCCCCTGGCAGCGGCCGTCGCCGTAGTATTTACCCTGCGGCCCGCAGAGGTGCCACTTGCCGATGTAACCGGCGGCGACGCCGCCGCGGGTGAGGACGTCGCCGAGAAACTCCACGTGGCGATGGGGCGAAAGCTGGTTGGCCGCCGCGCCGGAGCTGGACGGGTACATGCCGGTGAACAGCGCCGCCCGGGCGGGCGTGCACACCGGGCAGGTAGTGTAGGCGGCGTTGAAGCGGCAGCCGGAGGCCGCCAGCCGGTCCAGATTGGGCGTGTGCATCCACGCCGATCCGTAGCAGCCCAGCATGTCCCAGCGCTGCTGGTCGGTCATGATGAAGACGACGTTGTAACGCTTGCTCAAGGCGGCCTCCCAAACCATAAGGCGAATTCGCGCTCTCACTCCGGCTTGGCGGACGGCACCTTCGGGGCCACGCGGACGTGGCCGATGTCCGGCAGGACCGTCATGTCCCTGGGCGGGGAGGGCATCTCCCGGACGACGCGCTTGTAGGCGGGCCGCTTGGCCGAGACCATCCTGCCCACGCGGTATCGCAGCGTCCACAGGCCGGTCGGGTCGGCGCGCTTGAATCGCAGCGTGCCGGCGTCCTCGCTCCAGGCCTTCCGGACGCTCGCTCCCAGGTCGATGACCTGCTGTGCGCCGGCGGCGACGGCGTAGTGCGGCCGGGCGTAGGCGTCGCCCAGCAGCGTCAGATACTCCACGTCCTGCTGCCCGCGGCGGAAGGACTTCAGCCGCACCGAGGCGAACGGCCCGCCCGGGCCGGGGAAGAACACGTCCGTCCCGCCGGCCTTGGTCCAGGCGCCTTGCCCGGCGAGGGTCTGCCACGGCAGCACGCCGACCGCCCCGCGCGACCACGCCAGCAGGCACCACGCCGCCGGCTGGGTGTTGGCCGAGGCCGGGTCGTTGGCCGAGCCGTACTCGCAGAACCAGGTCGGACCCCACAGCACCGTCTCGTCGTGCTTCATCCGCACCTTCTGGGCGTTGGACCCGCCGAAGTACACCACGTCCTGAACGCCCCAGAGCATGTCCCGCCCGAAGTTGCTGCGGGAGATGTCGCCGCGGTACCACATCTTGGCCTTGCCCCTGACCGGGTCGACCGCCTGGTGGAACAGGATGCCGTACCAGCGCAGGGCCCAGAAGTCCTGGGTGCCGACCGGCTCGTCGAAGATCCACGGAGCGGCCGAGCCGCGCCAGCCGGCCCGCTGCTTATAGTAGACCTTGTTGTTCAGGTAGAACTGGAAGACGGTGTCGTGCCAGCCCTTCTTGTTGAAGTGGTCGGCGAAGGCGGCGAAGGCGGCCTTCATGCCGTTCTTGTACTCGGCGCCGAAGGCCTCGGTGACCCAGTAGGTCTTGCGGTAGTGCTTGTGGATGTCCATGGGCCAGTTCTCGTTGAACGGCAGGTAGAAGGCGTCCACCGGCTCGCCGTCGCGGGGCAGGCCCTTGAAGGCCGACCCGTCCAGCAGCGGGCCCACGTCCCGGTCCCAGCTCGTCCAGTTCCAGCCGTCGCCGACGCGCGCGGGGGCCAGGGAGACGTTGCCGTTCCAGGTGTAGTACAGGCGGTTGAGGCAGCAGCGGTGCTCGTGGGCGAGGCGGTAGTAGTCTCTGCCGCCGGTGGGCGTGACCTTGCTGTAGCAGTTCATCTCCGGCACGAACGAGAGCTTGTTGGGCAGGGTGAACTCCCAGACGGTCAGGTCGACCGCGAGGTCCAGTTTCTGTCCGCCGGCCGAGATCGTCAGCTTTCCCGTCTTCCGGCCGGGCGCGGCCGCGTGGGGAACGTAAATCTCGCATAGCAGCGAAAGGTTGCTCGTCCCGGCGGCTTCCGGGTCGTCCTTGACCGGAATCGAAATCGCGCCTTTCAGCGGCACGGCCACATCGGGCACGACGCCGGCCTTCGTCTGGACGTAGTCGAGCCTGTAAAGCTTCGTCTTCACGCCGGCGGCCTCGGGGAAGCTCAGCTTCAGCTCCGCCGCGTCCGTCTTGCCGGCCAGGTTCACCTGAAAGCAGACGTGCTCGTTGCGGGCGGCCTGGAGGCGGATAAGCTTCTTCTCGGCCGACCACAGGTGATTGCCGCCCTTGTAGCCGGCCGGGTGGGCCGGAATCATCTTTCCGGTCGTCGTGATCTTGTCCAGCAGGTCGACCACCGCCACCTTCAGCCCGCCGACCTCGGGCAGCCGCTGCGATGGTGCGAAGCACTTAACGTCCGCGGCGGCGATGGGCAGCACGCGCGAATTGGCCGAGAGGGCGAACTTCTCGGTGGTGGCCTTGCCCACGTTGCCGGCGCTGTCGACCGGGCGGATGCTCAGCTCGATCGGCTCGCCCGGCTTGAAGGGCAGGTCGTGGACGTGCATGCGGACGTCCTTGCCGGCCCAGCCGCCCATGGGAATCAGGTATCGCGGCATTTCCTTTTCCCGGCCGGCGGCCTTGGTCTTGTACGTCACGCGGAAGCCCAGCGTCTTTCCGCCGCCGCGGTCGGCGGGCGTGTTCCACCGCACCAGGGCCTCGCCCGCCGGGAAATCGCCCGTGTGGACCGTCACGCCGGTGATCGCCTCCGGCGGGGTCTTGTCCTCGCCGTCCACCCACACCTGGAGGTAGTGGGCGTCGGCGGCGTGCTCGCGGCTGTAGATGAAGCGGTTGGGGTGATACGTGAACTTGAACTGCTCGTCCTTGTAGGACCAGATGTTGCCCACGTCGTCGTAAACGGCGAAGCCGTGGCTCAGCCCGGCCACCCGGGCGGCGACCACGTCGGCGTCGACGGCGATTACCTGCCGACCGGACGCGTCCGGGGCGGTGGCCTCGGCGAACCGCCAGATGGTGTGCCCCCGGCCGTAGGCGGCGTCGATGAACGTGCTGCCGGGATACGCCCAGTCGCGCTGGTTCAGCGCCGCCTGTTTGTAGCAGGCCGCGCCCGGCTGGGGCTTGTAGGTCGTGCTGGTTCCCTCCTTCCAGGGCGCCGCCAGCGTGGAGACGGTCACGCGCATCAGCGGGGCGGCCTTGGGCGTGGCCGATGTGACGTGCCACAGGGCGCCGGTGATGATCTTTCCCTTCAGCGCCGCCACGTCCGCGTCGAAGATGGCGAACTCCTGCTGGCCCTTCAGCTTGAGCCGGTCGGACCCGCCCGTGTTGGCGGCGGCCTCGGCCCCCATGTGCGAGATCCACGTGTCGCGCGTGATCCTGACCCTCACGGGCGTTCCCTTCGGCGGCCAGGACGTCTCCGGCGGATCGGCGGCGTGGAGCTTTACCGGCGGCCTGTCCGGCAGCGCCGGGATCTCCGGCTCGGCGGGCCCGGCCGCGTAGCCGGCGGCGGCGATCAGCAGCGTCACGCAGACGGCGCCGATCCAGGCGCCGAGAGGCATTCGGCCATTCCGCGACAGCATGGTTGTCATGGCATCAGACTCCTTCTTTGCATGTCCCTTGAGAGACTCTCGGCCGGGAATTGCACGCGAGGCTTTCTCGTCCTAAGCAGACCGCAACAATGTTTGAACAGTGGACCTGCCCACCTCCCTGCCCACCTCCGGAAGGCAGGCGGGCGGAAGGCAGGCGGGCCTGCCCACGGTTTTCGCACATCCCAACGAATGAGTCCACGAATTACACGAATTGCCACGAATTGCACGAATTAGACAAAGTCGCTGAAGAAAAAGAGGCCATTCGTGAAATTCGCCGTAATTAGTGTAATTCGTGGTCTTCCGCGCCCGCCGGGCGGACGCATCCTCGCCTGGTCACACTGTGCCTGCCCGATTCTGGGGCGCCGGGACAGGCGGGCAAACATTCCTGTGACCAGCGTAGTGCTTTGCTCAGCTCCAACGTCCTGACTGGCCCGGAAGCCTCGGCGTCCGGGGCCGGACAGGGTAACCCGAGCGCGGCTACTCTTCCAGCACGACTTTCACGCGAATGGTCTGGCCGGGGCGGCGCGGCAGCGGCGCCAGCGAGCCCGGCAGCTCTTTTCCGTCCACGAGCAGACGCTTCACGCCCCGGCAGAGCCGATGCGGGTTGCGGACCTCGATGTGATAGGTCGCTCCGCGGAAGCGCCTTGTCGCGGCGAAGCCGGCCCAGTTCGGCGGGATGCAGGGGTCGATCCGGAGTCCGCCAAATTCGGGGCGGATGCCGAGGATGTACTGGCTCGCCGCCAGCCAGGACCACGTGGCGCTGCCGGTGACCCAGGGGTTTCTCCCCCGGCCGGGCTGGATGAACGGGGCGGCCTGGACCTGGGCCGACAGGACGTAGGGCTCGATCTCGCGGATTTCGGCCTCATCGTTTCGCATGATGGGCTGGAAGTCCATGTACGTGCGGAAGGCCAGCTCGCCCCGGCCCAGGGCCGCCTCGGCGCAGGCCGCCCAGGCGTTGCAGTGGCTGTATACCGAGCCGTTCTCCTTGAAGCCCATGTTCAGGATGCCCAGACTGCCGACCTCCTTTTCGAACTTCGGGCTCGGCGGCGTCACGATCCGCAGGCCGAAGCGGGTCGCCAGCATCTTCCGGGCGCTGTCCATCGCCCGGCGAGCCTTGGCCGGCGCGACGGCCCCGCACAGCGCGGCCCAGACCTGCGGCTCCAGGAAGATCCTGCCCCATTTCCTCGACCGCCGACTGCCGAGGATGCGCCCGCTTTGCGTGAGAAACATCCGGCGGAACCAGGCCCCGTCCCAGGCGTGGGTCTCGATGGCCTCGCCCATTCTCTTCCGCCGGCCGGCCCACAGGCGGACGTCGCGAGGGCGCTTCAATTCGGCGTAGATCTCCTCCAGGGCCCCGCAGCCGGCGCAGAAGAGCATGGCGTTGAAGACGCTCTCGGACTCCCTCGGCGTGGGGTTGATGCAGTCGTTCCAGTCGGCGTGCCCCGTGGCCGGCAGGCCGTGCGGGCCGCGACGGTCCCACAACACCTGCATCGCGATGGCCATCTTGTCCAGCAGCGTCCGCTTGCCGCCCTGGACGAACGGAAACTTCTCTTTCAGCAGCTCCAGCTCGCCGGTCTCCTTCAGGTAGGCGCCCACGAAGATCGGATACCACGCCTGGTTGTCCAGGAAGCCGCTCTCACCGTCCCAGACCGGCGGGGCGAAGTTCTTGGTCAGCGTGCCGTCGCGGTGCTGCACGTGCGAGAGGATGCGGATGGTCTTCTCCGCCAGCGGCGCGTCCAGGGCCGACGCGCTCAGCACCGACTGGCCGTTGTCACGAAAGCCCATGTTGCTGCCGGCGCCCCAACTGACCGGGGAGACGCCGGTGCCGGTGGAGGTGACGTTGAGCACCTGGTAGGGGGCCCAGGTGTTGACGACGATGTTGAAGCGCTCATCCGGCGTGCGCGCCTGGAAGGTTCCCAGCCGCCGCTGCCAGATTCGGCCGAGCTTGGCGAAGGCGGCCTCGACGGCCTCCGGCCGGCGGTATTTCCTGATCCGCGCCCGCAGCGGTCGGCGGCTCTCGCCGGCGCCAAGCTGATATGTGATCGTCCGGGACTGTCCCGGCCGGAGGTCCCAGTCATGAGCGAGGCTGCCCAGGGGATAAAGCCCGTTGGCGCAAAGGTTTGTGGGCTCTCCCCGCTCGACGACGATGGGACGGGCCTCGTCCCGGCAGCGGCCGAGGAAGTGGTCGCGGCTGCCGTCGAAGCCGACCGGGGCGGCGTCGGAGGTGAAGTACCCGCAGGGGAAGACCCAGTCCGACGTGCCGATCGTCGAGCCGACGTCGTTGGGCGTCTCGTGCCAGAAGACGCCGTCGTCGTATTCGTAGCGCGAGCAGGCGGCGGCGTTGTCGATGTTCAGCAGGTCGCGGAGCACGCCCCAGACCGCCCACTCGGCGTACGAGAAGGTCCGCAGCTTCCGCCGCCGTCGGGAACGGTTTCTCAGCGTCAGCCGCCAGATCTCCAGGGCGTCGTCGGGCGGAACGAAGTACAGCATCTCCGCCTCGATGCCGTCGTAGACCGTTCGGATCCGGTTGTATCCCATGCCCACGCGGCACTCGAATCGCGTGCGGCCCAGCGGCGTCTGCACCGGCGCCCAGGTGGCCGAGGAGTACCGCCCGGTCGCCTGGTCGCGGATGTAGACGTACCGCCCCGGCCGGTCGTACGGGGTCAGGTGAAACTTGTATCGCAGCAGCCGCAGCCGCAGCGGGTCCTTCCAGAACGAGGTGCCGCCGCCGGTGTGGGAGAGCAGCCCGGCGTACTCCTCGTTGCGGATGTAGTTGTACCAGGGCTGCGGCAGCTCCGGATGGGTGATAACGTATTCGCGGTTGTCTTCGTCGAAGTGGCCGAAGCGCGCCATGACCTTCTCCCGCCGTCGCGTTTTCAGCTTTCAGTTTTAAGCTTTCAGCTTTGCCTTTTCAGCTTTGCCTTTTCAGCAGCTCGGGGGCGTTTGCAGCGGCGCTGGCGGCGAGGATCTTGCCGAAATACACGCGGTGGTAGTCGCCGTTGGCGTACGGGCCTTCCTGAAGCTCGCGGACGAGCGCATCCGGCTGGACGTCGTTGCGGTGAACCACCTGGCACTCGTACACGATGGGGCATTCGGCGATGATCGGGGCCGACACGTTCGTGCCCTTTTCCGTGGTCAGGCCGGCCTCGGCGAGCTTGTCGCCGTCGCGGCCGGACTTGGTGCCGCAGATGTCCACGGCCGATTGCAGCTCCGGGCCCGGCACGTTCACGGCGAAGCAGCCGGCGTGCTCGATGCACTCATACGTGTATCGCGAGGGGCGGACCAGCACCACCCATACCGGCATGCTCCAGATGTTCCCGAGCGCCCCCCAGCCGATGGTCATGGCGTTGGCCCGGCCGGAGGCGTCGTAGGCCGACAGCAGCAGCCCGCGCGCCATCAAGGCGTTGACCACCTGATCGTAGTGCTGGGTGAAGTCCATCTTCTTGCGTTTCATCGCGCGCTCCCGTGACAGGTAGGTGCTGTTCGGCTGCCGCTTGCCGGCCGAGGGCCGCCCCTGCCGGAGCTAGGGCGTTTCCATCTTTGGGGGCCTTCCCCGCGGGCGCGAGAGGTTCATGCCGGTGCGCTTCTCGACCTTCCGCACGAAGGCGGCCGAGCCCGCCGGCTTGCCCACGCGCAGGCGCGAGAGCAAATGCCGGAGGGCCGCCCGGTCGATCGGCTCGGCAAGCCATTTCCGCCAGTCCTTGACGGTCTTGAGCAGCGGCAGGTCGCCGGCCAGCAGCTCCGTCGTCCCGCCCGACCGGCGGCAATGGCTCCCGGCCGAACTCCTGGTCTCCGGCGGACGCCGCCCGCGAAACCGCTCCACGTATCGCACCGCCAGGGCCAGGTGTTCGGCGTCCAGGGGGCAACTGTAGTATCGGCCCTGGAAGAGGTGCCCGGTCGTCCCCTGGCGGCGGTTGATCATCTGGCTGTACCGCCCGTGGGCGTTTCGCAGGGCCCGGCCCATGGCCGCCGCGTCCGGCGGCACCGCCACCAGCAGCACCTCGGCCGGGTCCAGCCGATACGCCCACAGCTTCACGCCGCAGGCCGTCAGATTCCTGCCCAGGATCTCCAGGTACCGCTCACGGTCGGCGGTGGAGAAGAACAGCCGGTCCGAACGGTTCCCGCGCTGGGCGATCAGGTGGGGCGTTCCCGGCAGCACGATTCGCGCGATCCGTACCATGGCCCAACGATACCGCCCCGCCGCGGCCGCGTCAACATGGACCGCCTCCGGCGAACCCGGCGCCGACGCGCCCGCCGGTCGTAACTGTCCCAAAGTGTGTGGGCGCTCGCTGCGACCACGACCTGTTAGGTTCGGACACGGGGGCGAACCCGCATGAGTTGGGCCTCGAAAAAACTCCCGCAATCCTTGGGACAGTTACTACCCGGTCAAACGTCTTGACAAACGCCGCGCCGCCACTTACAAGTCTTCATCTTTGCGTAAGCTGGGTTGCCCGCTTTCCATGCACCATTCGCCGTAGGACGGAAAATGAGTCCGAAACATGCAGACATCTTGAGGGCCGAGCTCGACGGGCCCAACTTGGACAAGCTGCTGGCGCTGAAAAACGCCAAGCTGCACAAGTTCGTGGCCGAGGCGATCGAGCTGTGCAAGCCCGGCCGCGTCTTCGTCGGCACCGACGCCGACGAGGACGTCGCCTTCGTGCGACAGTTGGCCATTGACAACCGCGAGGAGATCCCGCTCGCTATAGCCGGCCACACCGTCCACTTCGACGGCTTCTACGACCAGAGCCGCGACCCTCCCAACACCAAATACCTGCTGCCGGAGGGGCTGAGCCTGGGTGAGTCCCTGAACAGCACCGACCGCGACGGCGGGCTGGCCGAGGTCCGCGGGTTGCTGGCCGGGACGATGGCCGGGCGGACGATGCTGGTGCGGTTCTTCTGCCTGGGGCCGACCGGATCGGTCTTTTCCATCCCGTGCGTGCAGATCACCGACTCGACCTACGTCGCCCACAGCGAGGACCTGCTCTACCGCGGCGGCTACGAGAACTTCCGCGGCATCGGCGAGAGCGGGGCGTTCTTCCGCTACCTCCACAGCCAGGGCCGGCTGGGCGAGAACAACACCTCGACCGACGTGGAGAAGCGCCGCATCTACATCGACATCGCGGAGGATTGCGTGTACTCGGTCAACACGCAGTACGGCGGCAACACCATCGGGCTGAAAAAACTCGCCCTGCGCCTGGCCATCCGCAAGGGCGACCGCGAGGGCTGGCTGGCCGAGCACATGCTGCTCATGGGCGTCCACGGACCCGGCGGACGAAAGACCTACTTCGCCGGGGCGTTCCCCTCCGGCTGCGGCAAGACGTCCACGGCCATGCTGCCGGGCGAGTCCATCGTCGGCGACGACATCGCCTACTTCCGGGTCCTCGACGGTGAGTTCCGCGCGGTCAACGTGGAGAAGGGCATCTTCGGCATCATCCGCGACGTCAGCCCCCGCGGCGATCCGATCATCCAGCAAGTGCTCACCAACCCCGGCGAGGTGATCTTCTCCAACGTGCTGGTCCATGACGGCAAGCCTTACTGGCTGGGCATGGGAAGCGACATCCCGCAGGCCGGCTTCAACCATTCCGGCAAGTGGCACGCCGGAAAGAAGGACGCCGCCGGCAGCGAGATCACCGCCGCCCACAGGAACGCCCGCTACACCGTCAGCCTGGAGCGGCTGCCCAACGTGGACGAGGCCTTGGAGGCCCCCGAGGGCGTGCTGGTCGGCGGTCTGATGTACGGCGGGCGCGACAGCGACACCTCCGTGCCCGTGCAGCAGGCCTTCGACTGGACCCACGGGATCATCACCATGGCCGCGTCGCTGGAGAGCGAGAGCACCGCCGCCACGCTCGGGGCCGAGGGCGTCCGCAAGTTCAACCTCATGAGCAACCTGGACTTCGTGGCCATCCCGCTGGCCAAGTACATCGCCAACAACCTGGACTTCGCCGCCGGGCTGGCCGACCCCCCCGCCATCTTCGGCACGAACTACTACCTCCGGGGGCCGGACGGAGAATACCTCAACGGCATGCTGGACAAGCACGTGTGGGTCAAGTGGGCCGAGCTGCGCGTCCACGGCGACGTGGAGGCCATCAACACGCCCACGGGCTTGATCCCCAAGTACGCAGACCTGAAGCGCCTCTTCCGGCAGGTGCTGGAGAAAGACTATTCCGAGGCCGACTACGCCGAGCAGTTCAAGCTCCGCATCCCGGAGAACCTGGCCAAGATCTCGCGGATCGAGAAGATCTATCGGGACGTCGCCGACACGCCGGCGATCGTCTTCGAGACGCTCGCCGCCCAGCGGCAGCGGCTGGCCGAACTCCAGGCGGCCAAGGGTGACTACGTCGCCCCGACGGACCTGTAGCGCCGCGGCGCGGGCCTTCCTGAACCACCGCTGAGCGGGCATGACTGGCTGCGGGCTTTCCTTGCGCGCCCGGCTGTGGTATGGGTACGGACCGCGGCGCGGCCGGCCGCTTCCGACGAGAGGTCCTCGGTCAAACAGGAGAAGCAGAATGTCCTGCTGGGCTTACCTTTTCGCTTTCACGCTGGCGGCGCTTGCGGTGCCGCTGTTCGCGGCGCCTCCCCTGGCAGACGTAGGCAACTTCCGCGGCCACGGGGTCCCCGACGCCAGGATTGTCCTGGACAGCAGCGTCCTGGAACGCGGTCAGAAGCTCAAGGGACAACTCCTGCTGCCGAAGGCGCTGGCGCAGATGCCGGCGTCCCCCGCCCGGCCGCGGTTCACCGTTTTCGACTCCCTGGGCCGGATGCTTGTGAGCCGCTGGGGCCTGGCGAAGTGCGTGCCACACCCCCGCGGGCTGGCATACCCGTTCGAGCTGGAGGTCCCCGGCGTCATGGCCATGAAACACACCGTCTCGGTGACGGTTCCCACGGCGGCCGGCTGGGGCGCCAGCGCGGACTTCCTCTACATGCCGCCGAGCGAATGGGACGACTACATCTGCACCATCTGGCAGCGGCACAACGAAGGGCGGATTCCGTACCTCCAGGAGATGCACCTCTCCGGCAGCCAGTGGTCCGGCTCCAGCTCGCACGTGCCGACCCACTTCATCGACCGCAACTACCGCTACTACCTGGAAACCGGCGGGGCGTGGGCCTTCAGCGCCTACCACATCTGGATGCCCGACAAGGAGAAGACCCACTACCACAAGCTGGCCAAGCAGGCCTTCATCGCCGACCGGACGGACATGCGCATCCTGGAGCGGAACCCCTGCCTGAGCAACCACGTCATCCAGCGGCGGCTGAAGTGGATCTTCACCCACCAGGCGCGGCTGCACCGGCCGTACCGGCCGCTGTTCTACAGCATCGGCGACGAGCCGGGCATCGCCAACCAGGCCGCCCCGTTCGACTACTGCTTCAGCCCGCACTGCAAGGAGGCGTTCCGGGCGTGGCTGAAGAAGCGCTACGGCACGCTGGCGGCCGTCAACGCCCAGTGGGGCTCGGACTTCAAGAAGTGGGAGGACGTGCGCGGCGCGACCACCGACGAGATCTTCGCCCGCAAGGACGAGAACTTCTCGGCCTGGTGCGACCACAAGGACTTCATGGACGACGTGCTCATCGGCAGCTACGCCGAGGCCGGCAAGACCACGAAGCGCTACGACCCGGCCGGGCGGATCGGCATGGGCGGGGGACAGGGCCCCGCCGCCGTCGGCGGCTGGGACTTCTGGAAGCTCTGCCAGGCCCTGGACGTGATGGAGGCCTACTACATCGGCAACAACTACGAGCTGATGCGGAGCTTCAGCCCCGAGATGATCCCCGTCCACGCCTCCTTCGGCCGCGGCAACCCCGAAAAGCACCTGATCTGGTACCTGTTCATCCACGGCGATCAGGGGCTGCTGGTCTGGGACGACAAGAGCACCTACGTCGCCGACTCCGGGCAGTACAGCCCCCGGGCCAAGGAAGCCAAGAAGTGGTACGCCGAGCTGACCGGCGGCTTGGGCAAATTGCGGATCGCCTCCCGGCGCGCGGACGACCCGATCGCCCTGTACCACAGCCAGGCCAATCTCCGCGTGCACTGGGTGCTGGAGGTCCGCCCCTCGGGGAAGAACTGGATCCGACGCGACAGTTGGACCGAGCGGATGCGAAGCCGCTACTTCCGCCTGCGGGAGTCGTGGGTCAAGCTGATCGAGGACAACGGCTTTCAGTATCGTTTCCTGTGCCCGCCGCAGGTCGCCAAGGGGATGTTGAAGCCATACGACACCAAGACCGGCGAGGGCTTCAAGGTGCTGATCCTGCCGGAGATCGTCGCCCTCTCGGACGCCGAGGTCAAGGCCATCCGGGCGTTCGTCAAGGCCGGCGGCACCGTCATCGCCGACAAGCTGCCGGGCGGATTCGACGAGCACGGCAAGCAGCGCCGCTCCTCGCCGCTGGCGGGGCTGTTCAAGGACAACTCCCGCGCCATCCTGCTGGCCGGCGACATGCTGGCGTACTACCAGCAGCGGATCCTGCCCGGCAACAAAGAGGCCGAGCTGAAGAAGCTCATCGGCGGCCGCCTGCGGAAGGCCGTGGGCAAGGACCGCCTCACGCCCGAGGTCGTCGGCGCCGACGGAGAGCCCGTCACCGGCGTGGAGGTGACCGTCTGGCGCAACGGCCAGGCCGAGCTGATCGCGCTACACCGCAACCCGCTGCTGCGGATCAACGAACTCGGCCCGCAGGAGTACAAGAAAAACGACAAGTTCGAGGTCCCGGTGAAGCTGAAGATCCGCCACCGCGGCGCGACCACGGCATGGTTCGACGTTCGCGGCGGCAGCTCCGTGGGAAGCGGCAAGGAGCTTAACGTCACGCTGCCGCCGTTCGAGCCGGTCTTCCTGGCGGCCCTACCTGGCCTGGGCAAGGTCGCGCCGCTCAGGGCGACCGTGGCCGGGGGAAAGATCACCGTCGTCCCCGACGGCTACGGCCGGAGACTCGAGAAATGCGTGTTCCATTTCGATTTCCTCGGCCCCGACGGCAAGGAGCGGCTGGTCTATCGCACGAACGTCACCTGCCCGCCGCAGGGCGGCACCTGGCCGCTGCCGCTGGCGCTGAACGACGCCAAGGGCAAATGGACGCTGAAGGTCCGCCAGGTCGCCACGGGCGCGCGGCGGGACGTCACTTTCGAGGTCAAATAGGCATAGAGGAGCGGCACATGATTCGAACGTCGATGCTTCTGGTGCTCTGCCTGCTCGGGGCGACGGCCCGGTCGCTGGCCCAGGCCGCCCCGAAGATCGAGTGGGATTCCAAGGACGTCGTCGAGAGCCGGATCACCCGCTACAAGTATGGCCGCGGGCCGGCCTATGAGAGGCCGGCCGACCCCAAGGCGCCCAATCCGGGGTCCAACTACGGGTCCATCACCTTGACCGTCCTCGACGAGCCGACCCGGCTGCGCGATCGCGTGCTCAAGCGCGACGCCAAGCTGACGGGAAAGATCGCCGACCCGCCCAAGCAGGCCGACGCGGGGAAGGTATGGATCGAGGACAACTACGCCCGCGTGATCGACCAGGCGGAGGTCAAGGGCCCGGACTTTGCCTTCAAGCTGGACGCGTCGCGCTCTCTCAGCACGGGGCTGTACCTGAAGGCCGAGCTCGCCGCCGGCGGGAAGGCCGTCTGGTCCGGCTCGCAGGAGGTTCGCATGGTCCCGCCGGCGGGCGACGCGTTCGCCGACTTCATCCTGGGCATATACAACATGGGCACGCGCCCGGGAACCGGCGAGCTGTTCCGGCAGATGGGCCTGGGCCACCGCGCCGTCCAGACGACCAATTCGCCCGCCTGGCCGGTGCAGAACGACCTGCGTTTCCACGCCTCGAACATCCTGTACTCGCTGCTGGGGCTGTATCACCGCGACCTGAAGCGCTGGCGCGAGATCAAGGCCGCCCAGGCGAAGGCCCGCGGCCCGGTGCGCCTGGCCCGGCACCGCTGTCTGTCCAGCCCCACCGAGGAGAAGTTCACCACGGACATCCTCACGGCCGCGGCCATGCTGCACTCGCCGTACAAGCCGCTGTTCTACGGCATCGGCGACGAGATCGGCATCGGCAACATGGCCGGGCCGTACGACATGTGCGGCTCGCCGTGGTGCATGGGGCGGTTCCGCAAGTGGCTCCAGCGCCGCTACGGCAGCCTGGAAAGGCTCAACGCCGAGTGGGCCACCAGCTACAAACGCTGGGACGCCGTGGAGATGTTCTCCACCTGGCAGGCTTTGGCCCGGGCCGGCAGCGGCAACTTCGCCCCCTGGGCCGACCGGGTGGAGTTCATGGACGAGGTGCTCGCCGGGGCCGTCGCCCTCGGGGCGCGCGTGGTCCGCAAGATCGACCCCGCCGCCCGCTGCGGCATCACCGGCGTGCAGCAGCCGGCCTGCTGGGGATACGACCTGTGGAAGCTCACCCGCGTCGCCAACGTGATGACCCCCTACGACATCGGCGAGGGACCCGACGTCATCATGAGCTTCTACAACGACGGCGCCGACGGGCAAGTGGTCGACCCCGGCTTCGGGCGCGACAACGAAGACCTGTGGCGGGCGCTGATCCGCGGTTGCGCCCTGGTCCAGCAGTGGGACTCCTTCGGCGGCGGCGTCTACTCCAGGGTGATCGACATCGAGGGCAAGCGGCTCACGGACTTCGGCCGGAACGCCAAGGGCTTCGCCGACTGGGTCCACGCCGGCCCCGGGCGGATGCGCCGCCGGGCGGTCCGCCGGCGCGACCCGGTGGCGATTCTCTACTCCCAGCCGTCGCTGCGCGGAAACTGGATCCTGGAGATCACCACCCGCAAGGACGTGCCGCAGACCGGCGAGCAATGGACCGGGCGCGATTCCTGGACCGTGCGGCAGAAGGAGCTTTCCTACCGCGTGCGCTGCTCGTGGGTGATGTGGCTGAAGGACGTGGGCATCTGGGCGAAGTTCGTCGACGCCTCCCAGGTCGACGAAGGATACCTCACCCGGAACGGCTACAAGGTCCTGGTCATGCCGCGGGCGGTGGCGCTTTCGGACTCCACGGCCGAGGCGATCCGCAAGTTCGTCGCGGCCGGCGGGACGGTGATCGCCGATTCCTGGTGCGGCCTGATGGACGAGCACTGCCGTCTCCGCGAGAAGGCCGCCCTGGACGACCTGTTCGGCGTCCGCCGCGGGGACTATCGCAAGATCGACGTGGCCCGCGTGCCCGCCAGCGGCAAGGGCGTCGAGGTCGGCGGCGCGACGCTGCCGTTCTTCGCCTTCGAGACGACCCTCAAGGCCGCCGGCGAGGCCGGGGCCGGGGGAACCTTCAAGGGCGCGGACGTCGCCGTCGCCGGAAAGGCGGGAAAGGGCAAGGCGATCTACCTGAACTTCAACCTGGAGGAGTACTTCATCCAGCGGTTCTACCCCAAGATGCTGGCTCCGGCGCGGAAGTACCTGCTGGATATTCTCCGGACGGCCGGCGTGGAGCCGCTGTTCAGGGTTGTCCCGCCGGCCGGCGACGCGCCCTTCCACCCCGTCGGCCACGAGGTCGCCGTCTACCGCAGCGGGCGCGGGTATCTGGTCGGCGTGATGGTCAACCCCACCGTCCGCAACAGCGAGCTGGGCGGGATCGAAAGTCGATACGAGGAAATCAAGGACAACATCTTCCTGAAGGCAATGCACCCGGCGCGACTGCTCGTCCCGGCCGGGCTGACCACCTACGACCTGTTCAAGCAGCGGGCGGTGAGCCGCTCGACCGCGGTGAAGCTGGAAAGCACCCCGCGGCAGGGGCATTTCTTCGCCTGCTGGCCGTTCGCGATTCGCGGCGTCACGGCCAAGGCGGAGGTCACGGCCGGGCGGGCGCTTCGGATCTCCGGTGAGGTTCTCACCTCCTCGCCGGTCGAGGACGAGAAGCTGGTCGTCGCCATGCGCGCGTTCCGGCCGGATGGGACCGAGCAGCGGGCCTACCGCCGAACGATCGACTGCGAGAAGGGACGTTTCAGCGTCTCCCTGCCCCTGGGCCAGAACGAACACGGGAATTGGAAGGTCGTCGTCCGCGAGCCCTGCACCGGCGAAACGGCCGAAGTGAAGGCAGGATTGCCGGAGAGATAAAGCTCATGCGGGCGGCGGCTATCGCATCTCTGGCGGTCGTGTTGGGGCTGGGGGCCGGCGTCCGGCCGGAGGTTGAGATTCGCGAGGACCGGCCCGTCGCCAGCCGGCCGAGCAGCGGCAACGTGGCCGGGCGGATTACCCCGCCCGCCAAGGTCGCCAGCGTCCATGCCGTCAGCCGCGTCACCGGCAAGCGCTACGCCCCCGAGAAGTTCGACCGCAAGACGGGCAAGTTGCGCTTCGACAAGCTTCCCGGCGACGCGACGTATGACGTCACAATCGTCACGCCCGACGGGGCGCGGATCGAGGGGATCGACCTTTCCTGGCACGAGCCGCGGCTGCTGCGGCTGGCGGAGATCCGGCGAAAGCAGTTGAAGCTTCCGGCGCCGCCGAAGCACGAGTTCTCGGCCGGCGACGCCGCCGAGCTGATCCGCTACGTGAGGGACCTGAAGGACTTCGCCGACGTCCGCCGGGTGCTGTATCTCCGCGGCGACGGGCCGCAGGCGACCATGCTGGTGGAGGTGATGCGCATCCGCGATTTCTACGCCAAGAAGGCCGACCAGCTCATCTGGCGGACGGAGCTGTGGTATTTCAAGTACGCCTACGGCGGCTGGGAGCGGGTGGCCAACGTCGAGCGCGTGCTGGAGCGGCACCGCATCCCGGCCGCGAAGTGGCGGAAGATCACGCTCGTTTATTACCCCGAGCTGAGCGTCCACGTCGACGAGAACGGCCGGGCCAGGCCGGTGAACTTCCAAATCCCCGCTAAGCTCGACCCCGCCCGCGGCCGAATCGCCGGCACCGAGCCCGTCCAGAAGACCAAGCCCGCGATCTTCATCGAGGGGAAGAAGCAGGCACAACCGCCCCCAAAGGCGCTCACCAGGCCGGCGCGAAAATCGCCGTAAGCCCGGACAAGGGAACCTCACTCTATCTTGACGGCAACGTCGTCGTTGTTCTTGCCGTCGCTCTCCCCGCCGTCGTCTGTCATGTTCGCCCCGACGCTGTACAGCAGATATCCCTTCCCGGCCCGGCGGTAGCGAAGCGGCTTGTCGGTGAAGAGGTCGTCTGGAACGCTCCTGAAGTATACCGGACTCAGCGCCGACAGCTCGGCCGGGTAGTCTCCGTGGTCGGCCCTGTAGGCGGCCAGACCCATGGCGATCGTGGCAAGCTGTATGCGCATCATGTCGGCTTCGAAGCATTCGGCCGTAGGTCCGAGGTCCACTGCCACAATGGTAAAGACCAAGTTACCTATGGCTTCTGTTGCTGAACGAGGCGTCTTCCCGCGCGTCTCTGCGAACCATGCTTCGAACTCGTCCCTCAGAGCCGAAGACGCTTCTTTCCTCTCGGCAAAGGTGGGTCTGCTGAGGACGTCAACCCGCCTGTCGAAATGCCGGTTGGTCCTCCGAAGGATCTGGCCGACATTCAATTCCCCCACGGACGTTGGGGGGCAATCGAGGTAAGGTTCCAGTGGGCGCCCTTGCGCTGACTTTCTGCGCGCCGAATCAAATGCGCAAAAGATTCCGTCCAAGCATAAGAACCTCGCGTCTCGGTCGATCGTTTCGACCAAGTGCGGGACAGGGCGGAGGGCTTTCAGGTCGGCCAGGCACGCATTTGCCCGGGCAGAGTCGAGGGCGTCGCCACGGATGAATCTGTCACAGACGGTCAGGGCCTTCACGGCGATGAACGCCGCGAGGAGCCTTTCAAAGAGGCGGGGAGATTGCCCCACGAGCCGGGCCAGTCGCGCTGCGGCCATCGCATCCGCCCAGCTCCCATCCAGGTCGCCTGATCCGTAGCGGAGCATGGCACGCGCGAGGATCGCCTTTGCCAGATGCCGGAGGCAGGCTAACTCCGGCGCGATGGCGGTCTGAAGCCGACTCGGCTGCTGGGTGGGCACAAGAGGAACGTAATAACGGGGGCGCAGCGAGGCCGCGGTCGCGAGAGCCAGCGGTTCCTTGTTCGCCTCCAGCCATGCGGCCAGGACCGGGTAGTCCCGGGCCTTCCAGGGCTTTTCTATCGCCTTGGCGAAGTTGCCCCGCTCCCGGTCCTGGGCCTCCTCCAAGGGGTCCCCAGCCGAAACGCGCCTTGGCCACCGGCTCTTCGCGCCGGCTGCCGTTGATTCGGCTGACGTAGTGGCGGGTGTCCCTTCGGCTTGCCTGCGTCTCACGAAGACGTCCAAGGGGATGAAGAACTGGGTATCTTCCGGCAGGGGGTCCGCGGCCAGGAGTCGACGGATCTCAGATGCCTTGACCGGATAGAACCGGCTGCCGAGGGCCTGAACCAGGGGGACGGCGGCATTGTTCTCGGGCGTGACGCCCTTGCCGTACTGGGCGTTCAGCGCTGCTACGTAGTCGATCGTGCCGTCGGCCTGTACCGGCTCAACAAGATAGGTGGTGTCACGGGAGGCGATCGGTCCGGCCTGGCTCACCCGACGCGCGCGAAACAGGAAGTAACCCAACACCGCGGCGCCGATCGCCACGAGGACGATCAGAACTCCCCATTTCCCCTTGCTTAGCATGTCTGTGTCCCTGTCCCGATCCTAATCTAGTTCTCCGTCCACACGATTAGGTCCAGCTCCACGGGCGCGTTGAGCGGCAGCTCGGCGGCGCCGATGGCGCAGCGGGTGTGCTTACCCGCGGCGCCGAAGATTTCGGCCAGGAGTTCGCTGGCGCCGTTAGCGACCTTTGCCTGTTCGGTGAAGCCGGGGGCGGAGTTGACGAAGACGTTCAGCCGGACGACGCGGGCGACGGCATCCAGCGAGCCAACTTCCGCCCGCACGGCCGCCAGTGCGTTCAGGCACGCCTGCCGCGCGGCCGCCTGGGCGGCGTCCAGCGGCACGTCCGTGGGAACCTTGCCGGCGGTCAGGAGCTTGCCGTCCATCATGGGCAGTTGCCCGGCCGTGAAGATCAGGTCGCCGGCACGCACGGCCGGCACGTACGCCCCGACCGGCGCCGCCGCCGCCGGCAGCTCAATCCCCATCGCCTTTAGCCTGGCTTCGACGTTCATCGCTTGGCTCGTATTTCCCCAGGTCCTCGGCGGGCTTGTCCGCCTGCTCGTCCGTCGGCCGCGGCTCAGCGAACTGCCCCGGCGGAGGGGCCTCCGGGTTCAGGAAGACGTAGATCTCGCCAAAGGCGCGGCTCTGCTCGACGTACACGCTCCGCCGCCGCACCAGCTCCAGCAGCGCCAGCAGCAGCCCCACCATCTCGGTGCGCCGGGTCCGGCCGGTGAAGATCTCCCGGAAGGTGAGATTGCCGTCGCGCCGGAGGCGGTCGAGGATGTCGACGATGTGCAGCTCCAGCGGCGTGTCATCGTAGACGATCTCGTGTTCGCGGTCGGCCCCCCGGCCGATGGCCGTCATCAGGGCGCTGAAGGCCTCCACCAGGTCCCAGATCTGCACGTCCTCCAGGTCCTTGGCGTCGTCGGCGACGACCAGCTCCGCCGGGCGGCGCGGAAATCGGAGCGACTGCTCGGCCGCGGCCCCGCGGAGGTCGCCGGCGGCGTCCTTGAAGGCCTTGTACTCCAGCAATTGCCGCACCAGCTCGGACCGCGGGTCGAACGCCTCGCCCTCCTCCTCGCCTTCCGGGCGGGGCAGCAGCATGCGCGTTTTGATCTCCATCAGCGTGGCCGCTACGACCAGGAAATCGCCGGCCACGTCCGGGTCGATGAGCTTCAGCGTGTCCACGTAGGCGCAGTACTGCCCGGTGATGGCGGCGATGGGGATGTCGTGGATGTCGACTTCCTCCCGCCGGATCAGGTACAGCAGCAGATCCAGCGGGCCGTTGTAGATGTCCAGTTTGACGCGGTAGTCGGTCATTTCGTCTCAGCCGCCGAACCAGTTAAGCAGCTAACCGCCCGGCCTGTCAACCGCATACGCCCGGCGCCTATTGGCGGAACGCCTCGCCCGGGCCGTAGGGGGCCAGGCCGACGGTGATATAGTTGTTGATGGCCGCGTCCTGCTCGCGCAGGGCGAACCGCCACATCCGCCCGACCAGCTCGCGCTTGACCGGCTCGCAGGCGGGATCGTCGGCGAGGTTGTGCATCTCGTGGGGGTCGGCCCGCAAATCGTACAGCTCGTCCAGGTCGAAGCCGTTGAAGACGTACTTGTGCGTGGCGGTCGTCACCGACCGCTGGGTGTAATACAGCTCCACGCCGTTGCACTGCGTGTGGATCTCGTCGCGCCAGTCGGGGGGGGCCTGGTCGCGGAGGAAGGGCACCAGGCTGGCCCCGGTCAGCTCGCGGTCTACCCGCCGCCCGGCCAGCTCGATGAACGTGGGGGCGAAGTCGGCCAGCGAGACCAGCTCGTCCACCCGCCGGCCGGGGTTGACCAGCCCCGCCGGCCAGCGGACCACCGCCGGCACGTTGTAGGCCCCGCGGAAGCAGGGAATGCCCTTGGCGAACAGACCGTGGTCGCCGCAGTAGTCCCCGTGGTCGCTGCAATACAGGACGAGCGTGTCGTCGGCCTGGGCGCTGTCCTCCAGGGCCGCCAGCAGCCTCCCGAAAAGCTCGTCCAGGTACGAGCAGTACGCCCAGAAGTGCCGGATGCCTTCGCGGACCTCCCGCTCGGAAAGCTGGCCATAGCGCATGTCGCGCATCCGCTTATAGATACGGGGCTTGTCGGCGAGCGCGTCTTCGTAGCTGGCCGGCAGCGGCACCTTGTCCAGGTCGTAGCAGTCGAGGAACTCCTGGGGCACGACGTAGGGATCGTGCGGCCCGATGACCCCGACGAAGATGGCCCAGGGCGTCTTTGCCCCGGCCAGCTCGTGCAGGGCTCGGACGCCCTCGGTGACGGCCCGTTCGTCGTGGGCATTGGCGTTTTCCCCGGCCGAGCCGTACAGGCGGTACGTGCCGTAGCCGGGGCGGAGGATTTCGCCCTCGCCGCGGCGGGTCGGCTCCGGCCGGGAGGCGATTTGGCGGTACTGATCCCACGTCGGCCCGTGCCGGGCGCCGGTCGCGGCGCTGACGAATCGCTCCTCCCAGCCGCGGTCGGCCGGCGTCTGGTCCACGCTGACGTGCCACTTGCCCGACCAGATCAGCCGGTAGCCCGCCTCGGTCAGGTCCTCGCTGAAGAGCTTCACGCCCGGCTTGAGCCCGCGCGAGAGCGCCTGATCGTTGCAGATGTTGTTCCAGACGCCGTGGCGCGAGGGGTACAGGCCGCTGTGAAACGTCGCCCGCGCCGGGCAGCAGTGCGGCGACGGACAGAACGCGTTGCTGAAGGTCAGCCCCTCGCGGGCGAAGACCGTCAGGTTGGGCGTGACGCACGGGTGCTCCGGCAGCACCGTGTCGCCCCGCTGGTGGTCGGTCATGAAGATCAGGATGTTCGCGCGTTCGGTTTGTCCCATGGCCTCTCCTCACGCTTGCGGCTTCGCAGGAGCGTCACGTTCTCTTCTTGTGCAAGGGCCACCCGTCATACTCCTGGACGAGATCCCAGTCCTGCCGCGGCAGCCGCATCTTCATAGGGTTGTCCTTGACGTACTTGATCGTCCTGCGAACCTCGTCGGGGTTGAACAGAAACACCTTCCATCCGGGCCCACCCCAGACGGGATGACCGGGGCGTTGACCTGTTTTCTGCAACCGGATCCGGGCGACGTCCTGCAAGTCCTGGATCATTTGCTCGGCGGTTCGCTTGTGCTTTCGAATGACCACGTGCACGTGGTCCGGCAGGATCGCGCAGGCGTAGCACGTGTAAGGATGTCCGTTGGTGAGGTTCGCGAAGCTCTCCGCGATGATCCGGATCTGCCCAGGCGTGAACGTCAGCAGCTCGAACTTCAACACGTCCTTTGCGCGGTCGTAGAAATCGCGGATGACCCAGCCGGCGGGTTGAATCCGTTTCCTGCCGTAGTGCAGGTCGCCGAGTCCGGCGATGAGGTCCGTGGCGATCGCTCTGGAGGTGCTGCCGCGGGGATCGTTCGGCAGCCACCACCCGTAGGCGGTCCAGATGAGGTGGTAGGCGACCACGATGTTGCGGTAGGGGCGCTTCATTGTGTTTTGCGAAGCCGCAAGCGCAGCCTAGCGATGGGTTACGACGCCCGCGGCGGCTCGGACCCTCTCCATGGTGGCTTCGGCGACTTCGCGGGCCTTCCGTCCGCCCTCGCGGAGGATGTCGCGGACGCGGTCGGGGTCGGCCTCCAGCTCGGCGTAGCGCTGACGGGCGGGGGCGAACTGGGCGTTGATCCGCTCGGCCAGGCGCTTCTTCGCCTGCCCGTAGCCGTAGCCGCCGGCGCGATAGTTCTTCTCGATCTCCGCCAGCTCCTCCGGCTCGGCCAGCAGCCGCAGCAGGGCAAAGACGTTACACTTGTCGGGGTCCTTGGGCTCCGCCAGCGGGGTGGAGTCCGTGACGATCTGGAGGCAGCGCTTCTGCGTGGCCTTCTCGCTCTGGAAGATCTCGATGTCGTTGCCGTAGCTCTTGGACATCTTCTGCCCGTCGATGCCGGGCACGACGGCGACCTCCGGCACGATGTGGGCGTCGGGCACGACCAGCACGTCGCCGTAGGTCATGTTGAACTTGATGGCCAAGTCGCGCGTCATCTCCACGTGCTGCTTCTGGTCGGCCCCGACGGGAACGATGTTGGAGTCGTAGATGACGATGTCCGCCGCCTGGAGCACCGGATAGTCGAACAGCCCCATGCTAGCCGGCAGGCCGCGGGCGACCTTGTCCTTGTAGCTGGTGGCCTTCTCCATCAGGCTGACCGGGCAGACGGTGTTGAGAATCCAGCACAGCTCCGTCACCTGCGGCACGTCGGACTGGGTGAAGAAAACGCTCCTTTCGGGGTCGATTCCCAGCGCCAGATAGGCCGTCGCCACGTGCAGAGTGACCTCTTCCAGCTCCTTCTTGTCCTGGATGCTGGTCAGGGCGTGGTAGTTGGCGATGAAGTAGAAGCATTCGTGGCCTTCGTCCTGCAATATCCGGAACTGCTTCAGGGCGCCGAAGTAGTTGCCCAGGTGAAGCCTTCCGGAGGGCTGAATGCCTGAAAGCGATCTCATGGTTGGCGTCTCCGTTTTGGCGAAATTCGCTCATTCATGGATATCGGCCAGGCGCAACCGGCCGGGCCAGAAGATAAACTCGCGCGCTCGGCAAAGGGTTAGGGGGAGGACAAAGCTGAAAGCTCAAAGCTGAAAAGGCGAAGATGCCTTTGGAGTTCCCGTTCGCCGGGCGGCGGCTTCACCAGCGCAGGAGGGCACGGCCCCGGCCGAAAGGAAAACCGAAATGCCGGGCCTGACCGCTCATCTTGCCGAGGATTCTACGCCTCCGAGCGCCGGGCGTCAAGCCCCTAGCGACAGCCCCGGCCCGGGCGCCGCTCGCCGCTACCACGGCAGATACGCCCCATATTGGCGCCAGGCGTCCAGGAACAAGCCTTCGGCCCCGCTGCCCAGCAGTACGTCCACGCCCAGACCGATCACGGCCCCCAACACCACGCCAATGGGGTTGAAAACCTGGGTCCGAGTGGCGCGTTGGATCAGCCACGGAAGCACCAGCAGTCCCAGCAGCACCGGCCCGCCGAAGCGCACCTGAAATTGCATGAAGCCCGCCCGGTACCGCGCCGGCAGCAGCTCGCGGACGACGTGGTGCCCGTCGAGGGGGTAGAAGGGGAGGAGGTTGAACACGACCAGGCAGAGGTTGATGATCATCAGGAACGACAGCATGAAGACGATGATGCCGGCCGGCGTGGGCTCCGAACCGCCCGCGGGGCTGAGGCTGAGCCCAGCCGCACCCATGAGGTTCAAGGCAGCGGTGGCCAAGCCCAACAGCAGCAGGTTCATGCCCACCCCGGCCAGGGAGACGCAGATGTCCCCCAGGCGGTAGGGGTGGAGCCTGCTGTGGTCGACCGGCACGGGCCGGGCCCAGCCGAACGGTCCGAACAAAAAGCACAGCGTCCCCAGCGGATCCAGGTGGGCCAGCGGGTTCAGCGTCACCCGGCCCATCAGCCGGGCGGTGGGATCCCCGAAGGCCATCGCCATCCGCGCGTGGCCGAACTCGTGCAGCGTCAGGCTCAGCAGGACCGGAACGGCGATCAGTCCGATCCCGTAGATCATTTGCCAGTGCATGGCTGCCTTAATTACTTGACCGGCCGCGGGGGGGGCAAGCATAATGCCTTCGGGTAACCCGCAACAGGCAAAGGAACCGCCCCGGCCGGCGGGCATGGGTCGCCGGTCCCGCTCAAGAGCGCACATGGAGCACGCCCGTCCGAATCTGGAACTGGCCCGCAAGATCCTTTCCGACGAGGCCAGCTACATCGGCGCCCTGACCGGGCGCATCGACGAGCGGTTCGCCCGCGCCGCCGAGGCCGTCTACCGCTGCGGCGGCACGGTCATCCTGACCGGCATCGGCAAGCCCGGCATCATCGCCCAGAAGATCTCGGCCACGCTGGCCTCCACCGGAACCCCCAGCAGTTTCCTCCACCCCGTGGAGGCCGTCCACGGCGACCTCGGGCGCGTCCGCCGCGGCGACGTCGCCGTCATCCTCTCCAACAGCGGAACCACCGAGGAGATCCTGCGGCTGGTGGTGCACCTGCGGGCGCGGGGGGCGTTCCTGGTGGCGATCACGTCCTCGCCCGACAGCCCCCTGGCCCGCTACGCCGACGTGGCCCTGTGCTACGGGGAGGTCAGCGAGGTCTGCCCGCTGGGGCTGGCCCCCTCGGCCACAACCAGTTGCATGCTGGCCCTGGGCGACGCCCTGGCCCTGACGGTGATGGACATGCGAAAGATCTCGCCCGAGGACTTTGCGGCCACGCACCCGGGCGGAGAGCTGGCCCGCCAGCTCGTCCACGTGGAGCAGATCATGAGCTTCCGCAAGGACGAGCGCCTGCCCGTCGCCCGCGAGGACGAGAGCCTCCGCGAGGTGCTGATCGCGGCCGAGAAAATCCCGCGGCGGGCCGGAGCGGTACTGCTGGTGGACTCCTCCGGCAAGCTCAGCGGCATCATCACCGACGCCGACTTCCGCCGCAGCCTGGTTGCCGACATCGCCGGCAACGTGCTGGATAAACCCGTCGGCTCGATCATGCATCGCGACCCCAAGTACGTCCGCGTGGGGGAATCGGTCAGCCACGCCCTGGCGATCGTGAACCAGTACCGCATCGACGAGCTGCCGGTGGTGGACGGCGACGGCCGCCCGGTGGGGCTGTTGGACGTGCAGGACTTGGTGGGGCTGAAGGCGTTCGGGCATGGGGAAGAATAAACCGCAGCCCGCCGCCGCCGGCCGGTCGGGGCGGGCGCCGCCGGTCGGGATCGAGCTGCTCGTGCTCGACGTCGACGGCGTGCTCACCGACGGGCGGATCGTCCTCGACGCCCAGGGCGGCGAGGCCAAGCGCTTTCACGTGCTCGACGGCGCGGGCATCAAGTACTGGCAGCGCGTGGGCAAGCACGCCGCCTTCCTCAGCGGGCGGGCCAGCCCGGCGATCGCGCACCGCGCGGCCGAACTCGGCGTCAGCCTAGTGCGGCAGAACGCCAAGGACAAGCTGCCGGCGTACGAGTCGATCCTGGGCGAGCTGGGCCTGGACGACGCCCGCACGGCCGTGATGGGCGACGACCTGCCCGACCTGCCGATCATGCGGCGGTGCGGCTTTGCCATCGCCCCCGCCAACGCCGTCGAGGAGGTCCGGCAGGCGGCGGCGCTGGTCACGGAACGCGGCGGCGGCCAGGGCGCCGTCCGCGAGGCCATTGAGTACATCCTCCGCAACAGCGGGCTGTGGGAGAAGATCACGGCCAGATACATGGGGCAGGAGCGATGAAACGACGGATTGCGCTGATCCTGGGAACGTTCGTGGTGCTGCTGGCGGCCTTTCAGGTCTACCGGCTGGTCGCCAGCGGGGGCTGGGAGCGCCCGTGGCGCTACCGGGCGCCGGCGGGCAAGCCGGCCGGAAAGCCGACCACCCTGCCCGGCGTGGGGGTGGTCTTTCCCGGCACCCGGCCGGAGCTGCTCGACTATGATAAGAACCACGTCCTCCGGGCCAGGTACGTCGCCGAGACCTGGGAGAAAGTCGGCAAGATGCTTCACCTGAGGTCCCCGCGGGTGCACTGGTACCTCCAGGGCGGGGAGACGGTGGTGATCGACGCCGATCGCGGCCGGGTCATGCCGACCGTCGTGGGCAGCAGGTGGACCTTTCCCCACGGCGAGCTGGAGGGAAACGTCCGCGTCGTGGTCGACCGCAACCGAGACCCCCGGCGCCGACCGCTGGCCGAGCGCCCCCAAGACGCCGTCCGCATTCACCTCCGACGGGCGTCCTTCGACCGTGACCGGCTTCTCATCTGGTCCGAGGAGCGGGTGGACGCCTTCACCAAGGAGTTCGATCTGGTGGGCAAGGGGTTGCGGCTGGCCTGGAACGAGGCGCCGGAAGTTCAGCTCCGCGAATTGCGGATCGAGCGGGGGGAGTGGATGTGCATTCGGGAGGGTCAGGATCGTCTGCTGGGGCAGATGCGTCTTCCGGGCAGCGGACGGGACGGCGGGGCGGACGATGCGGCTCCCCCGGCGCCCGCCTCGCAACCCGGCGACATAGAGACTTACGAGGCGGTCTTCACCGACGACGTCGAGGTTACCTATGCCGATCAGTACCTCAAGGGCGCCGACGAGCTGCGGCTGGTCTTCGAGTTTGAGCGGTCGCGGTTGGACAAGCTCGGCGACGAGCGCGAGGCGAGCGACGCCTCGGCGACTCGCCGGGCGGGCAGCCCGACCGAAGAGGCGTCGACCCGCCCGCCCGGCGCGACTGCGCCGGAGAAAAAGCCGCTGATCGTCACCTGGCGGGGTCCGCTGGCGGTCAAGCCCTTGCCCGAGCCGCCCACGGCCGCGGGCAAGCGGTTCGACGTATTCGGCAAGGGAGCGGCCGTAAAACTGGGCGACGAGCGGTCCGTGGCGACCTGCCGTCGGTTCGAGTTTCGCTCGCCCCCGCAGCGGGGCGAGCTGGTCGGCTCGACCGACGACCCCGTGCGGCTGCACATGGCCGACGGCACCAGAATCAGCGTCGCCAGGATCGGCTTCGACCGGAAGACGGAGCGCGTCGGCATGATCGGGCCGGGCACGATGCACCTGCCCGCCGGCACCGGCCAGGTCGCCGTCGGCAGCGGCCGGGATGAGGAACTCAGCATCAACTGGAGCAAGCGGGTCGACGTTCTCCTTGCCCGGAAGACCGTCAACGGCGAGACGGGCCCGGAAGAGTTCGACTTCATCCGCAAGGCCACGTTCTTCGGCAACGTCCGCGTCCGCCAGGGCAAGGCCCGAACCATGCGCGCCGAGGAGTTCGCGGTGACCTTCCACGAGCCGGACCGGCCCGGCGCGCCCACGCGCCCGGACGAGCTGTCCGGGGCCGGCGCCGTCGCCCTGGTGGATACGGAAACCGGCGAGTTCGTCCGGGCGGAGAAGCTGGACGTGCTGATGTCGCCGCCGGCAGAGCCCAAGAGCTATCCTCGCCGGGTGATCGCCAAGGGAAAGGTCTCCGCCCGGCAGCGGCAGACCGATCTGGCCGCCGACGAGCTGACCGTCAGCTTCGCCCGCGAACGGGACCCCAAGACCGGTGAGGTCAGGGCCGCCCCCCAGAAGCTGGACGCGTCCGGGTCGGTCAAGATCACCGACCGCAGCGGCTCATCCCCGGTCACCGCCGAGGCCGAAACCCTCAGCAGCAACCTTCTCGCCAAGACCGCCACCCTGGCCGGCAAGCCCGCCAGAATCGTCGAAAAGGACAGGACCATCCAGGGCGAGCTGATCTTCATGGACGAGCCGGCCGACTCCGCCAGCGTCACCGGGCCGGGAAAGCTCCGCTTCTACACCGATCAGGACCTCTCCGGCAACAAGGCCGACGAGCCGGTGCCGGTGGAGGTCACCTGGGAAAAGGGCCTGGAGTACAGCGGCCCCGATCGCGTCGCCGTGTTCCACCAGCAGGTCCATCTGAACATGCGCGGCGATTCGCTCTCCTGCGAAAAGAGCCTGCGCGTGCTGTTCGCGCCGCCGGATGAGCCGGCTGCCGGCGCCAAGCGGCCGGACTTGAGCATGAAGAAGATCTCCATGGTCATGGCCGAGAAGAACGTCCTGCTGGAGTCGGTGCGGACCGACGAGAAGGAGTTTCTCCTCCGCCGGAGCAGTCTGCGCTCGGACGAGCTGGTCTTCCACGCCGCCGTCAACCGGCTGAGCTGCAACCGCCCGGGCTGGCTGCTCCTGGAGGACTACCGCCAGCCGAAGCCGCCCGCGGCCGGCGAGCGGCGGACCATGCTGCCGAGCGAGGACGTCGACCGGCCCTCGCAGACGCTGTTCCGCTGGTCCAAGTCGATGTCCATGCAGGAGAGCGGGAAGGAGTTCGTCGTCAGCATGGCCGGAAAGGTCATGATGATGCACCGGACCGGCAGCGAGCTGGTGCGGAAGGCCAAGCTTCCCGTCCGGGCGTGGCCGGCGCTGGCGTCCGGGCGGCACACCGTCCTGAACTGCGGCAACCTCACCGCCCGGTTCGCCCGGGCCGCGCCCGCCCCGGCGCCCGAAGCCGGCGCCGACGGCCCGCGGATCGGCCGGCTGCAAATGTTCGACGCCAACACCAGCGTCAATCTGTTCGATCGGGCCGAGCGCGTCGAGGTCCTGTGCGATCGAATCCTCTACCAGCGGACCCGGGACGTGGCCATCATCGACGGGGCGGCGGGCACGTCGGCCGCCGTGACCTACCTGGACAAGCGCGAAAACCTGCCCAACACCCTCCGGGCCCCCCGGATCATCTGGTATCCGAAGACCGACAGCTTCCGCGTCATGGGCGGGGAGGTCCTCGGCGGCCGCCGCAGCCGATCGGGCCTGTGAGCGTCTCGTTCATCGACCCGCTGCGAAAGCCCTCCAGGTCCAGCGCCACGTAGGTGTATCCCAGCGCCTTCAGCGGGCGGACGATTCTCTCGCGCACGGCCGAGGCTTTCTCGATGGCGTCGGCCGGCACCTCCACCCGGGCGATGCTGCCGTGATCGCGGACGCGGCAGCACTCGAAGCCCAGCTCGCGGAGAACTCTCTCGGCCTGCTCGACGCGGGCGAGAGTTTCCTCGGCGATCTGCCGGCCATAGGGAATTCGCGTGGCCAGGCAGGTGGAGGCGGGCTTGTTCCACGTCGGCAGGCCCATGGCCCTGGCGGCGGCGCGGATCTCGGCCTTTTTCAGGCCCGCCTCCAGCAGCGGGCGGCGGAGACCCAGCTCCTCCTCGGCCTTCAGCCCCGGGCGATAGTCACCCACGTCGTCGGCGTTGGTGCCGCTGAGAACGGCGGCCAGGCGGCGCTGCCGGGCCAGCTCCGCCAGGTGCGAGAACGTCCGCCGCTTGCAGAAGTAGCACCGCCGGGGCGGGTTGGACGTGAACTCCGGGTCGTCCATCTGTCCGGTGCGGACCTCGAGAAGCTCGACGCCGACCTCGGCGGCAAGCTCGCGGGCCCGGTCTCGCTCGGAAGCCGGGAAGATCGGGGCGACGGCGTGCACGGCCAGGACGTTCTCGGCCCCCAGCGTCTCGACCGCCAGGGCCAGCAGCAGCGTGCTGTCGAGGCCGCCGCTGAAGGCCACCGCGGCCGTGCCCAGCCGGCGGAGGACCTGCCGACAGGCGTCCAGCTTTGCCCGCAGGCCGGCGTCGAGGGCGTCAAACTCAGTCGGGCTCGTCTCCGGCATCTCAAACGATTCTAATGTCTCGGCCCGCGGCGATCAAAGCCGTTTGCCCGGCCGACGGTCTGGACAGCGGCCCCGCGATGGTGTGCAATGTGGTGCGGATCTGGCCGGCGAGCGGCGCGGCCGACAAGGCAGGACTATGGCAAAGACTACCACGTCCGTGAAACGACCGGCGGAAATCGCCAGGCGGCTGGCGGGGCTGCGGCGGCTGCGGCGCCGCCACCGCGTGGGGGCGGTGCTGCTGACCAATCCCCACAACGTCCGCTATTTCAGCGGCTTCACCGGCGAGGACAGCTTCCTGCTGGTGGGCCGGCGGTGGCTGCGGCTGCTGACCGACGGCCGATTCACCCAGCAAGCCCGCGTCGAATGCCCGTACATCCGGGCGATCGTTCGCAAGGGCCGCATGGTCGACGCCGTCACCGCCGCCCTGGCCGGGCGAAGGGTCCGCCGGCTCGGCATCGAGGGCAGTTACGTCTCCGTCAGGCTCCAGGCGGAGCTGGCCAAAGCCCTGGGAAAGGCCTGCACCAAGCCTTTCAAGGGCGAGATCGACGCCCTCCGCGAGGTCAAGAGCCCCCTGGAGCTGCGGGCCATCCGCAGGGCCGTCGCCGTCGCCGAGGGGGCGTTCGCCGCCCTGATCGCCGGTGGCCGGAGCAGGTTCGTCGGGCGGACGGAGCGCGAGGTCGCGGCCGAGCTGGAATATCTCATGCGCATGCGCGGGGCCGAGCGGGCGTCTTTTGAGACGGTCGTGGCCGCTGGGGCGCACTCGGCCATGCCGCACTACCGGCCCGGGCAGACCCGAATCCGCCGCGGGCAGATCGTCCTGATCGACTGGGGGGCGGTGGCGGGCGGCTACTGCTCCGACTTGACGCGGGTGGTCTTCACCGGTAGAATTCCCCCCCAAATTGCGGCTATTTATGAGACTGTGCTCCGCGCGCAGCGGGCGGCGGTGGCGGCCGTAAGGTCCGGCGAGCGTTGCGAATCGCCCGACGCGGCCGCCCGGAAGGTGATTGCGGCCGATGGCTACGGGCGGGCCTTCGTCCACGGGCTCGGCCACGGCATCGGGCTTCAAGTTCACGAGCTGCCGGCCCTGGCCCCCGGGCGGCGCCAGCGGCTGCGGACGGGAATGGTCGCGACCGTCGAGCCGGGCATATACCTGCCGGGCACCGGCGGCGTGCGGATCGAGGACGACGTGCTGGTCGGCGCCCGCGGGGCGCGGCGGCTGGGCAGGCTGCCGCGGGAGCTGGAGGCAATGAGACTCCGCTGACCCGCCCGGACGGAAAAGGAAAACCATGGACATAGACGAAATCCGGGAACTGGTTCGGCTGATGGTCGACAACGACCTGGCCGAGCTGGACGTCACCGACGGCGAAAGCAAAATCCGCCTGCGGCGCGGCTCCGGCGGGGAGGTAGTGGCCGTGCCGACCGCGGCGAATGCGCCGCCCCCGGCGGCGGCGGTTGCTGCGGAAGCCGCCGAGCCGGTCGCCGACCTGATCGAGGTCCGAAGCCCGATTGTGGGGACGTTCTACGCCGCCGCCGACCCCGAGTCCGAGCCGTACGTCTCCGTCGGCTCCGCCGTCGGCGCCGACAGCGTCGTCTGCATCATCGAGGCCATGAAGGTCATGAACGAGATCAAGGCCGAGCAGGCGGGCGAGATCGTCGACATCTGCGTGAAGAACGCCCAGCCCGTCGAGTACGGGCAGGTGCTCTTCCGGCTGAGAGTTTCCTGACGGCGGGGCGGCGGCGAACGAAGGGTAGCCATGTTCTCTCGAATCCTGATAGCCAATCGCGGCGAGATCGCCCTTCGCATCATCCGGGCCTGCCGGGAGCTGGGCATCGAGACGGTGGCCGTCTACAGCGAGGCCGACCGGGACAGCAGCTACCTGCACATGGCCGACGACCGCATCTGCATCGGCCCGCCCCCGTCGGCGGAAAGCTACCTGAACATTCCGCGGATCATCGCCGCGGCCGAGCTGACCGACGTGCAGGCGATCCACCCCGGCTACGGCTTCCTGGCCGAGAACGCCCACTTCGCCGAGATCTGCCGGAGCTGCAAGATCGAGTTCATCGGGCCCAGCGTGGAGAGCATGCGCGCCCTGGGCGACAAGATCGAGGCCAAGCGGCTGGCGCGGGCGGCCCGGGCGCCGGTGGCCCCGGACAGCGACGGCGCGGTCGCCAGCGTCGAGGACGCGGCGGCGGCGGCGGACCGCATCGGCTATCCCATCGCCATCAAGGCCGCCGCCGGCGGGGGAGGGCGCGGCATCCGCTTCGTCCACAACGAGGCCACCCTGCGGACCAGCTTTCGCCAGGCCCGGCAGGAGGCCGAGATCGCCTTCGGCGACGGCCGGCTGTACCTGGAGAAGGCCTTCGACAACTTCCGCCACATCGAGGTACAGATCCTGGGCGACATGCGCGGGCACGTGGTCCATCTCTACGAGCGCGAGTGCTCCCTCCAGCGGCGCAGGCAGAAGGTCATTGAGGAGACCCCCGCGTGCAACCTGGAGCCCGACCTGCGCGAGGAGATTTGCCTCTCGGCCGTGCGGCTGGCAAAGGAGGTGGGCTACTACAACGCCGGCACGGTCGAGTTCATGCTGGACGAGAGCAACCGGAATTTCTATTTCCTCGAGGTCAATACCCGCATCCAGGTCGAGCACCCCATCACCGAGATGGTCACCGGCGAAGACCTGATCAAGTGGCAGTTGCGGCTGGGCTCGGGCGAGCCGCTGGAGCTGCGCCAGCAAGAGATCACGCAGCGGGGCCATGCCATCGAATGCCGCATCAACGCCGAGGACCCGGCCAACGGCTTCCGGCCGTCGGCGGGGCGGATCGAGGCGTTCATCGCCCCGGGCGGGCTGGGCGTCCGCTGGGACAGCCACATCTACCAGGGCTACGAAGTGCCGCCCACCTACGACAGCCTCCTGGGCAAGCTGATCGTGCACGCGCGAACCCGCCCCGAAGCCATCGCCATCATGCGCCGGGCGCTGGAGGAGTTCCTCATCCATCCCACCAAGACCACCGCGGGCTTATGCCGCGAAATCCTCAACCACCAGGCCTTCCTGGAGGGCCGCTGCGACACGACCTTCATCGAGCGGGAAATCCTGGATAGCTAGGCAAAGGGAGCCGTCTACATGACCCCATTATTGAAAGGCAACGCCGTGGTCGGCCAGTCCGGCGGGCCCACGGCCGTGATCAATCAGTCGCTGGCGGGGGTGATCGAGGCGGCGGCGGACGCGCCCATGATCCGGCGGCTGCTGGGGGCGCGCCACGGCGTCCGCGGCGTCATTGAGGGCAAGTTCGTCGACCTCAAGGGCATCGGCGGGGCGCGGCTGGAGCGGCTGGCGGCGACGCCGGGCTCGGCTTTGGGCTCGACCCGCGACAAGCCCGATGAGGCGTACTGCCGGAAGATCTTCGAGGCCTTCGCCGCCCGCGACGTGCGGTACTTTTTCTACATCGGCGGGAACGACTCGGCCGACACCGCCCGGATCGTCAACGAGCTGGCGCAGCGGGCGGGATATGAGCTGCGCGTCTTCCACATTCCCAAGACCATCGACAACGACCTGCGGGTGACGGACCACTGCCCCGGCTACGGCTCGGCCGCGAGGTTCGTGGCCCTGGCGATGATGGGCGAGGACCGCGACAACGCCTCGCTATTGGGAATCAAGATCAGCGTCATTATGGGCCGCCACGCCGGCTGGCTGACTGCCGCCAGCATGCTCGCCCGGCAAAACACGGACGACGGCCCGCACCTGATCTACGTGCCGGAGAGCCCGTTCTCGCTGACGCAGTTCACCCGGGACGTCAAGGAAGTCTACGACCGGCTGGGCCGCTGCCTCATCGCCCTCTCGGAGGGCATCGCCGACGGCCACGGCAAGGAGATCGCCGTCAAGCTGGCGCTGAAGCTGGGCAAGCCGGTCGAGCGCGACGAGCACGGGCACCCCCAATTGTCCGGGACGGGCGTCCTCGGCGACTTCCTGGCCGAGTACATCAAGGGAAAGTTCAAGGAGAAGATTCGCATCCGGGCCGACACCTACGGCTATCTCCAGCGAAGCTTCGCCGGCTGCGTCTCGCCCGTGGATCAGGCCGAGGCACGCCGGGTCGGCCGCACGGCCGTGAAGTACGCCGTGGCCGGCGATTTCGACGGCTCCGTCGCCCTGCGGCGGAAGAAGACCAGCAGGTACGGCGTCGAGTGCTTCCGCACGAAGCTCACCTCCGTCGCCCGCGAGACAAAGGACCTGCCGCCGAAGTACATCAACCGCGCCGGAAACAACATCAGCGAGTCCTTCCGCGCCTACGCCGCCCCGCTCGTGGGAGAGCTGCCGCGGATCGGCAGGATTTGAGCGCCCGCGCGTTCCGCCGGGCGGAAGGAGTGAGGTTTTGGCCGCCGTTTCGCCGTGGCTTCTGACCATGCCCGTGGCCACGGGCGTGGGCTTTGCCCTGATTGCGATCGCCTACCGGCTCGGTCAGACGCGCGGCGTCGGCCCGCCGCAGATCGTGCTGCTCATTTCCGTGGCCGGGACGGTCTACTTCGGCGTCGCGGCCTGGCCGCTCGACCTGGGCGGGCTGCCGCCGCTGGTGCTGGCCTTCGGGATCGGGGCGGGGCTGGGCCAATACCTGGGGGTCAAGCTGGTCCGCCCGATCCTGGAGCGGGGCCCGCTGTCGCCGCTGTGGTGCGCCATGAGCCTGTACTTCCTGCCGGTGAGCCTCTACGCCTACCTCGTCTGGGGCGAGCGCATCCGGGCTCATCACTACGCCGCCATCGCCGCGGCCGTGGCCTGCGTGGTGATCGCCTCGATCGGGCAGGGGCGCAATGCCCCGAGTGAGTCCGACCACACCCGCCCGGACCATTCGGCGCGGCGAAAAATCCTCTACGGGCTGATGCTGGTGGGGGTCCTGATCTTCAACAGCGTGATGGCGGTCTGCATCAAGGACCTGGGCACGCGGCCGGCCCCCGAGGGCGGCAGCTACATGGACCATTACGGCCACGTGATGTACCTTCTGTTCTATGTGGCGCTGGCCGCGGCCATCCTGCCGGACCTGCTGATCACGCGGGCGTACCGCGTGCCGCTGCGAAGCGCGCTGCTCCTGGGGATTCTGGGCTCGGCCGGGTCCATCGGCGGGCTGCTGGCGCTGCGGGTCTGCGCCGCCTGCCCGGCCGCGGTGGTCTTCACCATCGCCGGCGTGACCTCCATCCTGACGGTGGCCGTCGTCTCGGTGCTGGCCCTGGGCGAGAAGGCCGACGCTACCTGGTACGGCACGGTCGCCACCGGCGTGCTGGCCGTGATCCTGGCAAATCTCAACGGCTTCGGCGCGCCTTGACGCACGCAACTCGTAGGGCGGGCAGGCATGCCCGCGATATCCGGCCGCAGCCTCACGCCCCGAACTTCTCCAGCTTGCCGGCGTGGGCCATGGCCAGCGGCAGCAGCTCCTTGGAGGTGATGGTTCCGATCTCGCCCGCGCGGCAGGCGAGCTCGTCGAAGCGAGCGGCCTGCCCGCCGCGGAGGTAGGGGGCCCTCATCACCACCGGCACGGGGTGCCAACTGTGGGCCTTCAGGCTGCACGGGGTGGAATGGTCGCCGGTGACGATCAGCACGTCCGGCCCGGCCGCCAGCAGCTTCGGCAGGGCCGAATCCATCTCCTCGATCCGCCGGACCTTCTCGGCGAAGTCGCCGTCCTCGCCGGCCTTGTCGCAATACTTGAAGTGGGCGAAGACGAAGGTGTGATCGGCAATCGCCTTGGCGGCCTCGGCGCACACGCCCTCGGCGGTGGTCGGCTGGGCCACCACGGGAATGCCCACCAGCCGGGCCACGCCGCGGTACATCGGGTATCCCGCGACAGCCGCCGGCTTCAGCTTGTACCGCTCGGCGAACTTCGGCCAGTCCGGGTGCTTGGCGAAGCCGCGGGCGAGGATCATGTTCGCCCTGGGCTCGTCGGCGAGGATCTTGCCCACCTGCCCGATCAGCCCGGCCGCCATCTTCGCGGTGCGGGACCTCTCGTGCGGCGGGCGGTCCGGCGCCAGCGGCGGCACGCCCGTGGCCTGGGGGTCGGTGTCGCCGACGTCGTCGTCCAGGCCCTCGCCCCGCAGCACCAGCAGCGCCCGGTGCTCGGCCTCGGTCTGGAAGAACACCTCCACGCCGGCGGGGAGCTCCAGCGCCGAGAGGATCTTGCCGATCACGCGGCGGTTCTCCTCGTCGGGGATTCGCCCGGCGCGGCGGTCGGCGACGTTGCCGGCCTCATCGACCGTGCAGAAGTTCAGCCGCGCGGCCACGTCGGTCTCCTCCAGCGGAAACTCCAGCCCCAGCGCGCTGAGCACGCCGCGGCCCACCTGGTAGAGGACCGGGTCGTAGCCGAACAGGCCCAGATGCGCCGGCCCCGATCCCGGCGTGACGCCGGTGGCGATGGGCACCAGCAGCCCGCAGGCCCCGGCGCCGGCGAGGGCGTCGAGGTTGGGCGTGCCCGCCGCCGCCAGAGGCGTCCGGCCGCCGCGCCCGGCAACGTCGCCCACGCCGTCCATTACCAGCAGCACGATGCTCTTGTCGCTCTCTCTCGCCAGCGACGAGATCAACTCTCCATAGGCGTCTTCGTTCATCTTGCCTCACCTCTGAAAGCAGTTCCCTGCCAAAGTCTTGCGATGTCGAGTTCCGTTGTCGGGCTCCGCCCTACTTTAACTTCGGCGGCACGTAGATGCCGCGCTCCAGTTGTGCCATCTGCGCTCGCAGCGATTTGAGATTCGACTTTGCTGGAACGTCGTCGCCCTTCAGTTCGAGCGCGCGCACAAGCAGCTTCTCTGCTCGCAGCCAGTCTGCCAAGGCTTCCTCGCGCAGGCGTTGGGCCTCCAGGTGCCGGCCCTTCTGCTTATAGGCTTCCCTGAGCATCAACTTGGCGTTGCCGCGCAGCCCGTAGGCAGTCCCGAGCTGGGCGATCGCGCCCCAATATGCCGGATCTATCTGGATGCACTTCTCCAGGAGCCGAATGGCCGCATTGCCCCAGCCCACGTGGCGCAGGACGACCCCTGCGCTGTGGAGGGCGAATGCCGGCACCGGGTCGGTGGCGGCGATGCGGTCGATGTAGCCTTCCAGGTCGAAGTCCTTCTGGGACAGGGCGCAGTTCGCCGCCAGAGCGGCGTTGGCTCCGTTGCGGCGGAGGAACACCACGTGACTGACGCCGATGTGAACGACAGCCCAGTGCCTGCTCTTGCCGAGCACGCCCATGAGCGGGCGCGTTGGCGGGTAGGAGTGCAGCACCACCACCTCGATGCCGTAATCGCGCGCGGCTCGGTCAAACGCGGCAATGCGCAACTCCCGCGCGCCGGCGTCGAAGGCCGGCTGCCCGCCGGTGCAGGCGAAGACCCACCGCATCATGTACGGCGGGAAGGCCCAGGTGTTGGTCAGTATCGGCACCCGGCGGTGAGTCAGGAACATCAGGTCGGAGGAGCTGTCATAGCCGGTGAAGACGTTGCCGGCCGGGGCGTGCTGGTTGATCCACCCGGCCGCGGCCAACGGCACCGAGAAGGACGAAACCCCTCTGCCGAACCGCCACGAGCGGTGCTCGGAGTAGTAGAACCGCTGCGTGAGGACGGCGAAGATCCACCAGGCCGACAGGGCGATCACGGCCGCCGCGGTCGCGATGCCGACCGGCCGGGGCAGCCGCGCCAGCAAGGATTCTCGAGCCTTGGCCGGGGCCCGACCCGGTTCCGGCGGCGAAGACCTTTTCGCCAGCCAGCGCCAGCCGTCGGCCAGGACGATCAGGCTCAGCGGGGCCAGGATCATCGCGGCCGGGGCGATGTTGCGCCGCATCTTCAGCGACACGGCCGTCATGCCCGCCAGCGCCGCCAGCCAACCCCAACGCCGCCGCAGCAGCGCCACCACGCCGGCCACGCCGGCCAGGGAGAGCACGGTGAAGTACGCCCAGGTCGCCTTGGTGTGCCGGAGCGTTTTCGCAAAGGGCGTGGTGAACTCGCCCACGGCCGCCCAGGGGTGCTTGGCGAACGTGCGGGGCTCGCCGCCGGCGATGTCGTGCCTGTTCATGAACATCAGCGTCTGGACGGGCATGACCGCCCCGCGGACGTGCCAGGGGTTGCACAGCGACGCCAGCAGCACCCCGGCCGTGGCGATGCCCAGCCACTTCAGCCGCCCGGCGCCCGCGCCCGCCGCCTCCTGCGTCACCGACCGCCGCCAGACCCACCGCAGAAATACGTCGGCGAACATCACCCCGGTCAGGGCTATCCCCAGCAGGAAGTAGCTGTGGAAGTTGACCGCCAGGACTTGCAGGCCGATCACCCCGGCCGCCGCCCGCCAGCCGAACCTCGGCCCGACCAGCAGGCACCACTGGGCGACCAGCATCAGATAGCCGAAGACCTCCGGGCGGAGATTGAAGCGGGAGTAGCCGGTCATGGCCGCCAGCAGCACGGCCGAGCCGATCCACTCCCAGCCCAGCCGCCGCCCGGGCGGGCCGGGGGCGCCGGCTTGCTCGGCGGGCAGGGCCCGGCGCATCGTCACCGCCATCAGGGCGAAGATCGCCGCCACCATCGCCCACTGGAGCACCCACAGCCCGTCGAAGCCGCCCGCCTCATACGCCAGGGTCATGACCACTTGGCTGAGCCAGTTGCCGTTGATGAAGTGGTAGGTGTCGCTGGCGGCGTCGTAGCGGCAGCCGGGGCCGAGTTCGTCGGGATCGGCCAGGCGCTGCTTGTCCAGCTTGGTGTAGATGAACCGATTGGTCTGGACGATCCGGCCGGTGCGAAGGAAATGCCTCCCGTAGGCCAGGTGGTAGCCGACGTCGTAGCTGGAGAACGGCCGCACCGCCAGCAGCACGGCCAGGGCGCCGGCGGCGGCCGTGGCCGCAATCCCGACGATCCGGCCGGGCAGCGCCGTCCCGGGCGAAGGCGGCTGGGGTGCTACGCGATCGTCCTGCCTGACCATGGCGGCAGATTCTAGCCGCGGCCGGCGCGATTGTCACTATCGGCCCGGTCGGCGGCGCCTGCCTCACGACCGGCTGGGCAGGAGGATTACGCCGCGCTGAAATGCCTCCATCTGCCGCCGAAGCAGTTGCAGGGCGTCGGCGGCCTGGAGATGGTCGGGGTCGATCTCCAGTGCGCCCTCCAGCAGCCGCCGGGCCTCCTGCCAATCGGCCAGGGCTGCCCTGCGGGCGGCGGCGGCCTCGTCGGCTTCCTGCCGCTGGAGGTGCCGCCTCATACGCTGGAGCAGCTCGGTTCCGCGTTTCGCCAGAGTCCGGCCGCGGGCGGCAAGCCGCCCCGGGGCGACGGCGACCACCCACCGCAGCCACCGGCGGGCCCGGGCGTGGTCCGGGTCGAGCTTGAGGCACTCCTTCCAGACCGTAATGGCGCGGCCGTACCATTCCAGGTGGGCCAGCAGCCGGCCGGCATCGTACAGGGCCTCGGCCTCCACCGGGTCCGCCCGCCGGCAGGCGTCGACGTGGCCGCCCACGTCGAAGTCCTCCTCGGCGATGCCGGCGCGGTCGGCCAGGGCGGCGTTGGCCCCGTCGGCGCGAAGGAAGACCACGTGGCGGACGCCCAGTTGCACCACCACCCAGCCCGGATCGCGCGAGAGCTGCTTCATCAAGGTCGGCAGGTCCGTCGGCAGGACCGCGGTGAATCGCAGCACCACGGTGCCGACGCGGTGCTTGCGGGCGACCGGGGCCCACTTCTCCAGCCCGGCCGCGGCGAAGATCGACTGCCGCAGCACCCGCGGCGGGTAGGCGAAGGTGTTGGTGAGGATGGGCACGTCGCGGTGTGGGCGGGTGAGGTACATGAGGTTCGAGGAGTTGGCGAAGTCGCACCAGACGTTTCCGGCCGGGGCGTGCCGGTTGATCCACTCGGCCGCTTCCACGGGGATCATCACGCGCGAGACGCCCAGGCCGAACCGCCAACTCCGCCGCTCGGAGGCGTAGAACTCGTTGGAGACGATCGAGACGGTCCACCACAGAGCGGCGGCGGCCGAGATCACCGCCACCGCAGCGGGGCCGATCCGCGCCAGCACGGCGGGGGTGGGGCGGCGAACCCTGCCCGCCAGCCAGCGCCAGCCGTCGGTGAGGCTCACCAGGGCCAGCGGGACCATCAGAAACGCCCCCAGGGCGATGTTCCGGCGGGTCGTCAGCGAGACCCAGGCCGCCCCGACCATGACCAGCAGCCACCCCCAGCGCCTTCTGGCGGCCGCGACCAGGCCCCCGGCGGCGGCCAGCGCGAGCACGACGATGTAGGCCGTGGTGGCCCGGTGGCCGCTGAACTGCTCGGCCAGGGTCCGCGGGAACTCGCCGATCAGGGCCCAGGGATGGGCGGTCAGGCTGGTGGGCGTCCCCCCCACGATCTGATGCCTGCTGAGAAAGGCAACCGTCTGGATCGGAAAGATCGCCCCGCGGAGGTGCCACGGGTTGCACAGGCAGGCCAGCACCATGCCGCCCGTGGCGATGGCGAGCCATTTCATCCGCGCCTTTGCCGCGGCGTCGTCGCGGCCGGTGACCGTCCTGGCCCACAGCCAGTGGGCGAAGGCATCGGCCAGCATCGCCGCCGAGAGGGCAACGCCCAGCAGGAAATAGCTGTGGAAGTTGACCGCCAGCACTTGCAGGGCGATCATCGCACACAGTCCGCGCCGGCCCGCACGCGGCCGGACCAGCAGCGCCCACTGCCCCAGCAGCACCAAATAGCCCAGCAGCTCCGGGCGGAGGTCGAACCGCTCGTAGGAGCTCAGGGCGATCAGGACGACGGCCGGGGCGATCCAGTGCCAGCCGACGCCGCCGCGCCGGCCGGCATCGGGCGGGGCATCCGTCGCGGCCGAGCTTCGGCGCATGGTAACGATCAGCAGGACGAAGATTCCCGCCACCAACGCCGCCCGCAGAATGCTCAGCGCGATCATCCCGCCGGCAAGGTGCACCGCGGCGAAGACGACCTGGCTGAGCCAGTTGGCGTTGATGAAGTGATAGGTGTTGGTTGCGGCGTCGAACCGGCCGCCGGGGGCGAGGCTGCCGGGATCGGCCGGGAGGTCCTCCTCCAGCCTGGCGTAGGTGAACCGGTTGGTCTGGACGATGCGTCCGTGCTGGAGGAAGTACTCGCCATAGGCCAGGTGGTATCCGATGTCGTAGCTGGCGATGGGGCGGACGGCCAGGGCCACGACGAGCGCGGCGGCCGCCACCACGGCCAGGATGGCCAAGTCCTTCACCACCGCCGGCGCCACCTCGACGGCGGCCACCTTCAGACCGGAGGGTCGTTGGGTCATGCCGCGGGGATTGTAGTCGGCCGGGGCGGGCCTGTCACGCGACGCACGCGGGCGCTCGGGCGCGTCACGGCCCGCGCCCGCGGCGTCCGGCCGGCTGCAACTGCGATGCCGCCAGCCGCCGGCGGATGATCCGCAGGTCGTTCCTCGCCTCGGGGTAGTCCGGCTCGATTTCGAGGGCGCGCTCGATCAGCCCCGCCGCCTTCCGCAGGTTGGCGACCCCTCCGCGCCTCGCCCAGCACAGGCCCAGGAAGTAGATCGCCTCGGGGAATTCCGGCTCCAGCCGGACGCACTCGTCCCACATCGCCTGGGCCGGGTCATACCAGCCCATCCAGTACAGGATCAGCGCCCCGGTGTGCAGGGCGTGGGCGGGGACGGGGTCGGTTGCGGCGACCCGCTCGATGTGCCGAGCGACGTTCAGGTTGGCCGCGGTGATCTCCCGGGCGCGGGCGAGGGCGGCGTTGGCCCCGTCGCGGCGGAGGAAGGTGACGTACTTTCCGTCGACCTCGACGACGGCCCACCTGGGACTGTCGGCGAGATACCGGAGGACGTCGCGGCCGATGGGGCTGGGGTTCAGGACGATGGTCTCGACCCCGTAAGCCTCGACCGCCCGCTCCAGCGCTTCCGGATCGGCAGTGCAGTCCAGCACCCACTGCCGGACGTAGTGCGGATACGCCCAGGTGTTCGTCAGCAGCGGCACCTGGCGATGCGGGCGGGTGAAGTACATCAGGTTGGCCGAGGTGCTGAAGTCGCAGAAGACGTTGCCCGCCGGTTGATTGCTGTTGATCCACTCGGCCGCCGCCAGCGGCAGCGAGACCTCCATCCTCCCCAGGCGGAACCGGCCGCGGCTCCGCTCGGCGAAGTACAGCTTGTGGGTGACCGTGCGGTAGACCCAGTAGCCGGCCGCGGCCATCGTCGCCAGGGAAACCGCCACCGCCGCCGCCCGGCTCAGCCGACCCAGCCGGCCGGGACGGGGCCGCTGTCGCAGTCGGCACCAGCCGTCCCAAATCGCCATCGCGCTGAGCGGGGCGACGACGATCCCCGCCAGCACCATGTTCCGGCGCATCGCCATCGACGCCGCCCCCATGCCGATCAGGATCAGCGCCCATCCCCAGCGCCTCCCGGCCAGGGCGGCCAGCAGCCCCGCGGCGCCCACGCACAGCGTCACTATGTACGCCTTGGTCGAGAGCATCCCCCGCCATTGGGCCAGGAACGGGCTGGACAGCTCGGTGATCTGGACGACCTGCCGCCGCGATTCGGCGACGATGCTCAGCTCGAATCGTCCGCGGTGAATAGCGGCGAGGGCCTGGACGGGCATGATCGCCCCGCGGACTAACCACGGGTTGCACAGCGACGCCAGCACCGCCCCGCCCGTCGCCACCGCCAGCCACTTCAGCCGGGCCTTGACTTTTCCCGCGTCCGATTCCGTCACGGTCCTGGCCCACAGCCAGCGGGCGAAGGCGTCGAGCAGCATGGCCGCCGAGAGGGCGACCCCCAGCAGGAAGTAGCCGTGGCAGTTGGCGGCGAGGATTTGCAGGCCGATCACGCCCGCGGCCCGGCGCCGGCCCATGCCCGGCCCGGCCAGCAGCGCCAACTGCCCGCTCAGTATAAGGAAGCCGAAGACCTCCGGCCGCAGGGCGAATCGCTCGTGGGCCGTCAGCGCGGCCAGGATGACGGCCGGGGCGATCCACTGCCACCCCAGCCCCGCCCGGCGCATCGTCAGCACCAGCAGGGCGAAGATCCCCGCCACCATCGCCGCCTGCAACAGGCTCAGGGCCACCATTCCGCCGGCGCAGTGGACGGCCGCCAGCACCACCTGGCTGAGCCAGTTGGTGTTGACGAAGTGGTAGGTGTTGGTCGCGGGGTCGTACCGGCAGCCGGCGCCGACGTTTTTCGGGTCGGCCAGGACGTCCTCCTCCAGCCTGGTGTAGATGAATCGGTTGGTCTGGACGATCCGGCCGTGATCCAGGAAGTGCTCCCCGTAGGCCAAGTGGTAGCCGACGTCGTGGCCGCCGATGGGACGGACCGCCAGCGCCACCACCAGCGCCCCGGCCGCGGCCGCCGCGGCGACGCCAAAGGCCCGCACGGCCGCTTGGCCGCCAGGGGCCGCCGGCTCGGACCTGCCCGGACTTTTCTTCATGGCCGGCGGCGATTGTAGTTGACGCGGGCACGCCTGTCACCACGCCGCCGAAAACGACCGCGCCCACGACAAATTCGCTTGACAGCGGTGCGGCGCGACTGTGACCTGTGTTGGAATTCCAGGAGGTGGTTATGAGCTTACGATCATTGGGCGCGGTCTGGTCGAAGCTTCTCATCTTCACGGCCCTGGCGGGCTGGGCTTTCTGTGGGCGGGCCGCCGGTCAAACGGACGAGCCTGCCGAGACGGTGACGCTCTCGGCGGCCGGGGCCGAGGTCACGCTCGAGCGCGCCACCGGGCGGGTGACGTCCGTCACAGTCGCCGGCGAGGACATGACTCGCCGCCACCCGGCCGGCAGCGAGCGGCCGTTCGCCTTCGTCGAGGTCGAGGACCTACGCGATGGCCGCATCTACAACCCCTTCACCGCCGGCTCGACCATCAGCGGCTGGAAGGTCGGCCAGGACACCGGCGGCCGGACGCTCAGCTTCACCCAGCGATACGAAGGCGCGCCGTTCGCCATCGCCCACGCCCTCCGCCAGACGCCGGCGGGCGTCCGCTGGGAGGCCGCCTGCCGGCTCCACCCCGGCCAGAAGCTCCACCGCTCGGTGGTGGTCAGTTGGATGCTGCCGGCCCCATACAACTGGCAATTCTGGTGGCCCAGCGACACCGTCTCCCACCGGACCGACGGGGTCACGCCGTACCGATGCGTCTACGCCCACACCGACCACCGCCCGTACGGGACGATCGTCCCGGTGGTGGGCCTGTGGGGCCGGCGCGGCGGCGCGGCCGTCTTTTCCCCGCCCGACGTGCGGAAGTGCCAGATCATCTTCGACGTGCAGACGCAGCGAATCTCCGACCCCGGCAAGGGCATCCTCCGCAATCCGGAGGACCTCCAGATGCTGCGCGTGGCCCACCACACGGTCGGCCTGCGGGCGCCGGCAACCGGCGCCGGCGGGGCCGGCAAGGAGCTGCGCCTGGCGATCTGCCTGGCGGGCGTGCGGCCGGACTGGCGGGCGGTGATGGGCCATTACGTCAAGAGCTACCCGGAGCTGTTCGAGCCGATCCCGGCGGCGCGGAAGTACGAGGGCATGTACGGCATCAACAATGCCACCCGCCTCAAGGGCGGCAACTTTGACTCACTCAAGAGCCTCCGCGTCCGCTCGCTGGAGGTGCACGGGCACTTCCCCGAATACGGCGTGTACATCACGCCCGAGGCCCTCAAGGACCCGAACCTGAAATGGCGGTGCAGTCCGCACCGCGGCGCCGAGCTGTCGCTGGCCGACAACCGCCGCCTCGTCGACGGGCTGCTGAAGGCCGGCGTGCCCCCATTCATGTACTTCTACAACGTCCACGCCAACGCCCAGACGATCCGCAGGCTCTTCGCCGCCGACCTGATGCTGGGCGAGACGGGAAAGCCGAACATTCAATACCACGGCGAGCCGGCCCTGCGGGCCCAGCCCGACTCGCCCTTCGGCCGCCACCTGATCGAACAGATGGACCTGATGCTGAAGGCCTATCCCAAGGCGCCGGGCTTCTTCGTGGACAACTTCGCCATCGAGTGGATCAGCTTCGCCCACGACGACGGCGTGACCATGGCCCACCACCGCCCGGCCTACACCATGAACCGCAACCACCAGGACGTCGGGCCCATCTGCTTCGCCAAGGCCCACCAGGCCGGCAAGGTCATCATGTCCAACAAGCTGGCCACCATCGAAAGCGCCCGCGGCGTGGACATGGTGCTGGTGGAGGGCATGAGCCTGGACGGGCTGAAGCTGCACGCCTTCGCCTGCGTGTATCGGGCGCTGTTCCCGCTGGCCTGGTCCGGCCCGCGCAGCCCCGACCGGCTGGAGCGGTGCATGCAGCACCTGCTTGTCTGGGGCGGCACGCCGGCGGCCACGCTCGTCCGCCGCCGCCGCCGGGATACCATCGACGCCTACCGCCCGCTGACGGACGCCATGATCGGAAAGCGCTGGGTCTTCGACGCCGACCCGCTGGCGCTGCCGACGGGCTTCAGCGGCCAGATCTTCCGCATCGACAAGCACGCCGCCCGCGCCGGCGACGTGGTCGTCTCGCTGGTCAACCTGGAGAGCTCCTGGCGCGACGAGAAGTTCACCGAAGACCTCTCCGTCACCATTGACCTGCCCGAGGCCGCCCAGCTCCGGAAGGCCACGTGGCTGGGCGTGGAGAAGTCGCGCGAAAAGCCGCAGCCCGTCGAGATCGAGCATCTCGGCAAGAAGCTGCTGCTGCGGCTTCCCCCCGTTGGCGCGGCCGGCATCCTCCGCCTGAGCCGGTAGGGCGGGTCAGCCCACGCCGGCAATTCACACTCAGCTTCGCGCCAGGCCGGCGAGCTTGTAGTTCGGCCCGACGGTGTAGAGGCGATTGAGCGGCTTGTCGTTGAGGTGGGCCTGCACGACCTCGCCGACAAAGATGACGTGGTCGCCGGCCTCCATCTCGCCGGCCAGCTTGCACTCGAAGTTGGCCACGGCGTCGGCCAGCAACACGCCGTCGACGACCTTGGCCGGCTGGGTCTTGGCGCCGGCCGCGGCCAGCTTGTCCATGTCGCGCCCGCTCTTGGTGCCGAACAGCATCGTCTCTTCCTGCTGGCCCTCAGAGGGGAAGGCGACGACGAACTCCTTGGCCGTCCGGATCGCCTCCAGCGACCACCGCGTCTTGCCTATGGACACGGCCATCATGGGCGGGCTTCCCGAAACGATCATCGTCCAGCCCAGGGTGATGGGGTTGCAGTTGCCCTTTGCGTCTTTGGCGATGGCGATGACGATCTGCTCGGGGTACTTGCTATTGATCGCATCTGAATAGCTGGCTTCGCGCTGCATGTTCGTGCTCTCCAAGACGGGTGAAGGTTTTCCCGATGCCCGCCGGCCGCGACGCCGGACCGACAGCCACAGGATATCCCGCCAGCCCCGCGGGTGCCATGGCTTGCCCGGCACGGCGGGTCTTCGACTCGCAAGCCGCGTTCGCTACCGATTGACGCGTAAGCTGGGTCGCCGCGGCGATCCACCTTTTCCTCTTAAGCCGCGGACAACGCGAACGAAAACAGAAATGTAGGGCGGGGCTACGGCTCGACTGAGCTCGCCGAAGTCCGCCCCGCCAAATGCGGCTCGAACCGGTCCGCGCGGCGGGAGTTCTTGACGGGCGCGCGACTCCGCCTCTATCATTTCAGCCGTGGGCTGGGTTGGGACGCAACCCGCCTTTTCACGATCGTCCGGACGAAAGGAGCGCGGAAATGGCACAGCTGCGATGTCCCAAGTGCGACAATCTGATGGAGGTCACGGACGAGCAGGCCGGGCAGAGCATATCGTGTCCGCATTGCGGCAACGTCAGCGTGGTGCCCGTTCCCGCCCAGCGCGTCCAGCCGGCCGGTGAGGCCGCGCCGCCTCCGGCCGGGCAGGCACCTGCGCCGCCGGCTAAGCCATTCGATGAAAAGCAGGCCCACACCTGGGGCATGGTGTGCCACCTGGCCGGGCTGGCGCTGTTCCTGGGGATCCCCTTCGCCAACATCATCGGCCCGCTGGTGGTCTGGCTGATCCAGAAGGACAAGCATCCCTTCATCGACGAGCAGGGCAAGGAGGCGGTGAACTTCCAGATATCCATGTTGATCTACATGGCGGTCTCGGCGGTGCTGGCGCTGGTGGTCGTCGGCTTTGTCCTGCTGGCCGGCCTGGTCATCGTCTTTCTGGTCTCCGTCATCCGGGCGGCCATCAGCGCCAACGAGGGCAGGCCGTTCCGCTATCCCATAACCATCCGCTTCTTGAAGTGAGTTTTTTTGGGGGCCTCGGAGGGCGCCCGCCGGCGGGCGACGCGCCGCAGCGGAAGCGAAACGATGATTGATTTGCGCAGCGATACCGTCACGCAGCCGACGCCCGAGATGCGGCGGGCGATGGCCGAGGCGGAGGTAGGCGACGACGTCCTCGGCGACGATCCCACCGTGATCGAGCTGGAGAAGCGCACCGCCGATGTCCTCGGCAAGCAGGCGGCCGTGTACATGCCCTCGGGAACGATGACCAATCAGGTCGCCATCCGCGCCCACACCGAGCCGGGCGACGAGATCCTCCTCGAGGCCGCCGGCCACTCGTATTTCTACGAGGCCGGCGGCCCGTCCGCGCTGTCCGGGGTGATGTGTCGGCTGATCCGGGGCCGGCGGGGAATCTTCACCGCCGAGCAGGTGCGGGCGGCGCTGCGCCCGCGCAACTACCATTTTCCGCCGACCAAGCTGGTCTGCGTGGAGAACACCCACAACCGCGGCGGCGGGAGCATCTGGCCGATCGAGACGATTCGCGAAGTCGCCGCCGCCGCCCGCGAGGCCGGGCTCAAAACGCACCTGGACGGGGCCCGGCTGTGGAACGCCTCCGTCGCGACGGGCGTTGCCGAGCGCGAGTACGCCAGGCATTTCGATTCGGTGAGCGTGTGCTTTTCCAAGGGATTGGGCGCGCCGGTGGGCTCGGCGCTGGCCGCGACGGGGGAGTTCATCGAGCGGGCGCGGCGGTTCCGCAAGATGTTCGGCGGGGGCATGCGGCAGGCGGGCATCATCGCCGCCGGCGCCGTGTACGCCCTCGCCCACCAGCGCGACCGGCTTATCGAGGATCACGCCAACGCCAAGGCCCTGGCCGAGGGTATCTGCGACCTGCCCGGCATCGAGCTGGACGTGAGGGACGTGGAGACGAACATCGTGCTCGTTCGCGTTACCTCGATGCCGGCGGCCGATCTGGCCGCCAGGCTCGGCGTGGCCGGCGTGGGCGTGCTGGCCACCGGGGCGGACACCATCCGGGCGGTGACCAACCTGATGGTCTCGGCCGATGACATGGCCGCCGCCGTGGAGGTGTTCGGAACCGTGCTTTGCGGTTAGCTGCCGCGGCCGTGCCAACGGAGGCGACCGCAATTCACGCCTGTCCCGGCGCGCCGCCCGCCTGCAAGCTGGTGGGCAGGGGATCGGGCAGGCGTGTAAGTCGTGGACTATGCTTCGTCACTCGTGGAACATCTCGCCCAGGCGGGGAATTGCCTTGCAGCGGGAGCTGGCCGGGCGGGTTCGCATCCGCCCGCTGGCCCGCCGGCCCCGCACGATAGCCGGAACCGACTGTGCCTTCCTGGAGGAGGGCAGGTCCATCGTCGCGGGCGCGGTTTTGTGCGATGCCGGGTCGATGCGGGTGCTCGCCGGATGCTACGTCGTCCGGAAGTGCCGGTTCCCGTACGTGCCGGGGCTGCTGAGCTTCCGCGAGGCCCCGGCCGTGATTGCCGCGGCTCGGAAGCTTCCGTCCCGGCCGGACCTGCTGATGTGCGACGGGCAGGGGCTTGCCCACCCGCGGCGGCTGGGCCTGGCCAGCCACGTGGGGCTGTGGCTGGAGCTGCCGACGATCGGCGTGGCCAAGAGCCGCCTGTGCGGCGAGCACCGCCCGGTCGGGCGGCGCCGCGGCTGCCGCGTCCGGCTGCGCCACCACGATGAGACGGTGGGGGCGGTCGTCCGCACCCGGACCGGCGTCAAACCCCTGTACGTCTCCGTCGGGCACGGAATCACACTGGACGAGGCGGTCCGCTGGACGTTGCGGGCGGCGCGGCGATACCGCCTGCCCGAGCCCACCCGACAGGCCCACCTGCTGGTCACGGCGCTGTCCAGGAGACCGGCGGCGGGTATGGCTTGCGAGGTCCGGCGCCGCCTACTACAATTCATGGCTAAAGCCACGGGAGACGCTGCGGCCATCTAGGCGATTCGGACCGAGCGGCGGCAGCGGCGCCCGCGCGGGCGAGAAGCTTCGTTTCCGAACGCGATCGGAGATGTGAGAACCTGGCAAGGGCGGCGGGTGATGGCTTGGCGAGCTGTCTTGTGTGAGTGCTTGATTCTGGCCGCGATGGCGACGGCCGGATGCAGCGATGCGACCGAGCAGTCGATCCTGTGCGGGCTGGAGGGCGAGTGCCCGTCGGAGCGCTCGGCGGCCTGCCTTCAGGCGGGGCTGCGGGGCGACGAGTCGGTTTTGCCCTTGCTCGTCGATCGGCTCGAGGACCCGGCCGCGGACGTCCGCTTCTTCGCCATTGCCGCGATGAAGCGAATGACCGGGCAGACGCTGGGCTATCATTACTACGACAAGCCCGAGGAGCGGCTGGCGGCGGTGCAGCGCTGGCGGCAGTGGCTCCAGCGCAAGGCGGTTTCGGCGAAGGAGGCCGGGAATTGACGATGTCGGCGTTTCCTGACAGTCCGATTCGCCTGTCCATTGCCTCCACGCCGGCGTATCTGGCCGTGGTTCGGGCGGCGCTGGAGCGGCTGTGCGAGCTGATCGGCTTCGACGAGGCGAGCCGCGGCGGCATCGTGCTGGCCGTGGACGAGGCCCTGACCAACGTCATCAAGCACGCCTATCACGGCCGGCCGGATCAGCCCATCGACATCACCTTCCGCAGCGTCGTCGGCGGCGAGGCGGCCGGGCTTCAGATCGAGCTGCGAGACTGGGGCGAGCGGGCCGACGCCGGCCAGATCCGCTCGCGCGACCTCGACGACGTCCGCCCCGGCGGGCTCGGCGTCCACATCATGCACAACTGCATGGACGAGGTCGAATACGCCCCCGCACCCGATGGGGGGACGCGCTTGACCATGGTGAAAAAGCTACAGGCAAGGAGTGACAAATGACGGATGCGGGCAGCCCCGTGCGAAGCGTGCAGTGGGTCGGGCCGGACCGGCGGGTCGTCGTGGTGGCCGCCGCCGGCGACATCGACCTGCATCGCAGCGCTGACTTTCAGCGGAGCCTGCTGGAGCTGACGGCCCACAGGCCGGAGCAAGTCATCGTCGATCTTTCCGGCGTGCCGTACATGGATTCCTCCGGCGTGGCCTCGCTGGTGAAGCTGCTGGCGCGCGTCCGCCGGGACGGCGGCGTGGTGAAGCTCGCCGGTCTCACGCCGCGCGTCCGCAGCGTCTTCGAGATCACGCGGCTGGACACGGTCTTCCAGATCTTTTCCAACAAGGAGGAGGCGCTAGCCAGTTGAAAGGACGGGCAGGTCAACGCAACTTCCTCCAGTTGCTGGGCGCCGGCCTGGTGGGGGTGATGTGCTACGTGGGCGGGGCGACGTTCCTGCTGGGTTCGACGCTGCGCTGGACCTGGCGTGGGCTGTTCGACCGGAAGGTGCGCCTGGGCAGGGGGGCGCTGGCCTTTCAGATGGTCCGCGTGGGCGTCCGCAGCGTGGCCATCGTCTGCCTGGTGCAGGTGTTCATCGGGGTGATCCTGGCGCTGCAGATGGCCCCGCCGCTGCGGCCGTGGGGGCAGGAGGACAAAATCGCCAACATCATCGGGGTGGCGGGCTTCCGCATGCTGGGCCCGATCATCACGGCCGTGGTCCTGAGCGGGTTCGCCGGGGCGTCCATCGCCGCCGAGCTGGGCACGATGGTCGTGTCCGAGGAGATTGAGGCCCTCCAGGCACATGCCCTCAACCCGGTGCGGTTCCTGGTGGTGCCGCGGGTGCTGGCGACGTTCGTGATGACGATACTGCTGACGATCATCGCCGACTGGATGATCGCCGTGGGCGGATACTTCACCTCGTTTCTGGTGCTGAAGCCGGAAGTGTACGTGAACTATTGGCCGCAGATGCAGGACCAGCTCCGGCTGCGCGACTTCGTCGCCGGACTGATCATGGCGGGCGTGTTCGGCGTCCTCATCAGCCTGATCGCTTGTTACGAAGGGCTGAGGGTCCGCGGCGGGGCCGAGGGCGTCGGCAAAGCCACCACCATGACCGTGGTCTACTCCATCGTCAGCATCGTGGGCGCGGCGTGCGTGTTCACGATGATCTTCTACGTCTTCGGCTTCTGATTGCGAATGTGCCCGAATGAAAGCAAATGGCACTCTCGGATAGCGATAATGCGACGGCGGCCGGGGGCGGGAAAGCCCAGCCCGTCATCCGCGTGGTCGACCTGGTGAAGCGCTTCGGCGGGCGGGCCGTGCTCGACGGGGTGAACCTGGAGGTCTACCCCGGCGAGACAATGGTCATCATGGGCGGGTCCGGCTGCGGCAAGAGCACGCTGCTGCGGGTCATGGTTGGCTCGCTGTTGCCCGACGAGGGCCGCGTCGAGCTGCTCGGGCGCAACCTGGCCGAGGTCGACGAGCCGGTCCTGAACAGCCTGCGGCTGCGGTTCGGAATCCTGTTTCAGTCGGGGGCGCTGTTCAATTCCATGACCGTCGGCGACAACGTCGCCCTGCCCCTGCGCGAGCACACCGAGCTGGATGAGGAAACCATCGAGATCGTCGTCAAGATCAAGCTGGAGCAGGTGGGGCTGCGGCAGGCGGTGGACCTGATGCCGTCGGAGATCTCCGGCGGCATGAAGAAGCGCGCCGGCCTGGCGCGGGCCATCGCCATGGACCCGGAGATCATCTTCTACGACGAGCCGTCGGCGGGGCTGGACCCGGTCACGTCGGCGGAGATCGATCAGCTCATCATGGACCTGTCGGGCAAGCTGGGGGTCTCCAGCGTGGTGGTCACGCACGAGATGGACTCGGCCTTTCGCATCGCCGACCGCATGGCCATGCTGGACTTGGGCAGAATTCTGAAGGTGGGCCGGCGGAGCGAGTTCGAGTCCCTGCGCGACGGCCCGGCCACGGGCGAGGAGAGCGCCGACCTGATCCGCCAGTTCCTCCGCGGCGATTCCGACGGGCCGATTACCGCCAGGAGACTGTCCACCGGCTTTGAAGAGGACATCCTCGAGGCCGCCAGCGGCGGCTGAGAGACGGAGAGATCGAACATGGCAAAAGGAAAGCGCAGCGAGCTGGCGGCCGGGGTTTTCGTTCTGCTGGCGCTGGCGGCGGGCGTGGGGGTGCTGATCTGGCTGGGGGCGGCCGACGTGCTCACCCAGCGCGGGCAGAAGGTCGTTTTCTTCGTGCAGCAAGGGCGGGGAACGCTGGGTCTGGCGATCGGCAGCGCCGTCAAGGTCAACGACGCCGCCATCGGCAAGATCAAGGCCATCCGCTTCGATCCGGCCTCCAAGCGCACCTTTTACGAGACGCGCCTGGAGCGCAAGGACGTGCAGGTGGGCTGCGACGCCCGGGCCGTGGCCGTGGTCGAGTTCATCGGCGGGGCCTCCGTGGTGCTGGAGAACTTCGGCAGCGGCAACGCCCCGCTGGCCGGCGATAGCAACCCTATCCCCCTGAACGAGGGGCCCAGCAGCCTCTTCCGCCAGGCCCAGGACGTGCTGGGCTACGGCGACAAGCAGAGGGAGCAGTTCCAGCAGGCGCTCTCCAGCGTCGCCACCGCCGCCGACAACGTCAAGGGAGTCACGGACACGCTGGTCAGGGAATTCGACCTGGACAACTCGGCCGCCCTGCTGGTCGAGGTCAAGGACACCGTCGCCAGCTTGAAGGCAACCTCGGCGAATCTGCTCGTGATGGCCGAGAAGCTCAAGCTGGAGATGGATAAGAACCAAGCCCAGGCCCTGCTGAGCAAGGTGCACGTCGTCGCCGACCACGTCACCAAGCTGGCCGAGAACGCCTCCGGCATGATGGTCAAAGTCCGGCCGGACGTGGAGGCGACCGTCGGAAAGATCCGGCAATACGTCGACAAGGACTTGGCCGTGCTCCTGGCCGGCCTGCGCACGTCCAACAACACGCTGCTGGAGATCATCGGCGACATCAAGACGCTGACGGGCAACGCCAAGGACGTGATCGTCCTCAACCGCGAGAACATCGACGAGATCGTGCTGAACATGAAGTCGATGTCGCTGAACCTCTCCGCGGCCGCGAAGGAAATCCGGCGAAACCCGTGGCGGCTGGTGCAGCGGCCGAAGCCGGGCGAGGTCGACAGCCAGAACATCTACGACGCCGCCCGCGCCTTCGCCGAGGGGGCCGAGCAGCTCGACGACGCCCTGACCCGCCTGGACGCCCTGCGCAAGGCCCGCCCGGCCGGCGTGACCGCCGGCGACCCGGAGCTGGCGAAGATCCTCGCACACCTCCAGGGCAGCTTCGAGAAGTTCCGCACCGTCGAGGACGCCCTGTGGAAGGAGCTGAGCAAATAGGCCAGCCCCGCCGGCCTGAGCTCACGGTAGCGCAGACCCTCCCAGTCGGATGCTTCCGGGGGATGAAAACGCGGTCCTGGTCGCCGCCGCGCCCGCGAGGGACTACTCGCGGACGGCCATAGCCACGGTGTGGTGCCTGCCCTGCTTGAGCTTGGCGTAGTTGCCGAAGACCTCCTCGAGGTTTCGGCGGATGAACTTCCGCAGGCCGGTGACGGTCACGGCGTAGAACCGCCCGCTGCTTTTCAGGTGGGCCTTGGCGTCGTGCAGGATGATCGTGAGCAGCTCCTTTCCCACCTTGGCCGGCAGGTTGGCGGCGATGTTGTCGAAGCGGATATCCGGCACCTCGCTGAAGGCGTTGGAGAGGTACGCCCGGCAGTTGGTCAGGCCGTTGGCCTCGGCGTTCCTGCGGGCGTACTCGACGGCGACGTAGTCCTTGTCCACCATGTGCACCCGCCCGGCCGGGCAGAGCGCGGCGACCGCCACGCCGATCGCCCCGTACCCGCAGCCCAGGTCGAGCGTCACGTCGCCTTCGCCGACTTCGATCTGCCGGATGAGCAGATACGACCCCTCGTCCACTCTCCGCGGGCTGAACAGACCCCAGGTGCTGTGGAAGGTCAGCTCGTGCCCGCGGAGGCGTACGTTGAAGACGATCTCCCGCTTGAGCTTGTCGACGTCCGTCATCGCGATCTCGCCCCAGGCGCCGCGGCCGCCCAATCATGGACGGCCGCATTCGGAATGTCTACCGGATTTTGCCTTGCCCTACCGGCGCCCGGGGCGCGCGGATGAGTCCAGGCGGGGGAAGAGCGGACCGGGCTGGCGGATGGGCGAGTGGCTGAGGACCCGGGCGATTCGGCCGGACGTCTCCGGCAGCAGCGGCTCCAGCCAGTAGCCAATGCGGTGCAGCTCGCCCAGCCAGCGCCGCAGGTGTTCGCTCAGCCGCCCGCGGTCGCCGCCATTGAGCAGCTCCCACGGCCGGGCTGCCTCGATCTCCCGGTTCAGCCGGTCGACGATAGACCACAGGGCCGAGACGGCCTTGCCGAACTCATAGCCGGCGAAGGCGCGGAGGTAGCCATCGGGCGGCTCGGGCGCTGCCCGGGTTTCGCAGCCAGCGCAGCCGGCACGCTCGCACATGGCGGTGATTCGGCTTACGAGGTTGCCCAGCCCGTTGGCCAGGTCACTCTGGTAGAGCCGCTGGAGCTGCCGCCGGGAGAAGTCGCCGTCGCCAAAGGGCGGCACCGCCCGGAGCAGATAGTAGCGCACGGCGTCCGCGCCGAACTCGCCGAGGACGTCGAAGGGATCGACGGCGTTGCCGAGGGACTTGCCGATCTTCCTTCCCTCGACGGTCAGGAAGCCGTGGACGACGATCTGGTCCGGCAGCGGCAGCCCGGCCGAGAGCAGCATCGCCGGCCAGTACACCGCGTGGAACTTCCACACGTTCTTGCCGATCACGTGGACCTTCTCCACGTCCTCGCTCCACCAGCCGGACCACGCCTGGCCGCTTCCGAACCCCAGGCCGCTGAGGTAATTGGTCAGCGCGTCGATCCAGACGTAGATCACCTGCGAGTCGTCGCCGGGAACGCCGATGCCCCAGCCGCCGGCGCGCGCGGCCGACCGGGAGACGCTGATGTCCCGCAGCCCGCCGCGGACGAAGCGGAGCACCTCGTTCCGCCGGCTTCCCGGCACCACCTCGATGGTGGACTCGGCCAGCAGGCGCTCGACCTGCTCCTGGTAGCGCGACAGCCGCAGGAAATAGTTCTCCTCGGCGACTTCCGCCGGCCGGGTGCCGTGCTCGGGGCAGCGGCCGTCGACCAGGTCCTTTTCCAGGTAGAAGTCCTCGCAGCCGGTGCAGTACAGGCCGCGGTAGCTCCTGGGATACAGGTCTGACGGGCGGAACCGCCGCCACAGGGCGTGCACGCCGGCGCGATGGGCCGGCTGGGTGGTGCGGATGAAGTTGTCGGCCGAGACGTGCAGGGCCTCGCCCAGGTCCCGAAACCTTTGCGAATTCCGCTCGACCAGTTCGCCCACGCTGAGCCCCTGCTCGCGGGCGGCCACCACGTTTTTGAAGGCGTTCTCGTCGGTGCCGGTCTGGAAGCGAACCTGCCGGCCGAGGCGGCGATGAAACCTCGCGACGGCGTCGGCCTGCACCAGCTCCAGGGCGAAGCCAACGTGCGGCGGGGCGTTGACGTAGGGAATCGTGGTCGTGATGTATAGCTTGCCTGCCATGGGTTGTCTCCCGGGTTTGGGGGGAAAAGAAAAGGGCCCAGGGCGTTCAACGCTCCTGGGCCCGGTTGCCTTCGGTATTCGGCGGGCAGCTTACGGCATGATGCCCGAGCCGACGGCAGACCAGGCCCGGCGCATCATCATGCGACCCGATGACGCGTTCGGTTGGCCCAATTTGTCCGCACAGCTCGGCAACACTTCTCTCCTGACGCTGGGATAATGATATCCGGCAGCGTCGAACTCGTCAAGCTGTATCGGCTCGGCGAGGGCGCCGGTGAAGCATGGATTCACCAGCACCGGGTGCGCCCGCGCAGGCGTCAGTTCGCCTTTCTCCCGGCGACGCCCTTGGTGGCCTTGGAGATCTTCCTCGCGGGCTCCTTGGGGCGGAGGGCCCGCGTGGCCGCGCCCGCCCGCCACATCTCGGAGTTGCCGATGACCGCCAGCTCCTTGGCGAGCTGCTTCTGGTAGTCCGGCTTGCCGCAGGTGCTGATGACGCGGCGGGTCTCGACGCCCGTGGCGACCCGCTTGTAAAGCTCTTTGAAAACGGGCATTACGGCCTTCTTGAACTTCGGCTTCCAGTCCAGCGCCCCGCGCTGGGCGGTGGCCGAGCAGTTGGCGTACATCCAGTCCATGCCGTTCTCGCTCACCAGCTTGATCAGGCTTTCGGTCAGCTCCTCGACGGTCTCGTTGAATGCCTCCGACGGGCTGTGGCCGTGGGCTCGCAGGGTGTCGTACTGTGCCTCCATGATGCCCGCCAGAGCCCCCATCAGCACGCCGCGCTCGCCGGTGAGGTCGCTGTAGACCTCGCCCTTGAACGTCGTGGGGAACAGGTACCCCGAGCCGATGGCGATGCCCAGTGCGATGCAGCGCTGGCGCGCCCGCCCGGTGGCGTCCTGCTCGATGGCGAAGCTGGCGTTGATGCCCGCGCCGGAAAGGAAGTTCCGGCGGAGCGACGTGCCCGAGCCCTTCGGCGCCACCATGATCACGTCCACGTCCTTTGGTGGGACGACCTTGGTCTGTTTCCGGTAGACGATGGAGAAGCCGTGCGAGAAGTACAGGGCGTCGCCGGGGTCAAGGTTCTTCTTGATCGTCGGCCAGATCGCCTTCTGGGCGGCGTCGGAGACGAGCATCTCGATGATGGTTCCGCGCCGGGCGGCCTCGTCGATGTCGAAGAGGGTCTTGCCCGGCTTCCAGCCGTCTTTGACGGCGCGGTTCCAGTCGGCCCGGAAGCGCTTCGCCTGGCCGACGATCACCTTGAAGCCGTTGTCCTTCATGTTCAGCGACTGCGCCGGCCCCTGCACGCCGTAGCCGATGACGGCGATGGTCTCGCCCTTCAGCGCCCTGCGGGCCCTGGACATGGGGAACTCCCCGCGGGTGATCACGTCTTCCTTGACGCCACCGAAATTGATCCGTGCCATGACGGGTTCTCCTTGTGTTTGGAAGTACGGATGCTTCGCTCGCCCCGTAGTCCTACATCGCCCGGCCGTCGAGGTCAAGGCCGGCCGTGGGCGCGGACTCTTCAGAGTTCACGGAGTATCTTCCAGCACAGCCACAGGCTTCGCGGCACGTGGAAGCAGCCCTTCCATTTTCCGCCCTTGAGGTCCGGGAGCACCTCGCCGCCGAGCAGCAAAGGCGCTTGCCAATCTCGCGACAAGGAGTAGACTCGTCAGAAAGGGCGACGGCGGTCATCGGCCGAAGGCCATCCGGAAAATCCCGGTTGAAGAGTCAAACACTTTTGTGGCCAGGAATCAAGACGGGTTGTCACGAATCAGATAACGGGGAGAAGATTGATGAATACTCTCAGGATATTATTCCTCATAGTGCTTGGAGTCCTTTGCCTAAGCAGTCCATCCCTAACCGCGGCCGAGCCCACCGCGACGGCCACCTTCGAATGCATCGGCCTCTACTGGAAGGCGGCCAAAGGTTCAGAAAGCACGGAATGCACGGTGCGGTATCGAAGGACCGGTTCATCGGCCTGGCGGGAAGCGCTGCCGCTCTGGTACGACAAAAGGAACAAGGAATATCGCGGCAGCATCGTAGGCCTGAAACCCGGGACCACCTATGAGGTGAAACTCGCGCTCAAAGGCAATGCAGAGTCGGCCTCTTTGCAGGCGGCGACATGGAGCGAAACGTTTCCGGTGAGGAGGACCGTTCGCCTCGCGGGCAAATCGGGCGATATCGTGATCACAGAAGGCGGAAAGCCCGACGGCTATGTCCTGTACCAGGGCGGGAAAGACGGCGTTCTCAAGTCCGTGAAGGTTGACGCGTCCTACGTCATCCTGCGGGGCCTGACGATCAAAGGCGCAACCGTGCACGGGATCGAACTGGGCGATGTCCATCATGTGGTGATCGAGCACTGTGACATCAGCGGCTGGGGCCGTAAGAACAAGCAGGGCTTCGGCATTAACAACCATTCGGCGGTTTACTCGAAATCCAAAAGGCTCCGGTGTATCGTGATTCAGCGCAACCGGATCCACCATCCGCGCTACTCGTCGAACAACTGGACCCAGCAGCGCTCGGAATTGAAGGATCGCAAGCGGACCCGCTTCAAGAGCGAGGTTTTCCGGAATCACCCCATGGGCCCTTACGCCGTGGGCTGGATCAACAATCGAGGCAACCATGTGATCCGGTACAACGACGTCTACGCAGATGAGAAGCACTGCTACAACGATGCGCTGGGGGGATGGGATAATTTCAGCAGCGTGGGTTTCCCGGGTCCCGACACCGACATCTATGGCAACACAGTCCAGAACGCTTTCGATGACGGCGTGGAGCCCGAAGGAGGCGGCTGCAACGTGCGGATCTGGGGTAACTATTTCGACCTTGTGCATCAGAGCGTGGCCACGGTCGCGGTGACCAAGGGACCCTTGTACGTTTTCCGTAACATCGTGCGCAGGACGCGATGCACGCCGGACGGCAAACGACACGACGCATCTCGGAGCCTCGGCAAGGTCGGCAGTCACGGTAGATGGGGGGGGGAGTGGTACGGACAGCAGTACTGGTTTCACAACACCATCCTGCAGCCCGCATCCGTCCCCGCCTCAGGCATTAACATGGGTTCAAACGTCGGCATCGGGGCGACTTCAGACGGCATCACCGAGCTGATTAGCCGCAACAACATCCTGCATGTACAGGGACGGAGCATACGTTATTTCGGACGGGAGGCAAAGCGCGGCAGCATCACATCGAATAGCGGCTACAGCATCGTAGACGATCACAAGAAAAGGGGTCGTTCTTGCTTTGACTATGACCTCTATAACGGCAAAATCGCCTTCCCCGGCC